>JBGUXY010000065.1:0-9070 GCA_045118335.1 Eggerthellaceae bacterium
CGAGTACGAGGGCCAGATGCTGTCCCTGCGCCCGGGCATGGAATACAGCCGGACGAAGCTGATCCGGGACCTGATCGACATCCAGTACGAGCGCAATGATACGGACTTTGAGCGCGGCACCTTCCGGGTCCGGGGCGACGTGATCGAGATCATCCCCGCGGGCGAGAATCAGAAAGCGCTCCGCGTGGAACTTTTCGGGGACGAGATCGAGCGGATCTCCGTCATCGAGGCGGTCAGCGGCCATGCCCTGGCGACGCTCGAGCACGCGGCGTTGTTTCCGGCGACCCATTACGCGACGGACCCGGCGCACATGGAGGAACATATCGGGGAAATCGAGCAGGACCTGCAGAAGCGCATTGAGGAATTTGAGGCGGACGGCCGCCTGCTGGAAGCGCAGCGGATCGCCCAGCGTACCCGCTACGATATCGAGATGATGCGGGAGATCGGCTACTGCCAGGGGATCGAGAACTATTCCCGCTATTTTGACGGCCGGAAACCGGGGGACGCGCCGTATACGCTGCTGGACTATTTTCCGGGGGATTTCCTGGTGATCATCGACGAGAGCCATGTGACCGTGCCGCAGATCCGAGGCATGCACGAAGGCGACCGGAGCCGCAAGGTCACGCTGGCAGAGCATGGATTCCGTCTACCGTCATGTCTGGACAACCGGCCGCTGCGCTTCGACGAGTTCGAATCTCGGGTGCCGCAATTCGTTTACGTATCTGCGACACCGGGCGACTATGAGCTGCGTGTGACCCAGCAGCAGGTGGAGCAAATAATCCGCCCCACGGGCCTGCTCGACCCCGAGATCTTAGTGCGCCCCACCACATCGCAGATAGACGACATCATCGACGAGGCTCGAGCGCGTGCGGAACGCGACGAGCGCGTCCTCATCACCATGCTCACGAAGAAGATGGCCGAAGACCTTACCGACCACCTGCTCGACGAGGGGGTGCGTGCTCGGTACATGCATTCGGACATTGCCACGCTCGAGCGCGTCGAGATTCTTCGCGATTTGCGGCGGGGCGCCTTCGACGTGCTCGTGGGCATCAACCTTCTGCGCGAGGGACTCGATCTGCCCGAGGTGAGCCTCGTGGCCATACTCGACGCCGACAAGGAAGGCTTCCTTCGCAACCACCGCTCTCTCATCCAGACAATCGGCCGTGCGGCACGCAACGTGTCGGGCCAGGTGATCATGTACGCCGACAAGCGAACCGATTCCATGGACCTGGCCATAACCGAGACGCAGCGCCGTCGGAAGGTGCAGATGGCTTACAACGAAGAGCACGGCATAGAACCGCAAACCATCCGCAAGGCCATCAACGACATCATGAGCTACGTGGAGGACGAGGTGGGCAACACCACAGCCGAACAGGTGAATGCCGAGCTCGCCAGCCTTTCGCGCAACGAGGTGCTGCGCATCATCGCCTCGATGGAAGAGGACATGGCGCGGGCCTCGGTGAACATGGACTTCGAGGAAGCGGCGCGATTGCGCGACCAGGTGGTGAAGCTGAAATCGCAGGTGGAGGGCCAAAGCGAGGAAGACGTTCTCGCTGGATTGCGCAAAAGCGCCCGCAAGGGGTCGCGCTATGGCCGCTCACGCCATCAGAGCTGATCGGTGTCGAGCCAGATGGTGAATGGGCCGTCGTTGGCCAGGTCGATTTCCATATGCGCCCCGAACTCCCCTGTGGCCGCTTCACCCATATCGCGACGTGCAAGCTCTACGAAGAAGCGGTAGAGCTTTAAGGCATGCTCGGGAGATCCTGCCCGCGTGAACGAGGGGCGGTTGCCTTTCTTGCAGTTGGCGTAGAGCGTGAACTGCGATACCACGAGCACTTGGCCGCCGACATCGGCAAGAGAGAGGTTCGTCTTTCCGTTCGCGTCTTCGAAGATGCGCATCTTCGATATCTTGCCCCATAACTTCGATGCCTGTTCCTCGGTGTCGTCGTCGCACACGCCCAGCAAGATGACGAATCCCGTGTCGATGTGGCGCAGCGGTGCTTCTTCGGCGGAGGGCGTGTCGTCGAGGATGGAAACTTCCGCGTGCGAGACGCGTTGGATCAGTGCGCGCATTGCTGGCCTTTCTGCAGTGTTTCGAGTCGCATCGAAGTATATCCCATGTACGGGTACGCAAGAAACGCTGGGTGCACCAGGGGATCCATTTTCTTTAATGCCACCGGCGTTCTTGGAAATTGGCTTTGGGGAGCCTTGGGACGCTGGCCGATGGTACACTTTCACTGATCCGAGGAGCATGAAGGTAAGAGGCTGGCATGATCGACGAACTGTTGGCGAAAGACATAGCCCTCATCCGCGAGGCGCAGCTGCATCTGGCACCGGGTCTCACGGCCATAACCGGCGAAACGGGTGCTGGCAAGACGGCGCTGCTAAGCGCATTGAAGCTCGTCGCCGGGGAGCGGGGAGATGCCTCGATGGTGCGCGAGGGCGCAGAATCGCTGCTGGTGCAGGCCCGTTTCTTCTTCGAAGACGCCAGTGCGTTCGGTATCGAGTGCGATTCCGAAGACGGGCTGGCTGTCCAGCGTAGCGTTTCCGCCGACGGGCGCAGTCGCGTGCATATGGGCGGTTCGATATCGCAGGTGGGAAAGCTCGCGCATACGGTGGGTTCTAGCATCGACTTGTGCGGACAGCACGAGCACCAAAAGCTGCTCAAGCCGGTGAACCATGCCGCGATGCTCGATGCTTGGATAGGGGAGCGTGCGGCCAAGCTGCTGGATGCATATTCACAAGCTCACGAATCCGTGTGCACGGCGCTTTCAGAGGTACGACGTATCGAGGATGCCCAGCGACTGTCTGCAGAGCAGGTCGACCAGGCGCGCTACGTACTGCGCAGAATCCAAGAGGTCGACCCGATGGAGGGCGAGTACGAAGAGCTGTGCGTAAGCGTTCCGAAGATCGAAAACGCCGAGATACTCATGCGTGGCGTCGAGGGAGCGTGCGAAGCTCTTTCGGGAGATGGGGGTGTGCTCGACGAGCTGGGCAGCGCCATCCAGCTTTTGCAGTCGGCCTCGTCGGTCGACCAGGACCTTGCTGCTTTAGCCGAAAGCCTCATCGAAGCTTCGTATGTTATCGAAGACGTCACCCGCGATGCGCAGAGCTATCGGGCGAGCGTCGACTTCGACGAGGCCGACCTGGCGTCGATGCAGGAGCGCATGGCGCTTCTCCAGGGCCTGATGCGCAACTGGGGTTCCACCATGGCCGAGGTATTCGCCGCCCGCGACGAGGCGGAAGCTACGGTGTCTGCGGTGGAGGGGTTCGAAGGCCAGATGCAAGAGGCTACTCGGCGACTCGAGTGTGCTCGCGACGATTTGCGGGAAGCGGGCTGGGCTTTGCACGAATTGCGCGTGGGCAATGCATCGGCTTTCGCGCGTGAGGTAAGCGAGCAGATGGCGCGCCTGGAGCTGCGGGGCGCAAGCCTGGAGTGCTCGGTTTCGGGACGAGAGTTCGACAAGTGGGGCGCGCAGGGTCCTGACGAGATCGAGTTTTTGTTCAGGCCAGGTGCGAACCTAACGGCTCGGCCCTTGGCGAAAATCGCCTCGGGTGGCGAGGTGAGCCGTGTGATGCTGGCTATAAAAGTGGTGCTGGGCAAAAGCGATGCTGTGGAAACCCTCGTCTTCGATGAGGTGGACGCGGGTATCGGAGGTGCGGCTGCGCGGGCTTTGGCCGAGGTGCTCGAGAAGCTTGCGCAAACGCATCAGGTCATCGTCGTCACGCACCTTGCCCAAGTTGCCGCACCGGCGCAGGTCCACTATATTGCCCGAAAAACCGACGGGGGCGATCCGCAGACCAGCTTCTTGCAGGTGGAAGGCCCAGAGCGGGTGGTCGAGATAGCGCGTATGCTTTCGGGAGATGCGAATGAGGCTTCCATCGAGCATGCCAGGCAGCTTTTGGAGGAATTCAAGACACATTAACCCCGATGATAACCTGGCCATTTCTAAGCTTTGCGCGCTTTCGCGACATATGAAAGCAGCGCATCGCGCTCGTTTCGCACCTCTTCGCAGATGACGGCATCCAGGCATCGTCTGAGCATGTCTCCCACGAGTGGCCCTTGCTCTATGCCAGACCCCATCACGTCATCGCCGTCGATGGCGAGGTCGGCAATCTTGAAGGCCTGGCCTTCTGCGAGTATCTCGTCCATACAGGCTTCCAGTTGATGCGATATCCCCACCCGATACATGCGCCAATCCGGTGCGTGGGCCAAGGCATCCGCGCGTTTAAGCTCGCAGAGCGCATAGAACAAGTCGGGGTCGTCGTCGAGTTTCGCCAGACGTCGCTTCACCGATTTCGGAGTTGGCTCGAACTTGTCGTCATGCTGGCTCACCAGCAACGTCACCCGATGCGTGAACGTGGGACTTGCCTTGAGGCGCGTGAGGATTTCACGCGCCATCTGGCCGCTTCTGAATGCATGGCCTTTGAAGTGCCCCTGTCCGCGCGAATCGACGGTGAACATATCCGGTTTCCCGACATCGTGCAGCAACGCCGCCCAGCGTAGCAGCGGGGTGGGGCGCACGTTTTCCACCACATGGGCGGTATGTTCCAGCACGTCAAAGCAATGGTAGGGAGTACGCTGGTCGAATCCCCTCATGGGGAGGATTTCCGGGATCGTCGCGCCCAGCACGTCGACATTACCCAGGATAGCTCGGCATGGATGGGCGCCACATAGCAGCTTGTCCCATTCCCGCATCTGCCGTTCGACCGCCACGTGCACCAGGTTGGCGCACATCTTGCTCATCGCCTGAGATGTTTTGGGGTCTATCGAGAAGCCCAGTTGGCTTTGAAAACGCGCCGCTCGGAGCATGCGCAACGCATCTTCCCCAAAACGCCTGGTCGAGTCTCCTACCGTGCGTATTGTTCTGGAAGCGACATCTGCTCTGCCGCCATATGGATCGAACAAGCCGCGTTGGGGATGATACGCCATGGCGTTGATGGTGAAATCCCGACGTGCCAGGTCGTCGTCGATGTTGCGCACGAACTGCACGGCGTCGGGATGCCGGCCATCGGAATAGGGGCCATCGATACGGTAAGTGGTCACCTCGATGGGGTTTCCGTGCACCACGACCGTGAGCGTGCCATGTTTTACCCCAGTTTCGTGCACGGCGAAACCTGCATTGCTGAATGCCTGCTTCGCCTGGGTCCAATGGGCGCTCGTGGCGATGTCTACATCGCCTGCCGACCTGCCCATAAGCGCATCGCGCACGAATCCTCCCACGAGCCATCCCTCATGTCCTGCCTGCTCGAGGATTCCCAGCGCGGTTTTTGCCGCATCGGGAATCTGGATATGTGCTCGAATTTCAGCCAACGTGGTCGCTTTCGCGTATGATACAGGAAACTAACCGCATTGTACCTCACGTCCAGAATGGAGGGCGGCATGGCAAAGCAATCGAATTGGGGAATCTGGATAGCGGCGGCTACAGGTGCCACTTCTGGCATAGCCGTGGTGGCGGTCGCCAACAAGCTGTTCGACGATGTCGTGGGACGCAACAGCGCTGCGGCGGGACGGGTATTTCCCGCCCAACCATGCGGCCTGCCTTCCTTTCCCGTCAAAGATGCGCTCGTGCGTTCGCGCATGGAAACCGCTTCTGTGCAGATGTCGAAGCGTGTCGCCGCCTGGATGGACGAGTCAGACATCGAGCAGGTAACCCTTCCCGTCGATGGGAATGCGATACGCCTTTCGGGTACCATCGTCTATGCTGCCCGTGCCTCGCGCGACTGGGTCGTGCTTGCCCACGAGTATCGCGGCAACCGCAGGTCTATGGAAAAGTTCGGCGAGATGTACGCCCGCAGGGGCTTCAACGTGCTCAACGTCGACTTGCGTGGACATGGCGGGTCTCAGGGCGAATACATCACCATGGGGTGGAGCGATGGGCAAGATCTACTCGATTGGGTAGGTTATTTGGTGTCCCGATTTGGGGTTGATATTCGCGTGGTTCTACACGGTCAGTCCATGGGCGCTGTCGCTGTGCTCAACGCGGCCGGAAAGAACCGCTGTCCTCAGTTGGTCGCCGTCGTTTCCGATTCCTGTTGCACGCATATAAGGACTGCCCTGCTGAAGGTCATGGAGCAAGCTCGCATCCTTCCACCTGCCGTGTTCTACGCTTTGTTGCGAGCCACTACGTTGCTGCGTTGTGGGTATGACCTTTCAAAGGACAATCCCATCGATTATGTGGGTACCTGCACGATTCCCGTGCTCTTCTTCCATGGAGCTGCCGATACGCTGGTCGTGCCCGGCCAGTCCGCAGAGCTCTACAGTGCCTGTGCGTCCACCGCCAAGAAGCTGATCGTGATACCCGAAGCAGGGCATGCCGGCAGCGTGTTCGTGGATTGTGCCAGCTTTGAGGATGAACTTTTCGATTTCATGCAACGGGTGGGAGTGGTGGATACCGCCGCACCTCAACAGAGGAACGAGTGGATGTAGCCATGTCTGATCGCAAGTCGTTTGCCCTGCTCATCGATTCCGACAACGTATCGGCACGATATATTCCAGGCATCATGAACGAACTCACCAGTCGCCATGGCCAGGTCACCTATCGGCGCATCTACGGCGACTGGACCAGCTCGCAGATGGGACGGTGGAAGGAAGTGCTCGCCGAGTACTCGCTCACACCCATGCAGCAGTTCCCCAACACCAAGGGAAAAAACGCCACCGATTCGTTTCTGATCATCGACGCCATGGACATCCTTTACGAGGGAAAGGTGCAGGGTTTTTGCATCGTGTCGAGCGACAGCGACTTCACCCGCCTGGCCAGCCGCCTGCGCGATGCGGGGATGGTCGTCATCGGCATGGGCGAAAACAAGACGCCGCGTTCGTTTCGCAACGCGTGCAGCGTGTTTACGGCGCTCGAGCTCATCTCGGGTGGGGAAGATCAGGGCAAGCCTCATAGGCAGCAAGCTGATTCTGCGGCCGTCACCACGAAAGAAATCGCGTCAGCTATCGTTGACATCGTCAACGAAAGCGACGGATCCCGCGTGCTGCTTTCCGACATCGGAAGTCGATTGGTATCCATCTACCCCGACTTCGACGTCCGCTCGTTTGGCTACAGCCAGTTGTCGAAGTTCTTGGAAAGCTTCGACAACCTCAAGCTCGAGCGGCGCGACAACCTGGTGATCGTCGAGCTGCGCGAATCACGCGAGTCGAAGGCGAAAGTGGAATCCTTCATAAGAGACGAGGTGTCCAAACGCGGTAATGATGGATTGGCCTTAAGCATCTTGGGCGATCTCATCCACGACCGGTTCCCCAACTTCAACGTGAAGGATTACGGCTTCTCCAAGCTGTCGAAGTTCATGCGCGGCGTTAGAAACGTCGTGGTGGTCGAGGAAGACAACGGCTCTTTCGTCTACCTCGAACGCGAGTAATCCGCTTTCGGGGCAGTTGAGGTCACATCTTCGCCTTCTATATGACCATGTATGGGTTTTTCTCGGTTGTCGTCGGGGATTGACAGGATTCGCGCCCTGTTGGGGAGTTAAAGCCGTTTGACTATTCATCTCCTTCAGCAGCTTTGTCGAAGGCTCCTTGTGTGCTCATTCCTCGATGATATAGGGGTGGTAGTCGAAGACGTGCAGGTGCAGGGCTTGCGAGAGGTACTCCAAGGCAGCCAAACCTCCCACGCTGTTGCCCTTGTCGTCCAATGCAGGGCCGTAGACACCTATGCCCAAGCGTCCCTTCACGCTGCAGGCGATGCCCCCGCCAACGCCGCTTTTCGCGGGGATGCCCACCTTCACTCCGAACTCGCCCGAACGGTCGTACATACCGCAGGTGAACATGAGGCTGTTGATGGCCCGGGCGTGCCGGGGCGCCACCACGTGTTCGCCGGTCAAGGGGTTCTGCCCATCGTTGGCCAGCACCAGCCCCAACGTGGCCAGCGACTTCGCCGTCACGTTCAAAGAGCACATCCTGAAATACAGATCCAGTGTTTCTTCCGGGTCGGCCATGAGCACGCCCTTGCTTTGCAGGAGATATGCGATGGCCCGGTTGCGATTGCCGGTTTCCGCTTCGGATTGGTACACGGCTTCGTTGAGCGTGATATTGGGGTCCATGCATATCCTGCGGGCAAATTCCAGCAGGTCATCGAATCCCACATGGTCTACCAACATGCTCACCACCTGGATGGCGCCGGCGTTGATCATGGGGTTGTAGGGCAAGTCGCTTGCCGTGTCGAGCTTGATGATGGAGCTGAACGAATCGCCTGAAGGCTCCATGAGAACATGCGAGAATACCTCTTCGCGCCCCAGAATCTTCAGTGCTAGCGCAAGGGTTAGCACTTTGCCAACGCTTTGAATGGAAAAGCGCGTGTCTGCGTCTCCGCAGGCAACAATCGTGCCGTCTTTCTTCTGTGCCACGATGCCGAATTCATATGGGTCCGCGTGGGCAAGTTCTGGAATATAGTCGGCGACGTGGCCTTGCCCCAACACCTTGCAACCCAACACGTAAGCGTGGCGCAGATGCTCCTCGAGTACATCAAGGTCGTTTTGCCAGTCGGGCAGTTCGCGTTCGTTTTCTCGCCTGTCGAGTTCGAAATCAGATGACCTCATCATGTTTCCTTACTGTTCGAGTGCGGCTGCACCGATTGCAGGCAGCCATCAATGCCACCGATGACCAACATGCTTTACCCGTAGGGGAGGGTTCGCCTGTGTTCCAGTTAGCGGCATCGGGTCGTCAACCGTTCTTGAACCATCATAGCATTCAATGCCCAACCAAGATTCCAGATGGCTGTTTCCAGTCGCCTTTTTCGTGCGTTTTCGCAGACCACTGCCATTTCTGGGGAAGCTGCACGGGACCATGGCTTGAGCTTGCCTTGTCGCATCGTGTCTTGCTTGTCGGCGACGGATTGTGCAGCCTGACTGCGTGCTCATCCGACTTTTCGCAGCGTATTGTAAAAAATATGATGACGAAAGAATCTTGATTGCGCACTTGACGAGCCGCGATTTGACACGTAATATCTTTACTCGCGTTTGAACGGCGCAAGCCGTGGCACTTTGAAACCTTGGGGTATCGTATAATGGTAGTACAGCGGATTCTGGTTCCGTATGTGGGGGTTCGACTCCTCCTACCCCAGCC
>JBGUXY010000066.1:0-6395 GCA_045118335.1 Eggerthellaceae bacterium
TGTCCAGGTCGATGAACAGGCCATCTGCCAGCTCGCCGATAGCCACGCTCACGCCGCCCGCGCCGAAGTCGTTGCAGCGCTTGATCATGCGGCAGGCGTCGCCGCGGCGGAACAGGCGCTGGATCTTGCGTTCCACGGGGGCGTTGCCCTTCTGCACCTCCGCGCCGCAGCTGGCAAGGCTTTCCACCTTATGGGCCTTCGAAGAGCCCGTGGCACCACCGATGCCATCGCGTCCCGTGCGCCCGCCGAGCAGGATGACGACATCCCCCGGTGCCGGGGTCTCGCGGCGTACGTGGTCGGCTGGCGTGGCGCCCACCACGGCACCGATTTCCATGCGCTTGGCCATGTAGCCAGGGTGGTAGAGCTCGTCGACTTGACCGGTGGCCAAGCCTATCTGGTTGCCGTAGCTGGAATAGCCGCGCGCAGCGTCGGTGACCAGCTTGCGTTGCGGCAGCTTGCCGGGGATGGTCTCGCCCACGGGTACGAGCGGGTTTGCGGCGCCGGTGACGCGCATGGCCTGGTATACGTAGCTACGCCCGGAAAGCGGGTCGCGGATGGCGCCGCCCACGCAGGTGGCTGCGCCACCGAAAGGCTCGATTTCGGTGGGGTGGTTGTGGGTCTCGTTCTTGAACAGGTACAGCCAGTCCTGCTCTTCTCCGTTGACGTCGCATTTCACGCGCACGGTGCATGCGTTGATCTCTTCGCTTTCGTCGAGGTTGCGCAGGATTCCGCGGGCTTTGAGCGCTCGGGCGCCAATGGTTCCAACGTCCATCAGGCACACGGGCTTTTCGTCGCGGCCCAGTTCGTGGCGCAGGTCAAGGTAGCGCTGGAACGCTTCGGCAACCACGGGATCGTCGATCTGCACGTTTTCGAGCTGGGTGCCGAATGTGGTGTGACGGCAGTGATCCGACCAGTACGTGTCGATCATCTTGATTTCAGTGATGGTGGGGTTGCGCTGCTCCTTGCGGAAGTACTTCTGGCAAAACGCGATGTCGCCTGCATCCATTGCCAGTCCGCGGTCGGCGATGAACGCTTCCAGCTCCGCTTCATCGAAGTCGCAAAAACCGTCGAGCACTTCCACATCGGCAGGGGGCACGAACTCCATCTGCAAGGTTTCCACGGGGTCGAGCGACGCCTCGCGTGCTTCCACCGGGTTGATGACGTAGCGCTTCACGACATCGATGTCTTCGCTGGTCAGCGGACCATCCAGTACGTATACCTTTGCGCTGCGCACCGTGGGGCGCTCGCCTTGGCTGATGAGCTGGATGCACTCGCTTGCGCTTTCGGCGCGCTGGTCGAACTGCCCAGGCAAAAATTCGACGGCGAACACGATATTCCCGTCGGTGGTTTCGATGCCGGCAGTCGCCACATCGCTTTGCGGCTCGCTGAACACCGTGGGCACGCAGGCGTCGAACAGCTCGCGGTCGATGCCTTCCACGTCGTAGCGGTTCACCAGGCGCAGCTGTTGAAGGTTTGCGATTCCCAAAATGTCGCGCAGTTCTGAAAACAGCGCCTTGGCTTCCACATCGAAACCCGGTTTCTTTTCCACGAAGACTCGGTAGACCATGCGTACCATCCCATCGTATCGCCTAGAACAAGATGTGCCTATTGTAGCGCTACCGAGCCTCGCGCTTCATCGCCATCTGCGTATTCCCCGATGAAAGCCACAGCGCCAAGCATCAACGATATCTTTCGGAATTATCGCCAGCCCCAGCTGCGAAGCGAAAGGCGAAGGTGCTCGCATGCATGCGCAGCTTCGGGCATACGCTGCGATACAATAGGTTTCAAAACTCGATAGGTATGGCATTCTGCGAACATATTGCCCGCAAACGTGAAGGAGCGTCCAATGCCGAAAATCGTCATCGTGGACAATGATTTCGACGATAGCAAGCTCGAGTTAGCTTTGGCGAGGGATGCTGGGGTGGACATGGCGTGCTTTCAGGGGCGCCAGCCTGGACAGGTCATTCGCAACGCTGCTGGCGCTGATGGCGTGGTGACTTCGTATGCCCGCTTCACGCGGGAGGTGTTCGAGGCTCTGCCGCAGCTGAAGGTGGTCAGCCGCACAGGCGTGGGTTTTGACACCATTGATTTGCAAGCCGCTACCGAGCATGGGGTAGCAGTGTGCACGGTGCCGGGTTATGGCACCGAGGTGGTTTCCGACCATGCCATCGCCTTGACGTTGTGCGTGTTGCGCCGCATCAACGTAATCGACGCCAACATGCGTGCAGGTGTGTGGGATTACAAGCTCACGCGACCGCTGGGGCAATGCCATGGGCGCACGTTCGGCGTCGTGGGCATGGGAGAAATAGGTCGTGCGGTGGCGCGCAAGGCGGCTGGTCTGGGGTTTCGTGTTGTCTGCAGCTCGCGTTCTCTTGTGCCGGGGCGACGCACGCCCGAGGGCTACGACATAATGGGGCTCGATGAGCTGCTGGCAGCAGCCGATGTGGTGAGCTTGCACTGCGCGCTCACGCCAGACACGCATCACCTGCTCGATACACGTCGCATAGCTCTTATGAAGCCGGATGCCGTGGTGGTGAACACGTCGCGCGGTGCGGTAGTCGACACCGATGCGCTGGCAGCTGCCCTGATCGAGGGCCGACTGTGGGGTGCGGGCTTAGACGTCTTCGAAGGAGAGCCCGCAGACTTCGATTCCGCCATCTGCAGGGCGCCGCGCACGGTGCTCACCTCGCATGCTGCTTACTGGTCGGAAGAATCGGGCGTGGAGCTGCGCACCCGTGCCATGCAAGCCGCCATCGACGTGGTGCTGGGCCGTCGCCCCGTCGATTGCCTCAACCCCGAGGTTTTCGGATAGGAACGCGAGTGCTGCAGCGTTTTCGGTGTAGTGTCTAGATGCAGGCATCATCGTGGGGAGGTGGCTATGAGCAGGATAGTGGAGTTGCGCAGCGGAGGCCAAAGCGGGGCGGACCGCGGGGCCATGGATGCGGCCCGACACTGCGGCGTGCGCGTTTCGGGCTGGTGCCCGGCGGGCGGCTGGGCAGAGGACTACCCCGAGCCGCCGGGCGTGCTCGCTCTGTACCCGGAAATGGTCGAGACGCCGTCGTCGGACGTCATTCAACGCACCGAGTGGAACATCCGCGACTCGAGCTGCACCATCGTGCTCACCACACGCGAGCCGGGCACGTCTCCTGGCACCGATGCTGGCTTCGCGTTCAACGAAAAGTACGGCGTGCCGCACTTCGAGCTTTATCTAGACGACGCGCGGCCGCTCGAAGCGCAACTGCAAGATGCTTGTGACTGGCTGCACTCGCTTGACGACGGGGACCTCGTGCTCGCCTTCGGCGGCCCGCGCGAAAGCGAGTATCCCGGCATCTACGGATTGGCCTTTTCCGTAGTCGAGTCCATCTTAAAAGAACTTGCCCGACCTTGAGCCGCAATGCTCAACGTCTGTGGCAAGCTGTCATCGAAAGGCAGGGCGGCTCCATTATTCCAATGGGACCGCCTTTCGATATAGGGGAGGTTTAGCGCTCTCTTCAGGTGTTTATCCCTTTTGTGCCTGCTGACGTGCCAAATCACCCCCATGATACATACGGGTGCTATAGCTCGAGGCCAGTGGAGCGGCGGCCGGGGGCAGGGGTTGGTTTGTCCAAGCGCGCTACCAGGTCCAGCAGGTAGGCGGCGGTTTCGGTGTGGCCACCCGCATTGGCGGCGTCGATGCACTTCAGCAGCGCGGGTTTGCTAAAGTAGCCAGGGCGCCCCTCGAACTCGTGCAGCTCTTCGGTGCGGCCCGCTTCGGCAAGCGTTCGCGTGAGGGCTAACTTGGTAGCCACCTCGCCCAGGCGGTCGGGGCAGGCAGCCATAGCGCGAGCCGCCAGGTTGCGCTCCCGGTCCGATTCCGAGTTCAGCAGCTTTTTCGCCTCGTCGAAGGGCAGCATGCCGCGCTCGATGGCCTCGTCGGCCACGAAACACATCAGCGAATAGTTGCGCATTGCATTCATCGTGACGTCCAAATTGTCGCCCAGCAACGTGATGCGCTCCAAAAGCGGACACCCCTGGAACGCGCGCGGGCCCACGTACTCCACGTTGCCATGCATGATCACCGTGGACAAGCCCGAACAGTCGCGAAACGCGCTGCGGAAGACGGTGTTGACCGCAGCGGGTATGACGATCGAGGCGAGTGCCGTGCTGCCGCGAAAGCAGCTGTCGCCTAGCACCGTCACCGATTCGGGGAGGTCGATCGAGGTAAGGGAGGTGCACACTCGAAAAGCCCCGTCGCCCACAGTGGCAAGCGTATCCGGCAGCTCGACGCGCACAAGGCGCGTGCAGCCCCAAAACGTTCCCAGGTTCAGGGCTGTTATCCCGCGTCCCACCCGCACCCGCTCGAGTGCCGTGCAGTTCCAAAACGCATAGTTGCCAATGAACGTCACGGAATCGGGGATGTCCACCGAACGCAGGTTGCGGTTGTCCTCGAAGGCCTTTGCAGCGATCATCACCACGGGAAGTCCGTCCACTTCGGTGGGGATGTGCAGGTCGTCCTGCGTACCGCTGTAGGCACGGATCAGCCAGCCGTCGTCGTGCGGCTCCAATTGCAACCCCTGGAAGTCTTTCGCCTCTTCGCCCATTTGCGTGTCCTTTCCCCAAAGTGCACTGGAAACATTCTATACGAATCGTTCCGTCGCTGGATGGGGCGGACTGCAACAAGAGCTGCAATCTTTCTTGCGCAACGCCTTTCCCCGAAAACCACCTCGTCTGCAACGCCACGAGGCTGCAAAGCCCGTTTTTGGGCAAGCCTCCTTAAAAGCGCCCGCTTGAGAAAAACGGGCCTTCGTCATCTGTTGACCCTGGCGGGGGAGCTGCTAGTCTTCGTCGAGCTGGTCGATCTGGCGCAGCAGGTCTGTGCGGCGTTCGGATAGCAGCAGGTTCTTGTTGTGCTTGAGGTACTGTTCGCTTCCATAGTTCGCCACCGCTGCCACAAGGACGGGGTCGGCGGAAAGCTTGGTGACCATGATGAGCGATTCCTGCGATGTTTCTCCGAAGGCGCGGTCGAGGAAGCAAAACGAGTTGTCGATTGCCTCCATGGTAGCGTCGAGTTGAGCTTCGTGGGCGTTCACCAGCCCGTTGAACGTGGATTTGGCGGTGCCGAAGCAGTCGAGCTCGGCGGCTACGGCCGTCATCACGCTGGACTGGATCTGCCCTAGGGCCTGTAGGCGTTCGGCCTTCACGGCCTCCAAATCGGACACAGATCCTGGCTCGCGAGCGCTCAGATCGGAAGCATTGCGTACCCGTCCGATGCGGTAGCGCACCGCATCGAGCGCATGGTCACCGGATAGTTCTGGCTTCAAGGCAAGCAGGTCTTTGCGAACAAGCCTTAGCGCCTCGTCTCGCTCCATGGTCTCATGCACACGCGACAAGACGGCATCCAGCATAAGGCCCACGAGTGCCACGCGCTCGTCGAAACGCGCATCCGCTGCACGTCGGGATATCGCATCGTCAACCTGACCGTTTAGGATGCGGGTCACCTGATAATCGTCGCGATACTTGCAAAACAGCTCGTAATAGGCGAAAAACTCGTTTGCCACCTGGTCGTCTTGCAGGTATTGGCGCACCAGGTCTGCATCGACGTCGATGCCTTCGGCCTCGTAAGCCAGGCAGATGCTCGAAAGGTCTTCCCAGCCTCGTGCGGTTACCAGAACGGGAGCCGGCACTGCGGCGTGCACGTCGTAGAAAGACCCCGGCTTAGCTTCGAGGAACGTGGTTACCGCAGGGTGGATGCCGCTGGCCACTGCGTATTCTTGCCACACGGGCAGGTCGGGTTCCACGTCGATGCGTTTCATGCGGTCGAGCATGGCCGGATCGAACTCGCGTGCGGAGCGGTTGTACTCCGGCGGGTTGCCCGCGCACACGATGACCCATCCTTCTGGCAGTTGATGCATGCCAAACGTCTTGAACTGCAGGAACTGCAACATGGCGGGAGCCAAGGTTTCGGAAACGCAGTTCACCTCGTCCAGGAACAAGATGCCCTCTGCCACACCGCTTGCTTCTCGGGCCCGATGCACGGCTGCGATGATTTCCGACATCGTGTAGTCGGACACACGGTAGCTGCGTCCGTCGAATTCCTCATCGCTTATGTAGGGAAGCCCCAATGCGCTTTGACGCGTATGGTGCGTGATGGAATACGACACGAAGTTGATGCCCATCTGAGTTGCCACCTGCGCCACCACAGCCGTCTTGCCCACGCCGGGAGGCCCGAACATGATGATGGGTCGCTGCATGCGTGGGGGAACGCGGAACAGCCCACGTTCGTCTTTGCTCAGGTAAGCGCGGATGGCGCCACGTATCTGCTCTTTCGCCTGTTGGATGTTCATGTGCTCACGCGTTCCTTTCGTTTGGCAGTCGCCGGTGTGTCAGTTTGCCCGTAGACGATTGATTGATGAATA
>JBGUXY010000067.1:0-5075 GCA_045118335.1 Eggerthellaceae bacterium
CGCAATAAAAAACCGCATCTTCATACGAAGACACGGCATGACAAGTTCGGTTGGAGCACCGAGCCTTTTCTTCAGACGGTCGTCTTCGTATCAGGCAAGCACCTATTCAGCTTTTCACGGGTCGCAAAACGCCCCAACACCCGCATTGCCTTGGGCAAACCCTTAGTTCTGCATGGCTTGCGCTGAGTATGGGCAATGAAACAGACTTATGCAAGATGTCTCTTATCGAATGCACACCTTTTTCGGTTATAGCCTTCAGGTTTCGCCTTCAAAACCTTGCGGAACACCACAGCCGACGCTCCAACGCATGCGTAATGATACACTTGCATCGTTATGCACAAGGCTGTTGACTCAATGCGTGCGCTTTGTCGACGGCCACCGACACCTGGAGGTCCCATGGCTTGCGCAGACCACGTGTATACCGCATTCGGGGTTGGCGACATGTCCGCTGAAGAAATCGCCCAGAACCTGCGGTGGGCGCTATGCTGCAGCGACGGTGTGCTGCTCACCGCTGTAGACGGCAATGACGAGATTGCCGCCAGCCTGAACGACGAAGCGCTCGTGCAGGTTTCCGGACGCACGGGAACGGGATTGGCGCGTGACGTTGCATGCGGCACGGTAACAATGTTCGGATCAACGGGCGATGAGGTGGGAGCGGGCATGACCGGAGGCTCTATCGTGGTCCGTGGGGATGCGGGAGAGCGTGCGGGGGCGGGCATGTCAGGAGGTTCGCTCCTGGTGTTGGGCGACATCGGAGCTCATGTAGGCCTGAACATGACAGGCGGGTGCATCTACGTGCGCAGACAGTTCGCCCCGGCTGCGGCAGCGAAAACGACAGTGACGCCAGCTACCGGAGACATCGAGCTCGCAGCGATGCTCGCCCACCACACCGGAGAATACGCCGAAGGACCCGGCGTCTACAACGAGTTCTACGACTTGGATGCCATGGCGCAGAAATGCCTGCCTTTAACAGCTGAGTTCGCGCGCATCACCGCCGACCTGCCGTAACTGCGCACGTGGTATGATGGGCGAAGCTCCATGGGCGCATCACCGTCCACTAAGCTACGCCATCGCACATATGCCGAAGTCGGCACATAAGGCGAGTTTCGCACCACCGTGCAGAACCGCTTGTTTGCGGCTATATTGCGCATCCGATTCACACCGACCATAGCTCAACGAAGAGAGGAACGCCGTGGGAAAGAAGACCATCATCACGAAAGAGATTCCGTTACCCGTCGACACCGTGGCTCCGCACCTGAGCTTTCTGCAGCAGCGAAGCCCGAAGTTCCTGTATCAGGGTGCCTGGAACATGCCTGACGGCTCGGTGCTCGTGCAATTCAAGACGAACGTGAGCGCCACTTCGTGGGGCGATGTCGTGGACGTCAACCTCTATCGCGACCCCACCGGTCAGCGCTGCACCGCGAGGATCAAATGCGAGCCACTCATGCCCACCCAGATCATCGATTTTGGCCACGGCAAGCGCATCGTGCACGAAATCGAGCAGGACATTGACAATTTTGTCAATTCTTTCGGACAGCATCAGATGCAACAATAGCCACCATTTGCATACAATGTTACAAAGCGTTCTACGAGAACGCTTGCGGAAGAACCCCTCCCAACAGTCAGGAGCATCATGGCTAACGAGAACAACCAGCAATTTGGAACCGACCCGGGTTACGGGCAGGGGCAAGCGTATCCCTATCAGCCATACGATGCGACGCAGCAGGCGTATCAGCCTCAGGGCACACAGCCATACGATGCGACGCAGCAGGCCTACCAGCAGCCACAGGCATACCAACCTGCCTATGACCCCAATGCGCAGGTTTACCAGCCTGCCTACGACCCCAACGCGCAGCAGTACCAGCAGGCTTACGATCCCAACGCCCAGGTTTACCAACAGCCCATGGCTCAGCCTTACCAGCAGCCATACAACGCGCCGATGGCGCAGCCCATCGGATATGCCGCTGCCGCGGCTGGCATCGAGGACAAGTCGACGCTCTATATCGTGCTGAGCGTCATCGAGATGGTGATGTTCGGTGTCATTCTGGGTATAGCGCCGCTCGTGTTCTCGATTCAGTACCGCAACGCATGCAACGCAGGGCAAGCCGACGTCGCGGCCAAGAAGCGCAAGCATGCCAAGATCGCGCTGATCGTGGTGTTGGTGCTGGGTATCCTGGCCGTCATCGGCGTGCTCGCGCAAGACGGGTACCTATAAGCCAGGAACAACCTCTTGGTCTTGCGCTGGCGGCGACGCGTTGCCCACCCTGCCTTTGCGGGGCGGCGCACATGGAAGGCGAACGACCGGGGCTCAACGAAAGCTCCTGTTTGCGCCACAACGTTGCAACCCAATCAAGCGCATCTCTGCGTTTTGCGTGGACGCTTCTGAGTATGCAGCACAATGAAGGAAGCACGCGCTTGAAACTATGCTAGGATTACGAGTTACGCGGGTGTCGCCAAGTGGTAAGGCCCGAGCTTCCCAAGCTCGTATTCGCGGGTTCGAGTCCCGTCACCCGCTCCAAAGAAAGAGCAGGTCGCAGCGCGTAGACGTTGCGACCTTTTCTTTTGGCTGATAATAGCGCGGGATATTCGTCGGGATGACGGGGGAGCGGGTCGGGTTAAAAGACAAAACGTGTTGGTGGTTTTGTCGGTCATCACAAGACGATATGCCCATCGTGAGACGGGCAGGAAAGGAAGCCCCGCTTGTTAACAATTAGCCTATTCTAGGCGCGTGGGTTAACATCGGAAGCCTCTTAACAACCTGGCTGTCAGAGCCACAAACAAGGAAGGGGCTTCCCGATGCGCAAGTATACCACCTATGTCGGAATGGACGTGCACGCTCGCTCGATAGAGGCGAGCGCAATAGACGTGGAGACGGGCGAGGTGTTCGGCCGCTCGTTCGGCAACAGCCCGACTGCGGCCGACGTCGCGGAATGGCTCGAGGCTCTGCCTCAGCCGCTATACTGCGCATACGAGTCGGGCTGCACCGGATTCGTGCTGGCGCGCGGGCTGCGGGAGCTCGGGTTCGACTGCGACGTGATCGCGGTCTCCACGCTGCCGAGGTCGACCAAGGACAAGAAGCAGAAGTGCGACAAACTCGACGCGCGCGCCATACGCCGCGAGATCGCCAACCCCGACTCCGGCTACAGCGTGGTCTGGGTCCCCGACGAGAAGACCGAGGCGGAGCGCGACCTGGTGCGCTGCTACCGCGTCGCGGTCGACGCCGCCAAGCACGCCAAGCAGCGCCTGCTGATGTTCCTGCTGCGGCACGGCCACGTGTGGGACGAGAGGACCGGGGCCGGCAGGCCGAAGAAGGCCTGGACCCGCGACTTCGAGAAGTGGCTCGACTCCATAAGCTTCGCCGAGCCCTCGGCCGAGAGGGCCTTCGCGGCGTACCGCCGCCAGGTGCGCGAAGCCTGCCAGGAGGCCAAGGCGCTGAAGGCGGAAGTCCGCGAGCTGGCCGCCCGGCCCGAGCACAGGCCCTACGTGGACGCGCTCACGTGCCTGAAGGGCATGGAGGTGGAGAACGCGATCCTCGCCCGCGTGGAGATCGGCGACTTCTCCCGCTTCGGGTCCGGGCGCAAGGTGTCGTGCTGGCTGGGCACGGTGCCGGCCGACGGCTCGAGCGGAGAGAGCGGCAAGCACGGAAAGATCACCAAGGCGGGCGACAGGTATCTCCGGCGAGCGCTCGTGGAGGGCTACTCGGGCATCGCGACGTGGAAGTCGGGCAAGAAGGCCGTGCCGAAGGGCGCGGAGCCCTCGGCCGCCTGCCAGTCGATCGCGGCGCGCGCCAGCGAGCGCCTCTACGGGCGCTACTCGCACCTGACCGCCGAGAGGCACAAGAACGCGAACAAGGCCAAGGTCGCCGTGGTGAACGAGCTCGTCCGCTGGATCTGGGTCATCGGGTTCCAGGTGCAGGATGAGCAGCGAGGAGAGGGGGCTGCCGCATAGACGCCCCGCCCCGCACATAGAGACATCCGATCCGCCCGGGGCGCGGACTCGAACAGGCACAGGCAACTCGCGGCCGTCCCGCGCATCCTCGAACATGCGCCACAAGACTTCAAGGAAAAGACAAGCGACACTGCCTGACACGAAGCATCGAAATATGGGCGGCCCCCGGCCGTATCCAAGGATATGAGAGTGAACCCGTTTGAGCGTCCGTTTGACGAGGGCCAACCCCGCTAGGATATGCACGCATGTCTGGCCTCGGGCAGATAGATGAGGCCTACCCTAGGAGTAGCTACCCGGGGTAGGCCGACTTTTCTCTGAAGAACCTGAAAATTCCCTCTTGACAGGGCGATGGGCATATGAGGGGACGGTTCTCTTGACACAGAGACGAATGCCGAGTCTGCGGCTCTTCCCCCGTGTCAAGAGAACCGTCCCCTTGACACACGCAAAGGGGGTGAACCCCGATGAGCGAACATGATGAGGCTCAAGAGCGGCAGCTCATGCAAGCATCACAGCGCAAGAAGCGGGGCTATCGTCCGGGCGGGCCCGCGGGGCGCATGATCGTCACGGAGAAGCCGCGCGATTTCAAGGGCACGGTGGGCAAGCTCGTTCGCTTCCTCGGCCGTTTCAAGTTCGCGATGTTCGCGGCGCTCGTGTTCGCCATAGGCGCAACGGTGTTCAACGTCATCGGGCCGAAGGTCCTCTCGACTGCCACGACCGAATTGTTCAACGGCATCGTTGCCAAGGTCGAGGGCACCGGCGGCATTAACTTCGACGCCATCTGGACGATTCTCCTCACGACGCTCGTCATATACCTGGGCAGCGCCGCTTGCATGTTCGTTCAGGGCTTGGTGCTCACCTACGTTTCACAGAAGACGTGTTACGAGTTCCGCCGCGAGATAGCCGAGAAAATCGACCGGTTGCCCGTGGGCTACTTCGAACGCACGTCGACGGGAGATACGCTCTCGCGCATTACCAATGATGTCGACACGTTAGGCCAAAGCCTCAACCAGGGCATTTCCGAGTTGCTACGCGCAGTGGTCACCGTTGTGGGCGTGTTGGCAGTTATGTTCTCCATCAACGTGATCATGACGCTGGTCACGCTGCTTATCGTGCCCGCATCGATCGTG
>JBGUXY010000068.1:0-33719 GCA_045118335.1 Eggerthellaceae bacterium
TCTGCCGTGGCTTCCGTATCGCCGAGGTTTTTCTCCGCTATGGTCGTCAGGCCGATGATGGCGTTCATGGGCGTTCGGATGTCGTGAGACATGGTAGATAGGAAATCGGTCTTTGCCTTGCTGGCGGATTCGGCTTCTTTGGCTGCGAGCCTGAGCTGCTTGTTGAAGTGCATCAGGTAGAACAGGTCGAAGATGAACATGAGTAGCAAGCCTATGGAGATAGCCCAGGTCAACAGCCAATTGTTCTGATTCACGCCAAGATCTTCGGTGGGCACGATGCTCAGGAGCGTCCATCCTGCGGTTTCTGCAATGGGCGTGAAGGCGAGCATACATTCCGCCCCATGCGAATTGAGCATGGAGGTCGTTCCTGTCGACGATACGATGCGATTGAACAGCTCTTGCCCTGTTGTCAGGTCTGACGGGTTGTAAGAGCGGTAAAACTCGAAGAAATTGGAGTTCTTGAAGGTGGAGCCTTTGAGGATGTAATCGCCGTCGGCGTCGATCATGGCAAGATCGGCGTTTTCGAACGCCGCCTGCGGGAATATCCACTTCTGCTCGAGCTGCGAAACGGGGATCACGCGCAACAGTACCGCATCCCGCGGGGCTCCGCTGTCCGGGTCGCGCAGCGTGATCTTGTTGCAGAAGGCAAGCGACTGCTCGCCGTCGACGGGATTCGTGTAAGCACGCGAGAGGTTGATGGATTCCCCTATGTCGGAAATCCAATCTGTATCGTTGAGGATGTCCACCTTCCTGTATGAGACGGTGTAGTCGTCAGTTGTGCCTTGCCGTGGATGCGTTGAGAGGCCATCAAGCGTGTCCAGATATACGAGATGCGCCGACGTGTAGGGAAGGACTTCGGATTCGCGGATCAGGGCAACAGCTTCGTCCATAGACATGGTTCCGTCGGTGAGCATCTTTGCCCAGACATCGCAGATGCGCTGTTCGCCTTCCAGGTAATTCTCGGTTACCCGCTCCATGGTGACCGTTGTGTTCTCGAAGTGCTCAACCTGCCTTTGAAACGCAACCCTGCTTTCATGGCCGGAATAGAGCACGACAAAAACCATGATGGCGGCCATGATGCATATATTGACGGCGACAATCAGGGCCTTTTTCATCCTTGATATTCCCCTCGTAACGCCCCTGCAATGCAAACGGCTTCCTTAAGCCTGCGCAGAGAGAAACAACATATTTCCCAAAACCATCTTACAGCACGAAAGCGATTTTTGGCGGTTGGGTGTCGAATTCGCTCGTCTTTGGATTTAAGACGCCAGCTCATAACTCATGTCGCAGCATTGAAAACCGAAGAACAGCATCTCGTCGTTGCGGGGTGGAGCAGGGTGGTTGGAGTGTTTCCTGAAACGATGCGCGCAATGATTCGTATGGAAACTGCAGAGTTAAGCATGCGCGATGGGGCTTGCGGGTGCTATGCCCAGAATTGAAAGGGGGCTATTATGGCTGAAGAGAAAAAGAATCTCGTATCTGATAAAACGCTTGAGGGTGTCGCGGGTGGACAGGATGGTGGCAGGGTCAACGGCATGTATGCCAGCCCCTGCCCAAGATGCGACACCATGAACGATCCCTACAAGTCAGAGCCGGGGGATTTTTACATGACGAACTACTATCAGTGCAGCAATTGCGGAATGAAATACACCGTGCACGATACAATCTGATAGCCATACGAGATCAAGGCGAATTCAGGTTCGGTCACGCCTGCACGCATCGACTGCTGGCTCAACCCGAACACCACGCCCGCCGCGGTGCCTTTCGCATCGGCCCCCTCGAGGAGCCATGCTGGTTATCAAGAGCCGACACGTGGTCGGCCATCGTATGCTATTCGGCATCCAGAGCCACCTCTGCCTTGTTTTCCTCTATCGCTACCGTAACGATATCGCCTATTACGTTGATGATGTTTTGGATTGCCCCGAAAAACACTTCGGCATAAATTGCGACCGAAATCAATTCATCCGCCTGCAGGAACAGGGTGATGATCAATATACCGACCACGATTGACCCGGGCTGGTTTGGCGCGCCGAGTGAGAGGAAGAGGACGATAATCGCGATTTCCAAAATATGCAACCACGAAGCATCAACTCCCAATAGGAAGATGTAAAGAATGGTGACCAGCATGATCAGATAGCAGTTGCCGTCAAGATTGGCTTCCGCGAGAATCGGCAACTTTGCTGCAAGCCGTTTCCTGCTATATCCGTAATGCCGCACGCAATATCTGATGTTAAAGGGAACCGCGTCGATGACCGAATTGATTTTAAGGTTTTCCCAGATCAGCGGCGGCAGATGCTTGACAAACGCACCAATCTTGACGCCTCCTACCAACAGTCGCGTCAGATAAAATGCGACCATGACAACCAAGCTGACTATAATCAGAGCGGCAAATTGGACGATAACAAGAAGATGGGTAAAACCGCTCGGCAGAAGTGCCGTCAATATCGCTAGAAAGAAAAAGAACGGCAGGGTAAACATAATGACGTTCAGCATTCTGGAAAACAGCGAATAGCCGACGTTGATGATCTTTTGCATAACGCCGAAATACTCGCCGATTGAGCACATCGCATATGTAATAAGCAGCGCGACGACAATCATCGGGAACGGCATGTATGTATCAAACGGTTCAAAAATGCTGGACGGAACAAAAGAAGAAACAAAATCCGAAAAAGACATTCCACCGGTGAAAGAAGCTTTTGTTCCGAGATATCCCTCGCGAGAGCTCAGCAAAGCGATGATGAGCAGGCTCGTTCCAAGTGCCAAAAAGATTGAAACAATGGAAGTGGTCAATGCTTTCGTTTGCAATCGTCTGCCCGATGAGCTCTTTTCTGAAAAAATATAGATGTCCGTAAGATTCTTTATCAACGAAAAAAGCGTGACGGGCGCGCCGACCATCAGCATCGCGTTCGCGAATAGCTTTATCAAGGGATAAACAACGCCGTGGTCAAACGCAACCTGTTGATCTGCGCTCATGAAGGCGCTTATCGGAATATAGGCAAGGATAGCGAGAAGAGCTCCAAGCACGCAGCATATCAACGACTGCCTGTAGTTTCTCTTTACAACGATGCGTATGCTGTTATACCCCAGTTGGTATCTGTAGCTGACTTTGTCGTTATACGCCTGTACGATTTTCAAGTCGGGTGAAAGCTCATCTTGGCTTTCGTTGGCGGGAACATAGGCGTCGCCTGCGAATCCGATCTTGATGCTGCTCTCGCCAAGGCTTCTTTGGGGCCTTATCGTCAGCGCCGTGCCAGAACCATAACCCTGTTCTATAAGATGGTAAAACAACGCTTCAACCAACATCGTGGTTTCCATCTGGTTCTTTTGGTCGATGTGTCTGTTCGACATCCACTGTTCAATAAACAGAATAGCTGTTTCAAGGCTGTCTTCCTTGAGAGGGACTTCGATGGAGCGTGTTTCTTCCGGTTTCATTACGATCTCCCGCTAGTCCTCTCGCATAATCGTTTCCGTGAATTGCACCGAGCGATTGTTCATCTCATAACCACGTCGCTCGTGTTCTTTTCTTCAGCGCATGCAGACCTATATGCTCTTTTCCGCTGCGTTATCTTTCCGGAGTGCTTTTAAGATACTGCCATACGTTTCCCTCTCCATACCGTCGCGTTAACTTGCTTGCACAAGGATTTCGCAGGCGGGCGAGCTTGAATCTCCTACCGAGAGCACGGTGCCTCGGACAGAACACACAGAACACAGGGGACAGTTCTGCTGTGTGTTGGCAAACACACAGCAGAACTGTCCCCTGTGCATAGAACTGCCCCTGTGTTTCCTCTGCGTTTCACGGCTTCAGGGTTGTAACTGTAACCGATTCCTAATGTGTCCTTCGAACAGGCAAGCCTTCGTCATCAGCTGCTGTGTGTCCCGTCGAGGTGCGGGACGTGTTCTTCCAGCGCCCACCCGTTCTCGCGGGTTTTGCTTTCGGTATTTACATCGCGTAGTATTAAAGCGTGCACGATGTAACCGAAAAGAGGAACAGTGGCGAAGGAAGATCGGGTAATTCACGGAATGCGGGAAACCGCAAGCGAACTTCCGGGGCGGTCGGTTAGCCGCCAGATTCGCTCAAAGCCTTCCGCATCGCAGGGTCTTGCGGTGCTCGATGACGAGCCCGCTGCGCACGATGGCATCCTGCTGTTGGAAAACCAGCTGTGCTTCAGGCTTTACGTGGCTTCGAAGGAAATCGTGCGCCGCTACCGGCCTTATCTCGACCCGCTGGGCCTTACCTACACGCAATACATCACGATGATGGCACTCTGGGAGGAGGGCTCGTTGAGCATGAAGGATCTCGGGATCCGGCTCGATTTGGAGTCTTCCACGCTCACGCCGCTTGTGAAAAAGCTCGAGTCGGCGGGCTACGTGACGCGCAGGCGATCCGCCGTCGACGAGCGCTCGACGGTCGTATCGCTGACTCCTGCTGGCAGCGAATTGCGCGAACGGGCGATTGACGTTCCGACTTGCATGGCAGAAGACCTGGCAATCGATCCACGATTTGCCGTGCGCTTAGCCGAAAATCTCGATACGCTTATAACGCATTTGCGCCAGAACAGGTAGAAGGACGGGCTCTCTAGCCCATAACGCTTCGCATTCGAATGGAGGAACACATGAAAAAAGTTGCCAGCATAGCATTGGGCGCCGCTGCCGTTTGTGCGGTTGCATGCCTCGTCGTTCATCGCAGGGTCGTCGTGGCAATGCTGAAGGGCGAGCCCATTCCCGAGCCTCCCGCGTGGCATAAGGGCCATCCGGGACTGAAGTGATGGAGGGCAAGGACGGAGCTGCACATATGCGGCAATGTGCGCTGGTCACGGGCGGTAGCGGCTTTTTGGGGAGCTTCGTGGTGCGCGATTTACTCGCAGAGGGCTTCGAAAGGGTGCTCGTGCTCATGCGGGGCGTAGATGGGCGTTCGAGCGAGCAGCGCCTGCGCTCCCTCTGGTGGGATCGGCCCAATCTCGTACACGAAGTTGGCGAGCGCGTGAAGGCCGTTCACGGCAACATCACGCTCAATCACTTGGGGCTCGCGCCCGATGCATATGAAAAACTAGCCGCAGAGGTAACCCATATCGTTCACGCGGCGGCCGAGATTGGCGTGAACGAGACAGCTGCGCACTTCGGAGAAGTGAACGTGGACGGTACGGCGAACGTGCTGCTATTTGCCGACGCCGCGCGACAGGCAGGTGGTTTGCAGCGACTTGTGCACGTTTCGACGGCTTACGTTGCGGGTACGCGCGAAGGGCTCATTCTGGAAAGCGAGCTTGTGGAAAGCGGGTTCAACAGCTTCTACGAGCAGAGCAAGTTCGGCGCAGAGACGCTCGTGCGTGATTGTGAGGGCCGCATTCCCGTGGCCATCGTGCGACCAGCGCAAATCGTCGGCGACACGGCTACGGGTTTTGCTGCAACGTTCAACACGCTGTACTATCCTCTGAAGCTGTACCTGAAAGGGCAGTTGCCCGTGCTTCCGGTTTCGCGCGGACAGAAGCTGAACATGGTGCCCGTCGACTACGTCTCGCGCATGGTCGTTCGGGCCCTGCTCGAACCAGGTGCCGAAGGCGAGACCTTCCATGCTGTCATCCCAGCAGGCCGCCAGCCCACGGCAGGCGAGCTGCTCGCCTTCGTGCGCGATTGGGCCATCCGTGAGTTGCGATTCGATCCGGGAGTGCCAGCCTTCGCACCTGTGCCGGGAGTGGGAACGGCGGGTCGAAAGCGCAATCTTGCCGCAGCCAGAGCGCCGAAGCGCAAAAGCCCCGCGCAGAACATGCTGGCCCTGGCGCCGTATTTCGCCGAAAGACGCACGTACGACACAGCCAACGCCGAAAAGCTGGCCGGGCACGAATGCCCGAACTGGCGCGAGTACGTACCGCGCCTGCTGGAATATGCCGTGCGCAAGGGCTTTTTGAACCACACGGGTCGCACCGTGTTCGAGCAGATGCTCGTGCGCCTGTCATCGAAGCAGAACACGTTGACCTATTACGATGTCTCGCGTGATGGCATGCGCAGGGTCAACGCCGCCGAGGCCAAAGACGCCATTCTGAAGGCGGCGTCTGCGCTCGCCGCACGCGGCGTGGGGGCGGGTGATCGCGTGGTGCTCGTCGGCGTGAATTCGACGCGCTATTTCGTCGCGGATGCGGCCGTGGGGCTCGTGGGGGCTGTGAGCGTGCCGATCTATTACACGTCGCCCGTGGCCGACATCGTGGCGCTTGCGCACGAGAGCGGTGCGAAACTCGCATTCGTCGGTACGACCAAGTTGCTCGAGGAGCTTCCAGGGAATCTCGACATCCCCCTGATATCGCTGATCGATGACGCGGGCGGGGGCGTGCTCGGCTGGGATGGCTTTCTCGTATCTGGCGCGCTTTCTGACGGGAGACCGGAGTGCGAAGCGTTTCCCTCTGTACCCTTTGATGCCACGGCTACAATCCGCTACACGTCGGGCACGACGGGCAGGCCCAAAGGCGTGATGTTCAACCAGTACCAGTTGCGTTGGATGGGCGAGGTCATGCCCGCGCTGCTCGACTGGCGCACGCGGTGCGGCAAGCTGCGTTATCTGTCGTTTCTACCCATGAGCCACGTGGTCGAGGGCATCCTGGTGGCATACGCGCCCTACTACATCCTCTCGGACATCGAGATGTACTACCTCAAAGACTTTGACATGCTTGCAGACACGCTTCCCAAGGTGCGCCCCACACTGTTCTTCAGCGTGCCGCGCTTCTACGAGAAGCTGTGGAGCCAATTCGAAGCGTCGTCGGTTGGCCGGCGCTATCTATCGTTGGAAGAGGGGCCGGCAAAGCGGGCGCTTGCGCGCATTGCCCGAGCGGGGCTGCTGCGCAAGGCCGGTCTTGACCGATGTCGCCAGCTCATCGTGGGTTCGGCTCCGGTCAGCATGGAGCTGCTCGAAAGCTTCCGAGCCCTGGGAATCGAGATTCATAACGCCTATGGTGTGACCGAAGCCCCGCTTATCGCGCTTTCGCGCCTGGGCGAAAACGAGCTTGGCAGCGTAGGCGCGCTCTTGCCCGATACATCTGCAGAGCTTAGCGACGAGGGCGAGATTTTCGTGGCTGGCCCCCAGGTGTCGCATGGTTACGACGGCCAAGGCTCGTGCCTTGATGCGCGCGGTTTTTTCGCGACTGGCGATTTCGGCAGTTGGTCGGATGCGGGCAACCTGGTTATTGGCGGGCGCAAGAAGGAGCTCGTCGTGACGTCGTATGGTAAGAACGTCAGTCCCGAAAAGGTCGAGACGATGCTCAAGGCCATCCCCGGCGTGAGCGAGGCGTTGCTCGTCGGCGAGGCTCGGCCTTATGTGTGCGCACTTCTGTGGCTGGAAGACGAAGCGCGCGAGGGGTTCGATTATGCCGCACTCGACGTGGAGGTGCTCGTGCGCAACGGCCAGCTGTCGCATCCCGAACGGGTGAAGCGCTGGGCGGTCATGGACCAGCGCTTGAGTATTGCTGCAGGTGAGCTGACCCCGAACCTGAAGCTGCGTCGTCGACGCGTGACCGAGTTGAACGCCGCCGTCATCGATGCGCTTTACGGCGATGACCCAGCATCCGTGCCCAATGCGCTTCATGTTGGGCTGCAGCCATGATCGCGTCGCTTCTGCTGCGAACCCGTCTTCCCGAAAAGGTCAAGGTTGCCGTAGTCGCCGTGCTGCTGGGCGTGTTCGCCAAGACATTCGATGTGAAGCCGCCTCGTGTTGCGAGCCTGTCGCATCGCGCGGCGCTAGACGCGTTTCGTGAGTTCAGTGCTGCGTGTATGGAGGCGGCGATCGTCTCGCCTGATTATGCGGCGCAAAAACGCGCCGAGCTTGCGGCTGCTGCAAGCTCGCTCGGGGGGCGGATGCGCGGCCTGCTCAAACCGCGCGATAACGAGCTCTCGGCGCTTGTTTCGTTTCTGTACGACGCCATCGAGATCGAGGTAGATGGAACCGTCCCAGGCAGATTGCTGTTCAAGCGCTGTTTCTTCAGCGAACGTTACACGCCCGAGTTCTGTGCGTTCATGTCGGCGTTTGACGGCGGTTTCGTGAGTGGCCTGTGCGGTGGCGGCTTGCTTGTGTTCGAATCTCGGATCACCGAGGGCGCATCGTGCTGCACGGCTCTGTTGATGCAGGAAGGATAACGGCAAATGAAAAAGGCGATCGTCATCGGAAGCGGGGCGGGCGGATGCATGGCGGCCAAGGAACTCGCGGGGCATTTCGACGTAAAGGTGCTCGAAGCGGGTAGCGCGTTCGAACCGTTCAGATACAAGCCCGAATCGTTCGAGGCAGCTCGACGTGCGGGGCTGTTCCTAGACGAGCGCATGATCAGCTTGCTCTTCCCCGAAATGCGGGTTGTGAAGGCTCGGCAGGGGCTTGTCCATGTGAGCGGGCGCTGCATTGGCGGCACGACCACGCTCGCTACGGGAAACGCCGTGCGCTGCGATGGGGCACTACGGGAAATTGGCATCGACCTGTCGCCCGAGTTCAATGAAATCGCATGCGAGGTGCCGATGACCCGCGCCCATTATCGTCGATGGTCCGACCTCACGGTGCGCCTGTTCGCTGCTTTCGAGGAATTGGGGTTCGACCCGCAGGTTACATCCAAGTTCATGGAAGACGCCGAAAGATGCGTGGCGTGCGGGCGCTGCGTGCTCGGTTGTCGTTTCGCGGCGAAGTGGACAGCTGACCGCCTGCTAGAGGGCTGTTCGGGTGTCGAAGTGTGTGACGGTTGCATGGTCGAACGCATCGCCATCAAAGGGGGCGAAGCTTGTGGTGCCATCGTGCGCGAGCGCGGCCGACGTCGCCGCGAAATTTCTGCCGACCTTGTGATACTCGCCGCCGGCGGGTTGAACACGCCCGTCATTTTGAACGCGTCTGGTATTCCAACCGAGCCGAGCCTGTTCGTCGACCCGGTCATTTGCGTCGCCGCGCCTTGGAAAGGCGCCCGGCTCGACGCCCAGCTTCCCATGCCTTTCGTTGCGCAGCGTGAGGGCTTCATTCTCTCGCCGTATTTCGATTGGCTGTCGTTTTTCTTTAACGGAAAATGGCGTCATCCGGCGCATGACGTCATGAGCATTATGGTGAAATACGCCGACAGCGAACAGGGTTCCTTCGATGGCAGACGCCTCGACAAGCCCGTTACCGCGCATGATGCCGAAACCATTCAACGCTCCGTCGAGGAAGCGAGTCGGGTGTTCGATCTGGTGGGCGTGTCGCGCGACGACATGTTCCTAGGCACGCTGAACGCAGGCCACCCAGGCGGTTGCCTTCCTCTTTCGTCTGCCGAGGCGCGCACGCTCCATCACGATGCGTTGCCAGCCAACCTCTTCGTCGCCGATGCAAGTCTGCTGCCACGCTCGATGGGTAATCCGCCCATGCTCACCATCATGGCCTTGGCCAAGCGCGTGGCGCGATTGGCGGCTGGTGTGTTCGGATAAGCTCAATAATCAAGAACCCGTTTAATCGAGTTCCTACTGCATGCCGGAAGGGTCGTCTTTCGGCATGCCGTTTATGGAGATGCTTTCACAACTTCGAGAATATCCCTTGACTTAGACCATGGTCTAAGTCGCAGGCTACTCCTAGCGACAAAGAGTTCGTTCGACCGATTCGTAAGGAGCAAGCACATGGCAGAAATCAACTATCCCAAGATGGCGCTCGGCGCGTGGGCCTGGGGCAACGACGGCACGTTCGGGGGCGGCATCGACGCTGCAGACCTTAAGCCCATCTTCGATGCGGCCATGGCGGCGGGCTTGAACCTGTGGGACACGGCCTACGCGTACGGCATGGGAACTTCCGAGAAGGTGCTCGGCGGCTTCCTGCAGGGGCTCGACCGCGACAGCTACCTGGTGTCCGACAAGCTCACGCCGCAGTGCATGGACACGAGTTCGGCTACTCCCGTGAAAGACATGTACGACATGCAGCTTTCCCTCATGGGCATCGATCGCTTCGACATCTACTGGGTGCACAACACAGCGGGCGCACCCGATTGGACCAAGAAGCTCGCAGCGTTCTTCGAGGGACGCGACGGAGCACCCGTGATCGGCGTGTCGAACCACAACCTTGCCGAAATCAAGCAAGCTGACGAAATCCTGCGCACCCACGGCCTGAAGCTGGGCGCCGTCCAAAACCACTACAGCCTTATAAACCGCTCTTCAGAGGATTCTGGCATCCTCGACTGGTGCCACGAGAACGGCGTCACTTTCTTTTCGTACATGGTGCTCGAACAAGGTGCGCTTTCCGGCAAGTACGATACGGCACATCCGATGCCCGAGGGCTCGGCGCGCGCAGCAACCTACAATCCGGTGCTCGACAAGCTCGAGGTCCTGAACGCCGAACTCTCTAAACTTGCAGACAAATATGGCGTCGAGCCCGCGCAAATTCCCGTGGCTTGGGCCATAGCCAAGGGGACGCTACCCATCGTGGGCGTCACCAAGGTATCTCACGTCGAGGACGCGGTGAAGGCTGCGGCCGTTGAGCTTTCCGCCGAGGACATCGCCAGCCTGGAGGAGCTTGCTGACACGCTGCAGATCAACGCCATCCGCTTCTGGGAAAAGGAGATGAAGTAGCGCCATGGACAGGCTCTACACCATAGGCGAGGCGGCCGAGGAGCTTGGCATGCCCGCAACCACGATCCGCTTCTACGATAAAAACGGGCTCATACCCAACGTGTCGCGCACGGGTAGCGGCGTGCGCCTGTTCGACGAGGACGACCTGGAATGGATGCGCTTCGTCGAGCGCCTCAAGGTGTCGGGCATGCCCATCAAGGAGATTCGCGAGTATATCCAGCTCTACCTGGCGGGTGATGAGACCATCGAGGAGCGCCGCAAGATTGTCTACGAGCGCAAGGCCGCCATCGAAGAGCAGCTAGAGGAGCTCAAGCTCGCGCACGATTTCATTTCTTACAAATGCTGGTTCTACGACGTCGCGCGCGAGTCGGGCACGTGCGATACGCCGCGCAACATGCCGGCAGACGAGCTGCCCGATCGAATCAAGCGCATAAAAGCGAAATGCAGGATCAACCGGTACTAGGAGGCCCAATGCGAAACGACATGATGACCAGGAGAGGGTTTGTGGCGGCATCGGCCGTGGTGCTGGCAGGAGTCGCGCTTTCAGGATGCGCAAGCGGCGAGCAGCAAGAAGCCCCAGTGGCAAGCGAGTCGAGCGAGCAAGAGCCGTTTGACGATTCGTCGAGCACAGAGGCCGTCGAACCTACGTCCGAGGAAACCGATGCCGCGGATGATGCTGCAGAAGGCAAGGTTCTTGTCGCCTGCTTCTCCGCAACCGGTAACACCAGGGCCATTGCCGAGATATTGGCGGGGCACCTGGGCTCAGACTACCTCGAGATCGAGCCAGCCGAGCCCTACACCGAAGAGGATCTGAACTACAACGACGAGACCACGCGCGCCACGGTAGAGCAAAACGATCCGGGCTTGCGACCCGAACTTGCGTCTCTTCCGGACTTTTCCGCTTACGATGCCGTGTTCTTGGGGCATCCTATCTGGTGGGGCCAGGCGCCTCGTCTCATCTGCACGTTGGTGGAAACCGCCGACCTTTCGGACAAGAAGGTTGCCGAATTCTGCACGTCGGGAAGCAGTGGTGTGGATGCTGCCTCCGAAGAGCTCAAGGGGTTGGCGCCCGACATCGAGTGGGTCGGAGCCAGGCGATTCGAGGCGGGTGCAGCCGAGGCAGAGGTGGCCGAGTGGGCCGACTCGCTTGACATGCAGTAGTGATAAGCAGTGAGAATGCGATAGAAAAGAGGAAACCATGGCAAAGACGCTGGTCGCTTATTTCAGCGCAAGTGGGGTGACCGCGAAGGTAGCGAAGGAATTGGCTGCGGCCGTTGGCGCAGACCTGTTCGAAATTGCCCCCGAACAGCCCTACACGAGAGCAGACCTGGACTGGCAGGACAAAAGGAGTCGTACGACTATCGAAATGAATGACGAGGCGTGTCGCCCTGCGATCGCGGGGGAGGTTGCCGACATGGCCGCTTACGACACCGTTTTCGTCGGCTTTCCCGTGTGGTGGTATGTCGAGCCGCGCATTATCGACACGTTTCTGGAGACTTACGACTTTTCTGGCAAGACAATCGTGCCTTTCGCCACGAGCGGCGGCAGCGGACTGGGGCGCGCCCCGCAACGCATGCAGGCGCTCGTGCCTGGTGCGAAGGTGCTTCAGGGCGGCCTTTTGAACGGCCGGTTCTCGCAGGCAAAGCTTTCAGACTGGGCTGAGCGGGCCCTGGAGGCATAGCGTCATGGAATACACGAAGCTGGGCAAGAGCGACTTGAACGTTTCTCGTATCTGCCTGGGGTGCATGGGCCTCGGAGACCCGCAGGCGGGTCAGCACACCTGGACTGTCGGCGAGGAAGCCACTCGCGAAATCGTGAAACACGCTCTAGATTCCGGCGTGAACTTCTTCGACACGGCCATCGCCTACCAAGGGGGCACGTCCGAGGCGTATCTGGGGCGTGCTCTGCGCGACTATGCCCGACGCGAAGATGTGGTGGTAGCCACGAAGTTTCTGCCCCGCACAGCCGACGAAATCGAGGCGGGCGTTGGCGGCCAACAGCATATTGCCAACAGCATCGATGCGAGCCTGGCGCATCTGGGCATGGACTACGTCGACCTCTACATCTATCACATGTGGGATTACAACACGCCCCTGTTCGATGTGATGGAGGGGCTGGCGCAGGTGGTGGCTGCCGGCAAGGCGCGCTACATCGGCATCGCCAACGCATATGCCTGGCAACTCGAAAAGGCCAATGCCCTTGCAGAACGCGAAGGGTTCCCAAAGTTCGTGAGCGTGCAAAACCACATGAACCTGATCTTCCGCGAAGACGAGCGGGAAATGATGCCCTGCTGCGCCGAGGAGGGCATCGCACTCACGCCCTATAGCGCGCTTGCGAGTGGGCGCCTGTCGCGACGTCCCGGCCAGACGAGCAAGCGGCTTGCGGAAGACTCTTACGCCAAGTTCAAATACGACGCCACGGCCGACGCCGATGCGCTCGTAATCGAGCGGGTGGCCAAAGTTGCCGAAGCGCGCGGTGTCAGCATGACCGAGGTGTCGCTCTCGTGGCTTCTTACGAAGGTCGACTCGCCGGTTGTGGGTGCCACCAAGCTGCATCACGTAGACGGTGCCGCGGCAGCAGCAGGCCTTGTGCTTTCCTACGAAGAAGTCGCCTATCTGGAAGAGCCCTACGTGCCGCACGCAATCGTGGGCGTCATGGCTCAGAACAAGCCTGCCGATTCCGGCAAAGAGCACGTATGGCTCGCAAACGCGAAATACCTCAGAGCAGAAAAACAACGTGGGGAAAGAAGGTAACCGAATGAGCGAGAAGATCGTACAGACGGCGGGTCGGGATCAGTTGGGAGGCTTTGCTCCCGCCTTCGCCCACCTCAATGACGACGTGCTTTTCGGGGAGGTGTGGAACGAGCAGGCCATAGACGTGAAGACGAAGTGCATCGTCACCGTGGTTGCGCTGATGGCGTCCGGTATCACAGACTCCTCGTTGATGTACCACCTGCAAAACGCCAAGGCGCACGGCGTTACCAAAGAAGAAGCTGCCGCAATCATCACGCATGCGACGATGTACGTCGGATGGCCCAAGGGCTGGGCGGTGTTTCGCCTCGCTATGGACGTGTGGGATGAAGGCGAGCCGGAGCTCACAGAAAAGGATCGCTTTCAGAACGAGATCCTCTTCCCAATCGGTGCTCCCAACGACGCCTTCGCACAGTACTTCGTCGGCCAGAGCTACCTCGCGCCGGTGTCGTCCGATCAGGTGCCGATTTACAACGTCACTTTCGAGCCGGGCTGCCGTAACAACTGGCACATTCATCACGCTTCCGAGGGCGGTGGGCAGACGCTCATCTGCGTGGGCGGTCGCGGGTTCTACCAGGAGTGGGACAAAGGCGCTGTCGAGATGGTGCCGGGCACGGTGGTAAACATACCTGCTGGCGTCAAGCACTGGCACGGCGCGGCTGTAGACTCCTGGTTCGCGCACCTCGCCGTGGAAGTGCCAGGGGTCGGCTCGAGTAACGAGTGGCTCGAGCCGGTTTCAGAGGATGAGTATCTCGTGGCTCAAGCGTAACGTTTCGGCAAGACGACGACTGTCCGCATCATCATCCGCAGTCAGCAGGCCCTACATCACGGCTTTACCCGATCGTTTTCCTAGCCCCCGCCATGGCGGCTGCCGTTCCTGCCATGAAGTCGGCCTCCTTGCAAAGCGCAAGCCCCTGGCCCTCCTCGCCGAGCACGATCAGCTTGTCTCCGGGTTTTATGCCGAACAAATCGCGACTTCCTTGGGAATGACGATCTGCCCGCGCTCGCCGACCTTCACGTTTCCGAACCGGCAATTTGCGTGCTTCAATGACGTGTATGGTTTACAAAGCCTGCGCTTTACGGAGCGTCTTCTGGTAGCGGGGCGCGAAGGGTTGCGACGTTCAAGAAGCTCATTCGTTCGGCGTAGTTGACGTTCTCGATTTGCAGCATTGCCTGGTCGAATGCGATGCAGATCACACCGAACACGATATCGAACACCATGACGGCCAACAGGGCTTTATCCGATATCCCCAGATACGAGAAGGCAACGATGAACGACAACAGGTTCGCGCCCGTCAGGGGTGGAGTTGCCACGGCCAAGACCACGGAAAGCACCGCAGCGGCGATGATCCACATCTGGTCGACGGAGAGCTGCTCCATGTGGGCTGCGAACAGGATGAACACGCAGATGCCAATGGCGCTCGTGGGCATGTAGAGGAACAATCCCTGGGGAAGCACGGCCCGAGCGAACTCGCTGTCTATCCCCAGGGCGCGTTTGCAGAAACCGGCAAGATCGTTGATGGCCGAAAAGTCCAGAGTTCCGTTCTTCAGGGCCGCCATGAACGGGCCTTTCAGCTTTTTTGCTACGAGAAGGGGGCTGACTCGCATGCGCATGCACATGATCAGAAGGGCGGCCAAAAGCACCGCTGTCGATAACGCGATCGAGAGGGCGAGGGGTAACCATATGCCCTCCAGCATCGCTGTATCATGAGTCCATAGTTTCAAGCAGAGGATTATCCCCACGAAGAGGGGGACGAGCTGACAAGCGTATTTTGCTGCAGCGAGCCCGAACATATAGAGCTGTTGGATGATTGCGTTCAGCTCTTTGATCTGGGACTCCATCACAGCCAGCAGGTATCCTGTGGCTATTGCGATAAGCAGAAGCTGGGGCGTGTTGGCTGTGATGAAGGGCTCGAACAGGTTGTTCGGCACGATTTGCAATACTTGGTCGAGCATAGTCGAAAGAGTGAACCCGCTAACTTGGGCGGGCGAAACGTCAATCGGGAAAAACGGCCAAGAGAAAACAAGGGCGAATATCACGACCAAGCCGCTGATGGCGAAGTATCGGGCAAGCACCGAAAACCGCGAGCCGCCGTAATCTGCAACGCGCTTCGTGGCAAACGATGCCGTAAGAGCCGTGAGGAATATGATGGGCCCCGAAATGGTTTGAAGCAGCCTGACCCACATGCTGGCGATAGGGTACAGAATGGCACCGCTGAAGGCTTCCTGAGTGGCGTTGGGAATAAAGAAGTTGCCCAGCAACCCGAAAGCGGACCCCACCAAAAGGGCGAGTGCTATCTTGAAGACGGGGTTTCGAGATGGTCGGGGAAGCGACATGCGCAAAACGTTGGCGCCCAGGGCGTAGGCGTAGTGGACTTGCATGTCTATGATGGAAAACAGCGACATCGACCAGTCGCCTTGATCGTCGTCCCCTGTTGGCTTCAGCGGGTTGAACTTGTCGCCGCTTACTACGAGCCGCAAGCAAACTCGTCCATGCCGTTTTTCCAGATATGCAGTGCCCTCGTGATCTTTGCCAAAGTGTTCGGCCAGGTTGATCAAGGCTTCTTCGAACAGCAGGCGCATGCGAAGGCGGTCGGGTTTGTCGGCGTTCGCCGCCTGGAGGCTCTCGTCGAGCCACTCCGAAGCCCGGTCGATGCTCGTGGCGCTCAGGTTGAACGTGCGCGAGCGTTTCTCGAATCTTATGTAGGTACGTGTCATTTCGTGGATTCCGCCGTCGTCGCAATCATGTGTAGGTATAAACGTGCGAAAAGCTCGTGCGTTTAAGTTGCGGGTGTACGCTTAGGCTGACCTCGATGCTTACGCATCAGCTTACGCGCTTTCGGTTGTTTAAGCCCCTTCATCTGCGTTCGTGTCTTTGTCCTTGCCAATGCGGGCGTGAAGCGCCAACACGTAACGTTGCGGATCGTTTTTAAACGCCACGCAGGCTCGTTTATAGAACAGGCGCTTATGAGGGCAGCCGCCGATGCACATGGGCAGCCATACGCATTCGCGGCATTCGTCATCAGATACGGGGCAGGCCGTGTTCAGGTACATCGTCAAGTTGTCGGGGTTGCTAGCCGTGGCAAGCGGATTGGCCGGATCCCAATCGTGTGCGGTGCCAAAGGAAATGGCCGGCTTGCCAACTGCCTCCCAGCACTTTTGCAAGTTGCCCCGATCGTCCACGCCGACGGTCCAAACGTTATGCGCCCCGCAGTAGTGGCCGCGGCCTTTCCTAAAGCGCCCAGCTTCTTGAATGATGCTAACCTCGCTTGCGTTGCTCTCGCACAGGAGGTTGACCTGCTTCCCTCGCTCGTCGGCTACATCGCTGCCGCTTACGGGTGCCGGGTAATAGAAGATGTCGTTTCCCGACTCTTCCGCCAGTTTCTTGATGAACGCTTCCAGCGCATCCACTTCGTCCCGATTGCCTTCGTGCACGTTATGGCGCACGTTGATTTTGAACGGGATGCGTATGTCGTGCAGGTTGGCAACGATGCGGTCGAACGTGGCCCCGCCCCCCTTCAGATAACGAGTGGAGTCGTGGGTCGCCCTCAGGCCGTCGATGGTCACTTGAGCGGATGTGACTTTGCAGCGCTCCAGCATGTCCACGATGTCCTGCGTGAGCAGATAGCCGTTGGTGATGATGGTTGCAGCGTAGTTGCCGCCGCGCTCTTCCGCGAGCGAGGACAAGCGCTCGGACAGCGACTCGATAACGCCAGGTGCAAGCAGCGGTTCACCGCCGAACCAGGTGACGTGTATGTCGTTGGTGCCGCTTGCTTCGAGCATGCGTTTTGCAAGGGCCACGATGTCGTCTTGGACTTCCTGCGTCATCTTGCCGCGACCGTGGTCTTCGAAGCAGTACGGGCAGTCGAAGTTGCAGCCCATCGTGGGGCAGATGGTGAGCCCGATGCCGTGAGTGGCCGAGCATGCGGCGCGCCCCATGGCATCTAGCGCTGCACGTTCGTCGAAGTTCGCGATGATGCCGCGCTTGGCGAAGCGGTCGATGATCGGATGATGCTCGTCGAGCTCTTCCAAGACGCTCAGCAGGTACATCTCGATTGGCGTGTACTCGGCGCAGTTGCCCGCGAACAAGTTGGCGATGGCCACCATCTTCGTGTTTGGAACCGGTGCGCTCAAGTTGTAACGCGAGACATGCCAACCGGCTTCGCCTGCCGTACGCGAAATCGTGGGTTGTTCGGGCGCCACGGATGACATGTCTCGTTCCCTTTCCCTGTTGGCGTTTTGCGCTATAGCAACCCAGACGCCTTCAGAGCGGCAGCAAGTTTCTCGCGGCCAGCGTCGGAAATCTGCGTAAGCGGCATGCGGTACTGCTCTTCGATCATGCCCATCATGGCCATGGCGGCCTTCACCGGAATGGGGTTAACCTCGCAGAACAGCGCGTGCACCAGGTCGAGCCCGTTCAGCTGGGTAGCCAGCGAAGCGCTCGGGTCGCCGTCAAGCCACTTCGCCACCAGGTCGTGTACAACGCGCGGCTGGATGTTCGCCCATACCGAAATAACACCGCTGCCACCCAAGGAAAGGATGGGAACGATCATGTCGTCGTTGCCGGAATACATGCGGAAATCGGGTCCCAGGTAGCGAGCCACCTCGGTGGCGTAGGAGATGTTGCCGGAAGCTTCCTTGATGCCCATGATGTTGGGGTGCTTCGAAAGGCGCGCCACGTTGTTCAGCGAAATCTGGCAACCCGTGCGCCCGGGGATGTTGTAGAGGATGGCGGGGATATCCACCGCGTCCACCACGGTGGTGAAGTGGCGGTAGATGCCCTCTTCGTTGCTCTTGTTGTAATACGGCGTAATCAGCAGCAGGCCGTTGCAGCCGATTTCCTGCAACCCCTGAGCCTTGGCCAGCGACTCCGACGTGCAGTTGCTGCCCGCGCCGCCGATGACGGGAATGGCGCCTGCCACGCGCTCGACCACGCGCTTGGCCACGGCGTAGTCTTCCGCGTCGGTCATGGTCGACGACTCGCCTGTGGTGCCCAGCACAAGAAGGGCGTCGGTGCCGTTTTCCAGATGGAAGTCGACCAGGCGGTCGAGGGCTTCGAAGTCGACGCTGCCATCGCTTGCAAACGGCGTGACCAGCGCGACGATGCTGCCGGTAAGATTGCGGATGTCCATGGCGTTTCCTTTCCCGAGGATGCGATTTCCCATACGTTAACGCATCAAGGCGAAGCGGTACCACGACCGATGGGATTTTCGGTAGTTTTAACACTGTGGCAGGGGGTGAAGCTGCCAGCCTACTTCTTGTCGACTCCGAGTATATGGTTCAAGATCAAGCTCACCAAGCTCACGATGATGCTGGCGGCGAATGCGCTGCCGAAGCTTAGGAACACGATGGTGATGCCGAAGATGCCATCGGCCAGCCACGCCGCCAGATAGAGCACGATCGTGTTCACGATCAGGTAGAAAATGCCCATGGTCAAGATGGTTACCGGCAGGCTGACAGCCTGCAGAATCGGCTTGATCGAGGCGTTGAGCAGCATGAGCACCAGGCCTAATGCGGCCACGGCAGCCCACGACGATGTCGTCATGCCAATCGAAAAACCTGGCACGATCCACGCGGCGGCGCCCACGGCGATAGCGCACACGATCCACTGGAGGATAAACTTCATGGCTAGCTCCTTCTTACGATGCCCATCTGGTTTTCGCTCTCCATGATAGCCGAAGCCCCGCCATCTTCCCAAAACCGAAAGCCTGCTGTTACACGGCAACAACCTCGTGGAGCTCTACGACCCGCTGAACTACATTGGCGCGGACGGCACCGACGCCCCCACGTGGACGCGTATCGTGATGGGTGCAAGCGAAGGCGACATGTCGATGTTTTCTTCGCTGAACATGCAGATTGCATGGCTGAATTCTGGGACCGATGCCGCCACGGGTGTAGATATCAGCAACTGGGTTGATGCAGGCAACCTTTCGAGTGTGTCTTTCTCGCTGGCTTCTGCCGCCGAGTATCGCACGGCCGGTGCCGCCAAGGCCATTCCCGGCTTTCGGCCCGCGGGCCGGGTTTCCGTGCGGGGAACGGCGATCTCGCCTTCGCCCACGCGGGCGAAGGCGAGCCGAAAGCCACTACGGTGTCGGCGCTATGTTTGCGCAAGGCGCGCCTGCGATTCGATTGCAAAACCAGGACAGTCCCGTTCTAGCAATGTCGACCCGTGCGGGGCTGGACAGGTGCACCGCACGGGGCTCGCTTGCCAGCCGGCGAGAATCATGGTGTTGGGCCACCTCGCTTCGCAAGCAACCCATGGCGACGGCTTACAGCAGGCCGTCGGCTTGCAACCTGCGTTCCAATGCCTCTTCGTGGATGCTGAAGCGCAGGGCGGTTTCGGTGGTGATGCGCCCCTCTTTGGCCAGGCGGAACAGGCTCTGGTCCATGGTCCGCATGCCTGCCGCCCCGTTCGCTGCAAGCACGGAGTCGATCTGGTAGGTTTTCTCCTCTCGGATGAGGTTGCGGATGGCGGGGTTCGAGATCATGATCTCGAACGCGGGCACTTGTTTTCCGTCGACCGTGGGAACGAGCTGCTGGCACACGATTGCCTGCAGCACCAGTGAAAGCTGGATGCGAATCTGCCGTTGCTGCCCGGCGGGGAACGTGTCCACGATACGGTCGATCGTATTCGAGGCGCTGGTGGTGTGCAGCGTCGAGAACAGCAGCTGGGCCATTTCGGCTGCGGTCATGGCGGTGGCCACCGTTTCGGGGTCGCGCATCTCGCCGAGCAGGATGATGTCGGGCGCCTCGCGCAGGGCCGAACGCAGGGCCTCGGCGTATGTGGCAACGTCGGTGGGGATCTCGCGCTGCGTCACGATGCAGGTGCCGTGACGGTGCACGTACTCGATGGGATCCTCCATCGTGATGATATGGCCGCTCCGCTCGTGGTTGATGCGGTCGATGATGCACGAAAGGGTGGTGGACTTGCCCGATCCGGCGGGGCCGGTAACCAGCACCAGGCCCTTTTGCAGCTTCGAAAGCGCAAGCACGTCTTCGGGAATCCCGAACTCGGCGGGGTCGGGCAGACCGAAGGGAATCACGCGGATAACCGCGGAATACGATCCACGCTGGCGAAACGCGTTCGCGCGGAAGCGCCCGATGCCGCCAATGGCGAACGAGAAGTCGTCATCGTGGTTGTGGTTGCCCAGCATCTCGGAAATGTCGCGGTCGGCGAGCTGGTAGACCGCCTTGAGGACCTCGAGGGTATCGTCGGGCATGAGCATCTTGTCGTCTAGCTGCGAGAGCTGTCCGCCCGCGGAATAGGTGAGGGGTCTGCCAGCCACCACGAAGATGTCGGAAGCGTGGGCGTCTACCATTTGTTTGAGCAGGGGTGTGAGTTCCATGTATCTTCCTTTCGGCTATTCGCCAGTCCAGAGGTTGCCGACAGGCTCTTCCTCGTTTTGAATTGCGGTCATCTTCCATCTGTCGATACGGTACGTAGCGTCGTCCCGTATGGTTACCACGATGGTGAGCACGCGTCCGTTCTCGCACGAGAACTGAGCGTTCACCTGCATGTCTTCCACGGCGGCGGTTACGGTTACCGCGCCCGCGGTGGATTCTTGAGCCTCATCGCGCAGGCTCACGAGCGAATCTTCCACAGCCTGCGCCGCGTCGGCGCCCGTGCCACCCTGGCTTCGCACCTCGCCCAGCTGGTCAGAGACTCCGGCCATGAACACCTGGGCGGCCTGTTCGTCCAAATACAGCTCGGTGGTTGCCGTGGCCTGGCGCTGCGACATGATCGAAGTCGCGTTGGCCGTTGCGAACGTGAGCACGGCCAGCACGGCCAGGCAGATCACGATGATCAGCGTGAACAGCGAAATGGGGCCTATGCGGACGGTGTCCTCGTACTGCACTCCCCGCACATGAAGCCGTGCCATCTAGCTCACCTCGCTCTCGAAACGCGCGGTGGTTATCGAATAGAGGGGCTCGGCGGAGCCATCGTCGGCGTACACCGATATATCGGCTCGATACAAGATGCCAGATGGTCGTGGCTCTTCCTGCACGTCGCAGACCACGTGCATGCCATCGAGCGTTTGCTCGCCGCCGGCCTGCTCGGGGTAGGCGGCGAATTGCTCGGCCACGTCGCTTGCAGCGGCAACCGCCATCGTGAGCTCGCGGCTTTCGTCCGCTCGCGTGAGCGATGCGGAAAACATCTGCATGAACACCGCCAGCGAGGCGATCAGGAACACGAGCAGGATCATGGCCTCCACCAGCATGGCCGTGCCGGCACGCGAAGTTCCGGAACCCGTCCTGGGGTGGCTGGTGGGCAATTGGAAGCTCATAGGTCACCCCCTTGCCAGCTGCGCAGGGCCACGTCGAACGTGCCCTGGTCGGTGGTCATGGTAAGCAGCTCGCCGTCGAACTGGAAATCGAACGTCTGCGACTCGAAGAGCCTCGTTGCGCGCCCGGGAGCGTATTCACGCCCGCCCACGGCGTATTCCTGGACAATGTAGCCGCGATACTGGTAGATGCGCGTTTCGTAGGCGTTCCCGTTTATTTCCTCTACCAATACAAGCGAAGCACCTTCCGGTCCTTCGCCTTTGCTCACGGAAAACACCGAGTCGTTGACGTGGATGACGTTGGCCAGAAGCCCCGATTGCAAGTGCATGTCGTCCACGTTCGCTTGAACGTCCGACACGTGCTTGTACATGAGCACACCCGATGCGAGACCCCCCATGAGCGCCATGAAGAAAACCCCGATGAGCAAGATCGTGAACAGTCTCGTGGACGAGCGGTTCGTCTTGCCCTCGTCTTTCGAGCGCTCGAATGCGGAAACGATGGCGTAATTGATGTTCATCGCGCCCTCACCACCACGCTTGGCGGGACGTTGTCGCCCAGCCACTCATAGGTGACCACGTAATCGTCGTGATTGACGACCAAGCCGTAATCGCTTTCCAGATGAGCCAGAGACGACGGATAAGACCCCTCGACGGCGCAGCATTGCACTGCGGCGTCTAGAATGGAGTCGCGCAATGTGGTCACGCCCTGGGTTCGCGCTATCTGCTGGGAAAGCAGCACCGCGATAACCAGGTTGACGGCGATTACCATGATGAGCAACGCATAGATGACCCGCCTGAGCCTTCGTCTCATGGCCTGGTGATATGTAATCTCGTGATACAAGTTTCCAAACCCCGCTTCTCTATGCAGTCCAGTATCAGATGTGCATCTATGGCCGCATCAGGCGATCGACCCCATCATGCCGACGAGCGGCAGCATGACCGCGATGAGCGTTGCGCCGATTGCCACGGTAAGAAACGCCGCCATCAGGGGCTCGAGCTTGTCGAGCGACCGGTCGATTTGCACCACGGCGTCCTCGAAAAACGTCGAGGACATCTGCGAGAGCGTCTCGTCAGAGCTACCCGAACGCATGCCGACATTGAGCATGCGGGCGTAAAGCGGTTCGAACACGTCGAATTCGCTGATCGCCTGTGCCAGGCTTCTCGGGTTGTCTAAGTCAACCATCGAGCTGCGTGCTTGCTCCAGGCGCGAGTGCAACGAATCGTGGTCCACGGCCTCGATGGCGCGCGTCATGGCTTCTTCGTGTGTGACGCCGGAAGACACGTGCGTGGCCAAAGCCGCCGTGAACCGCGAAAGCGCGAGTTGGTACATGGCTCCCTTCGTCAAGGGGAATTTCGCGAACAGGTGCATCACGCGATTGCGTCCGCTCTCCGAGCGCGTCATGGCGTAGAGCGCCAGTGCAATCACGGCGCATATCACCGTGATGACGAGGGCCACCCACCCGATGAGCGTGGAGGCGCCCACGCTCACGAAGGACGAAGTAGCCAGCGACCCCGCCATGTTTTGGTACACGTTGCCGAACACCGGCAAGATCACCAACACGGTAAACGCCAAGATCACCGCCATGATTGCGAGCAGCGCCGCAGGATAGCCCACGCTCGAGCGCAGCTTCGCGAACATGCGGTCTTCTTCGTCGTAGTACATCTCCAGGTTGCGCAGCACTTCTTCCAGATGGCCAGACCTCTCGCCGGTTTCCACCATCTTCACCGCGTAGTCGGGAAAGCCCTCGCTGTCCTGCATTGCCGAAGCGAACGAATCGCCGTGCACCAGCCGCTTGTACATATCGCTGCACACGTCCTGGAACCGTGACGGTTCACGATTGTCCGCCAGCATGAGGACCGCCTCGTCGGTTTGTATGCCGGCCGAAAGCATGGTTGCGATGCTTCCGCAAAATGCGCTCAGAGCGCTGCTTTCCAGCAGTTTTTCGGCCATTTTTCGGTACCTCTCTATCCCATCGTCGCGAAGGGCTTGCCTGTCCTTCGCGTCCTTGCCGTGCTAATACGTGTATCGGTCGGTGTATGCACTTGCATCACCTGTGTACTTCGTCGAACCGGTAGACGCAAACGTCACGTCGCAGCGTGACCACGTGTTGCGGTCCACCGAAAACAGCGCAGAGTGCCACTCGCCGTCGATGTAGACCATGATCCACGCATGGTAGAGCTCGTCTTCTCCCACGTATCCCGTCACGAGCTTGGTGGGAATTCCCATGCTGCGCAGCATGGCCGTTGTAAGCGAGGCGTAGTCGAAGCAGATCCCCGACTGGCTTGCCAGCGTTTCGTCGGGGCTGGGAATATAGCCCGACCCACCGGAAAGCTCTTCGGCTTTCGCGGTGTCGTAGGTTACGTTGTTGGCCACCCAGGAACACACATCGCGCACAGCCTCGCCCACGTTGGATGATCCCGATGTGAGCTCGCTTGCTTTCGCTACGCAGGCGCTGTCGGGGTTGTAGTCGCAAAACACGTTGGGCAGCAGAAAGGGGGCGAATTCGTCGTAGAGCGCAACGTCTGCGTCGACGCAGGCGATTTCGACGTAGTTGCTGCCATCGGTGTTTTGCATGATGCGAAACATGTAGTAGCCGTCTCCCATGTTGATGGGAAAGACGGTAGGCGTGCCGTCGTTGGGCAAGTCGTAGTTGTATGTTTCCTCGTCTTTGGTCACCTGGAACTTCAGGCGCTCGGCGCTTATTCCCGCTGCGCAGACGTAGCCTTCCGACACGAACGAGGTATCGATGCTGGCTTCGCCGTCTGCGTTGTAGGAGGGCTGGGTTATTTCGTCGGGTTGACTGAATTCGACGCCATCGACCGTTTCCGGGCCGCCTGTCAACCCGTCTACTAGTTCGTTGACATCATCTGAGCTGGGGGTGCAAGAGGACGCAACGGCAAGCGCGCATATGCATGCGAGCGCAACCGCTATCTTCCATGCGATATGTGCGGCATGCCCCGGGCGCTTCACGCTGTGCACCATCTCCGTTTCCTCAAGCGACTGTGCACATTATATCCCAAGCGCTGTCCGTTTCATCTGGCGCCATGACGGGCTCTTTAACCAGCTGCGGCGCGCTGCCAACCGAGCTTGCCCACAAGCTTTGGCATGAGCAAGGAGCAGGCTGGCATCAGAGGCTACCTCGCCGAATGGCGCGGGGCTTTGGCGTGAGCGAAGGGGCAGGTGTCCAAAAGCATTAACTTTTCGCAAAAACCTTGCATATTTCCTTGAGAGCAAGAGCTAAAAAGAATAAGGTGATGATAGGTTTGCTTTCATTTACAGGGACGCTTCAATGATAAAGATTGCCGAATGTGGCAATATCGTGCTTCAGGAGGGGGATATCTCATCCCTCTTGAAAAGCTGCGCCAACGAAGCGGGAACCGAAGACCTCTACATCCGCGAATTCTCGAGCCCCATCGACCTGATTGATTTCTGCGTCAACGTTCCGCCCGACACCGAACCGCTTGATTTGCTGGTTTGCTCCATGGACCTGCCTGGTATCACGGGCGTCCAGCTCGTGACAGAGCTACATGACGCGGGAATCGTTCCGTTCGACACGCAAGCCGTGCTGTGTGCACCTTCGGGGCAGCATGCATACGATGCCTATGTGGCTGGCGCGCGGGGATTTTTGCTAGAACCCATTGCAGCTGCCGAGTTCCGCCGTGTGGTGGGCGGCCTCATGGCGGAGGCGATGCGTGTGCACAAGGCCTCTCTGGTCGCTCGATGCCGACGGCGCATGCACCGCATCGAGTTTTCCAGCATTCGCTACATCGAAACGTCTGGGCACGATCAGGTCATCCACCTCGACGACGGGCGCGAGCCCAGAGTCGTCCGCAGCTCGTCGAACGCCTTGTTCTTGCAGTTGAAAGACGACGGTCGCTTCTTCAAGGTGGGCAGTTCTTTCATCGCGAACCTGGATTTCGTGCGCCACCTGTCGACACGCACGAGAGTGATGATTTTCGACGACGGGTTCCAGCTTCCAGTGCCGGTGCGCTGCCTCAAGACCCTCGGCGATGCGATGGCGGCCCGTGGGGTGGCAGTGCTGTGACGCAAAGAGACGTATAGCACGAGAGGCTTGACAAATCTGCCCGAATGCCAGCCAATGACACTGCTTACAGTAAGCTGATTCGGAGCGAAAACAGCCGAAAGGACGGTTATGGACGTAAACGCTCGCGACGATTGTGCGCGGCTTTGTAGAGGACAGCATCGTGGTGCTCGTTTCGTCATGCATGTCCTTTCCGCATGCGTTGCGCTTGCGTGCTGCATGATCTTGGTTTTCTCGAGCGGCGTGCTTTCCCCCGACAATGCCTATGCCGACGATTCCGACCAAACGGAACTCAGCACCACCAGCGCTCCCGCAGGAGAAGAAGCGACCGACATCGATGTCGCGGCACCCGATGCCGATGGCGCCGTGGTGGTAGAGGGCACCGTGTTGGAAGAGAGCGAAACGCAGGTAGACGGTGAGGCTGTGCCTTTGTCTTCGAGTGCGGAAGAAGTCCAGGCAACAGAAGGCGAAACCATCGAAGACGAGGAAAACCCCATGTCGTCTGGCCTCGAGACGAAAAGCGGCCCCAGGGGCGGTGTCCCCCTGTACGGGCTCGTGGCGGTGATGCTTGCTGCGGTGGTCGTGTTTTTCGTGACCTCGACCCGCAAGGTGAACGCCAACATCGCCACCATGAACCGCAAGATACGCTAGTCGGTTTACCGCCGCACCGCATCTGTTGCCCCGACGGGTGGGGTGCCTATCCCCAATCACAATGTTTCGGATGCGCGATGCGCAGCCTTCGCTTCAACTTCCCGAACGATTTCGGTATACTCTCGCTTGGTGCAGGTAAGGCACGAGTTCAGGTGCCAGGTCAGACTCGAGGAGCGCGTATGAGGAAAAACCTGATGATTGCTCTGGTAGTAGAGGCTGTGGTGCTGATTGTGGCGTTCGCTCTTTCGGTTGCCTGCATTCAATTCGGGGTGGGCAAACGGGCGCTGGTAATGAACCTTTCCATGATCGTCTTGCTCGTTCTGGTTTCGGGCGCGCTGATGTTTTTCTACTGGTGGCGCGTGCTGCAACGCGACGAGATGGCGCGCCGTTTCTACGTGTCGAAGGATTGGATATACAACCACGAGATAGGGCATGCGCCCATAAGCCGGGTGCGCGCCGAAGGCGATGCCTACGACTTCGTCACCTTCATGGCGGATGCGCTGGCGAAGATGTCATACGGGTTCGAGGTTGCCGATGCCCCCGAAGACTTCTCGCCAGAACTCGTCATCGACAGCCGCGAATTTCACTTTCACTTTCTCGACGAAAACGAGGGCGATTCGACTGACGGCGTGGTGATCGATCGTTGGAAAGGCGCCCTGCAGCGCGTGAGCATCACCAAGGGCGGCAAGGTTTCCCTGGTAGACGTGGGAACGTTCGGCAACGCCGCCGAGCTTGCCGGTCTTATCGAAGAGAGCATGGACTTCGTTATCGGGTCCGCGAAAGCGGGTCGTAGATGATTCGCGTTGCGCTCATATGCCGCGATTCCGATGCGCGTGCGCGCGTGCGCCACGCCTTTGCCCGGTGTACGCGAGAGCAGAAGCTCAGGAACGTGGATATCAAGGCGTTCGAGGACGTCGAGGGCGTGTTGCAGAAGCTGTCCCAGAAACGGTTGGGCTATATCGACTACGTGATCTGCTGCGCCGACGAAGAGCTCCACGACGAGGAAACCGGCTCTGACCTGCCGCTTCAGGGCCTGCATGCGATGCGTGCCGAATACCCCCATCTCGATTTGGACATCATTTCCGCGAACCATCAAGACGCCGTTTTCGCCTACGAGCTCGGGGCGGGCTTCTTGTCGTTTTCAGGCACGCACGACGATTTCAAGCGCATGGTGGCAGAGCGCTTGTCGGGCATCGCGAAACGCGAGGCACAATGCGTGACGGTGCGCGCTTCGGGCAGCGTGAGCAATGTGGTGTTAGACGATATCCAATTCGTCGAATCCTCGAAGAAGGGTTCGATCATGCACATATCCAACGGCGAGACCGTGCTGGTGCGCGCGACGCTGCAATCGCTGTTCGAAAACCTGGCCAAGGTGGCTGGTCAGGAAAAGGGCGGAAGCGCGCAAGGGCTGAAGGCAGACCCCGACCGTCCCGCCAAGAGCTTTTTCGTGATGGCGGGCAGTTCGTTTATCGTCAACCTGGACAACGTGCGAAGCGCTGGTGAAGGGTCGTTCGTGTTCGCCAACGGCGAGACCATCATCGTTCCCATCCGGAAGCGCAAAGAGCTCAAAGATGCCCTTGCAGCGTATCGGGAAAGATAGGCCGAACGACGCGAAAGACGGCCGGGCTCAAAGGGGCGCTTCGCGGCATATGGTTCGCGAATGACTACAAATTCGGCAAGGCAGCATGCAGCTTTGGGGGCTTTGCTACCATTTCTCATCATTGGAATGAGAATGCCCAGTTCACGCCACTCATGCCAAACGGTGTGTGGCTTTCTGGCAATCAAAAGCTTGCGGTGCTCATGACGCCGCAGATGGGTTGAAGCCATGTCGTCGAGGACCGCCAGCACTTTTTTCGAAAGGCTCACAGCCGGGGCCAGGACCCCAGAGGGCAAGGTCATTGCCGTCTTCCTAACGATTTGCCTTTCACTGATGTCGTGGAACGTTTCTGCGTTGAGCTACGCAGCAGGTGGAGAGGGGGCTGTTGTCGGGGAACCCGAGCAGGTCGAAGAGGGCATTTCCGGCACGGTTGTGGAAGAGCAGCAGATTGCCGAACCCGAACCGGAGCCCGAACCGGCTCCGGAAGCAGACTTCGAACCTGCCGCGGTTGAAGAGCCTGCGCCATCTGAAGAGGCGCCATACGATGCCTCGGCGGATGCTGCCGAGCAAGGCGATGAGGCGCAAGACCAAGCTGCCGAAGACCCTCCGGCCGAAACCGACCAGGAAAACGCCGATGAGGCCGAAGAAGGCGAAGACGAAGACGATGATGCTGAAAAGAAGATGCCCGCCCAGGAATTCCAGGCGAGTGTGGGTGGCGTTTCGGTAACGGTCAGCGCTCCGAAAGGCGCCTTCCCCGAAGGCACGTCCATGATGGTTTCGCCCGTGGTGGCGGCCAACGTGATTGACGCCGTTGAGTCGGCTGTCGATGGCGAGGTTGTAGCCGTGCGTGCCGTGGACATCAGCTTCGTCTACGATGGCGAGCCCATCCAGCCCGAACGGGATGTGACCGTCACGTTTTCCGGTGGAAGCCTCCAGGGCGATGAAGTGGACGTTTTCCACATGGCCGACGGCGGCGCGATGGAACTCGTCAGCGTGTCGCAGGCAGCGTCCGACGTGCAAAGCTTCTCGGCGTCGTCTTTCTCGACCTACGTCATAGCGGGCGTGCAGCTAACCGACGACGAAGGCGCAGCCGAAGACGAGCAGGCGCAGGCGGGCGATGCCGAACCGGAATCGGGAGACGAAACCGAAGCCGAAGACGCTGAAGGCGATCAGAGCTCCCCAGAATCCGGCGAAGAAGAAGCAGCTTCCGCCTCCGAAGACGAAAAGAGCACCGAGTCCGAGGACGAGGCTGCTACCGAGCCCGAGCCCGAAAGCGAGCTTGAAAGCAGCAACGAGTCCGAAGACGCAGATAGTGTGGGCGCCGTGCACACGGTCACGTTCGTGGTTGACGCCGAAGATGGAACCACGGATACGACCACGCAGACCTTCCCCGCAGACGAGCAGGCCACCATCGATGTTCTGCCCGAAAGCCCCTTCGTGGCGGGCAGCCGGTTCGTCGGCTGGTTCGCCCAAGATGCCGATGGTTCGAAGTTCCAGGTCAACGTGGGTACCGTCGTCGAGTCCGACATCGTCGCCCATGCCGAGTTCGCCCCCATCGGCGTATACGCTGCGCAACTGGAATACTACTACGAAGCCCCCGGTGGCGAGGAAGTGGTGTTCGACACCAACATCATGGAGTTCGAGGCAAGCAGCCTGCCCCGCGACGTAACCTCGCCCGAGAACGTGTCGGTGGGCGCAGACGCGGGTGACGGGAGCTCGGTCTACTACCCCGAGCAGCAGGTGGTTACCATCACCCAGGACGATCTTGCCGAAGCGGGGGACGATGGCGTCATCGTGAAACGCGTGCGCTACGTGCCCGTCACCGCCGAATACGATTACGTCTACTACCTCAAGGACCTCGAAGGCGAAGGCTACACCGAAATAGAGCGCGAACATCAGAAGGGCGTGATGGGCGCCACGGTAAGCGCCACGATGAAAAGCTACGACTATGCGGTTTTCGAAAGAGCCGAGCCCGTCCAGATCGACGAGGAGTCCGGCCAGGAAGTTCCCATCTACTACGACCGCAAGAGCTATACCCTCACCTACGAAAGCAATGGTGGCAGTTTCGTGAGCAGCGTGACTGCCCCTTACGGTTCCTCGATCGCCCTTTCGGCCGAAGAACCCACGCGTGCGGGTTATACCTTCGACGGCTGGTATTCGGATGAGTCCTGCACGAAGAGGGCCCCCTCGACCATCGAGCTCACGAAAGATACGCGCGTCTATGCGGGCTGGAAGGGCGCGAGCGTGGGTTACACCATCGTGTACTTGTTCGAGAAGTACGACAACTCCACGGGTACCACCACGTTCGTGTACGATCGCACGAACTCCACCAAGAAGGCCACCGTCGGCACCACCGTGGAAGCGTCTTCGGCGCCCAAGCTTACCAACAACGTGAGTGGCTACGAATACGACGACGAATGGAATGCGACCTCGAAAGTGCAGATAGCTCCCGATGGGAGTTCGGTCCTCTACGTGCGCTACAAGCTCGTTCGCTATACGCTTTCCTTCACGCATCGTTCGAGCAACAGCTACAACTCGGCTTCCGTTTCCGTAGGCGGCGCCACGTACACCTCGAGCAACTACACTATCCCCAATGTCGTGGTGGGCCAGGATATCTCGGCGCTCTGGCCGACCGAGGTTTCGTCCGGTCGCAGTGGCTACCTGTTCACCGGGTGGAGCTACACTACGTCAAGCGGCGGCACGGTCACGCGCGTGACGAAGGTGACGGAGCTCACGCAGGAGCTTGTTGCCAAAGCCAACAGCAACCATGTGGCAACCTTCACCGCCAGCTATAGCAACAGCGTGGTGGAAAAAGGCGTGGAGTACTGGCTCGAGCAGCCAGACGGCACGTTTGCAAAGGACGCGACGCTTAGCCAGTCGTTCAACTCGAACAGCAACAGCTCCCTGGGGGCCAAAGACATCGAGGGGTATTCGCTGCATGGTGGCGACGCCAGCGCCCCTTCGGGTTACGAGGGTTCTGGCGACGCCGTCTGGACACAGCAGGTCTGGGTGCCCGAGCGCACCGTGGAAAAATCCTTCACGACCAATTACGGGCAGACGTACGTCTACGATGGGTACACGTGGACGTTTGCGCGGACCACGACGTCGGGTTGGGGATGGAGCAAGACCACTTATTATGTGTACACGCGCACCGAGCCCGGTCACTACGAAGACCAAAGCTCCACCACGTACACGTACCGCTTCTATTACGACCGCAACGCCTACAGCATAGATTACTTCGATGGTGGCACGCTGCTTGACACGAAAGACAACGTGCTGTTCGGCACGGATATTTCCGGAAGCGAATACAACTTCGTGCCCGAAGTGCCGCAGGGCAAGGAAGACTACACGTGGGGCGGCTGGTGTGCCGAATCGGCGCTCGAGACTCCCTGTGCGTTCACCACCATGCCTGGCAACAACCTATCAGTGTACGCGAAGTGGATTGCCCCAAGCTACACGGTAACGTTCGATCTGCAGGGTGGCACAGGCGACGTCGTGCAGTCCAAGACCGTGGACAAAAGCGCTACCGTGGGCTTCCCCGGTGCTCCCACGCGGGCGCACTACACCTTTGCGGGCTGGTGGACCGCACCCGAAGGCGGCGAGCTCTACAGCTGGAACAAGCCCGTCACCGAAGACACTACCGTCTACGCTCACTGGACGCTCACGCCGCTGAGCTACACGGTGCGCTACGTGGATGCCCAGACGGGCAACGACCTGTATCCGCCAAAGACCGTGACGAGCCCTGCCCTTGCCATCGACCAAGAGGTTCGCGAGTCGGCTGTTACCATCACCGGGTATAGGCCCGACATCGCCGAAAAATCGGTGAAGTTGGGATATGAGGGAAACGAGATCACCTTCAGCTACTCGGGCGAAACCGGCGTCACCAGCTACCGTGTGCAATACGTGCTCGCAAGCGACCCTTCGGTGCACGTGGCACCCGATAAGGTGGTGGAAGACGTCGACGGCAACAAGACGTCGATCGTGGAGCTGGCGGCTGCCGTGGACAAGGCGTACATGCAACAGCAAGGCTATTCCGCAAGCATCCTGAACGCGAAGTACTATCCGCAAGATGATGCCGTGGAGTTTGCGCTGGGCACGAACGCCGAGGCCAACGTAATCACGTTCCGCTACACCGACTACCATTCGGCGAAGGTGACCGTGAACTACCTCGACATGGACGGCGTGGCCATTGCCGGTGCGGAACCCTTGGTGAAATACGCCAAGGTCGGCAGTTCCTACACGCTTTCCGGCGCGGTGCCCAATGGCTATTCCCGCGACCATGTGGAAAGCGCTCTCGGCAACGACAAGAGCACCTACCAGATTGCCAACGGTGAAGACATCGTCATCAACATGTTCTGCAAGCGCAACCTTACCATCATGGCTAACAGCCTGGAAAAGCCCTACGACGGCACGCCGCTTGCCAGCCAGGGCACGGGTGATCTGTCTGCGCAGATAGAAGGGCTCATGGAAGGCGATGCCGTGACGCAAGTGGCGTTCGACGGCTCCCAGACCGATGTGGGCTCGAGTGCGACCACACCATATGATGCTGTGGTGTCTCGTGGTGGCGTCGACGTGTCCTATTACTACAATATTCGTTACGTCGCGGCAACTTTGACCGTGAGCAGCGTGAACGTCATGATCACCATTCAGCCCGACCGCTGGGCGGATGGGGCGCCGTATGATGGCACCGAACGCAGGATCGGCTTCCGCAACATCGACCGCGAATCCGATACGGGCGTAGACATCAGCAACGCGCAGTACGAAAGCAGCTACGGCGCGATGCTGCGCGACCAGGTGCGCGACATTTCCCTTACTGCCGTGAACGCGGGGACCTATACCATTCCCGCAAGCACCATCCGTTCTGCCATCACCCTTCCGCAAGACGATAACTACGTCGTCACGCTCGAAGTTCGCGATGGCCTGCTGGTCATTCCCCAGGCCGAGATTTCCGTGAGCACCGGATCGGCAGAGAAGGCCTACGATGGCACGCCCCTTACCGAGGCCACGGCAGCCGTTACCGGTCTGGTCGAAGGCGAAAGCGTCACCGTCACCGCCACGGGGTCGCAGACGAACGTGGGCGAGTCGCCCAATGGATACGAGATCACCTGGGACGGGGCCCTAGAGGCCAACTACACGATCGTGGGCGAAGAGCTGGGAACGCTTAGCGTCACGGAAAGCAGCGCCGAGGTGGTGCTTTCTGCTCCGAGCGCGACGAAGACCTACGACGGCACGCCGCTTTCTGCCAACGGGCAAGCCGAAAACCCGGTTGTGGCCACGGGCCTGCCAGACGGTTTCACCGTCGAGGCCACGGCTGCCGGTAGCCAGACGAACGTGGGCACATCCGCCAACGTGGTCGAAGAAGGCTACGTGATCCGCGATGCCCAGGGTGTGGACGTGACGGGCGCCTTCCCCAACGTGACGACGGAGGAAGGCGAGCTCACCGTGGAACCGGCACCCCTTGCCATCGTCACGGGCAATGCCGAAAAGGAATACGACGGCACGCCGCTTGGCTCTGCGCTTGCTACCATCCAGGGCCTGGCGAATGGCGAGGTTGCCACCGTGACGGCCACCGGTTCGCAGACGGACGTGGGCTCGAGCGACAACACCTACGAGATCGCGTGGGATAGCGCGGACGCCGCCAACTACACCATCGCTGAAACGCTGGGCACGCTCGAAGTCAAGCCGAACACTGCCGAAGTCGTTCTTACCGCCGCAAGCGCCTCGAAGCCCTACGACGGCGAGCCCCTGGTGGCCCCCGAGGTCACCGCCACGGGCCTGCCGGAGGGCTTCACCGTCGAGGCCACGGCCGCGGGCAGCATAACCGATGCGGGCGAAGCCGCCAACGTGGTCGAGGACG
>JBGUXY010000069.1:0-24074 GCA_045118335.1 Eggerthellaceae bacterium
GCGGGTGTGGCGGAATTGGCAGACGCGTACGGTTCAGGTCCGTATGGGGGCGACCCCGTGAAGGTTCAAGTCCTTTCACCCGCACCAGACTTTCACGCCGTTCTGCGAACGGCGTTTTTTCTTGCCATGCGTCCTAAAACCAGGGTTAGGGCCCCTTGCGGGCTGTAGGCAAAAACGCGTTGACGGATTAACGCATCGTTTCTGTTCAGACACCATAAAATAACCCTGAAAGTTCATGTCCCCCTCGTCTCCTAACCGCTAACGACCTGTGGTGACGACAAGCTCTCTACTGCGCGGCATCGCATGACAATTTCTTTGCTTTTGCGTATACTTTCATGGCGCTTGTTTGTTACGGACAAAAGGAGAGCATCAAATGGCATCGGAAAGCAGACTGCTCATGTACGCTGCGCTACTGCCCGCAATCGTTTTGCTCATCTACGTCTACAGTAAAGACAAGGTCGAGAAGGAGCCGATGAGGCTCGTGTTGCGTCTCTTCGGGCTCGGCGCCTTGGCGGGCCCTATCGCCGCGGTTTTGGAAGGGGTGCTCATCGGGATCTTCGAGGCTGTCGTCCCCGTTCAAATCGTCTTTCACATCCTGAAATTCTTCGTCGGCGTTGCCGTTGTGGAAGAAGGGCTCAAGTACCTGTTCTTGTCCACGATTCGCAAGAACCCTGAATTCAACTACGTCTTCGACGGCGTGGTGTATGCCGTCGCAGTTTCGCTGGGATTCGCGGCGCTTGAAAACTTGCTGTACGTGTTCCAATTCGGATGGAGCACGGCGATTATGCGCGCCCTGTTATCGGTTCCAGGCCATTGCGCCTATGGTGTGCTCATGGGCTGCTTCTTCGGCATGGCCCGCCATCGCGAGATCACCGGCAATGCAACGGAGGCGAAGGTGTATTACTGGCTCGCGTTCATCTTGCCCGTCATAGAACATGGATTCTACGATGCGGGCATTTCTTCTGGGAATGCCATTGCCGTAACTGCCTCGCTTATCGTCCAAGTAGCGCTCATCATCGCCGCGATGATCCTCGTTCACAGACTGTCGCTGATCGACCAGGCAATTTACCCGAATTCCGCTCAACAGGCCGTGCCGCAACGGGCTCAGGCTCCGCAGCCAGTGCAAGCGCAGCAGTGGCAGGCACCGCAACAGGCCATGCCGCAGCAGGGCATGCCGCAGCAGGGCATGCCGCAGCAGGCCCAAGGACAGCAATGGCAAACGCCGCAACCGGCCATGCCGCAGCAGTCCCAGGCTCCGCAGCCAGCGCAAGCGCAGCAGTGGCAGGCACCGCAACAGGCCGCACCGCAGCAAGTCCAAGGACAGCAATGGCAAGCACCACAACCGGCTATGCCTCAGGGCCAAACGCCGCAACCGATGCAAGCTCCGCAGCAGCAGTGGCAGACGCAAGGCCAAACGCAGCAGTGGCCATCTCAGCAACAACCGCAGCAGAACCCGGCGCAGCAGCAGTGGCAGTATCCCCAGAACCACTAGCAAACGCACCCCGCGCAGAAAGGATGCGTTCCTTGCTGCAAAACCAGGGAGTTGTCGGGTTATAGGCCAAAACGTGTTGATGGTTTCACCCATCATCCCAGTTCAAAGGCTTTTGAACAGCTTCGCAATACCCTTCGGCCACCACTGTCAACCTTGTCAATGTGCGATCAGACGCCTTGGATCGGCCTCGAAAACCGAGACTGCCTAACAGCTCAACGCGCCTGACGACAAGGGGTTACAACCCAGAAGACCGCCAGCTGGCGGTCTTCTGTTCATCGCTCTTAGATTCCGCGCCTTATCACGATTCCTGGTCACCTTTAGATTCAGCTTCAGCCTTTGCTTCAGCCTCTGCTTCTTCCTCATCCCCCACGGGCGCCATTTCCGAATCCTCATCCAGCACGAGTGTTTCATCCGAGCCCGGAATACCCACCGTATCGCCCACATAGTCTATCCCACTGGGATCGTTGCCCGCATCTACCGTGTCCATAAGGCGTTTCCAGCCGTCGGGGTCTAGATAGCACATCCACGGCTGGCCATCCAGGTTCTCGACAGTAGTGCCCGCATATGGACCCGTGACGCTGTAGACGGTTATTTCGCCGTCGGTCAGCTGACGTGCCAGGCTCATCAACTCAGTGGATTTGAAATCGGTGTCCACGCACGAGGCCATTTCCTTCACGGTGGCCGGTAGCTCGGTGACGGGTTGAGACCTGACCTTGCCCATGATCGCCATGACGATTTGTCGTACGGCCTTCTGGCGGTGCACATCCTGGTCGTTCACGTAGTCGTGACGGTCCCGCGCAAACGCCAAGGCCTGCTGGCCGTTTAGGGTCTGCCGTCCAGACTCGAGCGTTATCGACTCATCCGTCAGAGGGTCTTTCACCGTAAGCTCGATGGGTACGTCCACCTCGATCCCGCCGAGGTAGTCCACGAAGTCCTCCAGATCGGCGAACGACACGTCCACGTAATGCGAGATCTTGACACCGGTGAGTTCTTCAGCTGCCTGAACCGTGGCAGCCGGTCCGTTGTCGTATTCGTGGTTGATCTTCACGATGGTACCGTCGTCTTCCGTATAGGGAGTATCACGCGGGATGGACACCAGCGTGATAGTATTGGTAGAGGTGTCCACGCGCACCAATAGCATGATGTCGGATTGCCCCGCACCCTGCCTGGCCTGCTCGGCATCTCCCGCACGCGAGTCGGTGCCCAGCACGAGAACGTAGAAGGGCTCGTTTGCCTTGACGTCGGAAAGGGCCATTTCCACCTCTTGGGCATCATCACCAAGTGACATGGCGGAATTCAGGCTGTTCAGGTATAGAGCTATCGCTGCCGCCGTTGCGATGACCAGCGTCAGAAGAATTCCCAACACCACCAACGCAGCCTTGTACGGCTTGCGAACAGGAGTGTAGAGCTCCCGCTGCTGTCGTGGCTGGAGCTGCCTTGGCTGCTGTTGCGATTGCGAATGAGGACGATATGCCGAATTGGGCGCCATACGCTGCTGAGGCTGATGCGGCACACTCGGAATGTCCCGCGGTCGGGACTGGCGTCCTCCATCCGGAATTGCGCGTTGCCGGGGTTGAGCACCCCCTTGCGCCTGACGAGGATATGGCTGCTGGGCGGGCTGCCTGTTTACCTGCTGCGGCCGCCTGGTCGTTTGGCGCTGCGGCTGTTGCTGGGACTGCTGAGGTTGCCCGCTTGCCTGCTGCTGCGGCCGAGACTGCCGGATCGGCTGCGCTTGTTGCTGCTGGGCGGCTTGCTGCTGCGACTGCTGAGCCAACTGCTGGTTTTGATGCAGCTTCTGCTGTTCACCCTTGGGCCTTACGTGCTTCCCTCTTTTATATGACCTTCTCGAGCTGCTCATATCCCAGTATCTCCTGTCCTTCCGGATGGACGTATATTCATCATTTGTTATGCGTAGGCCAATGTCAAGTAATATGTCGGCGCTGCACAATGCGCTCCCATGACATTTGTCGCTTTGACGCCAGCCTCACGCCGTAGGCAGCTAGCTTCACCGCTTCGCAGGCGCTTGAGCAAGCGCACGAGACCGTCACGCTGCAACAGAGCACCACGGCACTGCCAAGTGCGCCATTTCAGCAAAAGTCACCCATTTAAAGGCATCGGCACTGCAACATGTCTTGCAAAAGTTGCAGCAACGATCGTTGTTGCCATACCGAGTCCGCCATTTTGCAACGAAATGCAGAAAAACCGCCATATGGTGTGGATTGTCAAGCTGAGTTTCGCGTAATTTCTCTCATGCGAAAACAGCGACCTGGGTAAATGCAGCTACTGGCATCAAACAGCAGTTCTTTTAGAGCAAGTAATTCGCACCATATAGCGGTTTTTCTGCATTTTGTCGAGAAACTGCGGACTCAATGCCGCTATCGCACCCATTTCCGCAGCTGGGAAACGTTACCTTCTGGTGTCACCTGGATTACCGATAAGTAGCCGTGCTACTTCAAAGGGCTCCTCGGTCGGATTTGGAAGGTATACTCCCCCTGCATGAATACGGTTTCATGAGGTTGAGGAATGAACTTGGTTGAGCCGTCTCACAAGACAAAAGACCCTGCCGCGCAAGTAAACGCACCACTTGCGTCCAGTTTCTGCGGAAACGTGCACGATCTCGTTTCCGATGGCACGTGTCTGTTTTCGCCAGACGGGCGCAGGCTCGTGTGCTGCACAGCAGAACCTGTCGCATACCGCGTACCCGACGGCGTCCAGCATATCGAGCCTCACGCATTCGCATTCCAACGCAAACTGGAACAGGTGGAGCTGCCCGAAGGGCTGTTGTCCATCGGCGACGAAGCGTTTTACGCCTGCAATGCGCTCTCCCGCGTCAACGTGCCGCAAAGCGTGCGTACTATAGGGAACAAGGCATTGTTCTGCTCGGCGTTCACGCAGCTGCACCTTCCCGCAGGACTCGAGCACCTGGGAGACATGGCGCTCGTCTCGACAGCGAACATGCAGAAGGGGCCGAGGGGCATAAACGGCACGAAAGAAACAGGCGACGCCATCCCCATGCCTTCGATAACCGTAGATTCTGGCAACCCCCGCTTCTATATCGACTGCAATTTCTTGTGCGAGCGCGAAGACAGCGGCACGGTGCGCGCCATCCGTTACGTAGGCGGCGAAGCCGTCGTGCGCATACCCGGCAACGTTACCCAGATTTGCAGCTATGCCCTGCTCGGGGCGAAGACCACACGAGCGCTGCATCTGCATACACGCATCAAACGTCTAGGGGCAAACGCGATTCTAGCCTACCAGCCCATCGAATACATCCGCATAGACTTACCCGACGGAAACGCCGCGATGCTCTACCCAGCCGACAAATGCCGGGCGCTTCCAAGCGAGCTCTTTTGCGGACCGGAAGGCGTAAGCGAACTCGCGCGTAACTGCGATGCATCGCTTTGGACCATGAAACCAGGCAGCAATCGCACGCGCCGCATCATCGCACGCATGCTCAACAAGCACCTCGTGGACGAGAACCATCTAAGGATGTTCCGCAATGCGCTCGAGCGGGAGCTGGACGCTTCGATAGGGCAATTCGCCCGCACCGACGACGAGGCTTCGCTTCGCGGTCTCGTCACCTTGGGAATCATCAATAGGAAGAACATCGAACAGGCCGTGGAGACGGCAAACCGCACAGGAAGCGTAGCTGCCACGCGCGTGCTCCTAGACGCAAGCCAGCACATGCGCAAGCAGCGAAATCGTGGCCCACTCGGCCTTGACCTATAGGCGAACGCGATGGCAAACGACGCGAAAAGATCGACCACAGCTACCGTTTTCGGCATCGGCCCTGGTAGTGGGATGGCAAACGAGACTCTTAGTGCAGTAGCGGCCATTGCCGAGCGTATCGGATACGGCGAAGAGGCAGCCACGCGCGAAAAGCTGCTAGCCGATCTGGGATACCGCGCACTCGAAGAATCCCGTGTGCGGTTGATGATGGCATTTCGCTTCCTCGATCGGGCGCTCTGGAAGATGCCTTCCGAGCCGGGTTCGTGTTCGTCGTGGCAACTGGCCACCGATGGCGTCACGCTGCGTTTCGACCCCGCCGTATTGACGGGTGCGTTCCGCGCGAACCCCAACAGCGTTGCACGAGCCTACCTACATACGCTCCTGCATTGTATTTTCCGCCATCCCCTGCACACGGTGCGCTCCGAGCCAGATGCCTGGAAACTCGCATGCGACATCTGCGTCGAGGCCATAGCCGTGGAGTTGTGCGAGCATCGATTCGCACTGGAAGACGATCGCAACATAGCCCGGGTAGCTGCAGAACTTGAACGAGCAGACGTGCCCCTTACGCCTGCGGGTGTTTATCGAACGCTCCTGCTGTGGCGCAAGCAGCTACCCTCCGAGCCTGCATTGAGAAAACTCGCCCTCGACCTTGAATCGGCTCGGAAGCTGTTCGCACGCGACAGCCACGAGCTGTGGGACCTGACGCTTCCCGTCGAGCCCGCGGAACACGACGCCGAAGACGAACCTGATAGCCCCCGCGAAGGCCAGGGCGAAGGCGACGCTTCAGGCGAACATGGCTCATCTGAGCCAGGGGAAGACGACCAAGATGCCAAAGGAGACGGCCACTCTCGCACGGCAGGTGAAAACGACGCCGACGGCGAAACCGATAACACGAAAGAAAACGGCAAGGGAGAAGGCGAGTCGCAGGAATCCATGATGGTCAAAACACCTCGTGGATACGATGGCGAAACGGGAGGAGACACGCCAGCGAATCCCGATTTCGGCGATATCGCCCAGGAGTGGGCCGCCGTCGCCGAGCAGGTGGAAGCAGAGCTGCACGAAATCTCACAGCAGCGCGGATCTTGCGCTGGCCGCCTTTCCGACAACCTCACGTTGGCCAACCGAAGCCGTATCGACTACGCCGATTTCCTGCGTCGCTTCGCCGCACGAGGCGAGGTGATGAAAGTCAACGACGAGGAATTCGACTACCTGTTCTACACGTACGGCTTGAACCAATACGGCAACGTGGCAATCGTGGAGCCGTTGGAATACCAAGAAGATAGCAGCGTCTGCGAGTTCGCCATCGCAATCGATACGTCGGGGAGCTGCTCTTCGGGGCTCACCAGGGCTTTCGTTACTCGGACATACGAAATCCTGTCACAAGCTTGCACGAATGCAGGGCATATGAACGTGCATGTCATCGAATGCGACGCACAGGTGCAAAGCGACACGGTCATCGCGAACATGGGCGATCTGCGTGCATACGAACGCGAATTTGAAGTTCGCGGTTTCGGCGGCACGGACTTCCGGCCCGTGTTTGACTACGTAAGCCATCTGGCAGCGGAAGACACGTTCAAGAACCTGCGCGGCCTGGTGTACTTCACCGATGGCTTCGGCGCCTTTCCCGAGCAGGCGCCCGACTACGACGTGGCGTTCGTGTTCGTGGAGCGTGCGGGCAAGCGTCGACGCGTGCCACCTTGGGCGTGCAAGGTGATCATCGACGACAACGACCTGGAAATGTTGGAGGGAGACCGGTAAATGGATATCCGAGAAGCGAAACAACAGGTGAAAGACAGCGTCGAGGCGTACCTAGCCCGCGACGAGGCAGGGGTACCCCGCATCCCGCCCGCCGAGCAGCGCCCCCTGTTTCTGCTGGGCGCCCCCGGCATCGGCAAGACGGCGGTGGTCGCGCAGGTGGCAAACGAGCTGGGCATCGGGCTCGTGAGCTACTCGATGACGCACCATACGCGCCAGAGTGCGCTGGGGCTGCCGCTCATCGTGCACCGCACATACCGCAGCGGTGCAGAATTCGACATATCGGAATACACGATGAGCGAAATCATCGCGAGCATCTACGACTTCATGGAGGCCACGGGGCTTGACACCGGCATCCTGTTCCTGGACGAAATCAACTGCGTGAGCGAGACGCTCTACCCCAGCATGCTGCAGTTCCTGCAGTTCAAGACATTCGGACGCCATGCCGTGCCAAACGGATGGATCGTCGTGTGCGCAGGCAACCCGCCCGAGTACAACCGCAATGTGCACGAATTCGACATCGTGACGATGGACCGCCTGCGTCGCGTGGACGTGGAGCCCAGCTTGGATGCCTGGCGGACGTACGCGCACGAACGCGGCGTGCACCCGGCGATCATGTCGTTCCTAGAGGTGCATCCCGACGACTTCTACCTGGTAGAAAGCACGCCGGCTGGCAAGCACTTCGTGAGCGCGCGCGGCTGGAGCGAGCTTTCCTCGCTGATGACGCTGCTAGAAGATCTGGACAAGCCCATCGGGGGTAGCGTGGTGGAACAATACGTTCAGCATCCCGAAATCGCCTCTAGGTTTACCGCGTATTACGAGCTGTTCGCGAAATACCGCAGCGATTACCAGGTCGAAGCCATTCTGGCAGGTTGCGCGCCTGACGATATCGTGCAGCGTGCCCAAGCGGCACCGTTCGACGAACGCTTGGCGCTGGTTTCGTTGCTGCTCGATGCGCTGGGTCACAAGATGCGCGACGTGCTGAATCGCAGTGATGCGCTCGCCCGCGTGCGTGATGAGCTTCGGCGCGCCAGGAAGTACCCGGACTTCGACAAGAAGCTTTCGGAAGCTGCAGCAACCCTAGCCAAGGCGTCTGAAGATTTGTCTGTATCGACAGATCCCAACACCGCTCAGTCGACCGCCTTAGCCGCTGCCATGCTTGCCGACCTCACGTCGCAGGAAGGATACGATCGGGTAGCTGACTTATACCGCCTGCAGGTGAGCGACCTGGAAGAGCGGGTTGACGCCGCAAGCTCGGCCCTCGAATCGGCTTATGCATTCGTGGACGAGGCATTCGGAGCCTTGCGCGAGGCGCTCGTGTTCACCACCGAGCTCACAGCACGCCGCGACACCGCACGTTTCATCGTCCGCTTCGGCAGCAAGGCATACCACGAGCACAGTGCCGCCTTGGCCACCGACGCCGAACGCGATGCCATCTTCGAGGAAATCGACCGCCTGACGTCGGGGAAGTAGCACGATGCGCTTGCGCTGCCTTGCGCCCTTCTACACCTGCACCTCGCCAGCGAGAATGCGATTGTAGTCAGCCAGGTTCTTGCGCAACAACTCGGGAATGGCAAGCTCGTAGGGGCAATGCGACACGCATGTGCGGCATTCGTCGCAAGTTTCGATTTTGCGCATTTCACCCTGCATTTCTTCGCCCAACCAGTGCTCGCTGGGGGCCCGGCGCACCATCAAAGACATCCGCGCAGCCTGATTGATCTTGATCCCCTTCGGGCAAGGCAGGCAATAGCCACAGCCGCGGCAGAAATCACCCGACAAATCCACGCGATCGGCGGCGATGACGGCCCGCAGCTCGTCGTTTAGCTCCGGTTCCTGTTCCATGAACGCCAACCACTCTTCCAACTCTTCCTTTCGCTGAACGCCCCATATGGGCAACACGGGAAATTCCAGCACGTAAGCCATGGCGGCAGCCGCATTGGTTATCAGGCCGCCAGCCACGCCCTTCATGGCGATGAACCCCATGTTCGCCTCTGCCGTCGCCTGCACCAGCTGCTCCTCGCGCTGACCCAACAGATAGCTGAACGGGTATTGCAATGTCTCATATAATCCGCTTGCCACCAGATCGAACGCCACTCCGATTTTGTGCGTCGTCACACCGATATGGCGGATCTTGCCTTGCGCCTTCGCCTGCTGCATGCACTCGTACATGCCCGAGTCGTCGCCTGGGGCCCATAGCTGATCGACGCAATGGAACTGGTACACGTCGATGTAGCTGGTCCGCAGCTGCTCGAGAGACGTTTCTAAATCAGCCCAGAATTCCTCGGGGGTCTTCGCTTGGGTCTTCGAGGCGATACAGACCTTCTCGCGCAAGCCGCTTGCATCGCCAAACACCAATCCCAATTTGTGCTCGCTGTCGCTATATGCCCTTGCAGTGTCGAAGTAGCGCATGCCACCTTCGTAGGCGCGCAACAGCAAAGCCACTGCCTCTTCATCGTTTACACGCTGAATGGGCAACGCCCCAAACGCATTCTGGGGCACCGTTATTCCCGTATTTCCCAAGGTGATGTTGCGCATCAATTCCCCTTCTCGCGCTGAGTTGAAAAGCGGGCTCGTATACCGCCTCACGCATGACAGCATTATCGTAGACCCCCGCAGCGGTATAGCATAAGAGCAGGCCTTTGCAGGCTCTCGCAGCGGTTTGATGATGGGTGGCTAAATGAGTGTTAATCGGCCTGGGGAGGATGCCAATTATCGCAGACTCCCGCAATCAACGAACAAAAATGCGGGGGCGCTCTACCTGGCGTGACCCCGCATCGTGTTACCCAACTTTTCCTATGCTGCTATTTCTTGATGTCTACGAAGTTGTCTTCGCCCATGAAGAAATCGTTGAAGGGGATCTTTTCGATGAACGGACCGGCAACCCCTTCGCCCTTCAGCTCGGGTTTGACGTTGAGCGCCAGGTTGTTGGCGCGATTTGCGTCGTTTTCCATCGAATACGCACCGATTATGACCACATGGCCATTCGGCATGATGTAATACAGGATGTAGACTTCCTCGTCGTGCACATTGATCATGTCTTTCCTTTCCTCCATGCGAATCAACTCGGGCTATGTCTATTATAGCTCTCACTGACACCTTTCGCTCACAGAACTCTTGAGGAAACGCCATGGTCTAGGCAAATGTGACATCCCCCAAACCTACAGGCTTTCGGCGCCATCTAAGCTAACGTCGACGCAACTCCCAAAAGGCTACGGCACTGGCAGCGGCGACGTTGAGCGAATCGACCCCGTGCTCCATGGGAATCCGCGCCGTGAAGTCACAGGCGGCAATTGTGCCTTCCGCCAACCCATCGCCCTCGGTGCCGAGGACCATTGCCAACTTGTCGCACGCTTTCAGCTGCGGATCATCGATGGGAAGCGAGTTTGCCGAAAGCGCCAGCGCCACGGTCTTGAATCCGAACCGATTCAACGCAGATATGCCAGCCGACGTCCAATCAGAGGCGTCATCGCCGACATACGCCCACGGCACCTGAAAGACCGTACCCATGGAAACCCGTGCCGCCCTTCGGTACAGCGGATCATGACAGCCAGGGGTAACCAAAACAGCATCCACCCCCAAAGCTGCCGCACTGCGAAAGATTGCCCCAATATTGGTGTAGTTTCCCACGTTTTCCAATATCGCTACACGATGGGCGCCTTGCAGCAGATCGTCGACGCTTTTCGGTTGTGGCCTATGCATAGCGGCCAGGATTCCGCGCACCTGCGAGTACCCGGTAATCGAGCGAAACAAATCGGAACTGGTAACATACACCGGCAAATCGGGCCATCGAACGCTCATGCGCTGGACCAAGTCGTTCGCTTTAGCCAACCACTTGTCGTCGGCAAACACCGCTGCAGGCTCCACGCCATTTGCAAGCGCCCGTTCGATGACATTGCGTGATTCGGCTATGAAAAGCGCACCCTGTTCTATAGCGCCTTTCGACGACCATCCACGTTTCAGCTCAGCGTCGCTGAAACGAGAAAATGCATCGACCCTTTCATCTTGCGCGTCGTCGATTCGCACGAGTTTCATAGTCACACCGCTTCTTGCATGTCCTTTGCCGATTTGAAGCCCACTCAACCATACCACTGGATCCCATGCACGGCGTAACATACCGCAGAACAATGCTATATCACTGCGGTTGGATATCTAAGTCCGCATATTTCACCTGTTTTGCAGAAAAACGGCTATATGGTGTGGATTTCGATTGTCCCGAAAGGGCTTTTGACAAGAGAGCGAATCGAACATTCTTCGTTTTCCCAGCTCATGAGCTTTCTTAGCTTTTTCATGATGGCATTGCTCTCCGATGAATTAACACCATATAGCCGTTTTTCTGCATTTTACTTGTAAAACACGGACTCGATGTCGCATTTGAATACAATAGGTTTATGAAACTCGTACTCACGCATAATACTGCCTTGCAGTTGATGCGCTCGCATAGAGGGCTTGAGCGCGAGCGCATCGAACCTTCCCGCATACGCACGCTCGACGATTGCGCGCAATCACTAAAAGAGTTGGAATCGTTTGCGTTGCCGCCTCTGACAGACAACTCGAAAACGCTTCATGTTCTTATCCCCAGAAGTGCACCGAAGTACCGCTCTAAGACCCACGTATGCCACACGATGTCGGGTGATATCCCCCGCGGATCGTTTTGCAAGGTGGGCAATGGCGTGTACACATCGTCGCCCGAGCTGCTGTTCGTGCAGATGGCAAACGGAAACCTTTCACTCGTCGACCTGGTGCTCTTGGGTTTGGAGCTTTGCGGGACCTATACGCTTTTGCCAAGTGGCAACTTCGGGTTTTACAACTGCCCAGCCATATCGTCACGGGAAAAGCTTGCATCCTATGCCGAGCGAGCTGCGCACATCCGGGGCGCTTCAGCTGCAACCCGCGCTTTGCGGTGGGTAGTGGATGGCTCGAACTCGCCGATGGAATCGGCCCTCATGTTGTATCTGTGCTTGCCGGTTCGCTTGGGAGGATATGGATTCCCGCTACCAAGCTTTAATCCAGAGAACCCACTCGGTAAAAAAGCCTCTCGGATGCTCCACCAGGAAACGATCCGCTGCGATCTTCATTGGTTGAAAGAGCATGTGGCCATCGAATACGACAGCAGCCTCGAACACCTGCAACCCAGCTCGGCAGCACGTGACATCGAACGCCGCAACACGCTTGACTACAAAGGGGAGCGTGTCATCACGGTTACCCCCCATATGATTGCCGCTCCGGCAGAATTCAATACCGTTGCGCGCCAACTTGCTCGGGCGTTGGGCAAACGGCTGCAACCCAACGCGTTCGTGCTGTCCCAAGCTCGCAGCGAGCTGCGGCTGCAACTGTTCCCCTGGCTCGCAAACCGTCAAGACATGCAGTTCTTCTAAATACCGTTTCGGGCAAACGAGGCGGACGCGAGGCGCGCCCCGCGCAAGCGATAACCGCGCTTATCCCGCAAAAGATATTCTTCTTGGCAATCGCACAGCGCTATCATAGAACCAAAGCCCCCAGCCAACATATGACATTGCCGTCGAAACGGAAACCATCATGACTCTCAATACATCCCAGCTCCAGGCCATCAAGTACTACGAGGGCGACGTGCACGGCAACGACCCGTTTTGGGGCGACGCGAAAGCCTACGTGACGCTGAACTCGCTGTTCTATCCTGGCATCGACACCGAGCGACGACGAACAGCCGAAGGAAAGCGCCTCAATCCGGCAATCGTTGCCGACTACCAACGACTGTTTGACCTGTGCGTCAACCTGCTTTCCGCCTGTTATGCAGCCGACCTTTCGCATCCTCGGATTGCCTATCGCGTGGAGCGTCATGCGGACTATCTGGAAATGCGCGAAGCCGGGCAGACGATCTCGTTCACGTCCACATCAACCGCAGAGTTCCTTCCCGCATACGGCGACCGTATCGGTATCGCCTTGCTGGAATTCCGCATCCCCGCCGGTGTGCCCTGCCTGCCATTCGGCGAGGTGCTACGCGGCGACTACGCCAAAAGCGACGAGCAGGAAATCATGTTGCCGCCAGACCTTCCCCTTGCGTTCGAGGATGCTCCCATCAGACCCGAGGAGAACGCAATCGTGGATGCCCAGGGCAACCCCCCGATTGCGAAATGCCTGGTGTTCGCACAAGAGCCCGAAGCAGCATCGCTTCGGCGTCCCCACGCAGATACAGAGGTGGATGCCCATATAGATCCTGAAGGCACCTTGGCTGCCATGCGCGTATACAAGGCGCTCAACAGCGGAAAAGAGCCCGACGCCAAAGACGTCGGGCTCTACTGCGCATGGAAGAATGCGCTCGCCCGTAACGTTCTTTCTCGAAGAACGTTACTCTAGCGAATGAAGTTCGTGAACACCTTGCGTTCGCGCTCGGGAAGGCCATAGGCTTCGCGGCCCAGGGCGATGCTCTTCATCAGGAACGTCATGTTGCGGGCCAAAGTGCGCATGGTCTGCAGGCCTTCGGCGTCTTGTTCCGCGCTGCCCTTCGCAGCGCCGTGGATGATGTTCCAGTAGCTGCTCGATGCGATGGGCATGCCCGAGATACCGAAATACTTGTTCAGCTCGTCGAAGGTTGCCGTGGTGCCACCGCGACGTGCGCATGCCACGCTCGCACCCACCTTCATCGACAGATCGTAACTGACGCTATAGAACAGGCGGTCGAGCAATGCGATGAGCGTAGCGTTTGCAGAGGCATAATACACTGGTGATGCCACCACCAAGCCATCGGATTCCCTGAGCTTTTCGGCCACTTCGTTCACGATGTCGTCGAACGTGCAGCGGCCCAGCTCACTGCACTTTCCGCACGCAATACAGCCCCGAATGTCCATCGCGCCAACCTGGATGGCTTCGACTTCTACGCCCTCTTCTTCGAAGACGGACTGCATTTCCCGCAAGGCAACGGACGTGTTGCCATTCACCCGCGGACTGCCGTTGATGATAAGCACTTTCATGGGGGGTTCTCCTTTCTCTTGACGAAATTGTACCCTCGCTCATGCTCGCTGCAACGTCAATCTGCGCATCCTCTGAAATCAAGCGACAACTCGGCAAGCTTTCAGACATAAGGATCTTCCGAATGCACGAGCACATCCTCGATTGGACCGGCGTCCACGATGCGGCCTCGGTTCATGATGATCACCCGATCCGATGCCTTGCGGGCAACGGCGAGGTCATGCGTGATGAACAGCGTCGAGAACTGGTAATCCTTCTTCATGTTCAGAAGAAGCTGCAGAATCTGGTTCTGGATAGCAACGTCGAGCGCCGAGACGATCTCAACACCACATTATCCTGGCAAACGCTGAACCTTTGTTATACTGCCATCTGCGGGGAGCCCGCGCATGCGGGCTGAGAGGGAGCGTAGAGCCGCTCCGACCCGATGAACCTGATGTGGGTAATGCCAACGAAGGGAGCAATCATGGCGCACGACCGCAGTCGTTTCTCATCATCATCTGCCAAACCAAACGATTCCATGGATAGCCATTTGTTCTCCAGCCCAGTGCTCGCGCTCATTTGGTTCGGAGCATCCGTGTCACTTGCCGAAATCCTCACCGGCACGTTTTTCGCGCCATTGGGGCTGATGCGGGGAACTGCAGCCATCTTGCTGGGGCACCTCATCGGGGGCGTTATGTTCTTCCTGGTGGCGCTAGCCAGTGCCCGTACCGGCGCTTCAGCCATGGAAACCGCCGGACGTGCGTTTGGACGCGTGGGACAGGCAGCTTTCGGCAGCGCCAACGCCCTGCAGCTGTTGGGCTGGACTGCCATCATGGTAGCCTCGGGTGCGGCAGCCGCAACGTTTCTGGTTCCGCAACTGGGCTTCGCAGGTTGGTGCCTTGTGATTGGCGCGCTCATCGTGGTGTGGATTGCCATCGGATCGGCGAAGATGAGCCGCGTGCAATCTTTAGCGGCTGTGCTGCTGTTCGCGCTCACCGTGGTTGCCAGCATGGCGGTGTTCGGAAAAGGCGCCGCGCAAGGTATGCCCGCAGCTGACGCACTCACGTTCGGCGCCGCCGTGGAGCTGTCGGCTGCCATGCCGCTTTCCTGGTTGCCGGTAGCGGGTGATTACACGCGTAACGCAAGATCGCCCCTAGCTGGCTGCGCAATTTCTACGTTAGCCTATTCCACAGGCAGCTGCTGGATGTTCTTCATCGGGCTAGGGCTTGCCCTATTTGCAGGATCGAGCGACTTCGCTCAGGCGCTCGCAGCCAGCGGATTGGGGCTGGTGGGCATTTTGGTAGTGGTATTCTCTACAGTTACCACCACGTTTCTAGACGCCCAGAGCGCTGGCATTTCGGCTCACGCCGTGAGCGCGTACTGCCCCGCGAAAGTCGCTGGTATCGTAGCCGCGCTTGTGGGCACAGCGCTTGCCATCTTTGCACCTGTGGGCAATTTCGAAGGGTTCCTCTACCTCATTGGCTCCGTCTTTGCACCGATGGCAGCTATCGTGTGCGTCGACGGGCTCGCGCTGCGCAACAACTCGTCTGAGTCCATGGTAAACTGGCCCAACGCCATCCTCTGGCTGGCAGGCTTCGCGCTCTACCGCATCTCGCTTGCCTGGACGCTACCCTGCGGCAATACCCTACCGGTCATCATCGTCATAGCAGCTGCCACTTTCGTCGTGCACAAGATGTTGAAGCGCTAATCAGCGCTGCAACCGCCGCAGCCAGCAAGGGGAAGCGATGACGACCCACCCTATCGGCACGAAGACCGCATTCAGACACAGGCGCCAAGCGACACTCATGAGCCTATGAGCGTTTCCGTAGCCCACAATCGCCCGCAGGTGGTAAAGTGGAGATGTTCGCGGCTGCACAGCATGCGCGATGTGCGCCGGCTGCATGGCGTGCACGATGTGCGCCAATCGTTTGGACAGTGCGCCCAGACCAACCACGAGGAGACCCAATGAACTACGATTTCATACGCCAGTCCGACCCCGACATCTATTATGTGATGGAAGACGAGCTGAAACGCCAGCGCGATCACATCGAGCTCATCGCGTCGGAAAACTTTACCAGCGAGGCCGTCATGGAGGCCATGGGCAGCCATCTTACCAACAAGTACGCCGAAGGTTACCCTGCCGCGCGCTTCTACGGCGGCTGCGAAAACGTGGATCACATCGAAAGGATTGCCATTCGCCGTGCAAAATCGCTGTACAAGGCTGAGTATGCCAACGTGCAGCCACACGCGGGATCCCAGGCCAACGTGGCCGTGTACACGGCGCTTTTGCAGCCGGGCGACACGATCATGGGCATGAGCCTGGATGCTGGCGGACACCTGACACACGGTTCGCGCGCTTCCATAACCGGGCGATATTGGAATTCGGTCACATACGGCGTGAACCCCGAAACCGAAATGATCGATTACGACGACGTGCTGGAAAAAGCCAAAGAATGCTCGCCCCAGATTATCGTGGCGGGCGCTAGCGCCTATCCGCGCTTCATCGACTGGGCGAAGTTTCGCGAGATTGCCGATGAGGTAGGCGCCTACCTCATGGTCGACATCGCGCACATCGGCGGACTGGTCGCGGCAGGCGTGCACCCTTCCCCTGTACCGTACGCCGATGTCGTCACCTCCACCACCCACAAGACGCTGCGCGGTCCGCGCGGCGCCATCATCCTGTGCAAGGAGCGCCTGGGCAAACGTATCGACCACGCCGTGTTCCCCGGCACGCAGGGCGGGCCGCTGATGCACGTCATCGCCGCGAAGGCCATCTGCCTGCGAGAAGCCATGCTGCCCGGTTTCAAGGAATACCAGGCGCAGATTGTGAAGAATGCATCCGTGCTCGCCAATACGCTTATGGAAGGCGGCGTGCGCCTGACCACCGGCGGCACCGACAATCACCTGATGCTGGCTGACGTAGCTTCGAAGAACCGCACAGGCTTGGAGGTCCAGCAGCTGCTGGACAAGGCAAACATCACGGCTAACAAGAACGCCATCCCCTTCGACCAGTTGCCCCGCGCCGAAACGAGTGGTGTGCGCTTCGGGACGCCCGCCATCACGACGCGCGGTTTGAAGGAAGAGGAAACCGAGCAGATCGGCAAGTGGATCCTGGAAATCCTAGAGCATGGCGATGCCGTAACCGAGCGCATAAAGGGCGAGGTCATCGAGCTATGCTCGCAGCATCCATTGTATCCGCATCTGTAATAGCTCAGCTTCGCCAAGCAACCGAACAGCAATCCCGCATGCTCAGTTGAGCAGTTCCAAGATGCGGGCCGTATCATAGCTACGGATGAGCTCCTGGTCATCGCGCAGCTCGAGTGCTTCGAGCTGTTCATCCGAGAACACGACATCGGCTTCGGCAGGCGTGGAAACCACATCGCTCGCCAACAAGCACGCAAAATCGTGCAGGTTCATGATGTCGACGATGTGCAGGTAGCGTTCCAGGAAGGTGATGTCGCCCTCGCCGGCGATGCGCTGCATGCTGTGCTCACCCAGGCTCAGCCAAATGATGGCAGGGTCACGCAAGTCGAGAGCGAACAGAAACGCAGAACGGCTGCTGCAGTTCACGACAAAGGAAGTCTGCACGGTGGCGGGTTCGAACACCTTCCCCGAATCCTCGATGTCGCGAACCATGTAGCCAGCACGACATATGCATGCATCGAAGGTGTTCTTGCTGTACACGTTGTCGCAAAACACCAGGTAGCTGCATTCGGGACCAGCCTCATCCGAGAAGCGGGCAAGATCCACGTCAAAAAACTCCGAACCACCGTCATACCCACTCGTCTGATCGCCCGAGAAGGTGATGGCATCGGATTGCTGGTCGTACATGTTCCGCCACGAGTATTCCTTCACAGAACCATCGTCACAGAGCGCAAGGCACGATAGATCGATGTCATCAACTTTTTCCCAATACGTGAATGCGCGAACTTTCTTGCCCTCGGACAGTGGAATGCGTGTACCACGCGGCAGCGTTTTGAACCCACCCATAGATGCGCTCTCCTGAAGCGGAAGAGCAACGTTTCGCAGTTCCTCGCTCGCATACACCTTGCCGAGCGTGCCGTGGCAAACCCCTTCGAGCTGCCCACGCAACCATGCGGCCACGCGCTCTTCTGTTTCAGCAGACAGCACGGTCTTGCGACGAGCACATTCATTATCGGTTTCCCGATGCTTGCATATCTTACCCAGATGCGTGAATGCAAAGAAACGATTACCGTCTCCGTGCGACACGTATGGCCGGACACCGTGTTTCAACAAAAGCTGCACAAGCAGAATCTTGTTGTTCGTCTCGCAGGCTTTGAGCACGTATGCGATGTCTTCGTCAGCGCGAAAGGCAGCCGATTCGGTTTTCTCGTCGGAATCGCACACACCACGTTTTCCCGAAAGGTCACCTCTGCCAATACGGTTAAGCAGGCGATTGAGACGGCCGAACGCAGAATCCGACCTCTTTTTGTCCTGCTGGGCATCCGAATCGCATGCTTCACGTTGTTCCACAAGGTCGCTCGTGTCTATATGGCTGAGCAAATGGTCGAGATGCCTCAGCACCGCACCTGGTCCCTTGCCCTCGTGCAGCGCGTCAACGGCACCTCGCACGTCACCTTTTGCCAAACAGCGTTCCATAGCCGAATAGACGGAACGCCGGTCCTTACCGCGAATCGCTTCGCAGAACCCCTCGGCATCGGCGCACGTAGGCCGATAATGCAGATGATATAGCAATCCGTTCCACACCCGTTTCTTCTCGAGGCATGCAGCAACATCGATATCACCACGTTCGAACAGGCGGTCGAGCACCGCGGTAATGAGCGTGCGGTCGCAATTCTTCAGATTTAGCTTGCGAATGCTCGCACCTTCGTAGTTCAGATCGAGCAGCCACTCCACCAGGCGAATCACGTCAGGAAGCTCCATGATGCAGGCAAGATCGGGGTCGCGCGTGTCAAGAATCAAACGCGCTGCCGTGTCCTTGCACGCACAACGTCCATCGGGCAATGCAGAGTACGTTTCGAGATACGTCTTGAGCAGCTGGTAGTTCGCATCGTTGAGTGGACGCGAGCTGACAACGAAGCCCTCGGCCATGCGAGCGAGAAGCTCTTCCGCTTCGTCCTGCGCGATGATGGCGAAGAGCTTGGGTTCGACGCTTTCAGCGAAGGGAGCCCGTTCATAGCATTCCTCGAACAGCGTGTGGCCAGCCTCCGAGAAATCGCCCATGCCATACGTGCGGAAATAGTGAAGCATCTGGTCGAACAAGAGTTCAAGAGAGCTCAGATTGCGCACCGAATCAGGAAAGCCCCAGTAAAAAGACGGCGGTACTTGGCATCCTATGTTGCGCTTGGCGACTTCGAGCATGTCCAGGCTTGCGCATTCGGGATGCGCCGTTATGCGAATGTCCGCGAATCGCGCCAAGGCGACAAGCGCCCCTGCAGCGCACTCTGCAGCTTGTTCGCCTCCATCAGAAGAGTCCGCCACGAAATACCCCTGCGAAAACAGATAGTCTTCGAAAACCTGCTTCATGGCGCCTCCTCGCTCGAAGAAAGAACGGTGGGCGATATCGTCGGACTCATCGTAAAAAGGCTCTTAACACTCCACTAGAAATAAGCCCGGCTAGCTGCCCACCGTATCAACCATGATAACGCCTCGATTCATGCCTATCGGATGGTATTCTTCGAAAACCTTCAACTACCTTTGCAAGTTTAATCGGACCAACGAGTGTGCATCGCGAGTCTTTCCGAATCTCGCTGCAAGCAGCCAGCCGAAACGTATGCCATCTCCATTCTGACTGGTAATCAAACCTTGTGCATCAAGCGCGGTACATCATTCTGGTTTTGGAACAGTGTCATTCTGACTGGCAATCAAACACACCACTCATCGAAGCCGCCAATGTCGGAAACGCCGCAATAGGCGACCGCACCAAAGAAAGCAATCGAACCAACAACAGACTTCGCTACAAGGATGCCACATGAAAAGAACCGTAGCCATCATTTCCACGATGCTTGCCGTCCTCGTACTCGTTGCCGCTGCAAGCGGGTGCTCAACTTCGAAGCTCACCAAGTTCGGATGGGCAACATTCCAGGTTCCCAACGGCTTCATGCAGGTGAACGACCTGGTGGACAACGTAGCCATAAGCACGTCGAGCGACACCGACCCGCTGAACTTCAAACTTGATGAGCGCACAATTCGATTGGAGCCAAAAGTTCGTCAGGAAACCTTCCCCGATGCCAAAACCTTCATGGAAAACACGGTCGATCAAAGCTCGGGCGTTGAGATTGAAACGGTCGAGGCTGGAGATTACGTGTGGTACGTGGCGCCTTTTACCGCCAAGAACGCGCAAGACTCAGTGTACGGCTACGCCGATATAAACGATGAGTGGTGCGTTGGCTTCACCGCATACTACATGGCCGTCGACGACCCAGACCTCATGACCGTGCTCGAGACGCTTCAGATAAACGAGTCCAAACTGCCATAGGCTTGCGTTTACGCGCGCAGCATCGAATAGAGAAGCGGCTCTGCGGCGTTTTTCAGCTTGATCAGGCGGCATGCGAATGTGCATGCCACACCATACGCAGATGTGCAAACCCAATGTCTTCGCCGCGATTCCTAGTGCGTCGGTGCGGTGATGATGTTGCCCGCATTCGGATCGCGATAGGTTGGCACAGACTGGCCGTTGTAGGTCATGGCGGCTATTTCGGAGCGGAAGGTTCCCAGGCGGTACATCTCCTGCAGATCGTCGAGCGCACAGATGCTTTGGTTCACGTTGTCCCCGTTGAGGTTTTCTTTCAGGCGGTCCAGGTCGACCCGGTTGGCGAACTTCAGGCGAACTTGCTTCGAGCTCATGTTGGTCCAATGCGCATAGACATCGATGAGCTGCTGCACCAGATGCTCTGGATACGACTCCCGGTTGCGCATCACGATAGAGAAGGGGCCTTCCACGTACGAGAAGTCCTTGGGGGCTTCCATCGACTTCAGCTTTTCCACAATGCAGTAGATACGGTTGGGGTCGCGCTCTCCACGCAAATACATGAAAAGCTTGCCGGCATCGACCGGATCCGTTAGCAGATCGAGCAGGTCTTCGGGCTCTGGGCCTTCCAAGCCCTCTAGGACGGCTGCGCGAACCGCCTCGCTGGAGCAAGATCCCAAAATGGACGAGCAGTCCTCCTCCATGACATCCAAAAGCTGCTGCGCAGATTCGTTATCGCCGCGCTCCAAAGCCATACGGACCCTCGATTGCATGCGCGACACGAACTCACGCACCGAGGCCGCCCTCAAAAAGTCGCTTTCTTGCTCATCGCGCGCTACCGTCAAAAGCAGCTGCGTGCTGTTAACCCAAGAGAGCACACGGCCGAGAACGGCTGGATCCTTTTCCGTGCGCGCGAATTCCATGAGAGGGGCGTCTGCTGCACTCACGGGATTCAAGGCCCGTTCACCCTTTCCGCGAGAGGCTTGCTTCCTTGTCTTTACGACCAGCTCCCACGCAGCCTTCTCCCGCGTCTTGGGGTTTTTGCTCTTCAGCTTCGATTCCAGAAACATGTCCGCCTCCGCAAACTCGCGCCCTTTTCCGCTTCCGTTAGTGTAGCGCAGCGCCATGTATTAAAGGCTGCTCCACAGACATTCCCGCAGTTTGCCGAAAAGCACCGTTTGACAAACGCCGAAAGCGGCAAAAAACGGGAGCCGAGCTACCCGCACACGTATATCGCAACTGCCCACAAGCGCAAAAGAAGCCTTTGATGAAAGGACCGCTTGTCTATTCGGGGTTCACAAGTACTTCACTGCAGTAAAGCACCTGGTTGACAGGGAAAGAACTTGGGCGGAAACTGGAAGGCGCACTAAAAGTCGAGTCGCGTTTTCGAAGGAGACCAGCATGTACAAGATCCATTGCCTGAACAACATCTCGGCCAAGGGCACCGACCTGCTCACCGACGCCTACGAGCTCACCGACAACTTCGACGAGGCCACTGGCATCCTGGTGCGCAGCGCCGCCATGCATGACATGACCTTCCCCGAAAGCCTGCTAGCCATCGGCCGTGCAGGTGCGGGCGTAAACAACATCCCGCTGGATCGTTGCGCCGACGAGGGCATCGTGGTGTTCAACTCCCCCGGCGCCAATGCGAACGCCGTAAAGGAATTAGTGCTGTGCGGCATGCTGCTGGCCTGCCGCGACGTCGTGGGCGGCATCGGCTGGTGCCGCGATAATGCCGATGACGAAAACATCGGCAAGAGCGCCGAAAAGGCGAAGAAGGCTTTCGCCGGCACCGAGATCTTGGGCAAGAAGCTTGGCGTGATCGGCCTGGGCGCCATCGGACGCCTTATCGCCGAAGCTGCGCTAGCACTGGGCATGGACGTGTATGGCTTTGACCCCTTCGTCGCCGCCCAGGAGCCCATAAAGAACATCGAAGACGTGAACGATATCTACGCCACCTGCGATTTCATCACCATTCACGTGCCTGCGATGGAATCCACCAAGGGCATGATAGGCGCCGACGCCTGCGCGAAGATGAACGGCGCCGTGGTGCTGAACTTCAGTCGCGACACGCTGGTTGACGCCGAGGCAATGGCCGCCGCCCTGGAGGCTGGCCAGGTGCGCCGCTACGTCACCGACTTCGCCACCCCCGCCGTGATGAAGATGCAAAACGCCATCGTGATTCCCCACCTGGGCGCCTCCACCGCCGAAGCCGAGGAAAACTGCGCCATCATGGCCACAGGCGAGCTCATGGACTTCATCGAGCGCGGCATCATCGACAAGTCGGTGAACTTCCCCGCCATCAACGCCGGTGAGCTGGCCTGTGGCAACGCCCGCATCGTGGTGTTGAGCACCGCTGCCGCCGCGCAAGCCGTAGCAGCCGTCGCCGGCGCCGCCGCTGCCGCCACCCGTGGCGAGCGCGCCGTTACCATCGTGGACGTGCCCACCGCCGATGCGGCCGACGTAGCTGCCAAGCTGGCCGCCATCGAAGGCGTCGCCCGCGCCCGCGTGCTGGCCTAGCCACGCGGTAAAGCCGATCCCGAAAGCCGCATTTGCGCGTCTTGGATTCGCCTCCCCAACCCAAGATGCGTGAGTGCGGCTTGTTTTCTGCCCCGAACCCAATAGGTAAGCGCTTGCGCCCCTCTGCGCCATCATCGCTGTACAATGGGAAACGAAGAGACGGAAGACGAAAGGAGCGCGCATGGTTGATGAAAGCACCTTGATGTGGGCGCGCTCGGCGTCCGAGTACAAGGTCACGCCCATGCGCACGTCAGACGGCAAGATAGCCCCACATTACCTGGACGAGATTTCGCATCATGGGTTTGATTTCGACGAGCTCATGAAAGACGCCATGTTCGCGCGGATCATCGGCTGCGAGCTCGAAGCGGAAAGAATCGCGAATGCACCGCTCGATGCGCTGGCCGAGCACGCACCCGATAAACGAATCCAAGACTTCTACCTGCGCTGGCTTGCCTTCATGAACGCCGACCTGCAGCCCTGGACCACCGGTGGTGCCATACACTTCCGCCCGCACTGGGCGCGCGTGCTCATGTTGGCCCTGGCCTTGGGTGATGTTCGCGGGCTAGCCGACGCCGACATGGAAGCGCTTGCGATGGCGGCAATCTTCCACGATTCGCGTCGCAAGAACCCCTATCTCGACACCGGCCATGGCGCACGTGCCGCTAAATACTACCTGCAGTTTTGCCGAGAAAACCAAGAGGGAGCGTTAAGGCGCACGCCAGCTGGCCGAAAGATTCGCTTCGACCCACGCGCCTACCTGGTCATACGCTGGCACGATCGGCATGATGGCTGTGGGTTCGAAGCCATCGGCCGGGCGCTTTGCGAAAACCGCCTTCCAGAAGCAGGCATCGAAGATTTGCAAGCCGCCACCTTGGCAGCCATCGGCGCACCCGCAACCTCTGCAGACATCGCCGATCTCGAAGACATCCTGCGCATATTCAAGGACGCCGATGCGCTCGATCGCGTGCGCCTAGGCGGCATGGATCACGGCGGTCTCGATGTCCGTTACCTGCGAACCCCCGAAGCCCTGGACTTGGTTCCCTACGCCCACACCCTCCTGCACGCCGTCGAGTCGGCCGAACAGGCAAGCTAAAAGCCCCAGCAGTGCAACCCAACTGATGCACCGACCGCAACTTGTGGGTAGGGGATGTGCGGGCAGGGTCCGCCCCGTGCCGCACATCCCCTACCCACAACGCCAAAACG
>JBGUXY010000070.1:0-4707 GCA_045118335.1 Eggerthellaceae bacterium
GGTGGCGAAGGACGTGAAGGTCGAAACGTACCCGGACCAGGACGGCCTGCGCATCGAGGTGCAGTTCCTGGGGACGGAGGACGCGAGGAGGAAGATCACCGACTTCATCGCCGAGCTGCCGACCACGTGCCGCTCGTTCAGGCGGTGCTACGACGAGGGAGGAGGTGAGCGCTGATGGCCAAGAAAGCGTACTTCATCAAGCTCGACCACGACTGGATGAAAGACAAGAAGGTGAGGAACATCGGGCACCTCGGTGGCAAGGCGGCCCTGCTCAACGTCGTGCAGCTTTTCATAGTGCTCTCGCGCAACAGCGGCAGGCTCGACTGGAACGATTTCGGCGAGAGGGCCGATGCCGTCGACTTCATGAACATGAGCGAGAAGAAGCTCGAGTCGTTCCTCGACCTGGCTGCCGAGTGCGAGCTCATCGATCCAGAGCTATGGCAGCAACTCCGCGTTGCCACGAGCCAACGCGCCCGGGACGACTCCGATTTGTCGAGCAAACGGTCGGAGGCTGGGCGTGCCGGCGGCGAGGCGTCCGGGAAGGCAAGGGCAGCTGCAACATAGCAAACACGTTAAGCACTTGCTTCAAGCAAATGCTTACAAAGCAAAAAACGAAGCATCTTATTAGAAATAGAAATAGAAATAGAAATCCTAACCACTCTCAGGTTGGGACAGGAAGGGGCAAGGGATGGCAACTGCATGCACCCACTGCCGAAACGAGATCGGCGATGTGCTCCACAACCGGTGGGACTACTCGGTCGAGAACGGCGACATCATCGCGTTCGACTGCCCGATTTGCCGCAAGCCCCTCAGGGCTAAGGCGACCGTCAACCACGACTACCGCATCGTCGAGCCGAAGAGGGCTGTCAAGGAGAGGGAGAAGTACGCGCGTAGGATGCGGGGTGATTGGTCGTGAGCGACTGCAGCCCGAGAGCCTGGATGGTGCCTGCTGAGTGCGAGCTTCCGCGCTTGACCGGCACCGACGAGCTCGTGATCGACTCGACGCTCCCGTTGGAGATGCTCGCGTCTGTCATGTCGGTGAGAATCCGCCAGGTACCCGACGTCATGTTCCTCAAGCTGGTGACGTGCACGCTGACGGTGGAGTACGAGGGTTACCCGATGAGCGACTTCCGCTGCAGCGCGTGCACGAAGGTGCACAACGCTCCGCGGCCAGGGGCTTACTGCCCGAGATGTGGCGCCAGGGTTGTGCGCGTCGTGAGGACGGTGACGTCATGATGGAGGTCTGGGCGGAGACGTCGTACTACGTCGACCAGCACGGCGAGCTTCCCGAGCGGATCGTCGTGCACGACCTGGACGGCGACGGGCGAGAGCAACGACGAGAGACAACTCAGGCGGCTCAGGAAGGAGCTGCAAGAGCTGGGGGTGATGGGCGTATGACCGACAACCGAACGACCGAGCTGCGCGAGAAGCTGACGGAGCGCGGTGTTGAATACACGGTTAACGATGGCAAGCACGTCAAGGAAACTACTGCCGCAACTGCGGCGCTGAGAACGAGGGGTGATGCGGAATGAGCAAGAGCAAGTTAGCGTGTTCGATAGCGCGGGCAAGAACGGCGCTAGACGACGCGATGCCGCGCGAGTGCTTCCCAGAGCCAAGTAGCGAACGCCATCATGACATGATGCTCGCGAAGAACGTCGCAGATGCGGCGATGCACGCGCTCGATGCGGAGATGAGAAGCGGGCTGAAAGGGATGGACGAAACGCAGGCCCTGCGTGCATGGCATTCGGTATGCACGCGCTGTCTCTTCAACGTAGAACAGGCGGTGATGACGTATGGCGGCTGACATGAAGCTCTGCGACTGGTACCACGACTGGGTGAAGACGTACAAGGAAGGCGCCGTCCGCGACGTTACGCTCAGAAAGTACGTCATCGCCGAGAAGTGGCTTAGTGAGATAGCGCCCAAGCTGATGCTCTCCGAATTGAACCGCACCGAGTACCAACGAATCCTCAACGCGTACGCCGAGACGCACGAGCACCAGACCGTGGTCGACTTCCACCATCTGCTGAAAGCCGCAGTGCTCGACGCGGTGGACGAGGGGTACGTGCCTCGAGACCCGACGCGGAAAGCCGTCATGAAAGGATGCAATCCACGCGAGAAGAAGACGAAATACCTCAACCAGTTCGAACTGCATGCTCTGCTTAACGACCTGTCACTTGATGGAACGCCGTCAGAGAATTGGGATTGGCTTATCCTTCTCATCGCGAAAACTGGGCTGAGGTTCGCCGAGGCGCTCGGACTCACGCCTGAGGACATAGACCTGACACACCAATGCGTCGTGGTTAACAAGACATGGAATTACAAGGATGGAAGTGGATTCGCGCCGACGAAAAACAAGTCGAGCAATCGAAAGGTAAGCATAGACTGGACCCTTGTCACGCAGTTCGCGGCGATTACGAGGCAGCTTCCACCTGACAAGCCGATTTTCGTGAAGTACGACGGAGATTTTCCCCGCGCCGTATACAACTCGACCGTGAACAGCATACTGGAACGTCATTGCAACCGCGCGGGAATCCCGGTCATAGCCGTCCATGGCCTTCGTCATACCCATGCTTCGATGATGCTCTATGCTGGCGCTTCCGTTGCGAGCGTGTCGAAACGGCTAGGTCACAGCAGCATTACGACGACGCAAAAGGTCTACCTGCATGTGATTCAGGAAATGGAGAACCAGGACACCGACCTAATGATGAGGGCGCTGTCCGCGTTGTAAGAAGGGGAGGTGTGATGCGAAATGACCGAGCACGTATGCGAGCTGACCGCCATCGACACCGAGACGTGGGACACGAAGATACGCGAGGAAATCGTGCGGTGCAGGGATTGCCGCCGTAGGCAAACCATCGACCTAAGTGTGTACTACTACGGCGAACACAAACACGACTTGGACATATGCACGAGGGTTAATGGCGTTCAGTTAAACGCCGAGCCTGACGGATTCTGCGCATGGGGAGAAAGAAGGATGGATGACTAATGGAACCAAAAGACAGAATCGTAATGCCCATCTACGTGACAGACGAACACGGCAACAAGCGGCAAGTCGATAGCTTGGTTTTCGTGCGTGAGCGCACTTGCCACAAGGTTATACCAGACGAAATGGAAGGTTACGTGTTCTGCTCTGAATGTGGAGCTGAAATTGGCGAGTACGGTTATCCGAACTACTGCCAGAACTGCGGAAGGAAGGCGGTGAAGCGATGAGCAGCAGGCCAGACGTAACCGCCATGCTGTCAGCCGAACTTGAGCGGCAAGTGCTCTCGAAGTTTCGTTTGTGGGGCGCTGAAGTGAAGCTGCACGATGGGGATATGTTCAGCACTCCGCAGGGCGGTAGGGTTGATTACATGGCGTTTGAGCCGCTGGACATGTCCTGTACGGTACGTTCTGTCGAGTGCGGCACGGTTCACGTGTTCGAAGTCAAAAGCTGCATGGCAGACCTTAAAAGTGGGCACGGAATGAACCTTGTGGGCGATGTGAATTGGCTTGTCTGCACGGCTGATTTGTGGCGCGAAATAATCGACAAGCAAGAGAACGTGTCAGGTTGGAAACCGCTCGTATGGGAGTGGGTGAAGCCTGGGCGGTTCAACCCTACAACGGCACGATATGAGCGTCACGAGATAACAGGGCGAAAGATGCCCGTCTCAAAGGCCATGTGGCTGATTCTCATGGCGAGCGGGAAGGTGGTGAAACCATGACGCTGAAGTCAATCGAGAAGCTGCGGTATTACGCAAAGACAATTTGCTGCATTGATGGCGATAACATTAATCGTTTCGCCGACGAAATCGAGCGTGAAATCGCCGTGAGGTACATGGAGCTGCCCAGCTACAAAACGATCGTGATATCCATGCCGGCGAAGAATGGGTACAGGCACGTGAAGCTCGACATAGAGACTTTCAAAGAGCATTTCTATGTGAATCACGCCAACTACGTCTCTAATGTCGTGTTCTGCAAGGACTGCGAGTACTGCAACAGGAATCTATGGTCCGAGATAAAGCGAGGGGTTCCAGGTCTCGGCGACGTATGCGTAAGAAACTTCAGCGTGCTGCCAGTCGGACCTTACGATTACTGTTCCTGGGGTAAAAGGAGGGATAAATGACGTTGGAATCGATCGAGCAGATGCGGAAATGGGCGACCTTGTTCGATACAGACAATGCGAGGCGCGTGCACGGGTTCGCCGACTGGATCGAGAGGGAGATAGCTGAGAAGTACCTCGCCCTTCCCTTACGTCCGGACGGCACACCGGTCAACGTGGGCGAGGTGTACGACGACCCGGTGCTCGGCGAGGTCATGGTAGCTGGCGTCAACGATGGCGGCGTCTTCTACCTCGCGAGCAACAGGAAGCACGTCGGTTCTGAAAGGAGCGTGGCCAGATGATCACCTTGAAAGCCTTCATCACGCACTACATCGCCGCCGCTGTCGGGGCCTTGCTCGGGTTCGCAGCTGCAGCCCTACTCGCCTCGTCCGGCGACGACTACCCCGACGATCTCGGCGGGCAATGCGCGGGCACCGAGTGGATACCGCTCTTCGTCGGCTTCGACGTCGAAAAAGCAGATGGGGACGTGCCTGACGGCCAACTGCCCGACGGCTTGTCCAGATAACAACTAATTATTTTCCAGACAGGAAGGAGAACGCGATGGGCGAACAGCAAGGAGACGAGCGCCGGCGCATGTACTCGCGCCTCAACCGCACGACGAGCTATG
>JBGUXY010000071.1:0-10129 GCA_045118335.1 Eggerthellaceae bacterium
CCCCATGCGCCAGTCGAACACGAACAGCAAGACGATGGTGGCGACGAGCATCACGGCCGTACCCGAGATGTCGGCCAGGTTGTGCGCGAGCAGCGTCTCGGTTTCGGCAGCCGCCCCGTCGACGCGGCGGCGCAGCAGGCCCGACGCGTGGTTGTCAAAATAACCGAGCGGCGTGTTCATGAGGTGCGCCATGCCCTGCTTGCGGATGTTCGACGCCGTGCGGAACGCCGCCAGGTGCGTGCACATGAGTCCCAAGAAGTACAACACGATGCCGAGCACCGCGAACCCGAATGCCGCCCAGCCGTACAACCCGATTTGCATGGCCTGCCCCCAGTCGGGCGCCACCGCGATGAGGTCGCGCGCCACGAGCCAGATGCACACGTAAGGCACCATGTTGGCCACCATGGCTATTGCCGACAGAGCGCAGCCGGCCACGGTCAGCCACTTGTGTCCGCCCGCATAGCGCATGAGCGTGCTGACCGTGCCTTCTTTCCTCTCCTTAGTCACAAGCTCCTCCGTTCCTAATGTTAGGTTCGGATAACTTATAACATAGTTAACTAAGGAGAACAATATGAGCCTTGATACACAAGCCTTTGTCTCGAGAATTGCGCCGAAAAGCCGGATATGACATGTTCGTCTTCGAGTCACGCTCCGAAGGCGAATGCACTGAGCCAATCGGCAACGCGTTCCGGATCGCCTTCGCAATTGTTGTCGAACCACCAGGCGACTACTTGGCAGTACGAACCAACAAGCAGCTCTTCGTACAGGTCGGCAGGCATGCGCCCCGGCACCTTGGGCATGTCGCTTTCGAACAGCTCAGCAAGCTTCTTGCGGAAATACGCCGTGAAATGCGGCTCGCCCTCGCACAACAGCTTGCCGGCCACGCCCGAGTGGCTGTCGCGCAGATGGTACAGCAGATGCGCCAGTTTACCCTTTAGGTCGGGCGTTTCCAGCTGGGCATGCGTGACGCAATGCGAGTCGACGCCTTCGAAGATGTGGTCGAACATCTCGGTGCACAGCTGATCAGCAAGCTCATCCTTTGTCTCGAAGTGCGCATAGAACGTCGAACGCCCGATGTCGGCACGGTCGATGATTTGCGCCACGGTGACCTCGCTGTAGTGGCCTTCCGCCATGAGCTCCTCGAATGCATCGAAGATCGCCTTGCGCGTCTTACGTTGCCGCCTATCCATACACGTTCCCCTCTTTGAACGTTTCCGCACAGTTTCGATGATGTGTCAGGTAACTGCCACCAGGACAAAACTGATTGTTACTTTGTCGAACGCTTTGCAGTATACCGTACTTGTTAACACTTACCGAACTTGCTGTTCGTTATTGAAGAGGTGTTTTGTGGAGCACGTAGCGCAAACAACCAGGAAAACGCCGATAGCAGGCGCTCTTAAATCAGTGTCGACTTTAATCGCGCAGGGAGGCGCAGCATTCGACAGGGCCCTCACCGTGTACGACCACGAGCTGCTGGAAATCCGCGACGCAGAAGCCAACGCCCTCGTTTTCGACCATCTGCACCGCCCCGTCAGTCGCCCATGATGTCCATGCGCACGATGCGCATCTTCACCATTCCATCGCAACGGCGTGCCAAGAAGCGGTGCAAGCCCGTGACAGCCGGATCGTCCATGTCCTGGTAACCGAGCATGTAACCGCGAGTAGACACGCGAACGGTCGGGCACCAGCTGTCGAGATCGGCTGGATCATCAATGAACAGGCAGTCGTCGTAGTTGTCCATCGCGAAATTCTTGAACGTGCCCTTCATGAGCTTCTTTCCCAGTTTACCAATTACGTCAAATACAACACGACCTCCGGGAAACCGCCGCGCCAGCTCGTTCACAAGCGCCTTGGCCTGCTCGAACGTGAAGTAATGGAAAACCCCCGCCGCGAAGAAGATAGCGCCGCCCGACCCATCGACCTGGTCCATCCACGAGAAGTCATTCAGGTTGCTGGCGATGTTGACCTCGCGCTGGCCCGCCGGACTCAGGCTCTCGCGCGCATCGATGATGTCGGGCATATCGACGTTGTAGATCTTGCACGTGCCGTTGTCGCACGCGCGCCCCGTCTGATCGAGCCCGCAGCCCATGTTCACGACGGCGGCATTGGGATGCATCGCAAGGTAGTCATCGATTTCCCACTGCATGTCGATCTGGCGCATCGCAGCTTCAAGCGCCCCGAATTTCCAGAGCGTGCTTTGCGCTTGCTTGTCTAGATCAGAGAAATCGTAATCGAGGCTCGCACATAGCTCCGCTGCGCTTTGGTCGGTGTAGAGCTGCGGGAACTCCTCGGCGCAGAGCTTGCGGCCGTACAGGGGAATAATCAATGTTTCCTGAACCGACCCCGGCTCGATCTTGATCTTCTTTTCCGGCATGAAACCCCCTGATGACTCCTGATTACTTGGTCCCCACGAGCAAACGCGAGCTCGAAAGCGAGAGTGCAGCAGCTTCGACCCTATTCATGAGCAGCCCTTGGCTGGTGGGAATCAGCTGCACGTCGGCATACCCCTCCGCGCGCAGACTCTCGCAGAACGCCTCGAGATCGCCGTAGCGGATCGGGTCCATGAGATCGTGAATAGCGAACGTCCCGCCTTTCTTCAGGCAGCGCAGGGTCTCGCGCAAAAGCACCTGCCTATCGGCGCCCATTATGTTGTGATAGACGTAGTTGCTGCACACGGCATCGAACGTTTCGTCCTCGAAGGACAGCTTGCATGCGTCACCTTGCTGGAAGCGCGCATTGGAAACGCCTTCGGCTGCGGCATTGCGTACGCAAAGGCCTTGACTGAAAGCCGCGTATTCCACACCCCATCGATCCACGCCGATGACGCTTGCCTGGGGATTAATCTTCGCCACGGCAATCGAAAGCGCGCCCGACCCGCATCCGACATCGAGACAAGTACCTCCAGCCGGCATGCTCACATACCTCGCCACGCCCTGAATGATGCGCTTGGCCGTCGATCCTTGCACATCGAACGAGAACCGATTGCGAGCAAAAGCAGCCCATGCGGAAAACGCGGCGCATCCGGCCGTTGCCAGGGCAAGGCCGATCTTGAGCGGCCTCGGTGCACGAAGCGCAATTGCAGCCGCAGTTCCCGATCCCAAAGCCGCAGCCGCAACGCCAGAACCGTTCACGAAATAGTCGGGCAGCCAGTTCTCGTAATTCGGGCGTGGCACGACTGCAGGCAGCAGGCCCGCCTTGGCAGACGTCTCGGTATCGTCGTCTTCCACGTAGGCGTCGTAGGGTGCGGCCGGGTCATGCGGCTTTTGACGGAGCATCGCATGGCACGGCTCGCCAGCGCGGGCAAACGCAAAATCGAGGTCGTCTGTCCAGCCTGTATGACCAGTGATGACTTTGAGCGCAAGGCCCCTTTCGCGCAACGTGGATTCGAGCTTCGCAAGCGAACGCGACTGCAAGGCAACGTCCTCTGCCAGCGTGTCGAGGAAGGCGCGGCCGCCATCGGGGCCGAACCAGATAGCGTCACCCGTGAAGAGGTATTCCTCATCAACCAGGTAGACCATCTGCCCCCAGGTGTGACCGGGAACGTGGAACGCCTCCACATGGATGGCGCCCACATCGAACACCTGCCCGTCGCGCAGCAGAACTTTGGGGTTGTCTATGACCACCTGCGGCAACTTGTAAGTGCCCCAGTACACGCTGCGGCGTTTCTCGCCAGTAAGGTAACGGTTCTCCTCCTCGCCGACATAGAGCGTGGCTTCACGAAACAAGCCAGGAGAGTCACGCTCGACGGCGCCGACATGGTCGGTGTCCTGATGCGTTATCAGGATATCGCCCACGCGAGAGGGGTCAATGCCAAGCCAGTTCATCTTCTCGGCCAGCCGATCGTAGTTGTAGCCAGCATCCACCATCAGGATATCGTCACCTTTCACGTAAAAGAACACGTTGGCAACGTACTCGCGTACACAGGCGACATGCTCGTCGATCCACCCGGTGTTGAGGGGCTTGAACACCTCCTTGCCGCGATAAGCAAGCGACATGACCTTGTACTGGAATTCGGAAGCTTGACGCGTCATGGGCTCCTCCTCTTCGAATCGGGCCTACCAGCAGAACACTGCGAGGCGGTTGTTTAGGTTTTTGCCGATGGTAGTGGCGAACAGCTTGCCGCGGAAAGTGTGCTTGCACATCTCAACGTTGTAGCTTTGCTCGGACACGAGTTGCAAACGGGGTTCAAGCTCGACGAACTCCTCGCCCGATTTCGTGCCCCACTTGAACGTGGCGTTCGTGTTCTTGATGGCGTCGTGCTTGTCGGAATGCTTCGCCATAACCGGCGAGTTCATCTCCGACACGAGCCAGCCGTGTTCGAAAGAGTCGCACAGCATGTGCAGGCACGCGGCTGTCTCCTCCTTCGTGAAGTACTCGAGCACGCCCTCCATCACCACGATGATCGGACGGTCTTTCGGGATGCTGGCCGTCCACGCGCCGTCGAGCGCGTCACCCTCCAGCATCGTGCAGCGCGGGCGATCTTCGAAGACCTTGCGACGCACGGCCATCTGGTCGGGCAAGTCCACATCGAACCACTCGATCTGCCCGTTATCGACCTGGATGAACTTGTCGTCGAATCCGCAGCCCAGATTGATGCAGACGGCATTGGGATGCTGCTCGATAAGCACGCGCAACGCGTCAGCGAACATGATAGTGCGCGCAACTACGCCCTCATGCGAGAGGAACGGATCGTATTTGCTGACATCCGCGCCGATAGCCTCGATGATCTCCGCCGCTTTCTCATCTCGGATGCGCGGATTTGGACGCGCAGTCTCGCTCGCGCGTATTGCCAACGTAACGAGCGCCGTCTCCTGAATGTCGCCAAACTTGATATCCGTAATGCCATTCTTTCATCTCGCCATTAGTTAACTAAAGATAACATATAGAGGGGAATAGCGGTGAACGAGCTTTGGAAAAGCCCTTGCGTTTTAAATATTACGGTGTAATATTACAACGTTCATGGATTGCACAGGAAGCCGCAGCATGGTCTACGATTACAAGAAAACGCACGAGAGAATCCTGGAAAGCGCAGCGAAGCGCTTCGTGGAGAACGGGTTTGCCGGCGCTTCCATCCGCGAGATTTGCAAAGAAGCAGGAGTGACGAACGGCGCTTTCTATGCGCATTTCGAGAGCAAAGAAGACCTGTTCGGCAAACTCGTAGAGCCGGCAGTAAGCGGCCTCGGCGAGCTATACGGCAATGAAACCTCCCGGTACATGAAAGTCCGTTCTTCGGAAGACGTGCTGAAATGCCTCGACTTCGCATTTTCCACAGACAGGGCCGTCATCCATTACATTTACGAACATGAAGACGCGTTCCGACTGCTTTTGACGGCAAGCAACGGAACATCATACGAGCAGTTCGCAAACCAGATCGTCGAGGACGAGAAGATTGGAACCATGGCGTTCTTCGAGCTGTGCAAGCCGTTCGTCAGCAGGCCGGAGAGCATGACGGCCAACATCGCCGCTCAAGCAAGCTCGATTGTCGTCTCGACTATATTCGATTGCCTCCTTTCCGGAAAAACGGAAGAGGAGGCGGTGCTCGAGATTCAACTGGTATCGGAGTTTTGCATCGCAGGCCTGAGGAGGATCTGGGGCATATAGGGGCAATTGGGGCTTGGCGTAAAAGCCAAGCTCTTTTTATGAGATATGAGTTAGTCATAGCTAATTTTTTGCGGAAAGGATAGGTGGCGGCCAACATGGAAGCAATTGCACAGCAAACGTCGTCCGCCCTCGCGAGTAGCGAGGAGGCAAACGCCTCTCGCGAAGACGTGAGGCAGAAGAAGGACACGAAGGGGTGGCTGAAAACGCTGTTCTCCTTCGCATCGCGATGCCGCGGGCGCATGGCGATAACAGAACTATTCTCGATACTCAGCGTGTTTGCGGGGCTCATCCCCTATTATGGCGCCTACCGCATCATCGACGAGGTGGTGGCAGTTCCCGCAAACGATCTCGTATCCTGGGACGCAGTCCTGTTCTGGACGGCGGTTTCAGCGGCAGCCTACATCGCCAAGCAGCTGCTGTTCGCGGCCTCCACCATCAATTCGCACGTTTCCGCCTACACCATCTTGGCGGATTTGCGCGAGGGCATTGCGAAGCGGCTTACGAACGCTTCGCTGGGAACTGCGCAGGCTAAATCGATTGGCACGTTGAAGAACATCGTGGTGGACCGCATCGAGCAAATCGAGATACCTCTCGCCCACATGATTCCCGAGCTGTCTGCCAACCTGCTGTTGGCAATCGCCATCGTGATCTGGATCATAACCATCGACTGGCGCATCGCCCTCGCCTGCCTGGCAACGCTACCCATCGGGCTTCTCTTCATGGCAATCGGATCGAGGGGTTACTATAAGATGTACGGCGGCTACCTCGCCAAACAGGCCCACGTGAACTCGGTGGTCATCGAATACATCGAGGGCATTCGCGTGGTGAAGGCCTTCAACCAGGCCACGACCTCGTATCAGAAGTTCGCCAATGCAGTGCAGGACTTCTTGACATACACCATCGAATGGATGCGAATGGCCCGCCTGTCCACGGCTTCCGCTTTCTCCATTTTGCCGACAACCTTGTTCGGCGTGGTGCCCGTGGGCGTGCTGTTGTATTTGGAAGGATCTCTCACGCCGGGCGAATTCGGGCTCGCATGCATGCTCGCGCTCGCCGTCGTCACGCCCATCACCTACATCGGCTTTTCGTTCAACGAAATGAACCTGATTTCGTACGCCATCGCCGACGCTCGGGATTTCCTGAACCTTCCCGAGCTCGCGCAAAGGGAGGAAAAGGCCAAGGTCGAAGGATTCGGCATCCATCTGGACAACGTCCATTTCTCGTACGAGGAGGGCAATGAAGTGCTTCACGGGGTATCGCTCGATATCCCTGAAGGATCGTTCGCGGCGCTGGTCGGGCCTTCCGGATCGGGCAAGTCGACACTTGCCCGGCTTGTGGCACGTCACTGGGACGTCGACGAGGGCAGCGTGGCCATTGGGGGTGCCGACGTGCGCGACATGCCCCTTTCGCAGCTCTCCGACCTGGTGAGCTACGTCTCCCAGAGCGATTACCTGCTCGATGGCACGCTTCGGGACAACGTGCTTCTGGGCAAGCCCGACGCCACAGAAGACGAAGTGCGCGCGGCAGCCGAGGCCGCAAGCTGCGAGGAATTCATCGCGCGCCTGCCGAGGGGCTGGGACACCCCCGCTGGGGAGGCGGGTCACGCTTTATCCGGCGGTGAACGCCAGCGTATCTGCATAGCACGTGCCATGTTGAAGGACGCTCCCATCATCGTGTTCGACGAGGCCACCGCATTCGCAGACCCCGAAAACGAAGCGCGCATCCAAAAATCGGTGGCAACGCTATCGCAGGGCAAGACGCTTCTGGTCATCGCACATCGGCTGTCCACGATCGTGCAAGCAGACGCTATCTACGTGGTTGAGGATGGTGCAATTGCCGCGCAGGGCACACATGCGCAGCTGTTGGAAACCTGCCCGCTCTACCGCGACATGTGGCAAGCGCACATAGGTGCGGCGAGCTGGGCTGCAGGGTCGGGCGATGCTTCCGAAGCCACAGTCTTGGAAGGGGGTGATGCACGATGATCGCCGTGTTCAAGAGAATCCTCGCGTGGGTCGGCGATTTAAAGGGCCGTGTTATAGCCGGATTCGCACTCGAGGTCATCATAGCCATGGCCGCCTGCATGCCCATATTCATAGCCGCATGGGTGCTTGCCCAAATAATCGATGACGCGCGTGGGCAAACAACGTTGGACCCGAACATCGCCTGGATGGCCCTTGCGGCAGTCGGCATTTGCATGCTGGTTCGCGCTGCCGTTTTCTTCGTGAAGGATGCATTGCAGCAAAGCGTCGGCTACGAGCAGGGCGCGGCAACTCGCCTGAGAATCGGCAACGTGCTGAAACGCGTATCGCTGGGCTATTTCCAGCAGAAGAAAACAGGCGACATCCTCTCCACGGTCACGACCAACCTCAACTTGGTCGAGCTGGAGGCGGTGCGCCAGGCGGACGCTGCTCTTGGCGGCTACATAACCGCGGGAATCATCACCTTATGGCTGCTCGCGGTTTGCCCGATGGCAGGCATCGTGTCCATTGCGGCTGTAGCGCTGGTAACGCTGACGCTTCGCGCCATCAACCACAATGCCGAACGGCTCACCCCCGTGGCAAGGACCGCGACCGAACGCCTCTCCGGCGCAGTTATCGGGCTGTACGAGGGCTTGGGCACCATCAAATCGTATGGCGCATCGCGCGAAGGCCTTGCCCCCTACCACAATGCGAATAGCGCGCTGAAAGACGCACGCATCGCGATCGAATACGGGTTCACGGCACCGGCGACCCTGCATCGCACCATCCTCACCGTGGCGTCTGTCATGTTGCCAGCTGTAGCCTGCGGCGCCCTGATGGCGGGACGTCTGGAGCTGTGGATGTTCGTGGGCATCGTGTTGGTTTCCACGACGATCTTCACATCCATCATCAAGCTGTCCGATGCCTCGCACATGTTCGCTGATCTGGATGACTCCCTCGACCGCATACAGGCCATCGAAGAAGCGGAGTTCATCGACGAAGACGGCCGTGACGTGCAGCTCGACAAGTTCGATATCGCCTTCGAGGATGTGAGCTTCTCCTACGACGGACGCGAGGTCATTCACAATGTATCCTTTGAGATACCCCAAGGCACCACAACTGCGATCGTGGGACCGTCGGGATCGGGCAAGACGACGGTGTCGAGCCTGATGGCGCGCTTCTACGACGTCGATTCTGGTGTCGTGCGCATAGGCGGACACGACGTACGGGAATTCACCGTGGACAGCCTGCTTCGGAACTTCTCCATGGTGTTCCAAGACGTGTACCTATTCGATGACACCATCGAGGCGAACATTGCGTTTGGCTGCGAGGGAGCGACGCATGAAATGGTGGTCGAAGCGGCGAAGCGGGCGCAGTGCCACGATTTCATCACTGCCCTACCACAAGGTTACGACACGCTGGTGAAGATGAGTGGCTCGAGCTTGTCGGGCGGAGAACGCCAGCGTATCTCCATCGCACGGGCCCTGCTCAAGAACGCGCCGATCGTTATCTTGGACGAAGCGACCGCTTCCATCGATCCTGAAAACGAGCGATTAATCCAGCGGGCGCTCACCGAGCTCACGCGCGGTAAAACCGTCGTCGTCATCGCGCATCGGCTTGCGACCATCGAACACGCCGACCAGATTCTCGTGATGGAGGATGGGCGCGTGGCCCAGAAGGGCACGCACGCTCAACTCGTCGAGGAAGAGGGCACCTACCGCCGCTTCGTGGAAGTTCGCGCGGAAGCGGAAGGCTGGCGCATCGGCATGTGATCGAGAACCCAACGATGCCGTTAACCGCAAGTGAAGTCAAGACTGCCCGAGCGTGAACGTTGAGCCCGCCCCGCTAATGGGCGAGGCGGGCTTCTATCACGGTCTTGACGATAGCCGCATGCTCGTCGGAGTCGTTCAGCGTGGGAACCCAGACGAATCGGCCATGCGTATTGCAAGCAGCCTGAATGTCGCCGTCAATACGGGCAACAACCGGAGCCGACGCCGCCCCTTCCAAAGCAGGCACCATTTCAAAAGGCACATCGTAGAGGGTTTCCAGGCAATCGATCGAGAATCCAGGGCAGGCGAAGAACACGCGGAAGCTCTCGTCGCGCCAACCCTTTAAGACATCCTGAGATAACGGCACCGTCTTCCTTTCCAGAACGCCGCGATGACCACGACGATTTTCCATCGTTATAGTAAAAGTTATCCATGGTCGTCAATTGTGAACGGGCAGAAGGCCGATTGCCTGCATAAGTTAGTCAGCTATTACATTTAATGATAATATGTTGTTAGCTATTGCTGACTTTCTTGAAACGGAAGCGCCTGATGGAGAAGTTGTCCCAATCTCTCGAAGACTACCTCAAAGCAATCGTCGTGCTTGGGGGAACGACCGAGCAGTCAGTTCGCCCCTCCGATATCGCCCGCAAGATGGGCGTGTCGAAAACCTCGGTGGGGAAAGCCCTCACGGCACTGAGGACGCGCGGTCTGGTTGATCAGCCCTACTACGGCGAGGCGACGCTGACCGAAGAAGGCTACGCGTATGGCACCGCCATCCTGAAACGGCACCGGTACCTGACG
>JBGUXY010000072.1:0-7238 GCA_045118335.1 Eggerthellaceae bacterium
TTCGTGAACAACAAGAACCTGGTGTTCACCCAGAGCGCCCTGAATCGCATCGAGGAGGTGCTTGCATAATGAAGGATCCCCGCGAAGTGATCATCCGCCCGGTCATCACCGAGCACAGCTACGACATGATGGCGGATAACTGCTATACCTTCGAGGTGGCTAAGACCGCCAACAAGGTCGAAATCGCCCAGGCCGTCGAAGAGATCTTCAACGTGACGGTCACCAAGGTGAACACCCTCAACGTCAAGGCGAAGCCGAAGCGCGTCCGCTACCAGCCGGGTTACACCCGCACCTGGAAAAAGGCCATGGTCACCCTGGCCGAAGGCGACACCATCGAGCTGTTCGCTACCAATTAGTCTCCACCACAGGAGATTCGACGATAACGGCCCCGCTTCGGCGGGGCCGTTTCATTTGTCGAATGGAGGGTCAGCCGACGCTGCGAAGTTCCCTGCCGCCTTGCCCAGCCGAGCTGGGCGCACCCTGGCGCGTGCAGAAGGGGACTGGTTTTCCCGCTGGGCAATTCGGCATTGGCTCCGTCGCGCGCCGAGGTGTGCTCCCGTGCAGGTCGGCATTGGCTCCGTCGCGCGCCGAGATGTGATCCTGGGCAGGTCGGCCCAATCCGAGGCGTCTAGGGCTTCATGTCGACTTTGTTGCCGGTCCTGTGGTTTTGCAGGTTCGTCGCTAAGCGGCATTGTTCTGCACGTGGGATTTGCATGCAGGAATGAAAATGCAAGCAGACATGGGCCTAATACCCACAAATCGGGAATCACTGACCCACAAATCGGGTTTTCATATCGAAAACGGTGGTTTTGCCAGCATGCTGTTTGCAACTAGGGTTCTTACTGCGACATTTGATGACCAATTATGCATTGGCAGGATGAGGTGGGGATTAGTTGGTGCTGCGATTCATCCGTCAAAGTCGAGGTAGCCAGGGACAGCAGGGGCTTTTCCTTGATGGGTCGGATAATCTTAAAGCTTACCCGTTGGGTTTCACGGCTCGTAGGTGGGGTTACGTGTAGAAAACGATGGTAAAACTGGAGTCGTAGTGCGATTCCACTATGGCTCCAGTTTCATATTCGGGACGGTGATGCTCGGGACGGTTGTATTCGGTACGGTGATACTTGGGACGATAATATTCGGGATAGCTCGGATGAGACCTCGGATCCTTGTTCGCCACCAGCAGTCGATATGCCAGCAGTCGACCTACCAGCAGTCGATGGGGTCACCTTCGCCCATGACCTTTATCAGGCGGGCATCGGCGTCTTCCAGATGGAAGCACATCATCTTATATCCGGTCTCGTCGTTGTAGATGTTTTTCAAGTTCGGCATGCTATCCAGCATGGCTTGCGCGTATTTCGGGTCGTCTTCGAATACGGCTGTGCCGGTGTAACGCAGCCATATGCCGTCGGGCTTGCAAGCGGCAATCTGCACATTCGGGTTGGCGACGAGCTGCCGGTAGACGGCCTTGAAATCTCCAACGCCGAAGATTACCTTGCCATCGAGTTCGATATGGGCGCCCAGCGGGCGGATTTTGGCTGCATCGCCATCGACCGTGGCCAGGAAGAACACGCCGGCCTCGCTAAGGAAATCGTTAAGCTGTGACATGAGGTTATCCTTTCGCATGTGGGAACTTTGCTAGCATTGTACGCCATTGCCAGTATGGTTCATATCAACTAAGTATCACGAAAAGCGAAGCATGTAATCCTTTCGCAGTATCATGTTTTCACGAACGGCAGAGAAGGGGCGCGCGATGCTGCGGAGCATGCTCATCCATTCAAGGCAAACGCGTTCTATCCGCGGTATCATGTTTGCATGGGCGACAGAGAACGGAGCGCGTGATGCTGCAGAGCATGTTCATCCAGAACTTCAAGGCTTGGGAAAACCAGACGTTCACCTTCAACGGCGAGCATGCCGTGTTCGTGGGGGAAAGCGACTCGGGCAAGTCGTCGGTGCTGCAAGCGCTGGATTTCTTCTTCAACCGCGATCAGATCGAAAGCGGCTACATCCGCAATCCGAACAAGGATGTGGCCATAGGCATACGCTACGATGGGGTCACGTACAAGAAGGTGTTCTCGTGCAAGACGCGCCAGGTGAAGAGCCGCAAGCCTGCAGCCACTTGGAGCAAGGTCGAGGAAATTCACTACATTTACTTGCCGTCTGCTAACAAAACTACCGATACGGTGATGAAGGAGCTCGCGAAAGCCCGGGCTGATGCCTTGCTTCCCCGCGAGGTCGAGGAAGCGCTGGCTGCTGTGGCCGACCATGCGATGTCGGAGGTGCTGGAAAGCGTTGGCGCCCTGCCTTTGGCGGAAAGCAAGCACACGACGAAAGTGACGGCCGAACCGCGGATCGCCCCTTCACGTGCCATCGACTTCATGATAGAAAACAACGGCGTGCCGGTGGCGGGTGCAGAAATAGGCCATCGAAAGCGGCTTACCTACGCCATGCTCGTGGGAGGCCGCTACGACAATGTCGTGTTGGGCGTAGACGATGTGGAGCAGGCCTTCAGCCAGATGGACTTCGCGAAGGTCATAGCCGGGTTGGAGTCGCACATCGGCCAGGTGCTGATGACGACCAGGTCGTTTCCCGTGGTGAAGCACAAAGGAGTTGCGGTCACGGTGCCCGTGGGCAGTCGACCCACGAGCGACATGGCTGCCATGCTCAAGGGCCTCCAAGGGGAAGGAAAGACGTTTTTGCTGGTGGAAGGCAAGTACGATCTTCCCTGGTACCGCAGTGCAGTCAACGTCATCGGCCTCGATGACCAGCTGAACATCCTGCCTGCTGGCGGGACGAACATCGACGAGCTGCGCCGCGAGCTCGAAGGCGCCGGCATGAGCTGTATATCCATTGTCGATGGGGACACACCGCCACGCGAGAGTGTGGGCAAGTACGCTTTGAAGCGAGAATGCGTAGAGCTCTACACGCCAGATGACCTGCTGCAGACGCTCTTCGGCTTCGTGCCGCCCGTTGATGGCAAGAAGGAATTCTTCGGAACCATCCAAGCGCGCCGGCAGAAAAGCGAAAACGGCATCAAGGCCGTCATCTCCGAGCGCGTAGGCGACTACCTGAACTCCCTCAGCCCCTTCGTCGTCGAAGTTGGCGACATCCTCAACCGCGCCTTGCACTAGCGTTACCCTGCGACTTAGCTGCACCGTTTTGCTGCGGCGTTGTGGAAAGGTCGGCGTTCTTTGGGATGTTAGGTACAGGCGATGGTGGTCTTTCATCGGGTGCCGGTGGAAGTCCTTTGCGCCCTTCCACCTGCCGATGACATGCGGCAAGCTTCAAGTATAAAGATTCTTGATAGGGATTATGTATACTTTGTCATAACAGGCGATTCATCGATCGATTGAACGTGGGCGCACTACAATGCGCATTGGATGCTTCATATTCTGCAACTTTCGAAGCTGTCCGCCTTCTGCATTTTTCATTCTGCAAACTTAATATTCGCCACTTACGAAGCAAGGAGATACCTATGTCTCAAGCTATTGACACCATGCGTGAAAACTCTGCCATGTGGGCGACGTTGAAGGAAGCTAACCCCGAGGCCATGGCTGCTTTCGGGAACATGCGAAATGCCGTGTGCAAAGAAGGTGGAGCGCTCGATTTCAAGACCATCGAACTCATTGCCGTAGCCGTGACCGTCGCTCGCCAGTGTGATGCGTGCATGCTCTCGCACATCAAGTGCTGTGTCGAGGCAGGCGTCACGCGCGAGGAGCTGGCCTGCGCACTTGGTGTGGACATTCTGGTCTGCGGAGGCCCCGGCATGGCGCAGGCTGCACATGCCCTGGATGCCTTCGACCAGATGATGGCTGAAAAGTAAAAAGACCGAATCAAGGTTCGTCGACCACGAATGTCTAGAGGCCCGCAGTGCTTGGTTGCGTTGCGGGCCTCGGCCATATGAACGAGCCAGCGGATACGACGAGCCAGCGGATACGACGAGCCAGCAGCTTCGGGCGGCTGTCTCAAGCCAGCAGCTACGGGCAGGTGACTCGCGGGCGGCTGAGTCGGCAGCTTCGGGCGGCTGACTCGCGGTTTTGCCACCATGGTATACCGACCCGTTCGTGGACTTGTGGACGGGGGATGGACGCTCAGATTTTGCTTGTGTCGGCATCTACGAGGCACTATAATTCTCTTTTGCGTCTAAGGGTATATGGACACACCCGGACGCGTGGTAACTCCGGTGTCGTAGCTCCACGCTGTCCCGGCCTGGGGCAAGCGGCGATCGGAAGCCACAGCAACGGTAGAAAGGAACTTTAATGGGAGTCAAGCAGTTTAAGCCGACTAGTCCGGGTAGGCGCTTCCAGACGGTCTCTGACTTTGCAGAGATCACGCGCACCACTCCGGAAAAGTCGCTGTTGGAGCCGCTGCCGAAGAAGGCCGGCCGCAACAACAACGGTCGTGTGACCACCCGCCATCAGGGTGGTGGCGCAAAGCGCCGCTACCGCGTGATCGACTTCAAGCGCAACAAGGACGACGTGCCCGCCAAGGTCGCAACCATCGAGTACGACCCGAACCGCAGTGCCCGCATCGCCTTGCTGCACTATGTCGACGGCGAGAAGCGCTACATCCTGCATCCGAAGGGCCTCAACGTTGGTGACACCGTCATCTCCGGCGAGCATGTGGACATCCGTCCCGGCAATGCCCTTCCGCTTTCCGCCATTCCCGTGGGCACCCTGGTGCATGCGGTCGAGCTGCAGCCCGGCAAGGGTGCTGCCCTGGCCCGCTCCGCTGGCACCAGCATCCAGCTCATGGGCAAGGAAGGCGACTACGCCATCCTGCGCATGCCCTCTTCGGAAATGCGCCGTGTGCTCGTGACCTGCCGCGCCACGATCGGCGAGGTCGGCAACTCCGAGCATGGCAACATCAAGATCGGCAAGGCCGGCCGCAACCGCTGGAAGGGCATTCGCCCGAGCGTGCGCGGTACCGTCATGAACCCGGTCGACCATCCCCATGGTGGTGGCGAGGGTAAGAACAAGTCCGCCGGTCGTCATCCCGTTACTCCGTGGGGCGTGCCCACCAAGGGCCATCGCACCCGCAACCCGAAGAAGGCCTCGAGCCGCCTGATCATCCGTCGCCGCAAGAAGTAGCGCGCAGTAGCTGAGGAGTAAATGTGAGCAGAAGTTTGAAAAAAGGCCCCTTCGTGGAACCGCGCCTTCTTGGTCGCATCGAAGCGATGAACGAAGCAGGCACGAAGGAAGTCGTCAAGACCTGGTCTCGTTCCAGCACCATCTTCCCGGAAATGGTGGGTCACACCATCGCCGTGCATGATGGCCGCAAGCACGTGCCGGTATACGTCACCGAATCCATGGTCGGTCACAAGCTGGGCGAGTTCGCACCCACCCGCACGTTCCGCGGCCATGTGAAGAAGAAGTAAGGAAGAGGGGAGTAGAAACATGCAAGCTAAAGCAATCGCTCGCTACGTGCGCATCTCGCCTCGCAAGTGCCGCATCGTGGTCGATCAGATCCGCGGCAAGTCCGTCATCCAGGCCCGCGAGATCCTGGCGTTCACCAACCGCGGTGCAGCGGAAGTGGTCGAGAAGACCCTGAACTCCGCCGTGGCAAACGCCGAGCACAAGAGCCATGTCAACCCGAACCAGCTGGTCATCAAGGAATGCTACGTGGACGAAGGCCCCACGCTCAAGCGCATCCGCCCGCGTGCCAAGGGCTCCGCTTCCCGCATCCGCAAGCGCACCAGCCACATCACCATCGTCGTTTCCACCCGAGAGGAGGCATAAGTCATGGGACAGAAAGTAAGCCCCACCGGTTTCCGCGTCGGCGTCATCGAAGACTGGCGTAGCCGCTGGTATGCCGACAAGGATTACGCCAAGACGCTCGAGAACGACTTGGCCATCCGCAAGTTCCTAAAAGGTTACCTGGCCCGCGCCGCCGTCTCTCGCATCGAAATCGAGCGCGCCGGTGACAAGATCAAGGTCATCATCACCACCGCGCGTCCCGGCGTCGTCATTGGCAAGAAGGGTGCCGAGATCGACACCCTGCGCAAGAAGCTCGCCAAGGTCGCAAACGGCCCGGTGTCCATCGAGGTCATCGAGATCAAGCGCCCCGAACTTGATGCAGTGCTCATTGCGCATTCCGTAGCCGAGCAGCTCGAAGGTCGCGTGGCATTCCGCCGTGCGATGCGCAAGGCTGTCCAGTCTGCCCGCAAGAGCGGTGCCAAGGGCATCCGCATCCAGTGCTCCGGCCGCCTGGGTGGCGCCGAGATGAGCCGCCGCGAGTGGTATGGCGAGGGTCGCATTCCGCGTCACACCCTCCGCTCAAAGATCGACTACGGTTTCGCCACAGCCGCCACCACCATGGGTTCTGTCGGCGTGCAGGTCTGGGTCTACCACGGTGACGTGCTGCCCGGCCAGAAGCTCCCGCAGCCCGCTCTCGAGGGCAGCAGCTCTCGCCCGAACCGTTCCCGTCGCAACAACGATAGGGGGAATAAGTAATGCTAGTACCCAAGCGTGTTAGGCACCGCAAGGTGCAGCGTGGTTCGATGAAGGGTTCCGCCAAGGGCGGCACCAGGCTGAACCACGGCGAGTGGGGCATCGTTGCTCTCGAGCCTCACTGGATCACCAACCGCCAGATCGAGGCTGCCCGTGTCGCGATGACCCGCGAAATGAAGCGTGGCGGCAAGGTTTGGATCACCATCTTCCCCGACAAGCCCATCACCAAGAAGCCTGCTGAAACCCGCATGGGTTCCGGTAAGGGTAACCCGGAGGCTTGGGTGGCCGTGGTCAAGCCCGGTCGAGTCATGTTCGAAATCGGCGGCGTGCCCGAAGAGGTTGCCCGCGAAGCTCTGCGCCTGGCCATCAACAAGCTGCCCATCAAATGCAAGATCATCTCTCGCGAAATGGAGGGGCAGGAATAATGAAGGCAACCGAAATCCGCGAACTTTCGTCTGACGACCTGCAGGCGAAACTGAAGGAGGCGCGCGCCGAGCTGTTCAACCTGCGTTTCCAGATGGCTACCAGCCAGCTGGACAACACGGCTCGCGTCAAGCAGGTCAAGAAGGATATCGCCCGCATCCAGACCGAGATGCGCGCCCGTGAGCTGAGTGCTTAAGCTCGCGCGAACTGAAAGGATAGAGAGAACATGAGTGAAGAACGCAACTCTCGCAAGGTTCGCCAGGGCATCGTGGTTAGCGCTGCCGGCGACAAGACCTGCGTCGTACAGATCAAGGAACGCAAGCCGCACCCCCGGTACGGCAAGATGATCACCACCACCAAGAAGTTCCA
>JBGUXY010000073.1:0-37528 GCA_045118335.1 Eggerthellaceae bacterium
GAGCGGTTGAATGCGGCGGTCTCGAAAACCGTTTTACCGGTGAACCCGGTAACCAGGGTTCGAATCCCTGCCTCTCCGCCACGAGAGTTCACGCCCCGACACGGGGCGTTTTTCGTTTCTGGTACAGTTCCAAGCAATAAGGCAGGGATTCGAACCGATGAGGTCGGAGGCCGTTAAGAAAACAGCCCTGTGGGCTGTTTTTAGGCCGACGGTCCGAGCGCGCAAGCGCGAGGACGTTGATTTCCGCGTAGCGGAAATCATGAATCCCTGCCTCTCCGCCACGAGAGTTCACGCCCCGACACGGGGCGTTTTTCGTTTCTGGAGCAGAAAAAAAGCGCTGCGACCAAGTCGCAGCGCCTAACAGTATCGCTCGTTGAACAATTGATTAGTTCTCAGAGGAGCTTTCCGCACTCGCGCTCTCAGCGCTGGCAGACTCTGCGCTTGCGCTCTCGACATTTGCGCTCTCTGCGCTTGCAGCCTGTGCGGTCGCCGACTCGACAGCCTGCTGGTACTTCGTCAAATCAATATTGTACGGCACATTGGAGGGCATGTCGTTGATCTTGATGTCAGCAGATTCCTTGAGCTTGGCGATCCACTCCTGATAGGCAGTACTCGCCTTGGCGGAGGCCGCCATGGACTTGAAGGTCTCTTGGAAATCTGCCGGCAGCTGGTCGAGGCTCGTCAACTCTTCGGGAACGTTGAACACTTCGGTGCACTTGATGATGTGGATACCGTAATCCGAAGTGACAAGGCCGCTGACCTCATCAGCCTCAAGGCCGTCAAGCGCTTCCTGGTACTCGGTCACAAACGTCGTCATGCGGTCCCAACCCACATCTCCACCGTTCTCAGCAGAGCTGTCCTTCGAGTATTCCTTTGCCGCGTCGGCGAAATCCAGATCGCCCGACTCGATCTGCACAAGAACATCGGCGGCGGTCGCCTCGTCATCAGCGCTGAACAGGATGTGCGAGGAGCGCTTTGCGCCATCGTAATACGATGCATACATCTTGACGGACTCGAGAATGTCCTCATCGGTCAGCTCAGCGTTTTCCTGGAAGTAGGCGCTGATTTGCTGCTGGATGAGCGAGGACTCGATGCTCTCGCGATAGGCCTCCTCGGTGAAACCAGCTTGTTCGAGAGCTTGCTTCCACGCATTGTCATCACCGAAATTCGCTTTCATGGACTCGATGTACGAGTCGACCTGGGCGCTATCGACGGTGATGCCAAGCTCGGCCGCTCCAGTCTTCATGAGCTCTTGGCTGACATAGGAGTCGATGACCTGCTCTCGGACGCTCTCGGGTGTCATACCGTTGGAAACGAGGAACTGACCCCATGCCTCTTCGGTGTCGAGCCCTGATTGGGCACGAATGCTCTCGATGTTTTCGGTGATTTCGGATTCAGGGATGGCCACACCGTTCACGGTCGCCGCTGCGGGACCGGACGAAGAGCCCGAACAAGCTGTCAGACTGGCTGCAAAAACGGCCACAATGCCGACTGCAATCATGGATCTCAAGAGCTTAGACATTTTCATGAATGTTCTCCTACTGCAATTGTTGGATGACTCCGCCCATTTTCGCACACGCGATTTTCAGCGTATCGCGGTGCACAATATGGACATTTTGACTTCACGAAGGCACAAAAGAAAACGGACCGGTGCTGCCCGATCCGTTGTGAGCCTTCGGTTTCGTGCCGCAAGGACTACTTCCCCGCTGCCGCCTTCTTACGATCTACGGCAGACAGCAAGCGTTTGCGCAAACGGATCGACTTTGGCGTGATCTCCACAAGCTCGTCGTCCTCGATGAACTCGAGCGCTTCTTCGAGCGTGAACCGTATGGGAGGCGTGAGCTGGATGGCCTTGTCGGCATTGCTCGAACGCTGGTTGCCAAGCTGTTTCGACTTCTCGACGTTGACGGTCATGTCGCCTTCTTTGGCGGACTCGCCCACGATCATGCCTTCGTAGCAGTCCTCGCCGGGACCCACGAACAGTCGGCCGCGCTCCTGCAGCGTGTCGAGCGCATAAGCGACCGACTTGCCGGTCGACATGCTGATCATCATGCCGTTCTTGCGGTGCGCCATCTCGCCGCGGTACGGACCGTACTCGCTGAAATGGTGGAACATCGTCGCCTCGCCGCGCGTCACGTTGAGCAAGCGCGTGCGCAAGCCCATCGTCCCGCGTGTAGGAATCTTGAACACGAGATGCGTGTCATCACCACGCTGATACATGTCGGTCATCTCGCCGCCGGCATTGCCGAAGACCTCGATGGCCTTGCCCGCATATTCGCTGGGCACGTCGACAGTCGCTTCTTCGATCGGCTCGAACTTGTTGCCGGTTTCGTCGGTCTTTATGACGACCTGCGGGCGCCCGACCTGGAACTCGAAACCCTCACGGCGCATCGTCTCCATGAGCACGGACAGATGCAACACGCCTCGACCGGCCACCTCGACGCCCGTCGTCTCGGGAATTTCGGTGATGCGCATCGAGATGTTCGATTCGGCTTCGCGCATGAGGCGCTCCTTGAGCTGCCTCGATCCCACGATTTCGCCCTCGCGACCAACAAGCGGGCTGTTCGAAGCCTCGAACACAACTGCCATGGTGGGCTGCTCGACCTCGATTGGGTCAAGAACCACCGGATGGTCGCGGCTCGTGACCATGTCGCCGATGTCGGCATCGTCAACGCCGACAACCGCCACGATGTCGCCAGCGTAGACCTCCTTCTGCTCCTTCTTGCCGAGCTCCCGGAACTCGAACACCTGCTTGATCGTGGTGTTGTAGCGTGTACCATCGTTCTTCACGACGAGCACCTGCTCGCCCTTGTGGATAGTGCCGGAGTGCAGGCGCCCCACGCCGATACGCCCGACGAAACTCGAATGATCGACCGTGCAGATCTGCAAGGCGATGGGCCCGTCGGGTTGGCACTCGGGCGCAGGCACCTCTTTCAAAATCGTCTCGAGCAGCGGGATCATGTTCATGTTGGAATCTTCGGGCTCGAAGCGCGCATAACCCGCCATGGCGCTGGTGAAGACGACGGGGAAATCGAGCTGCTCGTCGCTGGCTTCAAGTTCGCACATGAGGTCGAACACCTCGTCGACCACCTCATGCGGGCGTGCGCCCGGGCGGTCGATCTTGTTCACGACAACCACGATGCGCATGCCGGTGGCCAGCGCATGGCGCAACACGAAACGCGTCTGAGGCATTGGACCCTCAAACGCGTCAACGATGAGCAGCGCGCCATCTGCCATGTTGAGTACGCGTTCGACTTCGCCGCCGAAGTCGGCATGGCCCGGCGTGTCGATGACGTTTATCTTGACGTCCTTGTACGTGATCGAGACGTTCTTCGACAGAATGGTGATGCCGCGCTCGCGCTCCTGGTCGTTGCTGTCCAGAACGCGCTCGGCGACCTGCTGGTTCTCGCGGAACACGCCCGCTGTGTACAGCAGGCGATCAACGATGGTCGTCTTCCCGTGGTCGACGTGCGCGATGATTGCGACGTTGCGGATGTTTTCTTGCTTCATGCAGGTGCTCCTGTGATTCAGATTGGAATGCCAACGGCATATGGTAGCAGAAGCGACGTTTGCCATGTATGCCGCCTCAAAAGCTTGACAAGGAAAAACGGCACGCCGCCCTTTGAAAGCGACATGCCGTTAAAACTGCATGATGTTTGATTTCGCACTAGCGCATCAGAGCGACGAAATCGTTCACATCCTCGATTTCCTCGAAATGCTCGACCGCATCCGCAATTTCATCTGCACGCTCGCGTGAAACCGCACCGCTGTACTCCATGTTCGTATAGTACTTCCGCATGAGCTCTTCGCGCGTGAGCGGGTCGTACGCCATGTTGCCTTTCGGTTGCGGCACAAACGTGGAAACCGAGCGACCATCTCCAAGGTCAACCTTTACCTCTGCCGAGAAAAGGTTCTTCAAGTCGGCGCTGTACGCGACATCTACGAGCTTTGTGGCGATGTGCACGATTTCGGGATCGTTTTGGTATTCGTCCTCGAAATATCTCGGCACAACTGCGCCCTTCGAAAGTGCCAACGCGAGCAGGAATCGCAAGTTGAAGTTCGGGATCTCGAGCCCCGGCTCATACGGGAAGTCGACGAGGCTTCCGTTTCCTTGCTGCAGCGTCACCGTGATGCGCTCGACATCGTCGGCACCGAACCCATGCTCCTGCTTCAGCTTGAGCACAGCCTGAATGGGCGCGTGGGTTATACGGCACGATGGCCAAGGCTTGATCTCGCTGTCGGTGTAGAACCGCTTGCCCAGGTCGTTGAGAACTGTCGACGGGTCACTGTTTTCGTTGCCGAAAAGATCGAAGTAACCATGCAAGCCGCACAGGGCATCTTTCGTACCCGTGAAACCACGCTGCGCCATGCGCGCAGACATAATCGCGTTCATGCCTGAGAGACCATGGGGTAATTTGAAGGCCAGCACACCATCAATGACGCCGTCCATCGTCGAGCCGATGGTGTTGACGTCGATGCCGAGAGCATTCACGCACTGGTCCTCGTCGAGTCCGAGCAGTTTGGCGGCTAGCACCGTGCAGCCCAAGCCGTTGAATGTGCCCGTATTATCCCAGCCCTTGTCGAACGCGAATCCGGTACCTTGCTGAAGGCGGGTGGCCAAGTCGTCGCCGAGCACGGTAGCGGCGATGGCATCCTTGCCTGATGCGTGGGTCAGTTCGCCTGTGGCCAACATGCAGGGAATCGAGCTTCCTGAGATATGGGCTGCTCCGGCTGTGCCGTCGACGAACTCCCCGCCGACCGGCTCGTAATCGAACGAGCGCGCCATCATGCTGTTGACGAGCGAGGCCTTGTCGGCCGGAAGTCGAACCCCATGGAACAGGATCGTCGCCTCTTCAGCGCCGCCGATACCCCCGAACAGGTCGACACACTCGTCGATGCCGCCGGCGTGCATGCTGGCGGCGATGACGCCAATCGAGTCGAGAAGACGGATCTTGAACCGCTCGATTGCCTCTTTGGGCAGATCGTCGAAATGCGTGTTAACTGCGAACCTCGAGTATTCCCTCGTCACATTCATGGTGAATCGCTCCTTGCTTGCAAACAGGCCTTGCTCTCTAGAATTGTAGAACAAGCGCGAGCTGTTCCGATGATGACGCATAGCAGGTTTGAACTAACAGCCCCTCAAGTGTACACGTATTGCGCTACCATGGCATCGATGGTTTATCGAACCCGAAGGAGCCCGCCATGCTCACCCAGGAAGCAAAGGACCTGTTCTCCCGCCTGAATTGCGAATTCCAGCCCATAGCCATCAAGTATTGCTACAGCCAACCTGAAGGCGTCGAGCACATCGATGAGGTTCTTTCGTTTTGCGAGTTTGCGAAGAAAGCGGCCGTGGAAGATCGTATGTTCTTCACCACCAAAGACGATGACAACTGCTTCGGCAGAATGATCATGGGGCAAATCGACAAACCACCTTTGGCTGCAAGCGGACAAGCGGGCGTCGATTTCGGCGTGTTCAGAACCCAAGCACCCAATGCGCGCCTGTATCACGAGATCAAGACGCTCACACCGGGCGCAGTGAACTTCGTCGTGTTCAGCCCACTTCACCTGTGCGACTTCGAGCCCGATATCCTGCTCTGCGTTGCCGACATCGAGCAGGCGGGTATCATCATGCGCGCCACGAGCTACATCTCGGGTGACCTTTGGCAGAGCACTGCATCACCCGTTCTATCCTGCGCGTGGCTGTTCGGCTACCCCTACATCACCGGCAAGGTGAACTACATCGTATCCGGCATGGGCCATGGCATGAGCCGCCGCAAGGTCTACCCTGCCGGCCGTCTTGTCATCTCCATCCCCTACGCCAAGCTTTCCGAAATCATCGAGGCGCTCGCTCAGATGGACTGGGAGCTTCTCGCGCTGCAGGAAGACGAGGAAAGCAAGGCGGAAATGCGCCGACGCATGGACGCCTGGCAGGAGATGAGCCCTGACTTCATCTTGAAAGAGTAATCTCTGCCGAGCCTTAGGCCTTGCATCATCGACGCATTGGGCGCCCCTGGATATGCATCTCGAAGTCCATGGTCGGCCTCTCCCGCACGATGTCGAGTTGGCACGGTACGCTCGCGCCAACTCTCGTCGTAATTCGCCCCTCGCAATGCGAGTGACACGAACATCCGCGCCGCTTCCTTGCTGCTAGAATGGCTTTGCAAATCCAACTGCGAGAGCGAGGTTGCCATGGCATCGGTTAAGGCATATAGCGGCTCGAACGCTTTCATTCTCGTCAGCTATGCACACTTGGACGCAAATTTGGTCCTTCCCATAATCGAGTACCTCCAACGACTCGGCTACAACGTGTGGTTCGACGAAGGCATCGGGATTGGAAGAAAATGGGCCAACACGCTGCATTCGCGTATCGACGACTGCGCTTGCTTCTTGTTGTTCCTGTCTGAACGCTCTGCCGCTTCGCCTGAGTGCGAGAAGGAAATCCGTCGCGCTCTTGACAAGGGAAAAAGCATTGTCACCGTGTTTCTGGAACCCGTGCAGCTCACGGGAGACATCGCCGATGAGCTGATGGCCATCCAGGGCATCGAGAAATTCAAGCTTCCCGACGAGTCTTCGTTTTACATCAAGCTGCTCGAACACGAATTGTTCGAGCCTTGCCGCGACACCGACGAGTTCCAGATAATCGATGACGCCCTCGTGCGTTACAACGGCGATGCAGGCAACGTGAAATTGCCTGACCGCGTGACGCAAATCGGCTACAACGCCTTCGAGGGGCGCGCAAGCTTGAAATGGATATCTATCCCCGCTGGCGTCGACCGCATCGGCAAGTTCGCTTTCAACGACACGCCCGGCCTTCACGAATTCGAAGTCGACACGAACAACGCCTTTTTCAGCGCCCGCGACGGCGTGCTGTTCAACAAGTCGCAAATCTACCTGCTGTGCTACCCCAGCGCGAAACCGGATGCTGCATACAATGTGCCCGACGGCGTCAAATACATCTCCATGGTCGCCTTCGCGAAAGCCAACCTGCTCACAAACATCGCGCTTCCCGACAGCGTCTCCTACATCGGCGACCGCGCCTTCGAAGCATGCCGAAACCTGGTGAGCATCCGCCTGGGAAACCGAGCTACACGCCTTCGTCCCTATACGCTCAGCCGCTGCAGCTCGTTGGTTCTCTGCGAGCTGCCCTCTACCCTCGAGTCGCTTGAAGATGGGGTGTTCTCCGGTTGCACGAGCCTTAAAGCCATCGAGCTTCCTGCAAGTCTCAAACAACTAGGCGAAATGACGTTTGCACACTGCAGCGCACTGGAAAGCATCCAATTGCCCGCAAGCGTCGGCGTCGTGCCCGAGTATTGTTTCCACGAATGCACGTCGTTGGCAAGCATCGGACTCGAAAGCGTGAGGATTGTTCAAGATTACGCGTTCAAGAACTGCGAATCGCTCTCTGACATACGCTTCTCCGGCAAGCTTGAGCGCATCGGCCGCGCAGCCTTCTCGGGCTGTTCGGCACTCGAGCAGCTGACCATCCCCGGAAGCGTTCGCACCGTTGGGGAATACGCGTTTGACCGTTGCCCTAACCTGCGCAGCGTTATGATCGGTGACGGTGTCGAAACGATCGCCAAAGGCGCGTTCGACAAGGATTTCGCACTCGAGCGCGTCGTACTGCCCGCCTCGGTACGCACCATCGCGGAGAAAGCCTTCCCAGAAAACGTCGAGCTCGTTCGCGCCTGACGTATATTATTCTATTTGGCGTTCGGGCCCCAACCGTACTTCTCGGAAGCAGCCAACTCGTCCATACGTGCGGCCAAGGCCGCGATGTCGTCGTCGGTCAACGGCTGGAAGCCTTCGTAGAAACCCGTAGTGGGATATGGAAAACGCAGCGCCTGACCGTATTCCTGATGCTTCTCGTTGCGCGCACGGCCGTAAATGTGGATGTGGAACAACGGATCTTCACCACGGACGAATGCCCAGTTCCCGTTGTCCTGGTAGTTCAGCCGGTACAGATCAAGACCGCGTTCGCTCATGACATTCCAATATGCCTCGCCTGCGAGCATGGTAAGCCATGCGCATTCAATCGCCTGGTCAGCCGTCAGCTGCGTGCGATCGCAGCAATGAGGGTCGTTCGCTTCGATGAACACGTGACCGCCATCTTCGCGGGGCACGTGCGGCACTTCCGGCGCCTTCACCGTGAAGTTCTGGGTTTTGTACACGATTCCGTCCATGCCCGACCTCCCGTAAGCTCTCTTGCAGGCAGTTCGCCGTTCGAACAACGTCATACTACCATCAACGAAGACGCACGAGCCAACGCTCACATCGCCCATCAATGCGAACACGCATCGAGACAACGGCAAAAGCCGTGATGGCATCTCGAATTCGATCTTCTCCGTAGATATCGTTTCAAGTTGCGCAACCAATTTGCCAGGACGCCTTCTATGCTCAAGTCAACACAAGTGAAGTAGGAGGTGCGTCATGTTCAGAGACGATGAAAGGACGCTGTATTTCAAGGGCAACCTGGTGTTTGCCGAGGAACCCGATTGGGATCTCCTCGCCAAAGGCGTCGAATTGCTCAACCGTCATAACAGAAACTACCGCGGTCGTCCGCTTGAGGTCCGTCGGGCAACCGTCGACGAGAACGATGTCTATCGCGTGCCCTTCATCTCCGAGGCGTCTCTGGAACTTTCACGGCGCGAGGGACGTGAGCGAATCGAGCTGACGCGCGAAGAGGCGCTGGAATCGTTTTTCGAAGAACTCGTCGATTACCTTGGCACGTTTTTCGGCTGCGAAGTGGAGACCACGGTTCTTGAGCCCGGGTTCGCGTGCCCAGAAGACCTGGAAACGGTCATGGACATGTTCGAGGGCGGTAAACGCGCACGCGGAATATTTGGTCGCGAACCTCTATGCGCTGACGATTTGCGGCCTGAGGACATCGCCATCAAGGGCGGCGACCCGCTTACCGAGCTGGATGCCCTTGTGGGGTTGGACGTAGTCAAAGCCCAGGTCCATGACATCGTTTCGCTCGTGCGCAACCACGGACGCGACAAGCTGCCGTGCCTGCACATGGTGTTTCGCGGGAACCCGGGCACGGGCAAAACCACCGTAGCACGCCTTATTGGCCGCATTTTCGACGAAGAGGGCGTGACAGACGGCAAGGGCACGTTCGTCGAAACCGACCGCGGGGGCTTGTGCGGCATGTATGTCGGCCACACGGCGGCAAAGACTCGGAAGACCATCGACGACGCGAAGGGCGGTGTGCTGTTCATCGACGAGGCATACGCTCTCGGCATGTCCGACAGCGGTCGGGACTACGGCCCCGAGGCCATAGCCACACTCGTGAAAGCCATGGAAGACAGCCGCGACGATTTCGTGTGCATCTTGGCCGGCTACACCGAGCCCATGGATCGCATGATCGACGTGAATCCTGGGCTGCGCGACCGCATCGCGTTCTACATCGACTTCCCCGACTACAGTGCAACCGAGCTTGTCGACATCTTCAGGATGCTTGTTGGACAGGACGGGTTCGAGCTGTCTGCTGAGGCGGACGCTCTTGTGGTTGGCGTAATGGAGGCCCTCGTAGCCGGCAAGGACGAGAACTTCTCAAATGGCCGTATCGTACGCAAGATATACGAGCGCGTTCGCATGTCGCATATGGTTTTTACGACAAGCGGAACCATAGAGGCCGAATCAGTCGAGAAAACCCTCGCCAATGCCGATATCGCCAAGCTGGTGTCGCCTTCGAAAGGGCTTACAAGCATGGGGTTCTGCTGAACCCCACGACGGCACACGATGTCATTTGGCTGCTCGCGACCGTCTTAGCGCAGCTGCTTTCAAGTCGCTCTCGATCCTCGCATTGCAAGCGGCAAAATGCATGAGACGCCCACGCTGCGAAACCCTCTTGTATTAAGATGGGTCACGTATCACGCTTGGAAGGAGAGCCCCCATGGATTGCGTGCCGATTATCATCATAGGCGGGTGGCTGCTATCACTCATAGCGCTTGTTTTCACAATCATTGCCGTTGTGCGCGTCACCAAGAACAAGAAAAAGACAGAAGCCCCGGTGTCCTCATGGGTTGCATACACCGTCGGAATCTTCGCTACGGCGTTCTTCGTCGTTTTCAGCCAGGACCTTTCGGGGGTGTCGGGGTCCGACAACCTGACCGAGCCCCTGGATGCCTTGTTCGGGACTCTGCTGATGTTCGGCATGAATCGCGATATGGGGCTTGATACCGAAAAGCTCGAATGGATGGGCAACCTGCTGCCGATTTACCAGTATTACAATGCGGCGTTGTTCCTCGCGGCTCCCACAGGCGTTATCGGCTCCGTCATTTCAGTAGTGGTCGAGGCCATTGGGGTGCTGCGTTTGAAACTCTTGTCTGGCAGCAAGCCCGTTTACGTTTTTTCAGAGGCAACGGACCGTTCCTTCACACTTGCGAAAAGCGTGAAGGAGACATTCGAGGGCGACGATGGCTGCGTCATCGTTTTCTCGGGCGTGGAAAAAGACGATGAATCGAAACGCGTGGTTGACGCGAAGAGCGAGGGGATGCTCTGCCTTCCCCAATCGATGAGCTACCTGGCAAAAAGGGTTGCTAGCAGGACCCGGCAGCGCACCTTCGTGTTTTCAAGCGAAAACGAAATCGAGAACATCAGCGACGGCGTGGAGCTCGCACGCGAATTGGCAAAGCTGCCACATGATGGTGACAGGGGGCCCCGCGTGTTGGTTTTCTCCAGCTCGCCAGTTGGGGGGCCGATTGTAGACGCGGTTGCCAGCGAATTGAACAAGGACGGAAAGATATCCGTGTTCATTCAGCGCGTCGATTGGATCAGGAACACCGTCGACGGCATGATCGACGAATACCCCCTGTTCACCACGGGTCTTGTGGAGGAATGTGTTCCTTCCTGGGTTGGAGACGAGCATCAAGACGAGGGGTTCAAGCCGAAGCTGGCATTTGACTATTCAGCTGACCGCCGCCGCGTGCTCGTCGTTGGAAACGGCGCCTTTGCTAAGGAGTTCGTCAAGTGCGCCTTATGGGCCACCCAGCTGGGGGATGACATCACGACCCAGATAGATGTCGTCATGGGTTCGGATGGCAGGTTCAAGGATGAAATGAAGCTCGAGTGCCCCGAGTTCTTCGCTGACGGGCACCCTTATCAGGGGTACTTCCACGTAGCGTTTGAGGACATCGACCCGGAAACGGGTGCTTACCAAGATTACCTGCTCGATCGGGACCTGGGTGAGTCCGACGAAAAGCGCGACATGCCGACATATGTGGTGGTCGCGCTCGATGACGACCTGGTATGCGCCAAAGTGGCATTGCGCACACGCGAGATTTTAGAACAGCGGAGGTTCCATGCAAGCGAAGACCTGAGGGCTCCCTTCATTGCGGCGGTTATCAACGATTCCGAGCTGGCAACTGGTCTGCGCTATATGGAAAAACGGAACCGCTTCTATGCCATCCAACCTGTCGGCAGCAACGAAGACAGCTTCGATTACGAGAGCATCTTCAACCCACGCCTCTTGCGCTACGCCAAGAACATCAACCGCGTTTACAATCACTCTTCCATTTTCGGAGAGGGAGACGATTTCAGGTCGTCAGTGGAAACCGCCGATCTGTACTTCGCAAATTCCGAATACAACCAGCGCTCGTCTATGGCCGCAGCGCTCCATCGCAAGTACTCGTTGTACCTGTTCTGCCGCAAGACAGGTCTTGCCTGCGCACGCGACGTCGATTGGTGCCAGAACCTCAACGCCATCACGTACGCGAAAGATTCGAATGGCAACCTTGTTCAAGGGGAAATCCTAGAAGCGTATGATCGTTATCTGGCGACAGAAGATTTCTCTTGGCTCTCGAAAATCGAACATGACCGTTGGAGTGCGTATGTGGCCACGGAGGGTTTCGAGCACGTGGCAACTGACGAGATCGAGAAGATGTGGGGTTTGACATCTCGCCAGGAACACGGAATCGCCCACTTGCATGGCTGCCTCATCCGGTTCGAAGACCTTCCAGACCTCGACGAGGCGGTGGCGAGCGTTTCAACTATAGAGCGGCTTCCGTTCCAGGAACTCGATGACGATATGCTGAGAAGCTTAGGTGTCATCGTTGCAGTTCATGCGGCTCAGGGAAATCTCGACAAGTTCTCGGAAATATGGCACGAGTACTACCCAGATCCGGTAGAGGAAGAGGATGTTGGGTGATTTCGCTCGAGAAGCGAGTACTTGGGATAGTTTGTTGTAACGGAGAATGCCATGACGTCGGGGATGGATAAGCCAAGACAAGTCGTTTTCGGCCTACTCAACGATACGTGGGGAATAGGCAATTACGAGGCTTTCGAAATCTTGGGGAACGAGTACGAGAACAGCCTTGTAGCCGATAAGCACATAAGTCGGCTTGGTCGCAGGATCGTCAATGTCGAACCTGCCGATTACTATCCAGGTGCTTTCAAGCCCTTCGAGCAATCGACGGCAACGCTCGTCTCTGCTCTGCATGCTGCGCGCAAAGGACCCGAAACCAATGTCGATATAATCAATTACCTGGAAGACGAGCCGGCCGACTTGCTCTGTGAGGCGCTTGAGCGCTATGGCGAGAACGCAGTGCAATTGCGAAACGCTATGTCTGATATCGCGCACGATACTACCTTGTCGGATACCGATCGTGCACATCTTATGATGCTGCTGTTCTGCGCAGCTGGCTGCACTGGCGATGTTTCGTTCGCAGTCGATGAGGCTCTTTCCGCAAGCCGGCATATGGGCGCGAAGTTTCGCACAAGCGAGCCGGGAACCGATTCATACGACACGCCCGAAGGTCTGGTGCTCATTCGGATAGACTCCGAAGGAAGCGGCGGTCGTTACACGATTAGCCCGGAACAAGGAGAGGTCATCTTGGGCCGCATGCCCCGAAGCGAGAACGCCATCACCGACGTGGGTATGCTCGTTTCCAAGGAACATGCACGTATATGGCGAGACGACGAGGGGCTATGGTGGATTCGGGGACTCGATTCTACCAACGGCACGGCCATCGTCGACGGCGCCACACGCGAGATGATTGTCGTCGAGCCCCCGCGTGCCGAGAGGATGGAGGGCGAAAAGAGGGGCTCATTCGAGCTGCATGTCGGCGACACAATACTGCTCGGCGGGGCAACCCAGTTCTGGGTGCAGGCGATTTAGGCAGCCGCTTCGAAGAGATGCGGGGTCGTTACCGAGAGAGCGAAAGCAAGAAGCGAGTGGACCATGGATGATTCAACCCGAATAGAAACCGTATCATTAGAGTCTTCGAACGTGAAGAGGGCCGTTTCCTTCAACGATGGCTGTTTCGTTTACGATTCGCATCAGAAGCCCTTCGTTTCTTCTGGTCACAAGTATGTTTACCGTGGTGTTTATTATCCTGAGACGGAGGTAGTTCGAGAGCCCTTAACTGCAGTTGCCAAATTCTACGAAGCAGATGCCGTGGAAAAGTTCGGCCGCGAGTCTGCCGCGTTGGCGCGGGGCTCTGTCATCGGAGTGGGACCGCGCCTGCTCCAGGTTGCCGTAGCAACGCCGCCATCTGGTACGGCTGCTTTGCCGGTGATCGTCGAAGAGTATGCCGGCGTGAAACTCTCCGACGCAATCGGGAGAGCTGCCATTCCTTCGGGAATCCAAGGCATCGCCGCTCAGCACCTATTGTCGGAAAGTGCCGCAGATGAACAGGAAAAACAAATTGCGAAAATCATGTACGACCTGATGCTGCACGTGCATCGGATGCATGCCAATGGTATTTGCCATGGCGACCTGAAGGCTTCCAACGTGTGCGTGCGCACCATCGGTCCTCAGCCGTGGGATATCCGTGCAACGCTCATCGATTTCGACCTAGAGGCGGTTTCGAACGCCGCGCTGCCGCACGAACGCACGGCGGCGTATTACGACAAGCTTTTCGTAGAAATACCGAAAACGCTCGGCTTTGCAGGCACGTCCCGCCCGTCGTTGTTCGAGCTCGATATGGCATGCCTTTCAGCAGTTTGCCTTGAGGTTGCACTGGGAAAGCGAATCAATGGAATTGAGCCCGCCGAAATCGTGAAAGCGCTCGAAGCAGGTCCGGGGCTGTTCCGCTATTCGCGAACAGGCGCCTTCAAGGCTGGGCGAATCGATTTCGCGCACCACTTGGCGCCGTGTGCCAGGCGGGCTGGTATGACTTCGGTTGAGCAGTATTTTGCAGACTGCGAAGAGCCGTTCATGCGCAGAGCTCGTGTTTTAGCAGACGCCGAGCTTAAGGGCGGCGCTTTCCTAGATGCGGAAAACATCAGGCGCATCGAGGCGAATCCCGAAATGGAGCTTATCCGTCGCGAGGATGACATTGCCCATGCAGTATTCGAAAGCTATTGCGAGAACCTGCGCGCGACTGGCGAGCAGCCCGATTACGAAACGTTCGGGCAACAGCCAGCGGATTTACAACAGTCGTGCTATGGCCAAGCTGCCGACCTTTGCGAAAAGGTGTCTCGTTTGGGGTACCGTCTTGTACGTGCTGACCAGGCAGGAGAGGCGGCAAGTCAAATTGCTTTGGACGAAACCCAAATCGAAGCCATGGCTCGTTGGGAACACGAGCGTTGGCTCAATGAACGCCGGTCAATGGGTTGGATGTTCGGACAAGAGCGCGATGCCGAAAAGAAGACATCGCCGTACTTGGTGCCCTACGACGAGCTTGATGAGGACGTTAAGGAAGCGCGTAACCGCGCTCCCATGCGCGATGCGCTGAAGGTGCTTGCAGGAGCAGGTCTGGCAATCGTCAAGGTTTAAGGCAAACATGCAAACAAAATGGGGCGCTCGCGACAGCAGGTGTATATACAAAAGCACGGAGATGAGTTTTCGCAGAACAATGGTGAGGTGAGGTTGGATGGAAATCAGGTATCAGGCTCGCACGAACATGGGCGCACATGAGCTGCGCAGCATCACAGTGCACGCTCCAAAAGGCGATTACATCATCACTTCGGCAAGCAACACGGTGGCTCCTCGCAACACATCGGGCGGCCTATGCGACGGGCGCATCAAAGACGCCGTGATTACGCCAGCTGAGGACGGCAGCCCGAAATTCAACGTTAAGTGGCTCACCCAATCGAAGATTGCGGGCGTAGACGTCGACGTTTCAAATCCGCTCTCCGATGACAACCCGCTCTTCGCAGTGGAAATGCTTCTCGTGATAGATGACAAAGGCAAGAAAACCACGTACAGCTTCGACGAAGGATGGAATGCAATCCAAGTTGAAAAGCAGCTCGCGAAAGACGAGATGATGATGAAACTCCGCAAAGGAGTTGCCGCGGAAGACCTGGGTCGGGAGATAAGGGAAGCGCAACGCTTGGCCCATGAGGCGGCATCGGGAAAAAGGGCAACACCGTCCTTGTAATCCCAGGCGATAAGCGACTGTAACAACTCCAGCGTCATTTCCCCCTCTCACGCTGAGAGCTGTTGAAGCTACTTGCGTTTTGGCGGCAAGTCAATGCTTCTACCCCTTGTCAATCACCTCGGCCTTGGCGTACGCCTGCAACAGTCCCGATATCATCTTCTTCCACTCGCGCTGGGGGATATCCGATGGTCGTGACTTCTCGATGTAATCACGTGCAGGGCCGTTGGTGAAGTGCGGAGCGAAGACGGGGCTGCCTCCCAGTTCGTCAACTTTAATGAAGAACTGCAAAGCATCCAATGCGCTCGGCGCACCATTCTGACCATTGCACTCGGGGATCTTGCCCACGATGGTGTTCGCCAACTCGTAAATCTCGTTGGCATCGATGTTCGGGTCGGCTATGTTCCAGTTCTGATTCTCAGGATGGCGTATCAAATCAAATGGATCCACATCAGAATTGCGACGCATGAACTCGACGAATTCGGCAGTCGCCTGCCTGCCCACGCAGCCTGCAAGGATACGCTCTTGAATAGGGGTGACCTCGCTGGCCAGCGGAGAGCAAGCCAGCATCCGAATAGCGTTTTCCCATGAGCGGGGCGAGGTCCACGTGCTGGTCAGCACTTCGCGTTCCGATGAATCCGATTCCGAATCGGGATTCAGGTATGCGGCGGCTGCCGTATCGTAGTCGGTGTTGACCAGCTTGTTTTCCTTCAGAACCAGCTCGGGATGCACGCGAAGAAAGCTTGCAACGCGGTTGCGCCACTTCGCCTCGCCTTCCGACCAATTGGCTTTCTCCTCATCGGTGTACCACGCTCCCGAGATGCCGTCGATGACTTCCTGCGAGAGCGGCCGGTATGCGACCATGCACATGCGGTTGACCATGGCAGGCGCAATCGGCGTGTAGTCCACGGCCGAATCCGCGGGGTTCATTGCCGCCACGATGAAGCACGAGTCGGGAATCTTCTGCCCATTGGCGAATCGCTTCTCGCCGATGGTCTTCAACAGCGCAGCTTGCACCATGCGCGGTGTGTTGGAAAACTCATCGAAGAACAGCACATGAGGTTTGCCGTCGAACACGATCTTTTGCCACACCGGCACCAGATAATCGGTGAAGTAAATGCTCACGCGCTCGTAGGCCTCTTCTTCGCTGATCCGTCCGTCGCGTATTGCCGATTCGAGCTCACGCCCATATACGTTGCCGGCGGTGGTTGCCTGCACAAGCTCTCCCTGAGCAGCGTGGGGCAGACCCGTCACATCAGGCGGCTCCATCTGCGACCCGACCAGGCAAATCGGGTCGCCGAAACCGTTTTCCACGCTCCATTTGTTGATGATGGCCGTCTTGCCGATGCCCGGTGCGCCAACGATGAGCAGGGGCTGCCTCGCTTCCCAAGCATACTGCATGATATGGCTCAGCTCTTCGGCCGATGCAGGACCAAAGTTGGTGCCGTAATACTGCTGCTCATCTTTTTTCTTGTCTGCCATTGCGTTGCTCCCATCAAGCTGTTCCGCGATACTCGCGGCTATTCAACCCACGCCTGCACGAGGTAGGCGTTTCGTTTCCTCTGTTTCATGTCGTGAGCTTGCTTCGCGACGTTTCCTTGTTGCGCGTAGTACTCGTTCTCGTCGAAGCGGAAAACGCACAGCACCACCACGGCAATCTTGTCCAACCGCCTGTCAGCCAGCGCATCAAGAAATCTTTGCCATCTAAACACGCCGTCTGTAGCGATAATCAGTACATCGGGCCGCTCTTTCGGCTTCTGCTCAACGACTTGGCGCAACGCCGCCGTCATGTCGGTCCCGCCACCTCCGCTAAGGCGCATGGTTATGTCCTCGATGTTTTGCACTTTGAAGATCTCGCCCGCCTTCGCGTCGACACAGACGGTTTCGATAGAAGTGCTGAACTCGCGCAGGATGCCTTGCGCTTCGGAAAGAACCTTGCGATACTCGTTTTCAGACATCGACCCTGACGTATCTATAGCCAGTCGAATTTTTGGCGTATATGCTATTTGTCCAGGGTAAATTGGCTCTACGCCTCCTGGCATGCCAGATATCGCACCACCCGACCTGCGCCGGCGCTTGCGATAGGTGTAGTCCTGTCGACCGGCTGTCATTTCCTGTGTGGCTTTTCGCGAAACCTGGCGCAAAATCTTCTGCCAGTCGACCACCGGCGGACGCAGCGCTTGGCTCACGTAGTTCAACACTGCTTGCATCGGAGTATTGCCCGCTTGTCCCGATCGGCGATACTCGTCTATGTCATGAACGAGACGGTCGTTGACCTCGTTCTCCAACCCACGTTCCATAGGGTGGATACCAAGATCGTCGACGTTCTTCCATGAATCCAAATCGGTGTCTCCGCAAATGTGGTCCACCCAATCCCCGACGTTAGCGAGGGATGTCTCGGATCCGTCTGCGTGGCGCTGGTAGATGCGAACGCCGCCAGCTCCCGCTGAGTTGCCTGAGTCGTTCGCCCCTGCTGGATCAGTCGACGCCCCTTTCCCCGTGAACTCGTAATCGATAATCGATAGGTAACGTTCCGCAGTGAGGCCGGGCGGAATGTCCCAAAACGCTCCGATACCGGGAAGCAAGATGCCCTGATACGTCTCGTCGCCAACCCTGAGCGGGTGCTTGTCGTTGTTGAACCGTGCGTTGAGATCGTCAGCCTGTTGTTGGTTTTTCACTTCGATCACCTCGCCCACGAGCCAGTCCCAGTGCACATTGACATTGGCCGTAGAAACGCGGTCCGTCAAATCGATGTTGCAGACACCGCTTGCGATAATCGAATTGATCTCGAAATCTGTCACATAGTTTTTCACCAACTGCGGCAACCCCGCGCCCTCCAAGCGTTGGGCGTGTTTCTGCACGTTATGCAGCGTTTCGTGCAAAACGACAATCGCCAGTTGCTCATCGGTTGTCTTGCCGGGGTCAAGCATGTCTGGGGAAAGCCCAATGCGGTAGTGGCAATCGGTGTAGGCAGTGGTGCAGCCCTCGTCAACGAACGGCATCAGGTTGGCAAAGGCGAACCTGAGCGCCGGCGCCCATTCAGGCGAGCAAGCTTTGTGTATGGCCCGCGTCCAGCTGCGAAACTCTTCTTCGGCCATCTTGCGCACGACGCTCGACGGTCCTGGCCGACCCGCCCCTCTCGCAGTGGCGTGATTTGATCTTGCATCCGAATCCATAGCGTCCCTAAATGATGTAGTCCAAGGGAACCCCGTCGTAGAGGCTGTCGATCATCACGTCGATACCGAGAAACCTGCCCACTTCTTGCAAATTGTCCTTATCGGGCATGAAGGGCTCTTCGCCTCGCTTGCGCATGAGCCCTCTCCTTTTATCCACGTACAAAGATAGTCCATGCTCCTTGAGCGTCTTATGCCAAACGACGCCAACGTCATGCATGCGAGTGATGGCCTTCGCGCTGTCCAAGGATGGCATGCTTTCAGGCGGGAAGGTCGCAAAGAAGAATTGCCACGGTGTGGACGATCTGGCAGTTGTTGTGCGCATGCGCGCAGATGCGGCGGGCGCTTCCACCGCATCGTCTTTGGCGTCGCTATCGATCCTCTCATGCCCGAAGGTCAGCGTATCGATGATTTCGCTGGCCCATTGAGGTCGGTAGAAACCAGAGGCCTCCTCAAGTGCCGCTTCCTGCAAAGCTTGGAGCATGCGAGCAGCCGATTCTTTGTCCAATGCATCACCGAGCAGCGCGGCTTGGCGTTCGTTAAGCCGGCCATTGAACGTGTACAAGCTGTACGGGCTCCGAGGCTGCCTGCTGAATAAACCCTTGAGGGGATCGTGTATGTCTTTCGTAGGGCTCGTGCGGCCTGACAGGTCGAAGACGATGGGAATGCCAGCATCCTCAACATCTTGAAGGCGTTTCAGATTGAGCTTCGAAGCCCTGGTCACCACGATACATTCGATGTCTTGAGGGGCAGCTTCCAGGAACTGAGACAGCGCGACTTTCGTAAACACCTCGTCAACGTCGGCACGCTTCAGATTTGTGGGTACGACAGCCAGGCCGAATCCGCCCGATCCTTGGAACGGTATGTCACCGAGATTGCAGACATTTTGCAAAAAAGCGGTCTTTTTATCGGCAACCTGAAAGCAGACGACGTCGAAAAGGGGCTTGCATACTCGCGGTCGCCTTGAATACGCGTTGTTGCTCGAACGCATATAGTTGAGGTGCACCTTGCGCATGTGCTGTGCATACGCGCTCGTGCCGACGATGTTATTGCTTCCCTTCATGGTGACGCTGCGAATGAACGTATCGTCGTATTCCACAGGCGTCACGATTTCGCTGAGAAGGCTTACCTGACGCTCGAACTTCTCTTCCAAGGCGTCGGTTACGGCAGTTCGGGCGGCGGCGAGGAAATCGTCACGATGCGTTTGCCAAGGAACAGGCGCCTCCTGTGACGGGCGGACGGTTCTTGTTTTCATGCTTTCTTTCGCGATGGGACCAAGCTTTCCCTCTTCTCGCTTGCGATCTTGAGCCTTTTTTGCAAACTCTATCGCCACTTGCATGGGATCATCGAGATGAGCCGTCTCGTCTTGGCTCGTTTCAAATTGGACATCGCTACCCGTTTGCATCGAAGCTTCTTTTTCAACAATCTCCTCGAGCTCTGTTTGGGCCCGTGATTCAAAGAGCAACTTATAGCCGCCCCAGGTGCGGGGCACTTCATTAGGCTGAGGTTTTCTCCACGGACGGGACTCACATACGATTACGTTGCCGTCTACGATCACGACATGCTCGGCAATCATCTTGCCGTACACCACGGAATAGCATTCCACCTCAAGCTGGTCCGCACCCGAAGACTCTATAAGATGCGCGGCAAAAAGACTTGATGAGTCGAACGCTCCATCGGTAATCAGCACGCAACTGCAATTGAGCGTAACTCGCGCCTGGGCTTTCACGGTGGATTCTCCACCAGGCTTGCGAATACCCTTTGTGCCCAAGGGGAGATACTCCACCACCGCGCCGACCAGCTCCTCGTTGTATGCTTCGGGTGATTTCGCAGCGGCTTTCGGATTTAAAGCGTTCATGAAGCTTTCAACCAAAAAAGGATTGCCTGTCGCCGCCAACTGAAAAACAGATGCCCTTCTCGTTCTTGACGACCTGCTGCCAACCATTGGTGCTCCTATTCCACAACCTCTCGCTTTAGCGCAATTTTACTAGCCAACGTCTGGGACATATCTTAAACGCTAGCATATCGAGTAATTTGTATATTATCTGCCTGTGTATTCCGAATTACGGGCAATCCCGAGCGAAGCAATTTGCTGGATTGGTTTTACGTATGTCAGGAAAGGCGTTTTCTCGGCGGCCATCATCCTGGCACTCGGATTCATCGGCTGCATGGTCCAGTCCAGCTCCATCGCCGAGACCATGAACAACGCCACAGGCATCCCCAACGTCATCGGCCTCGTTGCGTTGTCCGGCTGGGTCGTTAAGTGCTCGCTGGCCCGCGGGAAGAACACTGATGAGATCCTGAGCGAAGAGCTCTAGGCTGGTCGCATACCGGCCAGACCGACAAAGAAGGCCAGAACGTTGTCCTGGCCTTCGGTTTTCATGGTGGAGCATAAGGGGATACTCCACCCTTATCACCGCTAGTAGCGTTGTTTAAAGGCCGAATGTAGTCAATCTGTGGCCTGAAGTGTGGTCAAGAATGTAGTTCGGACGTTTCGCTCAATGGAATGCGGAAAACACCAGATTGGAGCTACCCATGTATCGAGCTTTTTCGATTATCGCTACCATTCGACTGGGATGAGCGAACGAAAAGCCTGCGCTAACAGCAGGCAATAGGACGTACGGGCTTTCACACGCTACACGACATATCTACGTGTTATCACTCCGATTGCATTCACAGTAGTCGGCCAGGTTCACCGAGAAGGCGATATGATCGAACGTCTCGGGATTGCCCAGGTCGATGGAGCAGATTTCCTCAATTTTGCTTAAACGGTAGCGTAGCGTGTTCCTCTGAATGCCGAGCTCGACCGCCGTTGTGGTTCTGTTCCCATAGTTTTTCACGAGACAGCGCAGCGTCGTCATGAGCACCGTCGCGCTCTCGCTGTCGAGAGACGAAATCGCAACGAGACAATTGTGCAGGTAGCGATGCCAGTCGGGCTGCTGAAGGCACAAATCGTACAGATAGTATTGCCTGCAGTCTTTGAATTCCACGATATACGCCTCTGGGAAGACCCTCTTCCGTACGCGCAAAGCGAACCGAGCCTGCTCGAGCAGGGTCCTCAATGATATCTCGTCCGTGCGGGACTCGCTCATGGCCACCGCCAAATCGTGATCTTCCGCATATCGCCTAAGCGCTTCGAGTTCCTGCTTGCCCAAAATCTCATCATGATTGACGAACGCGATGAGCAATCTCGAGGAAACGATGTTCGTGCTGCGGGGCAACACCGTGGCTAAGTCGTCTTCAACGCGGCACAGCTGATGGTATTTCAAGAAGCCCCGTCGCCCGGCAATCACGAACACCGTGAAATACCGTTCGAGGGTAATCCACGTCTTGTTCAAGCGCGCCTTGAACTCGCTGCTATTCGAGAGGTTCCCGCGCACAACGTCTTGGAGCAGCGCAAAATAGCTTCCCGACGAGTCTTGCCACGAGAATTCCATTGCCTTCATCTTGAGGCTCACGATGTCAGCGAAGAACTTCAGGCACTCAATATCGGCCTTCGTGATAGGACTGTTCTTCTCGACCAGGTTCACGCCGATAATACTACCCGTGCCGCTTTCTACGGCACAAGCAGCCATCTTGGTCCCGACGTTGGTCGTATGCGATTCGAGCAAGCCGTTCGTCTTAAGGCTGGAGAAGTATACCTCGAAGCCCTGTTCGTCTTGATCGGGAGCCTGGCTATACCTGATTGTATCCTGATCATCGCTGGAAGACACCGGAACCCACAACTCGTCGTCCATGGTGTCATTCTCAGTATGAGCCCAGATGCGGTAATTCTCGTCGATAATCGTGATCGGGTTTCTGAACATACCATGCGCAAAATCGACGAGTTCCTCGAGACCGGCGCCGTGCAGCGCCAGATCCAGCATGTCGGTCCCCCAAGTCTCATAGCCTGCAATCGTACGCCGTATGGCATCTTGGATCGCCTGCACATCGGCGGAATTGACAACCCGGATCGCGCACGGAGCCGAAAGCTCGCCCGGCAAGAAACCCAGTACGACCAGCTCGTACGGTACGCCTATCAGCAGGCATTGGCTCGTCCGCTCTGCTACATAGCACATATCCTCCACGGTTGAAACGGGGGTAGACGCATCAACGACCCTCACCTGGCTGACACGCGTATTAGAATTGAATTTTTCTCCCTCTTCGCAGACGAATTCCTTCCGCAGACCCTCGAGGATCATCGACATGGTGATTTTCACGACGCGCCTCCGTCCCCTTCGATGCGCAAGGAGCCTTCACAGTAGCCTTCCAAGACGAACGAACGCCTGATGTGATCAAGGGTCGCTGGGTTAGAAAGATCAATTCTGCAAATAACCTCGATTTCCCGCAGGCGAGACTGTAGGGTATTCCTCTGGATATACAGGTCTTCGGCTGTTATCGACTTGTTTCCTCTGTTCATTGCTAATTTCTTCAGCAAAGTGTAATGAGACCCGCCCGTGCGCAAGTCATGATCGCGCAAGATGTTCAGAGCGGGATGGATGTAGAGGTCTGCGCTGCCATGTTGCAAACAGGTCTCGTATACCCAATATGGCTGGCAATCCTCCAAGAAGAGCAGGTTTCTGTCTCGATACATCTTCCTTCCAACTCGCATGTTGAACGATGCGCTCAAGTACAGTTCTTCGACCATCTTTTCGACCGGCTGGGGATTGCCCAAGGCTGCCACCATCCTAAACCGATTCAGGAAGAAGGCAAAACGATCGTAATCCGTCGGGGTGATGACCCCTAGATTATCGTAGGTCTCGTAGAAGACGAGCGCACCCTTGTAGCAAACGCCGCGTCCGAACGAGAAGGTGTTGACGATCTCCTCGATAGTCCTCTGCGCTTGCCGATCGTTGAACTCGCCTTTGAGCGGCGACACGATCATGACGTTGGCAAAGGGCTTCAGCTCGTACCCAAGAGCCGCCATGCGGTTTGCGAACTCCACATAGTTTGTCACGTTGCCTTTGAGCGCGTCGAGCAAAAGTCCGTTGTAGCCGAGCTCTTCTTTGACCAGCTTGGTATGCGTCTTCATGTTCATCTCGGCCAACATGCAGAGAAACTTTAGAATCGCCCGGTCACCCTCGGTAACCACACGGTTTTTCTGAACGAGGCTCACGACAAGAAATGCACCGCCAATTTCCTTTGTACGGTATGAATTGACGAGAACGCCGTTCGGCATTCGATAATTCTTCACCTCGCCAAAGCGCCTCAAAAGGCTCATGAACTCCAGGAAGCCTTCGGGCATAACACGTTCGCGATATGTAGGTACCGTTGATTCGAGTGGTGTCCACATTTCGTCGTTCATCGAGTCGTTTTCGGTGCGTGCCACCACACGCAATGCGGCGTCGTGAATGAGGATTGGGTTTTGAAGCAGATCATGAGCGCAGTTGGCGATTTGGGCGACATGCCCTCCCCTCAACGAGAGGTCGGACATTTTATCCAAAACACGTTTATACCTGCAAATGCCCTTCTCAATAGCGTTCGCAATCGTCGAAGCTGATTCCACCGTGGAAACGCCTATAGCATACCCTTGCGGCAATGCCTCCCCAGGCGAGAACACGGCGACGATTCTTGACGAGCATGCCTCGGGCAGCTCATCAACCATAGTGCGGTCGACGACAATAACGCAATCGCGCACCAGCCGATCGTTTGCGGGAATGCCCATGTGCGCGATGGAAACCTGCACAGCCGGTTTGTAATAGCTGCCCTTACTTGCCACGAACTGTTCTCGCAGGATATCGAGAACCATGGACATCGTAACCCGCATTGTATCCTCCAAACATGATGCTATGAGTGCTGGATTCAGCAGTTCACGAGCGATACAATCCTCAAACGGAAAGCAGAGCAGGAAGCGCGCCGCTTGCGGCATCGCTTCCTGCCAACATTATCGCATCACTCGCTGCATCGACGTGTGCGCTATTCTCCAATCGTGAATACTACGCAGTTCGCCTTCTCGGCAGCAATTTTCGCCATTTCCTCGAGCGGGCCGAAGTTCATAACGCCTGCCTGGCAATGATGCACGCACTTCGGGAGGCGCCCCTCAGCCACGCGATCCTTACAACCATCGCACAGCGACGTGGGCATCGGTAGATAGTTGTACTCCCACTTGCCGTTCTCGAGCTGGCGCGGGCCATCCTGGAGAATCTTGATGCCGAACTGGCCCGTGGGCAGATCGTGGACAACCTTGCAGGCTACCTCGCAGCCGTGGCAACCACTGCAGAATTCATAGTTGATCAGCAATGCTTTCATGAATCAACGTCTCCTTTCGGGCTTACAGGCCACTTTCCTCGCGGCCAGCGTACAGTTCGTTATTCTGCGTATGGCCAGAGACGTCAGCGTTCTCGACCTCGGCGGTGTTGGGCTGAGCCATCTCATACTCCCAACCGCCAAGCCTGGTGACCTGGTAGGTGGGCAGAATCTCACTGTTTTCCTCGGTGCACTTGTAGATGGTGCACATCAGGCAGCAATAGGGCGCGCCGTAACCGGAAGTGCCATACTGCATCTGTGAGGTGAGATTGTTGATGTTCGAATCAAACACACCGAACAGACTCGGCTCCGCGCCCTCCATCTCGGGGAACCACCAGCCGTGGTCAGCTGCGATGACGCGCGGGTCATAACTGATGTCGAACACGACTTTCTGGCGGCAACGACCACGATGATTCTCGATCCAGACCCAATCGCCTTCCTTTACGCCGAACTTCTCGGCGGTTTCGGGATGGATGCGCACCTGCGGTTCGGGCTGAACTTCGCGCATGCGCGGGAACATGCGGTGCTCGGAGTGGAAGTAACCCCACATGCGGGCGCCAGTGGTCAGAACCAGCGGATACTTCTCGCGGTACTCGTCATCAATCTGATCGGAGTAAGGGCTCTCGGGCGGCTCCTGGAAGTAGGGCAGCGGCTCGATTCCCCACTGCTCGAACGCGAAGATCTTGAATTCGAAACGTCCAGTAATGGTGTTGAAACCGGGCTCACCGTCCGGACGGGTGAGGCCCTTCTCGTATTTCTTGTACTCGAGCGGCGGGAAGTTCCAGACTTCCTCGACCAGATCCTGGAAGTTCTTGCCGAATTTGCCGCCCCAGTCGGAGCGCTCGCGCAGGAAGAAGTCTAGCAGGCTGACGTCATCATGAATGCCGAAGTTCTCAAGCAGCTGTGGGTTGCACTTGCCGACGACCTTGACAATGAGCTCTTCGTCGGAGACGGCCTCGCCAGGAGCGTCCATGACCTTAGTGATCGGACGAATCGGCGTGTACCACGTGCGGAAAGAATTGCGCTCGGGGCACATTGCAATCGGAAGGACCAGGTCAGCGCAAGCCATGGCGGTCGGCGTCATGAAGATGTCGGCGACGGCCACAAAGTCGAGGGAACGCAACGCACGGTACACGCGCGGGGCCTCGGCGCCCATGTTGGCAATCGGGTTAGTGGACTGGAACCACATCATCTTGATGGGATACGGCTCGCCGGTCTCGATAGCGTGCAGGATAAGGTCGGCCATAGCCGTGGCGGAGAAGCCGAACGTGTGCAGCGGAGAGACCTTGTCACCGATGCGCTTCGCGCGGATCTCGGCGGGAACATCCTGGTAGCCGCAGTTGTAAGCCATGTCGGTACGGTACGGCTGATCGACTTCGATGTTGCCACCAGGAGTGTCATAGTTGCCGGTCATGCCGACAAGATTGTTGATGGCCTGGGCGCAGGGGATGCCGATGGGCGACTGGTCGACCTTGAGGCCCCACTGGACAGCGGCAGGCTTGGAAGTTGCATACAGACGAGCGGCGCGGCGGATGTCTTCGGCATCGACCCAGCAGATCTCGGCAATCTTCTCGGGATCGTAGTCCTTAACAGCCTCGACCAGCTCTTCGAAGCCATAGCCCCAGTTCTCAACGAAGTCATGATCGTAAAGGTCTTCCTCGATGATGACGTTAGACATGGCCATGGCCAGGGCAGCGTCGGTGCCGGGACGGAGGCGCAACCAGACTTCGGCGCGGGAGGCCATCCAAGACAGTTTCGGGTCAACCACGATGAGCTTGGCGCCACGCTGCATGACGTCGACAATCCAGTGACCGAGGAATGCGTCGGAGTTCGACACGACGGGATTGTTGCCCCATATAACCACGCACTCGGGAATCTTGTACTCGGGGCTGTTCTCGTAGCGCACGGGCCTCGTCTGCGACATGTCGGCGATGAGGGCGCCACCATTCTGGCAGAAGTTGAGGGTTGAGCGCGGCAGCATGCAGCTGTCGCCAGAGAGGAAGCCGAGGCAGAAATTTGGGGACTGGAAGGCCCAGTAGCAAATCAGCGGGCACTGCCAGCACACGTTACGGCCAGTGCCCATCATGGCAGCGATGGACTCGGGACCATATTCGGCCTGGATCTTCTTCACATGGAAATCGATGATATCGAGTGCTTCATCCCAAGTAATCTGTTCCCACGTGTCGTTGCCGCGATCTTCCTTCGCACGCTTCATCGGGTAGAGCAAACGGGTGGGATTGTCGAGAAACTCTTTGTAATTCAGGCAGCGAAGGCACAAACGTCCCTGGCTAAAGGGACTGGTCGGGTCGCCTTCGATGTCGACGAGCTTACCATTTTCGTCAGTGTAGTAAATGACCTGACAGCCATTATGGCAGCCAGGTCCGCCCCATACGGTTGTACGGGTGCAGGTGATGTCCCCCTCTTTCCATTGGTACACATCATCTCGATACAGCTCTTTGTTGTAATTTAGTGCCATATGAAACCTCCTAGACCCTCTCGTCGGATTGCTGAGTCCAATGAAAAGTCTATTGATTGGAAGGATTATCGGCATGAACCACAATGTATCAATCGAAGGCTAGGATTGAGCAACACGCCCAATGCGTCTTACCGGAAGCGACAATAGCATTCAGCCTATGCTTGTGTAATTGGGATTTGGGCGAGGGAGACCACGTTGTGCTATCAATGCTCGGGATGTAACCAATGCGGCAAATTTTCGTATAAGGCCGTCATTCGCTGCAAAACTTGCGCCGAGGTTATTCGCCCCGGAGTTTCCATGTGCCCATCGTGCGGCACTTCAACCCTGGGAAACATATATGCCGGCATGATGATCTTCGACCCAAGCGTCCCCGTTCGCAAGAACAACCGGCAATCAGAACGCGCACAGCAGTAAGGTGCGTTCCTACAGCCTGTGCGTATCGAGCGCTTTCGTCGCGCTTGAGGAGGCGCCAGGAGGAACGAGGGCAATGGCTCCGCAATGCGGGCAGATGGAGTCGCCGTCTTCGAGGGGTAAACCGCACTTCAAACACGCGATTCTTCGCCGCAGCGCTCCCGACGCATCGCTTTCGGGCTCTATTCCAGGACATCGTCCGCATTTCATGCAGATCAAACACATCTTTTTTCACCCCAACGGCAATCGGCTTTCAGTATTTCAGCCGAAATCGCGCTACTCTCTTAAACGACAAGATGGGGGAAATCGAACGTCCGATAATGGCGCCCGACCTCCCCCATTGCAAGAGGCTGGATGACGTTACGGTCTGATGATCATCGTCTTGGGCTTGTCAGCCACCTTGGCGATTAGCTCGTCGTAGGTGCCGAACTCGATGACCTTTGCTTGGCAGTGCATAACGCAGCTGGGCTCTTCGCCACGTGATACTTTGTCGGCACACAAATCGCACAGTTTAGACGGAAGCGGAATGTAATTCCAGTTCCAAGAACCGTCGTCCAGTTGCCACGGCTTATCCTCGAGCACCCTGATGCCCCACTGGCCGCGCTTGAAGTCATGCTCGTTACGGCAAGCTATCTCACAAGACTTGCAACCAGAGCAATATTCGTAATCGATAAACAGAGCGTCGCCCTTCATTGCTATGCCTCCATCTTCTCGTCTTTGGAAACCTTGCACAGATTGGCTTTGAAGGTGTCTCCGAAGCCAATCTTTCCTATGTAGCCGTTGGGCAGCAAAGTGTTGATGTTGGACTCGTAGGCTCCGAACAGGCTCGGCGCATTGGGGTCCTTCTCCGGATACCACCAAGCATGCATCGCATGAACGACACCTGGTAGGATGGTCGGAGTCACATTGGCGCGCTGCCTGCACTTGCCAAATTGGTTCTCAATGAGGACCCAGTCGCCGTCCTTGATGCCAAGCTTCTCTGCGTCTTCGGGATTCATGTCAAGCAGCGGATCGGGGACCATGTCGCGCAGGCTCTGGATCTGACGGTGCTCGGAGTGGAACGACACGTATGTGCGTGCACCAGTGGTAAGGATTAGCGGGTACTCTTCTTTGATGGCCGGATCCAGGTCCTCGTTGTACGGCGAGAACGGCGGTTCCATGTAGTAGGGCAGCGGATCTTCGCCGAACTCTGGGAAAGCAGTCGACCAGAGCTCGAACCTGCCAGTACGTGTGAGGAAGCCGACCTGTCCATCAGGGCGCAGCATACCCTTCTCGTACTTGCGATACACCTCTTCAGGTTGAATGACGCCGGCCTTGCGGAAGTCGTCGAACGTCATGTCCTTGGGGATAACCCTCTTCTCGAGGTAGTCTTCAACGCTTTCGAATTGGTTCCAGAAATGTGGGTGCATGCGCTTGCCAAGATCGATCATGATCTCGATATCACACTTGCATTCGCCAACGGTTACAGCCTTGTTGATGGCAGCTTCGAAAGCGGCGTTAAGACCGTAATGTGGTTGTACATGACCATTATGCTCGGCAAACGTGGCGAGCGGCAGGAACACGTCTGCGAGCGCCATGGCCGTCGGATTCATGAATGGCTCCTGCGCGACGGCGAAGTCAACATCCTTCAGAGCCTCGTACCACTTGTCGGGCTGTGCGGCGATGGCGCCGGACACCACGTTCGAGCTGTGGAAGTAAGCCATGTGGCACGTGTACTCGCCCGTTTGCATTGCATTGAGCGTAAAGTCAGGATGGCACTGGTTCATGATCGTGGAGAACCCAGGATACTCGGAAGCCCCGAGCCTGCGTGCCCATACGTCAGGTTTAAGCACGCCAGCCTCGTAACCCCAGCGAGCCATATCGCGAGCGGGATCGTCATCGCCAGCGATGGGGGTGCCGAGCGTGCATCCGCCCGGTTCGTCCAAGTTGCCCGTGATGGCTAACAGGCTCAGCAGCGCCTGAGCGAGCTGCACGCCGTTGGGGTTCTGGTCGACCGCCAGGCCCCAGCCCAGCGCACTGTGTTTGCAGGTCGCAAACTTAGTGGCAACATCAATGATCTGCTCTTCGGGAACCTGGCAAATCTGAGCTGCCCAGGAAGGCGGATACTGCTTGACGCGTTCTGCGAACTCGTCGAAGCCGTAGCACCACCTGTCGACGAAGTCCTTGTCATAGAGTTTATTCTCAACGATGTGGTTGAGCATCGCGAGAGCGAGGGCCGTGTCGGTGCCGGGACGGAGCTGGATGACCTGCTCAGCACGGGTTGCCAGCCAATGGATGCGCGGGTCGACGCAGATGAGCTTCGTGCCGCGTCTCATGAGATCGATTACGGAGTGTCCCCAGAATCCGTCAGGATTCGACTTGAGCGGCTCCTTGCCCCACATGAGGATGTACTTGGGAGCTTCCCAACCAGGATGGTCGTAACGGTCGGGGTAACGGCATGCGTTATCGATCTCGGGATAGCCACCACCCATGAGATGGGCAGTAATTGTCGCGCGCGGACCGTAACACGACCAGCCGGATTGAGCGTAGCATGCGTTGGGCGAGCCGAACACCATGAACGCCATCAGGGGATAGTAGGTGTTGGCCTGACGGCCCGTGCCGCCGAAGACGATGATGGATTCCTCGCCGTATTCCGCGATGATGCGCTTCGCGTTTTCTTCGATGATATCGTATGCCTCGTCCCAAGTGATTTGCTCCCATTTATTCAGACCACGGTCTTCGCGGGCGCGCTTCATGGGATGGAGGATTCTATCGGGATGATAGATGAATTCTTTGAGGGCAAGGCAACGCGGGCAAAGCGCGCCACGTGTGATGGGGTGGGTCGGATCGCCTTCAACCTTAACGATTCTACCGTCCTTCACGTGCAGTTGCAGGCCGCATCCTACGGGATGGCATCCCGGAGGCGACCATGCATGAGTCCTGATGATAGTCTCATCATCGAGCTCGGTTTTCCATTCGAATTCTTGAGCCATGGGTATCCCCTCTCTCGAGCGTTAATGGCATGGCAACCGCCAAATTACGCCATGAATGCTATGGGGTTCCTGCTCCTTTAGCATTGCCCACATTGCTCAATGGTTGCTCGAATTGTGAAAAGAGCGACAAATCGGCGTGCTTTTCCGCTCCCTCATTGCACACGTTGCTCAATTGTTGACCAAATAGTGATTATTGCGACAAATGAACCCAAGACATCACCTCTCTAGACTGGATGACAAGTCGTAACGGCATTGTCGCAATCAGAAGACGCTGAGTCCACCAATCATCTGAATACGGCAATCCAACGACCGTCATAAGAGATGCAAGAAGACATGCTGCCGATCGAATCGGTTGGTTTTGGATGCATCGCTCTTTTTCAATATCCGTTTTGGAGCGGAGGAGTTTCAAGTGGAAGAAGTGAAGGTATACAGTTATCGCTGGGCAATCCTAGTCCTAGCGTTCCTTGTTCATTGCGGCCTGCAGGTTGCATTAATCATCACCATGGGCATGGGTGGTTTGCTTATGAGCCCGGCAGTTGGATTGAGCGTCGTCGAATTCTCAATGCTCGCGACCATCCCGTACATCACGGGCTTTCTGTTCGGTCTCGTCGGTGGCGCATGGGCTGACCGCAAGTCCATCCGTCACGTCATGATTATCGCTTTGGCAATCGCATCCGTCGGCGCAATCGTCCGTGCGATGACCATGAATTACGCCGTCATGCTCGGCGGCAGCTTCCTACTGGGTCTGTCGCTGGCGGCTTTGAACGCCAACTCGGCGAAGCTGTTTAGGCTCTGGTTCCCTGGTAAGTGGACCTCCATCGCCATGGGCGTGTACATCCTGGGCGCAACCGCCGGCGGTGGCGCTATCGCCATGAAGGTCGGCCCGATCCTGGACAACCCCCAAACCGGTTTCATCATCGGCGCTGCCTGTACCGTTGCCTGCCTGGTCCTGTGGATTATCCTCGGCCGTACCCACCCTGATGGAGAGACCCTGGACAGCGCTGAACCCATGACCGCTTATCTGGGTGAAGTTCTGAAGAACAAGTATGTGTGGATCATTTCGTTCGTCATGTTCTTCGCATTCGGCGCATCCATCGCCGAGAACAGCTATCTGGTTTCCGGTCTCGTTGCCATTACCGGCGACCCCGAACTATCGGGCAACATCGGCGCCGTCAACATGGTCGCCGTCGGTATCGGTGGCGTTGCCATGCCGAGTCTGTTGGCCAAGGCCAAGAACCTCAAGGTCATCTTCTTCATCGCCGCAGTCCTCATGGGCCTGTCTAACATCGTTATCTTCATGCTCCCCATCGGCGCAATCACGTTCATCATCGTGATTCTCCAAGGCGTCTTCATGGGCCTCATCCTCCCGATTGGCAAGACCCTTCCGGCAGTCATCCCCGGCGTGAAGCCCGAGCATCTCGGCGCAGTCGGCGGCGTTCAGTCCAGCTTCCAAAACCTGGGCGCCGGCCTTCTGCCCGCCTACGTGGTCGCTCCGCTCGCCGGCATGCTGGGCGGCGGCTCTCCCACTGCTCTCATGATCGGCACCGGTTTCCTGGTCATCTTCGGTGGCCTGTTCATGCTCGCCCTTCCCAAGGGAACCAACGCTGTCTCCGCAGTGCAAGTCGACGAAGCATAGCAGCAATCTGGGAGTAACAATTTCTGTTCACTTTTCTCGTTCGACAAAAGGCCGCGACGCAAACGTTGCGGCCTTTTGTCGTTGCCTGCATCGTTGCTATCGTCACCGTTCGCATGTTGGTAACGGGGTAGCGTCAAAACGTCAGCGCTTGGTGTTGATGCTACCGATGCCTATGTTGAATCCGATAGGTAGTTCCCCAGACGAAGAGTTTCAATAGGCGGCTAGAACAAAAGATACATCCGAGCACTTTTTTACGTACCTGCGAATCCGAGTTAACCGATGTCCGCCAGTCAATGCGAGGATGCCGATGCTCGACGAAGACGGATGGGAGCTCATGGTCTGCCTAGCGGATGGCACATGCATCTCATTCTCCGGGCACAACGACCATCCCGAGCGCTTCGGCGATTTCACCTCGGCCTTGATAAAACTCGGCTTCCCGGGCTTCTGGGCATAGGCGATGGGTTATAGGCCCTTTTGTCCTATAACCCCAAAATGTTGGCTGGAAGTTGGCAGCCAACATTTTGCCCACAAAAAAGCAGGCCAGAAATCGCTTCTGACCTGCTGTTTTCGTGGTGGAGCATAGGGGGATCACGATTTCCGCTTCGCGGAAATCAACGTCTTCGCGCTTACGCGCTCGGACCGTCGGCCTACAAACGCGCCACTGGCGCGTTTGCTTAACGGCCTCCCACCTCATCGGTTCGAATCCCATCATCCAGCATCAGCAAGTAAAAAACGGGCCGCCATAAGGCGGCCCGTTTTTCAATCCGTGGTGGAGATGATGGGATTCGAACCCACGACCCCCACGTTGCGAAAATTTAAAGGGCTGTAAAACGACGTTTCAGCGTCTTCTGGGTTCTTCAAATTTGTGTCTGACCTGTGGTTTTTCAAATCTGAAATCTCTGGCATATCAGAGATTTCAGGCCTTCCAACATCCAGTTGTTGGTCATTTGTTGGTCATATTGTTGGTCAAATGTTGGTCAAAAGAGGCCTCCGAATGGCTGTGGAAAACCGCGCGGAAGGAGCAGGAGTGAAATACACGAGCCGAGGGTTGCGCAGGCGTCGGGACACCGACAAGTGGGAGGTGATCCTCTCGCACAAGGACCCGATGACGGGTAATTCGGTAACGACCTATCACACTGTCGAGGCGAAGACCGAGAAGCAAGCTCAGAAGAAGCGTAACGACCTCATCCTGGAGCTCGAGAGGAACGGTCGGGCCATAGCGTCGGACATGACGGTGCGTGACTTCATGGAGCACTTCATGGCGATCAAGGAGGCTTCTGCAACGATTGAAGCATCAACGCTGAGGAGCTACTACTCGGAAGCGCGCAAGATCAACCGTTACATCGGCGACGTTAGGCTCTGCGAGCTGAGCATCCCGATGATAAACCAGTGGATGGCGGACATGGTGAGCGAGGGGTATGCCCCCAAGACCGCCATCAAGCCCTTCCGCCTGCTCAAGCAGGCGCTCAAGTACGCCGTCGGCGCGGAGGTCCTCGCGCGGAACCCTTGCGACTACTGCAAGCCCCCCAAACGGGCGAAGACGCCCATCAACGCGCTCGACCAGGAGGAGCGCACGCGGATGTTACGCCTTGCTCGCGAGGCTCAGCCGCAGATGCTCGGCTACATCATCGAGGTGGCGTTGACTACGGGGCTGCGTCGGGGCGAGGTGTGCGCTCTTCGAGCATCCGACCTGCTCGAAGAGCGTGCCTTGGTCGTCAGACGCTCGCTCGGCAACGGACAAGGAGGATTCTACGAGAAGGCGCCGAAGACGGAGAGCAGCGTGCGGACCCTGCCGCTCTCCGCTCGCACGTGGAGCGGGCTCAACGCCTTGAAGAAGGACATGATGAGGACGCTGGCGGAGTTCAATGTCACCGAAGCTGATCCGTATCTATTCGGTACGTGGGAGGTCGACAGCCGTCCTTATAACCCGACAAAGCTCGGCAAGGAGTTCTCGGCGTTCTGCAAGATGAACGGATTCGACTGCACCTTCCACGACCTGCGCCACACCTTCGCCACCATGATGATCGGGCAGGGGACCGACATCCGCACGGTCGCCGACTGGCTTGGCCACGAGAAGCCGAGCGTGACGCTGGACATATACGCCGACGTGGCGCCGGAAGCGAAGCGCGACTCGCTCATGAAGATGAAGGCCTGCTTCGACTTGGACATGGACGGGGTCTTTGGCGAGCCCGAGGTCGACCCACGCGTCCTTCCCGCATCTGGCGTGCGGGGGCTCGTGTTCACCGTCGAGCAGCTCGAGCTCATGCTTGCCGAGGCCAGGAGACGGGAGAGGGCTGCAATAATGAGATAAAGGCGCCGAGTTCCGTTTACTTAACCGAGATGCTGCCGACCAACTGCCCGGGAATGGTTTAGTTGATTCTCGAAAGCGCTTCTGCCTTGTCTGCCGCGTCCTGCTTCTTTTCCTGCTCGTGCATATAGTTGTCATATGCTTTGTATCCGACAAATGCCCGCCGTGCCCGTTTCCTTGCGGGTTTGCTTTTTTTTTTCGCTCGCAGCTAGACTTTTGCTCGTCTTTACTGGCGAGGAAAAGGAGACGTCATGAGCAAATTTGCCAAGGCGTTTGCCGCGGTTGCAGCGGCGATGGCCATGGCCTGCCTGCTGTGCGCCGTCGTGGGATGCGGCTCCCAAAGCAACGCAAAGCCAAAGCCCGAAATGAAAGACTACGGCCCGCCCGAGGACATAAGTCTGAACGCCGAAGAGGCCGAAGCGTTTGGGGTTCACCTGCTCCTCCCCGACAACTCCACGTTCCAGGTCAGCAGTGCGGACGATACTGATCCCAACTATGCCGGGACCATCAACGATCCGACTGATCCCCTCACGCTAGAGGTAGGGGTTGACTTAACTTACTTCCCCGCTGATAAGTTTGTCGGTCAAACTAACCTTTATGTCAGCAAAGAGGCTTATACGCCCGCGGCTGCCCTGCGGAATTGGGCCAATGCCCACTCCAGTAGTGATTCAATAACGGTAAAGGAGAAGACGTATATCGCCGGTACCGCTGCGCTTATAACAACGTATACCAGAACCAGAGAAGACAGCTTAACCCACACCAACCGTGTTTACGAATACACGGATGTTGGTCTCATCATGAAATCGGGGGAAGTCAACATTTCCTACAGAGATCTAGGCGGAAGGTACGGCGACCTCATCCAGCAAAGCATCGACAGCATAAGGATCGACGAAGACGAAATCCCCGACTATATCCGTGCGATTACCCCTGAGGGTTTGCAGGCGGCCGGGCTGCTGGAGCAGCCCTGGGAGATCGACGGCGAGGATTTCGGCATCTACGTGAACCCTCCCGCCGACTTCATCCCCCTGGAGCGAAGCGAAGGGAACTACGAATGGATAGCTCCCGACGGGAACACGGTGCTTTCGGCGGAGGTCACCGATACATCCACCTTCGGCCTGGATGGCGAAGACTTGAAACTGCTGCAAAACGGCCTGGCTGCGAAGATGCCAGGGTTCAGCGACTTCGAATACAGCTACGGAGAGCACAACGACTTGTGCGCGTCTAAGATCAAGTTCAGGAGGGATGGCGACAGCGGCGAGGTATGGGAGTACCTGATTACGGTCGCGCCTCGGCAATCGGGGGAGGCGATCGCTGTAAGGGTTGCCAGCCGATCCGGGGACAACGTGGAGCTGCCTGCGGTGATGAACGTCCTGCGCTATGCAGACGGATGGAGCAACGGCGGCGTCTTGAACATGGAGGAAATCGCCGTGTCCCCCGAAAACCAAGGGTAGCTGCTGCACGCGTCTGCGATGCTTGATGGGACGGCCTTGGGTTCTTGCCTGGGCCCTTAATTAGAGTGGTGGGGCAGATTCCGGCTCGGCAGATGGTCGATCTCGATGGCATCGCGCGCGTCGTGTTACGAACCTCGACATCACACTGGATACCGGCGCTGGGCAGATTTCTCGCTCTGCCGCATTAAAAGCAAGTTGCCTACTCCGTGCGCACGGAGTAGCTTGACGATGGGTGAGTCACATGCTGCAGACGCTTATTCGGGGGAGACCCCAAGCCCCTTACCAGACATGAAAGCGCAGAGGTTAGAAGATCACGAAACTGATCTGGTTTGCGTGAATGCTTAGGGGCGCGGGGCATCCCCCGCGGCGAGCGCGCGCAAGACGCCGAGACGCTTGCCTACTCATCGTGGGGCCATGCGCACATGTGTACACGGAGTAGGCTACTTGCTATGTTGCGTGATTGCGTGCTCCTCCTGCGGCTGGAGGCGCACCGCCGCCCACGTGTCCTCGGCGATGCGGTACTGGGCGACGTGTCCGAGTCGCGACCGGTCGGGCGTCCATTCCCCGTCGGCCTTCTTGCGGGCGACGGGAGCAATAATCCCCTTGTCGCGCAGATCGGCCATCCCGTGAGCCACCTGGCGCGCCGAGAGGCCCGTACGCGCCGAAATCTCGCGGGCGCTCATCCAGCCAAGCCTGCCGTCGCCGTAGACCTTGTGGCTCAGCGCCACCATGACGGCCCAACCGTTGCGGCCCACCTTCCGTGAAACCAGCTCGGCGACGAGGCCGTCCTGCAGCGACGCGTACGTGCCAGGCGGGTAGCGCGCGAAGGGATCGCGCCCGTCCAACTGCGCTAGCCTTCCCGCCTGGCCGACCGGCACCTGGCGGCCTGGAGCTTGAACTGGCGGCTGATGAACTCCTCGCAGGCGATGTCGCTCGTGCGCCACGAGTTCCTCACGCGGAATGCCTTTAGCTCCCCGCTCTTCGCGAGTCTCACAGCCGTTGGGTAGGATGTCCCGATGATGCTCGCCGCTTCCATGAGCGAGATGATTCTGCCCTGGCGGCTCTGAGTCCTTTCCGCTGTCTCCGCATTCATGGTTTGCCTCCGTTTCTGCGCTGTCCGACGAATCGCAGGCTATAGCGAAACGGGAAGCCCGTGCGGGTTTCTCCTCAAAACAGGAACGCGCGTTCCCGAAATAGGAACACGTGCCACTGCGTCTCGAGTTTTATTTCAGTTACAGAGATATACAAGGAAGAGTAATAGGGTGACATCCTGGTGTAAGCAGGAGCCCTTGCTGCTGACGCTCTGCTGGCACCAATGCTGCCATTCTGCTGGCATCATTGCCAACACCGTGTTGGCAGCAGGTGTTTTCCACTTGCGCGAGGACGCGATCACAGGTGCTCTCAAAGCCATTCTTTAACGCGCTTTTGGAAAACCTTGTTGGTAAAATGTTGGTCAAATGTTGGTCACCATGTTGGTCACGCAAAAAAGAAAGGCCAGGATTTGCATCCTGACCTGGTGTTACGTGGTGGAGATGATGGGATTCGAACCCACGACC
>JBGUXY010000074.1:0-2857 GCA_045118335.1 Eggerthellaceae bacterium
TGGGTTGCTCGTTGAGATTGCTGCAGTGAACGGGCGATTCATGATTGATTTCCTGCAGAAGTTTTCAAGCCCCATCTACGTGAACGCATTCTTGAAAGAGCTTGATGATAACGGGATTGTGTACGACCTCCAGGATGTGCAAAAACTGGACCTTCCCAACATCAAGCTTCCCTGGACGGAGTGACCGGCAAAGTCCGAATACGTTTCAGGAGCGCCCAGCCACTTATTCCGCTAACAGTTCTTCCAAGGTTTCGAATAGCAGGTCGGGCTCGACCGGTTTTGACAGGTGGGCGTTCAGCCCAGCTTGCATGCTGCGCTGCACGTCCTCGTCGAACGCGTTGGCGGTGAGCGCGATAATCGGGATGGTTTTGGCGTCCGCCCGGTCCGTGGCCCGTATGGTCCGCGTCGCTTCCAGGCCGTCCATCCCCGGCATCTTCCAGTCCACGAGAATCAGGTTGAAGTCGTCTCGGCGGGTGTGGCGAATCCTTACCAGCTCTACGGCCTCTTCGCCGGAAAGGACGGTCTCGAAGGTGATTCCCATATGGCTTAGGACGAGTTGCGCATGGTCGCACGCCACACGTGTCGTCGTAGTCACTCGATGCAGGCGGGTTATCAGCACCTGGCGAAGCTTCGTGTCGTCGCCGATGTAGTAGTTGTCAACGCGCCCGACGGTCCGACAGTCGTACTGCAGCCCTTTGTCGCTGCACTGGCCACTGACTATCGTGTTGACCTGCTCAAGCATCTTCGCGAACGAGAATTCCTCGTTCTTGATCGTCATGCGCCCGGATTCAATGCGGCTCATATCCAGTATGTCGTTGATGATTACCAGCAGATGGTGTGCGGATGTTCCGATCCTTTCCAGGTACTCTCGCGTTTGCACCGAGATCGTCGGGTCGTCCAAGGCGATATTGTTCAGGCCGATGATGGCGTTCATCGGGGTTCTGATTTCGTGGCTCATGTTGGAGAGGAACGCCGTCTTGGCCTTATTGGCCTAGTTCGCTTCTTCCAGGGCCTCGTTCAAAGACTTCTGTTGTTGCGCCAGCTTGTTCAGCATGTCTTTTCGGTCGGTGATGTCCAGGAACACGCCCACATAGGTGATTGGCGAGCCGTCCGGCCTGCGCGTGGGCTTTCCGACTGCGCGGTACCAGCGGTAGCCCCTGCTCTTTGTGCGCAGCCGGTATTCGACGTCGTAGGTCTTTTTGCCGGTATAGTCGGCTATCGTCTCGTTGAATTCCCTCAGGACGCGTTCTTTGTCATCTGGATGCAGCAGGTCAGACCAAGATTCCAGAACGTCGGGAAAGTCTTCCTTGCTATGATAGCCCAGCATCCGACGAAACTCGTCGCTCCAATAGACGCGGGTCATGGCTCCGGATTCGTCAAAGTCCATGGTCCATTTGCCGGAGCCGAGCATCTCGTGAATCGTGTCTAAGGATGCCGCTTCGTTTTGGAGCTGCGCGTAGAGCGCGTCACATCGTGGTGGTTAGTCGGGGTTCTTGCTAGAGCCGATAGCGAAAAAAGCCAGTCGCAGCGGCGGGCGCTCGGAGAGCGCCCCTACGGCCCCCAAAGGAGCGGGGTCTCGGCTGGCACACGGAGACGCCCCTGCATGAATTCGCTGAAGCGGCATACACGAAAATGCGTCCTCCCAGGACCCGTAGGGGCGCTCTCCGAGCGCCCGCCGCGCGAAGCGCGGCTCCACGAACACGCGCGAAGGCAAACGTCCCGGTGCGATAATGCTCTGCACGCGAGCACTTATCGGCAGGGCGCGACTTCGTGCATGCCCCTGCGAGAAAAAGAACCGCCCGCGCATAGGCGCGGGCGGTTCTTGCGAAGCAAATATCGTATGCGTGCTGTTTATGCCGCAATTGCCTTGAAGGCTTCGAAGGTCTTCATCACGGCGTCTTCGCTCGTGCTGACAACGGCGATGTCGAGGAAGTAGCCTTCCTTCTCGGCAGCAGCCTGACCCATGACGAGAGTCTGGCCCTCGACCGTGATGCTTGCGATGTTAGCCGGGAGCGTGCGCGTCATGCCGTTGAACGTGATCTCGGCATCGGTGGACGTGTAGGCGTAGTTGCCACCCTGCATGGCTTGCGTCAGCTGGTCGACCTGCGTCTTGAGGAAGTCTTCGGCGGTCTTGCCCGAAGTCTCGCTGCTTGGCTCGACGATGCCGACGATGACTGCCGTGCTGCCATCGGCGTTAGTGGCAATCATGTCCACGCCCTCGTTGCTAGTGACGCTCGAAACCACCGAGTTCATGTCCTTGAGATCGGAGGCGCTTACGAACTTCCAGCCCTCGGGCAGGTTGAACTCGATGCCGAACGCTTCGTTCCTGTACGTATCGGGCGCTTCAGCCGAGCTCGAGGCAGCGGCGCTCGAGGCGGCGGTGCTTGCGGAGCTGGCGGCGGCGCTGGCAGACGAAGCAGCAGCGCTAGCCGAGCTTGCCGATGCGCTGGCAGACGAAGCGGCGCTCGACGAGGAGCTGCCACCGCATGCGGTCAGCACGAATGCCAAAGACAGCGTCATGGCCAACGCGGCGATTTTCCCGATTGTTTTCATGGTTGCTTCCTTCCCTTGTAGTCTGACCCTCCCTGCTTTTTCAAGCTTTGCAAATAATATCACCCCTTTGCCGCTCAGGGTGTTATGACGCGATAAACGTAACGGAACGTTACTCTTCTTCCGAATCCCCCTGCTCGTTCGCAACGCGCCGCGCGGAGTACGCGGCAAAAGCGGTTTCCGCCACAGCTGCAGCCGAAAGCAAGCCACCCAGACCGGTAAGGGGGTCGCCTGTCTTCGGGGTTGTCGTGCTAGCTGTCTTCGAGGCCGGTTTCGTTGCAGCTGTGCCGGACGCTCCTGGATTGCC
>JBGUXY010000075.1:0-99563 GCA_045118335.1 Eggerthellaceae bacterium
TGGAGTTGATGGCAAAATCGTCAGCAAATCGGAAAAAATGACAATTGTTATTGCCACTCACAGGTGGGCATTGCGCAGCCGGCAACCCGGTTTCTGACTATAGTCGCTCCTTCGGCTGGAAGTCGCGGCCCTCGCGCCAGCAGTAGCCTGAGACCCTGCCGCATTCCAGGTACTGCCCCGAGCTGAACTCAAACAGCAGGGGCTCATCGAGGCAAGGTCGTCTGGTAATTATCAGGCCTGCCCTTACCGCATCCCTCCGATTCCAATGGACAAGCGGCAGAGATTTGTCCATTCCTTTGCCCGAAACACTTTCGTTGTTGATTCGTATACACGTATGCTGGGTAGATAATGCATTCAGAAAGCATCCTGTAGTGTGCCTGCAGGTGTTTGATATGTCGGCACGTGCCCATCGGGGAGCTGTCGGCAATGCGGTTGCCAGACGAACCCAATCGTTCAAGTGAGAGGATGCACGCTATGGCCAACAAGGGAAACGCAACCACGAAGGCGCTCGCCATCGTCGCGAGCCTGGCGCTCGTCATCGGACTGATTCCCGCTCCGGCATTCTCGTTCGCGGATGAGCCCGAAGCATCGAACCCCAAGCCATCTTACACCACGGCGATAGACGGTGCCGATCAGCTCTCCGAAACCTCTGCGGCGACCGGCGGCGGCACAACCTCGCCGACAGCAACTGGCAACAGCAGCACCTCAACCACTGGCGATGAGTCGGAATCGCAGATGAGCGGTGCGGCAGCCGACGTAAGCGGATTGGGCGCGCAAGCAACCGACACGGATACGACACCCAACTCCAGCGCCGCCGACGCAACATCGGCGACCAGCGCAAATGCCGACGACGAATCGGGAACCACAGGCGAAGGCGCACAGGCATCGACTGACGAAGGTGCGATGAGGCCCGCAGAAGATCCCGTAGCCAAATCCGAAGACGACAACTCCACTGACGGCGACAGCGAGGGGGACGGGTCCACCGCATTCAAGCAGAGCCAGACAGTCAGCGGCGTGACCGTCACGGTGGCCGCTGACGCCGGCGCGTTCCCCGCCGATGCGAAGCTCTCCGTTGCAAGCGCCTCGCCATCTGCAACCGAGGCTGCCATCGCGCCCGAGCGTGAAGCCAGCGAAAACGTCGCCGCATCCTACACATTCGACATCAAAGTCCTGGACAAGAACGGCGAGGAGCTGCAGCCCGCGGACGGCAGGTCCGTGCAGGTCTCGTTCGCCACGGCCGAGGTGGCCGACCCCAACCTTGACACGCACGTCTACCATGTACCAGACAGCGCGAGCGAAGCCGAGGAGCTCGCTGTGTCCGAGTCGGGCGGCACCGCCACGGCCACGTCCGACGGCTTCTCCTACTACACCGTCGAGTTCACCTACGACAACCTCCAATACGTCCTGCCAGGTGGCGAAGAAGTCGCGCTCGCAGACGTCTTGAACACGGTCGGCCTCCAGGGCGAGCCTGAAGCCGTCGAGGTCAGCAATCCGGAGCTGTTCTCCGCATCCAACGAGACGGGCGAGTGGGTCGTCGCCTCGCACGAGGCATTCACCTCCGACGAATGGATGCGCGTGACCATCGCCGGCAAGCCCTACGAGATCGCCGTGACGGACGGCCAGTATGAGGTGAACGGCATGCTGTTTGATTGTGACGACAACGGCACGACTGCTACCTTGGTTAAATTCGACAACAAAAGCCAAAATGTTGAGATTCCGAGCGAGATAACGTTCACGGACAGAATTTATGAGGTGACGGCTATCGGGGACGAAGCGTTCGAAGAGTGCGATAAGCTCGTAAGCGTGAGGATACCCGATACCGTGACGAGCATCGGGGACAAAGCATTTGACAACTGCACCTCCCTCAAGAGCGCGGAAATCCCTGACAGCGTGACGAGCATCGGGAAAGATGCTTTCAGTAGCTGCACCTCCCTCAAGACAATGAAGATTCCCGAAGGCGTGACGAGCATCGAGAGCGGCACGTTCTCTGACTGCGAATCACTCGAGAGTTTGTTGATTCCCGAAGGCGTGACGAGCATCGGGTGGTATTCGTTCTATGGCTGCAGGTCCCTCGAGACCGTGACGATTCCCGCCACCGTGGACAGCATGGACACCAACGCATTCTGCGAGTGCAATGCCCTTGAACACATCACCATCAACCGCAACCACGTGGGCGACCTGAAGTTCGGATGGGGAACCTTCTTGGTTGCTAAAAAGTCGGAAGCGATACTCAGCTGGACCGGCTCGGAGCACGTGGAAGGCATGGTCGTATACAGCGTCACCCCGAACGATGCCGGTTACAGCATCAAGGGAAACAGGCTGAAATGGAACGACGACGATAATCCTGCACCCATCACGATCAGGGTGGAGTTGAGGCAAAACGAGAGCATGCCTGAGACGAGAACCGCCACGCTCACCTTCGACCTTGGAGGCGGCACGTTGGACGGCAAGACCGGGACAATCATCGTCGAGGCGAACGTCGGCGACAAGATCAACCTACCCGGAGCCCCCACGAAAGACGGCTACACGTTCAAATATTGGAAGGGATCGGAATACGCGGCTGGCGCAGAGTACACGGTCGAAGGCGACCACGAGTTCACGGCCGAGTGGGAGCAGAACGCGGCCGTCACCCATACAGTGACCTTCGACGCCAACGGCCATGGCACGGCCCCGGCAGCCCAGACCGTCGAGGACGGTAAGACGGCCGCCAAGCCCACCGACCCGAAGGCGAGCGGTTGGACGTTCGGTGGTTGGTACACCGACAAGGAATGCACGAAGGCCTACGACTTCTCGAAACCCGTGACCGAGGACATCACCCTGTATGCGAAGTGGACGAAAAATGGGGCGGCCGCTTCAGGATCCGGGTCGACCGCCCGCACTGGCGACGGGTCGGGCATGCTCATCATTGCGCTGTCGGCGCTGGCTGTGGCTTCGCTGTGCATCGCAGCGCTCAGCGCCAGGAAGAGAGACGCCCGAGATATCTAGGCTTTTCAGCGAGAAGAAAGGCCTTAACGTTATATCATGTAACTAGCGTTGCTTTTCCATGGCAAGCTCCAACGACATGGAGCCAGAAGAGCAACGCTGCTTGGGCAGAATCCCCTTTTCGCCATATAGCCAAACGATTGCCTTTATCTTGAGAGTCCATTCTGAGAAACTATTGCCAAATGCATCTGGACCGTAATCCTTGGCAGGCATGACTTGCGCGAGATAAGGAGCATGCGGAAACGTTCGAGTTTCCGCATGCCGCCTGCAAGCAAACCTGCTCGACAAAATAGAGAGGTCATTTCGGAGGCCATCGAGAAGGACCGCAACGCATGGACGAATATAGGAAGAATGCAGAGCTGCTGATCGAATACCTCGGAGGAAAGGGCAACATCGTCACGGTCACGAACTGCATGACAAGGGTGCGGGTGACGGTAAAAGACGAACTCCTTATCGACGAGGCGAAGATCCAGGAAATGGACGACGTGCTGGGGCTCGTGCACGACCGCGCCTACGCATACGAAATCGTAGTTGGACCTGGGAAGAGCAAAAAATACGCCGACCAGTGCCATGAGCTAGGGTTGAGCTCTGGATCCGACAGCAATGCGATGGCTGGTGCAGACTGGAAGAAAAACAAGGAAGAGCTCCAGAGCCGGCAGAAGAGCAACCGCGTCAAAACCGTGCTCAAGCTGCTTGGAGACATCTTCGTGCCGTTGATCCCAGGCGTCATCACCGCGGGTTTGTGCGCCGGCTTCGCCGCGCTCATCGCCCAAGCCGTTCCCAACTACGACAGCATCAAAGGCTGGAGCCTCGTATACAACCTGCTCATGCTCATCAACGTGTCCTTCGTCACCTATCTGACGGCATGGGCGGGTTACCGGGCCGCAGAGCGGTTCGGCGCCACGCCCATCCTCGGTGGCATGCTCGGCATGATCACCTCGCTAGATGGTATCAACACCATATCGCAGCTGCTGGGGCTCTACGATGCGAACAACCCCCTGAACTCCATCCTCATGAATGGCAAGGGCGGTGTGCTCTCGGTGATCTTCGGCGTGTTCCTGCTATCGATCGTTGAAAGGAAGATTCGCTCGAAAATGCCCGAAAGCATTGACGTGATCTTCACCCCGCTGCTGACGCTGCTTGTCTGCGTGGTTCCCTACGTCTTGGTGATAATGCCTCTGTTCGGCTACGTTTCCAGCGGCATCGTGTGGGTCATGAGCCAGCTTTGCCTTTCCAAGTACCTGATCGTAAGAATAGTTGCAGGCTATGTCGCTGCTGCGCTGTTCCTGCCCCTTGTGGCCACCGGCATGCACCATGGACTCGTGGCGCTGTATTCGGTGCAGCTCCAGGAAATCGGCTACATCACGCTCTACCCCGCCCTGGCCATGGCCGGCGCCGGCCAGGTTGGCGCATCCGCAGCCCTGTGGATCAAGGCCAGGCGAGTGGGCAACAAAAAGCTCTGCTCGGTGATTGCCGGCGCGCTTCCTGCAGGATGCTTGGGTATTGGCGAGCCGCTCATATACGGCGTCACCCTTCCTCTCGGCAGGCCATTCATCACCGCCGGCTTGGGCGCGGGATTCGGCGGCGCCTTGGTGATGGCCATGGAAGTAGCGTCCACAACGTGGGGGCCATCTGGGCTCCTTGGCATCTTCGTTATGACCAGCGGGCCGTTGGGTGCGGTGAAAAGCGCCCTGGTATACCTCGTGGGCTTGGTGATTTCGTGCGTGTGCAGCTTCGTCATCACCGGCCTTTGGTATAGCGAACGCGAGTTGGTGCCTAACGAAGAAGATGCTCGCGCCGAAGAAGAACCATCCCCCGAACCCGAACCTACACCTGAATCCGAACCCGAAACCAACCTGTATGGAGATTGCCAGACGGTGCGCCACGGCGAGCCAATCACCCTCGGCGGAGCGGCAGCTAGCTTCACGTACGTCATCGAAGACCCGAATGGACTGCACGCACGTCCTGCGGGCAGGCTGGCGGAAATCGTGAAGGGATACGGTTGCAAGGTGACGTTGACGGCCAACGGCAAAAGCGTTTCCGCCGCCAGCCCCATCGAATTGCTGAGCCTCGGCGCTTCGCGAGGCACAGAACTACTGGTGTCGGCTGAAGGCACGAACGCGCAGGCGGCGAGTCGGGCCGTCAAAGCCTTCGTGGAACAGAACCTGTAAGGGAGAAGAGGATGAAAGACTACGCCTTGAAAACCGCCCAGAGCAGTTCTGCCGCCGAAAAAGCATTTCTCGTCGAGACGATGGCGAAGGCCGCTGCTTCAACTAGCGCCCATGCCAAAGTCTATGCCAACATCGCTGGCCCACAGGACATCGAAGCGCTAATAGACTCCGGTGCGGAAGGCGTCGGGCTGTTCCGCACGGAATTCCTGTTCCTGGGCAAAACGTCTGCCCCAACGGAAGAAGAACAGTTCCAAGCATACCGCAGTGTCGCCGAGGCGATGGCAGGCAAGGAAACGGTGATTCGCACCATCGATGTTGGCTCAGACAACAAGGTCGACTGGCTTGGCCTGCCCAAGGAAAAGAACCCTGCCTTGGGTTGCAGGGGTCTGCGTGTCTGCCTGCGTGAAGAAGGGCTGTTCACCACGCAGATCCGTGCGCTTCTGCGGGCCGCGGCATACGGGAACGTGAAGATTATGGTCCCGATGGTTACATCGTCTTGGGAGGTTGACGCCATCCGCACCAAGATGGAGGAATGCGCAAAGAATCTGGAAGCGGAGAGCGTGCCCTTCAGCATGCCTCCTCTGGGCATCATGGTTGAAACCCCTGCGGCAGCGATGCTAGCGGATCAACTCGCTAAGAAGGTCGATTTCTTCAGCGTTGGAACAAACAACTTGACGCAGTACACGCTGGCGCTTGATCGCGAAGCCCAAGATATGGACCAGTACTACGACCCGTGCCACGAAGCCGTGTTGCGCCTGGTTGGGATGACAGTTGCGGCAGGACACGAGCGGAACATCCCCACCGCAGTCTGCGGAGAGCTTGCCGCTAACCCTCAAGCGATAGAGAAGCTCATCGCACGAGGGGTCGACGAGCTGTCTGTGCCCATTCCCAAAGTCGTTGCAACAAGGGTCCGTGCCGCCGAAGCAGAGGCGCGGCTTTCGCAACAGGAAAAAACCCCTACGAAAACGATTTCCCTCGCTGCCCCTGCGGACGGAAAGCTCATCCCCATGGAAAGGATTCCCGACCCCGCCTTCTCTTCCGGATCGCTGGGCGAGAGCGTGGGGGTCCTGCCCGAGAACGGCAACGTCTACGCTCCCTGCGACGGCATCGTCACGGGCATCGCGGAAACGAAGCATGGCATTGCCATCACCATGCCGGACGGCAGGAAGATTCTCGTTCACGCTGGCATCGACACGGTCACCCTGGGCGGTAAGGGATTCACGATGCTCGTCAACGTGGGAGACGCCGTGGCAACTGGTGAGCTGGTCATGAAGATGGACCTCGACGTGGTCCGCAAAGCAGGCCTTTCGCCAATGGTGATCACATCGTGCTGCTTCTGATACGGCGTTTCGCGAAACGATGAGCCAACTACCCGCGGGTCAAAAACAAGCTGAGCGTCCTTCAGCCTGCACTTCGCAGAAACACTGGGCGGAATTAGGACATCAAGCGTTTGAGCTATCCCTGCGGAAAACCCCTGCCCCCATCCACCCGAGCAATCGGTATAATCGCCCTTGATGTAGCTCGTTGCACCACCTCGTGAATGGAGTCGAATATGAACAAGCAGGAAACCTACGACTACCTGGCAGACCATGGCGTCGCATACGAGACCACTGAACACGAGGCTGTCTATAACATGGAAGAGCTCGACGCGGTTGAGCTGCCCTACCCGGGTGACGATGCGAAGAACTTGTTCGTGCGCGATGACAAGAAGCGCAACTATTACCTCATCACCGTGCGGAGCGACAAGCGCGTGAACCTAAAAGAGTTCCGCAAAGCACATGAAACCCGCGCCCTGCGCTTCGCATCCGAAGACGATCTCATGGCCATCATGGGACTCATCGCTGGAGCCGTCACGCCTCTGGGGTTGCTAGCCGACGAGGAACACAAGGTGCAATTCTTCATCGACGAGGACTTCTTCGCAGGCGAAGGCCGCATCGGCGTGCATCCCAACGACAACACCGCAACCGTGTGGCTTCAAGCCCGCGATTTGGTGGCGCTCATCGAGGAGCACGGCAATCGGGTAACCACCTTCACTGTCAACGACAACGGATAAAAACGATGGTATCATCGCGTACGCATCCAACGCGAGAACGGATACGACATGAAGCTCAACCAGGCGAAATTCATCGCAGCATATGGCACCATCGGGCAGGTCCCACCTTCGAAGAACCCAGAGGTGGCGTTCGTCGGACGTTCGAACGTGGGTAAGTCGTCCATCATGAACAAGATCTTCAACCGCAAGGGTCTGGTGAAGGTCTCCTCCACCCCAGGTAAGACAACAACCATCAACTTCTTTCGCGTTCCCGACGGTGGCAATGCCGTTGATTTCGTCGACTTGCCTGGATACGGCTACGCGAAAGTAGGCGGCAGCGATCGCAAACGCTGGAGCAGCCTGATCGAGGGCTATTTCGACCAGGACCGTTGGTTTGCGCTTACCGTCGTGCTGGTCGACATCCGCCACGACGTGAGCAACTTGGACAAGCAGATGATCGACTACCTGGTGCAGCGCGAGATTCCGTTCATGATTGCCTTCACGAAGGCAGACAAGCTTTCCAACCAGCAGCAACGAAACCAGATCCCAAAGCTCTGCCGCCAGCTGGGCAATGCGGGCGATGCCACGGTGCTCGCGTGCTCATCGCTGAAGGGCACGGGCGTAGAGGATCTGCGAACGCTGCTTGCAGACGCAGTTTCGCAAGCTCGGCAGGTATGAGAAATAGGGACTGAGAAATTGAACCCGTCCCTATTTCTCGCTGAAGCGTGGCGTTTCACGAGAATCGCCATGTGCACGTATATGGGATTCCCACATGCGCTATGATAGGACCGTACCGCCTGTAGAGAGGATCAGCTATGGAGACATTGACCGACCTGCAGAAGAAGATGGCATCCACGCTTGTCGATTGGATGCGCGAGCGCATAACCGAGGGAGCCGACTCCCCGCTCATCGAGGAGGGCGAGCTGGCCCGCGCCGTCGGGCAAACCAGCTGGAAGCGATCGAACGTCGATGACCTGAACGTCCTGCTTGCATTCTGCGATCGCAAGAAGTACCCGCCCGTATCGCTTTTGGTGGTGATACCAGGGCTCATGAAGCCCGAGAAGAGCATCTTGATCCACGCGTTCAAGGCAACCCTGCCCGCTGCCGAATTCAACAGGCGTTGGAAAGAGCAGGTGGAGGAAATAGCCACCACTCCAGACGAGGTGTGGGAAGCCTTCAAAGCCGACGTCTCGATTGGGGAATGACTTGCTCGTCTGCAATGAAAAGGGCCGCCGCATCGAAGCGACGGCCTTGCCTTTTCTGTTTGACGATAAACGCTAGTCGTTGACGGAAGCGAAGAAAGTGGCGTCTTCGAACACGTCCTTGATCGATTTGCCATCGACGAAGGGCAGGCACAGGAACTCGTTGAGGATGTAAACCAGTTCGCTGCAGTCTACGTAGTGACCCTTCTCGTTCAGTTTCGATGTATCCTGTGCACGCCATTCATGGTTGTTCACATCGGTGATGTAGTAGGTGGCGTCTCCCACCTGCATATATATGGAATGGTTTGCACGAAGATACGTGTACAAATCGTCGAAGGTGAGCTCCAAGGCCTCTTCAGCTTGACGTCCCATGGTCATCAGTCCTTTCAGTTGAGACATGGTATGAAAACCTTGCCTCCATGATAGCAATAAACCACGCATGCGGAGCTGGGAAACGGGGAAAGCACCCAGGGTTTCCTAGATTTCTTTTTCAGCGTTTGGATCGCAAGCGACCACTTGTAGCACAAGCGTATCCCAAGTGTTTCACTGTGCGACGCTGCGCATCCCGACAATCCCCTAACGCGCATGAATAGGTTGTCCTTTCATGTGCGCTAGCAACCGATTACTCGACTGGCTTGGTGGTGCGCTCTGCGCGCTCGATACGGGCGATGTCGTGCTCAAGCAGCGGGAAGGGTGCCACGAACGAGTAGCGTTCCATCGCACGGTTGGCAATATCGACGTTGTACGGACGGCCCTCTTCGGACAAGTGCTTGAGGCCCTTCACGCGTAACGTGCGCACAGGTTGACCCGGGGAAAGAACCTCAAGTTCGCTTCCCTCCCAGAAGCGGTTTCGGCAGACGCCCTCAACCAGGTAGCCGCACGATAACCCGAAGACATCATCATCCGGCGCTCCGCTTTCGGCGAAGGCAAACGATGCACATGGAGAAGCGCCCTCATGCAGGTCGCCAACTACCTCGTCGCACTCGTCGACGTATGCATCTTCACATGCAGGCGCCTCGCCACCCGACGAGAGGCACACGTCGCCCGTCTGCGCAAACCCGACGCTCCCGCCCCCTCTTCTGGCACGCCCACCGCTGCCAAGCGGCTTGCACCCCGTCACCTCCACCGCCCAGTCGTAGGGGCGGATGTAGGCGTCGGATTCGGGAGTCTGGTTAGCGGGGCCGAAGTAGAAGCCCGTACCATAGGGACGATGCGATACCGTATCGAGCTCGTGCTCGAACAGCGCGGGGTCTGCCCCGTCAAGCACCTGGCGATACGCGTTCACCACCGTGGCCACGTAGAATGCCTTCTTGTTACGGCCTTCGATTTTGATGGAATCCACGCCCGCTTCCACAAGCGCGTCCAAATGCGCGAGCATGTTCATATCCTTGGCGTTCATGATGTAGCTGCCACGCGCATCCTCTTCCACGGGAAAGTGCACGCCGGGGCGCTTTTCTTCCTCGAGCGTGTAATTCCAACGGCATGGCTGCGTGCAGTTGCCGTTCGTGGCGCTTCGGCCAGTCAGATAGTCGCTGATCAAGCAGCGGCCCGATATGGCCATGCACATGGCACCGTGAACGAAGACCTCCACCTCCATGCTCGCTGGCAACGCGGCGCGCATGGCAGCAATGTCGCCCAGACTCATCTCGCGAGCACACACCACGCGCGACGCCCCCAGCTCGTGCCAGGTAAGTGCCGATGCCACGTTTGAAACTGATGCCTGCGTGCTCACATGGATGTCTACGTTGGGAGCGTGTTCGCGCGCACAGCGCAGCGCGCCCAGGTCGCTGACCAGCACCGCATCCACGCCCGCCGCCTCGATGGCCTGCAGGTAACGGGGCAGCTCGGCGAAGTCGCCTTCGTGCATTTGCGCGTTGCAGGTCACGTGCACCGCCACATTGCGTTCGTGCGCAAACTCCACCACCGCAGGCAGCTCGTCGAGCGCGAAATTGCTCGCGCGCTGGCGCAGCCCGAACTTGTCCGTGGCAAGGTACACCGCATCCGCCCCGAAGCGAATCGCGTATTCCAACTGCTCCCATCCACCAGCCGGCGCCAGCAGCTCTGGCTTCTTCCCCTTCATCGGTTCCTTCCCACAATGAAGCATAAGAGGGAACGCGCCCTTCTTACGCATGGCTTCTCGAATCACAAGTAGATACTGACCCATCTTGCGATTCCATTGTGGCACACATCGGCTTGTTCGTGATTTACAATGCCAAAAGCATTGAACGCTTTCGGTTGTACCAGTTCTTTGCATAACTAGAGATCGTCCCTTGTCGCAGCTGGGAACATACGAGCGCTTTAAAGCCACGAGAAGGAGTCGCCCCTTCTCGCAACAAGACTTCGAGTAGAGAAAGAGGCAAAACGCAGTGGGAGGAAGGAATCTGGCCGGATATCTTATCGGCTTCGTGCTGTTTGTCGTCTTGGTGCCGGCCATTATGTGGCTGGTCTCGGGCGATGTCGAATTTGGGGTAGCCAGGACCATCGTCTTCGTCATCTTGGCTGTTGCCGGCATCGGCCTGAGCATCTGGTCGATCGTCTACATGAGAAACGTGGGCAAGGGCAACCCGATGGACGCCTTCAACCACGAGGTCGCCCCGCGTACAAGCGAGCTGATGACAGATGGGCCTTACGCCATCTGCCGCAACCCCATGCTGCTTGGCGTGCTGGTCTACTATCTGGGCGTGGTGATTGCGCTGGCCTCGCTGGGATCTGCACTCGTGTTCGTCGCCTACGCGCTGATCATGGCGCTACAGGTTGCCCGCGAGGAAAAACGGCTCGAGGAAGACTTCGGAGACGCTTACCTCGAATACAAGCGAAACACGAAACGAATCATCCCGTTCGTGTGGTGAGCGGCTAGCAATGTTGCGCAATCATCTTTTCGCAAAGCGCAGTACAATTCAGCTATAAGCAACAGGCTCGTCCAAAGGAGCTACCATGCAAACGCAATACACCACGAAAAACGTCCCTGCAGCAATCTTGCTCTTCGCAGCCATACCGATGAACCTCCTAACACGCTGGGCGAGCTACCAGGCAATGGGAGGACTCCCATCGATAGGCATCGGTTTTGCGAAGTTCGTGTTTTCCAACCCAACTTCAATCATCTGGTGGCTTGGATTAATCGCAGCAGGCGTCTTCCTGCTGATGAAGATGAAGCCTGGTGTTGGGGCAGGCTTTTTCGTCGTTGCCGCCATCAATCTTATATGGCTCATGCAAAGCTTTCGATTCTTTTTTGGGGCAATGAGCTTGTTGCAATCGACCCTGCCCGCACTCCTCGAGCTGGCAGCATTCGTTATCGCAGGCCTTATCTGCGTGGCTTCCGCGAAAATGCCTCACTCGAATGGTTTCGTGGCATTGCCTTCCATCATGTATGTCGTGATCATCGTTATCATACTTGTCGGCCGTATCGTAAACCTGATTCAAGCGATAGGCTATTCCGACCCTACATTTGCTGCACTAGCCCTAGTCGGATCCCTTGCCTTCGACATCTGCATCGCCATCGCGCTGTTGTTCGCATGCCAATGGGCCATGGATGACTACCTGGGCAAACGCCAGCCCCAACCCGCTTTCGGCACAGCCCCCTTCGCAGGTGAGACCGCTCAGCAGCTTTCGTGGTTTTGCCCGAAATGCGGCACGCAGAACACCAACCGTTTCTGCAAGGAATGCGGCATGCAGGTTCCCGAACGTTTCGCAGGTCAAATCGACACGATGCGGGCAACGACTACCGGCCAACAGGCAGGTGCCATATCGCAGCAAACCGACGGTGGGCAGCCCCTCACCTACGGGCAGGCCAACCCGCTCGACACCGGCAGCTTCGGTTGGGCCGTGCTGGGGTTCTTCGTTCCCCTGGCGGGTCTTATCCTGTGGATCGTCTGGAAAGCCGACCGGCCCAAGAGCGCGAAGAGAGCCGGCATGGGCGCCCTTGTAAGCGTAATCGTATCGGTTGTGATCACCATCATCGAAATCATCGTCATAGTTGCCGTCGGCTCTTCGATGATGTACTACTAACAAGAATCGATTGGGATTCCATCCGCGACTCGCGTCATTAGCGTACATGAACCAGTTCTTAAAAAATGCCACCTGGGCAAATGCGACAATTGAAAGAGTTCATATACACTAATCGAAATGACAGAACTTTTCCGCAATAAGCATGGGGCTGCGGAAGTGCCGCAGCCCCTTCATTTTCCCATATGAGAGGAATTCTCTATCGTCTTGGACCCTGTCCTACCAGGTGGCCACCTTCAGGGACGCCACTTGCTCGAGGAAAGACTTCGCCGCATCGACATTACCCATGGCACGGCGCGCGAAAGCAAGGGCTTCGGCATAGGCATCTAGCGAAATCGTGCGCTTTTCGCCCGTGTGGCGATTCTTCACTTCGATTTCGCCGTTTTGCAAGCCACGCTTGCCCACGACGATCTGCACGGGCCAGCCCATTAGATCCGCCTCGGCGAACTTCACGCCCGGGCGTTCCTTGCGATCGTCGATGGCAACTTCCACGCCCAGTTCCTGCAGTTCCGCCGCGATACGCTCGGCCATGGGCTGAACCAGGTCGTCGCCCACCTGCAGCGGCAGCACGCACACATGCGCCGGGGCAACGGAATACGGCCACTTGATTCCGTATTCATCGTTGTACTGCTCGACGACAGCGCCCATGCAGCGCGAAATGCCCACGCCATAGCAACCCATGATGAACGGCTGCTCTTTGCCGTTCACGTCGCTGTACGTGGCGCCCATGGCCTTGGAGTACTTGTCACCAAGCTCGAACACCTGCGCCACCTCGATGCCACGCGAAGACACCAGTCTGCGCCCACATTCGGGACACCCGTCACCTTCCATGGCGGTGGACAGGTCGGCCCATTCGTCCACGGTGAAGTCGCGACCCTGCTTGGCACCCACGAAGTGGTAGCCGTCCTCGTTGGCACCCACGACCCAATGCTGGATTTCGCGCAATGCCGGATCGGCTATGATGCGCATGCCTTCAGGCAGGCCAACACAGCCGATAGAGCCCTTGGGCAGTCCAGCGGCTTCGATTTCCGCATCGTTGAGCAGGCAGAAGCCACCCACGGCACGGTCGGCCTTGATCTCGTTGAGCTCGTGATCGCCCGGAAGGAACAAAGCAACGATTTCGCCTTCGTCCGTCTTGCCCACCATGGCCTTCACGGTAGAGCTTTCCGGGCAGTTCAAGAACTCGGCCAGTTCGGCAATGGTGTGGATGTTGGGCGTGTAGACCTTGCGCAGCTCGGTCTCGGGGAATTCGCTGGGTTGGATGACGCACTTCGCCACTTCGGTATTGGCGGCATACCCACATTCGCAGCTGACCAGGTCGGCTTCGCCAGAATCGGCCAAGGCATGGTATTCGCAGGTCACGCTGCCGCCAATCTGGCCAGAGTCGGCCTCGACCGGACGAAAGTCCAGCCCCAGGCGCTCGCAGATGCGGGCATAGGCATCGCTCATGTCCTGGTAGGTATTGTGCAGGTCTTCGTAGCTGGAATGGAAACTGTAGGCATCCTTCATGATGAACTCGCGGCTGCGCATCAGCCCAAAACGCGGACGACGCTCGTCGCGCAGCTTGTCCTGGATCTGGTAGAGCGTGGTGGGCAGCTGCTTGTACGAGCGCAGCTCGTTGCGCACCAAAGCCGTAATGATCTCTTCATGCGTGGGGCCGAGACACATCTGCACGCCGTGGCGGTCTTCCAGACGCATGAGCTCGGGACCGTAGTCGTCCCAACGACCGCTCTCGTGCCAGAGCTCGGCGGGCTGTACCATCGGCATCAGTATCTCTTGCGAGCCGATGGCATCCATTTCCTCGCGCACGATCTTCTCGATTTTCTTGATGACGCGATAGCCCAAGGGCAGGAAGGTGTACATGCCCGTTGCACTCTTGCGCATCATGCCCGCACGCAGCAGCAGACGATGGCTGGGGATGGCAGCATCGGTGGGCACTTCCTTCAAGGTGGGAGCATAAAGCTCGCTCATGCGTATGATCTGGTTCATGGTATGCCAATCTTTCCGTATCGTGTTCAAGGGGCTGCATGACGCAACCCTCGTATCTTATACCTTTATCACAATTTGGGGAACGCCCATCCCCAATTTCACATGCGGGAACACCAGCCGGAATGAAAAACAGCAGGGCGTGCCAGAGGGGACACCCCGGCGTGCCAGAGGGGACACTCCAAATGTCTCCTTGCGTGCCAAGGGATTAGGGTGTTTTTTGTTTTATCGGGAGACATTTGGAGTGTCCCCTCTGGCACGCTGCCCGCTGGCGCGCTGTGGCTCACCGCGGGACGTTTGGAGTGTCCCCTCTGGCACGCCTGTACGCGATGTGGCAGATAACGGCTTGAACTGTCACATGACGCTAGCGGGATGCAGCTAGTCTCGTTACCTCTTCCATGAGAGCAGCCACGATCTTCGCTTCGGGAACCTTGCGCAAGATTTCGCCGCCCTTGAAGATAACACCGCTGCTGGCACCGCACGCCACGCCGATGTCGGCATCGGCGGCTTCGCCCGGCCCGTTCACGACGCAGCCCATCACGGCAACCTTCACGGGTGCAGCCACATTCAGCAGCGCTTCCTCGACCTGTTTGGCCATGCCGATCATGTCTACTTGGCAGCGGCCACATGTGGGGCAACTCACGATTTCGGGACTGCGGCGACGCAAATCGAGGGCTGCGAGCAACGTCCAACACGCGCGTACCTCTTGAACCGGGTCGTCGGTGAGGCTGATGCGCATAGTGTCGCCAATTCCCTCTTCCAACAATACGCCCAGGCCGCAGGCCGATTTCACGAGCCCTTGGAACAGCGTGCCCGCCTCGGTAACCCCAATGTGCAGAGGAACCTCGGGCAACGCAGCCGAAACGAGCCGATAAGCGGCAATCGTCGTCGTCACGTCGGATGCCTTCGCGGAAACCACCACGTCGCAAAAACCGCGTCCGTAAAAATGCGCGACGTACTCCACGGCCGATTCGGCCAGCTTCTGGGGAAGCGTCAGGTCGGTACGCGACTTCAGGGCATCGTCGAGCGAGCCAGCATTCACCCCAACGCGGATGGGAATACCCGCTTCTCCCGCTGCGTCGATGACGGAGTCGGTCTTTTCCCAGCCTCCGATGTTGCCCGGATTGATGCGCAACTTTGCGGCCCCCCGCTTCGCCGCCTGAATAGCGATTTCGGCATCGAAGTGCACATCTGCCACCACAGGCAGCGGCGACGCCTCGCACACCGCCTGGAACGCATCAAGGCAGTTACGACGCGGAATGGCCATGCGCACGATTTCGCACCCGGCTTCGGCCAGGCGTTCTATCTGGTTCAGGTTGGCCTGCACATCGTCGGCAGGCTGGCAGAGCATCGACTGCACCGCGCACGGAGCTCCCCCGCCCACGGGCACGTTGCCCACCAGCACCTGCCTGGTCTTCTCGAACGGTTTCATAGTCCTACCAATTCCCGAATACGAATCGCTGCACATCCTGATTGAGCATGAACAGGGAAAACAGCATGAACAACGTGATTCCCGCAATCGACATGGCGTTGAGCGCGCGCATCGTCACGTCCCTGCGACGAATGCGCTGCACGATCTCGACCACGAAGCGGCCACCGTCGAGCGGAGGGATGGGCAACATGTTCATCAGCCCCAGCGACACCGATATCATGGCTGCGAACATCGAGAAGTTCAACAAGCCTTGCTCGGCTGCGGTTTTCGACATCACGGCAATGCCCACGATGGACGTGGAATTGGAAACGGTCTCGGCTGCAGTGGCGGGATTGAACAGACCCAGAATCGCCACGAACACCATGCCGATGTAGCTGATACCCGCCATGATGGCGCGCAGCGGACTTACCGTGAAGTGCGAAATCTCTCCCGTGGCGGTATCCTGCACGTCCACGCCCACCACCGAGTAGACAACGACAATCACCACGATGGCGAACAGCAAGTTCATACCCGGACCCGCCAGCAAGATGAGGGCACGCTTCCAGAAAGACAAACTGCGATACTGCTGGCAGCGCTCTGATTCGAACAGGGCACGCGGGTCTTCCACCGGTCGCGCTGCACCCTCTTCCCAATGCTCGACGCCTTTACCCGTGATTGCGGGAGCGCGATAGGTATTGTATTTGTCGGCCTTCCTGGGACCGGTGATGGAGCCCCATTCCACAAGCTCGTCAAGGGCAGCCAGCGCATCATCGTCAGATATGCCCAAACCACGCGACACGTCTTCCATGTTCACCGTGCCATGTTCGAACACGAACGCGAGCGCGTCTCGCAAATGGGGGCTTTCTTCGCCTGGTTCCATGCCGCAGATACGTGCATAACCGCCCAAAGGCACCGCCGTGACGCCAAACTTGGTACCATGCCACTTGACCCCCACGTTGGGACCGGGCAAGCCCACCATGAACTCGCTCACGCGCACGCCGAAGGCACGTGCCATCAGATAGTGCCCACCTTCGTGGATAACCACGAGCAAGCCGAGCACGATCGTGCAGTACAGTATCATCAACAAGACGTCCAAGGAAAACCTTTCGTTCTTTCAGTCGACGGGCGCCTGGGTGACGTGACATATCGCAGCGACGGGCGCCTGGGTGAGTCGGTTGCCCGCTGGTGAGTCGGTTGCCCGTCGCTGCGCAACCCTTTCACCACGAGCGCTTCGCAATGTATTCTGAAGCAGCGCGACGAGCCCAAGCGTCAACGGCGTGAAGCTGTTCCAGCGATGTTACCTGTTCTACCAAATGCCTCTCCATCACCGCTTCCACGGTTTCGGCTATACCCAGATAGCTGCAGCGCTTCTGCAGGAAGGCGGCCACGGCTACCTCGTTCGCAGCGTTCATGGCACACGGAAGCGTTGCACCGCGCATGCCAGCCTCGCGCGCCAAGGCCAAACAGCGAAACGTCTTCGTATCGGGAGCGCAGAAATCCAAGCTGCCCAATGTTCGGAAATCGAGCGGGGCGACAGGAGCATCCCAACGGTCGGGGTAGCTCAGCGCAAACTGAATGGGAATGCGCATGTCGGTGGTGCCCAGATGCGCCTTCACGCTACCGTCGGAAAACTCCACCATGGAATGGATGGCACTTTGCGGTTGCACCACGACCTCGATCTTGTCGTAGGGCATGTCGAACAGATGGTGCGCCTCGATGACTTCGAGCCCCTTGTTCATGAGCGTGGAGGAATCGATGGTGATCTTCGGGCCCATGTTCCACGTGGGGTGTGCGAGCGCAGCCTCGGGCGTGATATCGCCAAGCTGATCGCGCGTCATGCCGCGAAACGGGCCGCCCGAAGCGGTTACCCACAGCTTCGCGATCTCTTCGTGCCGCTCGCCCAGCAGGCATTGATAGATAGCCCCATGCTCGCTGTCGATGGGCATGAGCGCGCCTGGATGGCCGGCTTCTGCCTGGGCCGCACGCGCCAAGGGCATGATAAGGTCGCCGCCTACCACGAGGGATTCCTTGTTGGCGAGCGCAAGAACTTTACCCGCTTTAAGCGCAAGGTAGCTTGCCTCAAGGCCTGCTGCACCCACCAGGGAGTTCACCACAATATCGACTTCGGGAAGTCTTACGAGCTCGGCCACCGCACTGGCGCCGAATCCCATCTGCACATCGGCAGGCACAGGCAGATCCCCCAGGGCATCTGCGCTTCCCAAGGCACAGCAGTGCACGTCGAATTCACGCGCCTGGTCGAGCAGCTGTGCTGCGCGCGTTCCCGCTGCAAGAGCAACCGCCTGCAGCTTGTCGGGATGGCGACGGATCACGTCGAGGGTCTGCGTGCCGATGGAACCCGTGGAACCGAGCACCGCCACGCGACGAGGACGACCGAGGTCGAAGACACTACCAGACAAAGTTCACGCACCCCCCTATCGCCAGCAGCATGAAGGCGGTGAAAGCGGCAGTGAACAGCGAATCGCTACGATCGAACAGGCCACCATGACCTGGCATGATCGTGCCCGAATCCTTCACGCCGACGTTGCGCTTGATGCGGCTTTCCACCAGATCGCCCAAAACGCTCATCGCACCGCACACGATACCGAACACCACCGCCTCGGGGATGCTCATGCTCACACCGGGAATCATGCGAATCAGGCACCAGAACAGAACTGACACCAGCAAACCGCCCGCAAAACCCTCCCAGCTCTTCTTGGGCGAGATGAGCGGAGCCATCTTGTGCTTGCCTATACGGCTGCCGACCAGATAGGCGCCCACGTCGTTGAACCACACGCTCATCAGCAGCGCCAGCAAAAGCACGCCGCCCCAAGGCTGTTCGAGCGTTGCGCGCAGCAGCACCAAACAGGAAAGCGTGAGGCCCATATAGGTGGCACCGAAGAAACTCAGACATACATCGGTGATGCGAGCACGCTGCCAGAACACGTACCACAAAACGAGGACCATCATGAACACCACGGTCACGGCCATGGCTCCATGCACACCCCAAAGATACACGGAAACGGGATAGCAGACAGCCGCTAAAATGCCCATCCATTCGTTGACGAGCTTCGCATCACGACGCATCATGGCGTAGAACTCGCCCGCACAAACGGCGCCCACCAAAGCCAGGTAGATTACCGTCGTGATGTCGCTCGCCAACACGCAGATCACCGATATGGCTATGTAAAGGAAGCCGCTGCGAAAGCGCATCTGCAAATCGGAGGCGTTTTTCAAGCCCTTCGGCGTCTTCGAGTACGCCTTATCCTTGATGGTGTCACTTGCGTTGTGCGCCTTCGTCTTCACGTTGTCGTTCGCATTGTTGAAAAAGCGCTTCGCACGCTCGCGAGGCGCCTGGGGGTCGGCCACGTAGCCGCTTTCAGCCCCCTCGTCAGCCCTAGAAGCCCCCTCACCCGGATAGGCTTCATTGCCAGCTGACTGCGAGCCCCAATACTCCCAATCAGTATCCCAGCTCTGTTCTTGCCTGTCGTCCATGCGTTATTTGACACCCCCGAAACGACGGTTGCGTCCCTGGTAATCGAGCAAGGCGCGCAGAAACTCGTAGCGATCGAAATCGGGCCACAGCACATCGGTGCAGTAGATTTCCGAGTAGGCGATCTGCCATAAGAGGAAATTCGATATACGCACTTCGCCGCTCGTGCGTATTACCAGGTCGGGATCGGGAATGGAAGCGGTGTGCAGGTGGCTTGAGAACAGCTCTTCATCCACCTTGACAGGAGCGCCTCCCACGACCGCGCGAGCGCGGTCTTCGGCCATGAGCGCGTTAACAGCATCGAGGATTTCCTGCCTGCCGCCGTAGTTCACGGCAATGACCAGCGTCATTCCCGTGTTGGCACGAGTACGATCCCATGCTTCGGCGAAGGCGGCGCGGGTCTTTTCCGGCAAGGCGCTGTCATCGCCGATGGTCATCACGCGCACGCCCTCTTCGTGCAGGCCGTCCACTTCGGCAAGCATCGTCCGAGCGAACAGGTCCATCAAACCCGTCACCTCGCTTTGCGGACGAGTCCAGTTTTCCGTGGAAAAGGAATAAAGCGTAAGGTAACGCACTCCTGCATCTGAAGCGCAGCGAATGGTCTCGCGCACGGCCTCGATACCAGCCTTGTGCCCATTGAGCCTGTTCATGGCACGCTTCTTCGCCCAGCGGCCGTTTCCGTCCATGATCACGGCCACATGCTGGGGCACTCGCTCCTCAATGAGCGCAGCCGGATCCAGCCCCTCGGGCGGATCTGGAAACATCTCGTCTATGCTCTTGTGAAACACGTTTCCCTCCCATTGAACATGAGTCACAGCTGCAGCCCTGACTCATCCTTGCGCGCCTCGCGAGCGCAGCGAGCGACAGCAACCCCCCCCCCACTCGCAACCCGCCATCTCATCATCGCAGGTCGCCCATGGTGAAACAGCGAGGGCGTTCCTGGTGAGTACGATAGGTCCGACTTGCACAGGAGCGTACTTCGGTACGCGACGAAGCAAACGAGGGCCTAGCGCGCCACCGGGGACGGTCGCAGCGTCGCGGCGCCTCATGCGCGCGTTCCGGTAGCTGTAAGCCACCGGAACCGCTAGATTTCCATTACTTCGGCTTCCTTCTTCTTGAAGACCTCTTCGACACGTTCGATGTACTTGTCGGTGAGCTTTTGGACTTCGTCCTTGGCGCGACGGGCATCGTCTTCGGGAAGGCCGTCGTTTTTCTCGGCTTTGTCGATGGCGCTGTTCGCATCGCGGCGGGCGTTTCGCACGGCCACGCGGGCTTCCTCGGAATACATCTTGCACTGGCGAACCAGTTCGCGACGACGTTCTTCTGTGAGAGTGGGAAACGGGAGCCTGATGCGCTGGCCGTCGTTGCTAGGCGTCACGCCCAGGTTGCTGGCAGTGATGGCATGCTCGATGGAGCGCAGCGTGCCCTTGTCCCAAGGTTCGATTACCAGCAGATGAGCATCGGGCGTCTTCACAGCTGCCATCTGGTTGATGGGCGTGGGGGCCCCGTAGTAATCCACGGTGATCTTGTTCAGCAGCATTGCATTGGCGCGGCCGGTGCGGACGCTGGAGAACGCTTCTCCCAAAGAATCGATGGCCTTTTCCATGCGCTCTTCTGTCTCGAAAAGGATTTCGTCAACCATTGCTTGCTCCTCCTATACCTTGCGCTTTGAGCGCTTCCTTCCGAAATGAACGGCCTACATCACATGACACGCATACTCCAGCATTGTACATGCATGCGAGCCGAAGCTTCCGTGTATGACGTCAGTGGATGCCTACCCCACGCGGGTGCCCACGTCCTCGCCCTTCAGAGCGCGCGAGATGTTACCGTGCACACCCAGATCGAACACGATCATGGGCATGTTGTTGTCCATGCACAGCGAAGTGGCCGTGGCATCCATCACATGCAGCTCGCGTGCGAGAACTTCCATGTAGCTGATGTGTTCGAATCGCTTTGCATCGGGGTTCTTCACCGGGTCGCTATCGTAGACCCCGTCGACCTTCGTGGCCTTCAGAAGGCAGTCGACGTTCAGCTCGCACGCGCGCAGGGCAGCCGTGGTGTCGGTGGTGAAGTATGGGTTGCCCGTGCCTGCAGCCAAAATGACCACGCGCCCCTTCTGCAAGTGGCGGACAGCGCGCCTGCGGATGTAGGGTTCCGAAACCTCCTGCATGTTGATAGCCGATTGCACGCGGCTGAAAATGCCATGGCGCTCGAAGGAATCCTGCAAAGCAAGCGAGTTCATCACCGTCGCCAGCATGCCGATATAGTCGGCCTGGGCTCGGTCCATGCCCTCGGCCGAACCGGCAACGCCGCGGAAGATGTTGCCGCCGCCAACGACGATGGCCACCTGCACGCCGTCTTGCACGATTTCGCCGATTTGCTCGGCAAGGTCGTCAACCACCTGAGGATCGATGCCATACCCCAGGTCACCGGCAAGGAACTCGCCGGAAAGCTTGAGCAGGACACGCTTGTATTTGTATTCGTTCGACATGAAACCCCCGTCTCCCGAGTCCATTTCACATTATCCTCACTATCTTACCAAAAACACGGAAAAGGCCGCCCACCTGGCAGCCTTTTCACTTGTATTCATTGAATGAGCAGAGCGGATCGCCCTCTACGCCGCGGCATCCAGCTGGCCCGATTCGTCCTGGGCTCCATCGTAGCCCTGGCCGAAACCGAAGTCGAAGCCGTAGCCCTGATTGGAATCGTCCATCCAACCGTGGGGGTTGTCCATGTCCTGTTCAGGCGCAGCGGTGCTCTCTTCGGTAGAAAGCCCGCCCAAAGCCTGCTCGTCGGAACCCAACGTGACGTCGACCGTCTGGGTCTGGCCATCGCGCACGAACGCGATGGTGACGTTGTCGCCCACCTGATGCCCTCGGCACGCTGCCACCAGGTCGGTTGCGTCGGCAACCTTGGTATCGTCGACGGCGGTGATGATGTCACCTTGCTGCAAGCCTGCCGTATCAGCCGCAGACCCCTCATACACGGCGGAAACATACGCTCCACTATCAACGCCCAAGTCGTAGCGGCTGGCGATGTCGCTTGTGATGGTGGTGGCGGAAACGCCCAGCTGTGCATGGGTGGGCGTCTCGCCGTCTATGATCTGCTGGGCGATGCCGATGGCGTAGTCGACCGGGATGGCGAACCCGACACCAGAATAGCTGCCCGAGTACGATTCGATGACGGCATTGATGCCGATGAGCCTGCCGTTGGCATCGACCAGGGCACCACCGGAGTTGCCAGGGTTAATGGCAGCATCGGTCTGGATCATGTTCGAGTAGATGGACACATCGCCTGCCTGTTCCCCACCGAAGTAGTAGGAATAATCATCGGAAACATCCTGCACGGTAACGGTGCGGCTCGTGGCCGAGACGATACCCGTGGCCACCGACTGCTCCAGGCCGAAGGGGCTGCCCACGGTCATGACCCACTGGCCAGGCACCAGCTCGGCAGATTCGCCGAGCTCGATGGGGGTCAGGTCAGATGCGTCGACCTTCACGACCGCAAGGTCGCTGGATTCGTCCACGCCGACCACCTGCGCCTCGTACTCCTGACCATTCGCCGTAACTTGCAGCGCATCGGCACCCTCGACCACGTGGTAGTTGGTAAGGATGTAGCCGTCGGCCGATATGATCACGCCGCTTCCCAGCCCGGAATACGTCAGCGAATCGCTGCCGCTGTCGAACAGGCTTCCCCAGCCAGATGCGCCACCGCTGTTGGTGTACACGTCGATGCCCACCACGGAGGGAAGAACCTTGTCGGCCACGGCCTCTGCACGGTCATCGGCTTCGGAAGCCTCGATGGTGCTGCTCGACGACGAACCCAGCACCGTGCTGCTCGCACTGCTGTTCGAGCCGTTGTCGCCGCCGTTCATGGCACTGTAAGCCGCAAAGCCGCCACCAGCCAGCGAGCATGCCAGAGCTGCGCCGAGAAAACCCGCAACGAACGTCCTGCCAAAACCACCGCGCTGCTTGCCCGTTGCCGCTTTCGTTGCACTGCCCTGCGTGGCATGGGCCGCGGGACGAGCGTTGTCAAACGTCGGGGTTTCCGTTATCGCCGGGGTCTCGTAGGCGGAGGCGTCGACGTAGGGCTGCGTCATGCCTGCAGAAGCCTGGTACCCACCTGACTGCTGTCCGCCATGGGAATATTGCTGATTCGCATAAGAATAGTTGCTGGGAGGAATGGGGGGCTGGTTGGAGCCCTGATTGTTGTATCCGTATTCTGCCATGGTTGCTCCTTCGCTCGCACTTCGCTTGGTCCCCGAAGCGTCTTCCCTTGTCTCGTTTAGCAATGTAGCACTCGAAATCAGCTTCGTGCACGACGTTGCCTTGGATGTAAACATGGCGCAACCGAACTACAACTCTCGGTGTAGCGATGTGTTGAGAACCTGAAATCTTTGGCGTGAGCACGCAGGGAACTCATGGCATCTACAGCGCAAGCGCTTCTTGCAATGTCAACCTCAAGCCGATTCTCGAACCGACGATGATGCCATCTACATTCGGCCCGCAATTGAGCAGCGATGATGGAGAGGGTATCGCCCGCAGCTTGCTTCGGCTACAATGTGCGTGCTCGAAAACCTGGCCGAACCGCCCGAAAGAGAGGACCTGCTCATGTCCACGCTCGACACGATCAAAGACATCCTTGTTGAAAACCTCGACCTCGACCGTGACCTGATAACCGAAGACTCCACGTTCGACTCCCTCAACATCGACTCGCTCGACATGGTCGAGCTCATCTGCGAGCTGGAAGACCGTCTCGACATCGACTTGGGCGAGCCCGAGGATATCGAAACACTCGGACAGTTCGTCGAATACGTCGACACGCTGTAGCACAAACCCACAAGGATCGCCCAGGCCGGGATGTGGTTCAACCACCACATCCCGGTCTTCGTCGTCTTGGCACATCCGTTTGGTCAACCAGGTCGACTTTCCTGCAAATCGGAGGTAGCAGCAGTTAACGCTGACCGCTTACCGCTTGCCGCCTTGTGCACCCGTCTTTTCATCCTATTGTCCTCACTCGGGCGATTAAACGTTTCGGCTGGTTGCATAATTGATATGACCTGCTATGATTCATCCCATGGCCAAGCATTCCCTGCAATTCGAAGATGCCGGCGAACAGGATCCCGGTGCTGATTCTCCCAATGCTTCTGGGAGCTTGGAACGCATGACCTCCGACGACTTGGACCTCGACGAAGACGACCCCCTTGATCCCGATGACTTCGAAGAGCAGATTTCGGAGGCGAAGGCAAGGAGCGGTTGGCATACGCACGATTCCGTGAAGGGAATGGAAGAGAAGGCCTCTTCGGGAAAGCACTCGCCCAAACCCGTAAGCGACGAGGAGGCAGACGAGGACGATTCCTTCCCCGCGAAGATGAAGGGCAAGCACGCCGACGAGAAAGGCGCCTACGCCGCCGATTCCGACAAGTACTCCAGCCGCGTAAAGGAAACCAGGAGGCGCAAAGCTTCCATCATGGCCTCTGCAAGCATCGCTTTGGTTGGAACCATTGTAGGGGTAAGCCTTCTTTTGCTTTCAGGCAACATCAACGCATCGAGCGAATCGGCCGGAAGCCGCGCCAGCGGAAATTCCACGGCGAACACGATCGTTTCCGCCGAAGAGGAAATGGCGTTTTCTTTGTCCACCACCGACTCTGCCGTCACCGAAGAGTTTTTGGAAGCGCAAGCACGAGCCGAAAGGCAAGAACCGTTGGAAAGCGGCGCGAAGGCCGATTCGCCCGAAGCCGCACTCGACCAGTTCGGCAGCTATGAGGTTACTCCCGACGGGTTGAAGAGCCTACCGGGTGACGAAGAGCCGTTCGCTTTCGCCCTCGACGAAGAGGATGCAATCACACCACAGCTCAGCGACGAGCATGCCAAGGCAATCGAGGAGGCCATCGACGCCGCCAGCAGCAACGATGCGGAAGTGAGCTGCATCCTGGTCGATCTGGAAACCGGCCGCGGAATTGCCGCGAACCTGGATGCGCAGCCTTATGGCGCAAGCGCTTTCAAGGGGCCGTTTTGCGCGTACCTGTGCGATAGGGCCGACCATGGCGGCGATGGAATCGATGGCATCAAGGACAGCATCGAGTCCATCGTGATCTATTCCGACAACGATGCCTACGACGCCTTGCGCTCCTCGAAAGGCGACGAGGACCTGGCCAAATGGCTGGACGAATGCGGCGTGCCCGAAGACGAGCAGCTCCATCGCGATTGGTACCCCTTCCAAAGCGCGCGCCAATCGTCCCTCATGTGGCTGCATATCAACGATTACCTTGACTCCGACACGGACAACGCGAAGTGGCTGTCGGGGCTGTTCGGCGACACGCAGAACTCGTTCATCCGCGATGGCATCGGAAGCAAGGATGCGACCGTGCGCAACAAGGGCGGCTGGTACGTGGCCACCTGGGAGGATGACAGCTCGTGGAACGGCACCTGCGACGCCGGCATCGTGGAATGCAACGGCCATACCTACCTCATGAGCGTCATGACCGGCCAGCCGGTGAGCGAGGAAGCTATGGAAAACGTTGCTGATATTGCCAGCGCGCTATGGGACGCCCGCGAAGACCTGGGCAAGATGCCCGAAGACGACTAAGCCCGAAAACGAAGACAGTCCTGGTTTTGCATTAGTCAGCAAATGACGCATGCCGATGGACAATCCTGCCATCGTTTGCCATGATTGGCTTACAATGGCGATGCCATCTGTCGATGTTCCGCTTCGGAAGGAGAACTTGGCTATGACCGAAGTCAATCCCGAATTCCGCGCATCTTCATGGAGAAGATGCGCGAGATCGCCCTGGAAAACGGTGAGACTCCCGAGCAGATCGAAGCCAACGGCCCCTTCGGGTTCGAGCTGATCACCTCCATCGAGGCAGTGGAGATGTTCTGCGAAACCGAAGACCGCTTCGGCGTGAACCTTTCCGACTACGAGAACATCAAGAGCATTGAAGACATCGAAGCCCGCATCGAGGCGCAGAACAGTCCCGAATAATGCTTAAACAGGACTGTCCTGTTTTAACAACGGCCCTCTAATCTATCGAGTATCAAGAGTCAAACGGCTTCCCGTTGCCTCATAAAACATGATTGCCGTTCGGCAACGACACGATTTCCCGCTTGCAAGATGCAGAAACGGCGTCCGAGCGCGATGCCGCCGTGCGGCGGGACGCCCAGCTCGAGCGCGCGCAGCAGGTGGCCGAACTCCAAGTCCATATCCTCTTCCGAGACACCGCACTGGCGTAGCTTGACGTTCGCATAACAAGGGACAGACCCTTGCTATGCACTCAATTTTTGCTTTCTGGCGGCGAACAGCGTAACTGCCAAGCTGCCCAAGGCCACGAGGGCGATTGCCAGGGGGCTGGGGCAGGAGTCGCCCGTGTTGGGCGTGCATTCATAGTTGGACGCGCAGGGCTGAGCGGGCATGCCGGCGCCGCTCACGGTCACGACCCCATTCGGGGCCGGGGGCTCGGGCTGCTCCTTCGCGACCTGCGCGGACAGGTACACGCCGCCGCCGTTGGGGACGACGACGTACCAGCCGTTCTCGTCCCTGTCCAGAGGCACCCTCTGGCCCATGCCGTTGAAGGCGGCGGTGATGACCCAGCCGTCCTCGACGTCGAGGTACACCTTCTGGCCCATGTTGGCCACGTCGAAGCTCAGGGTCCCGTCGCCGAACGCGAACTCCTTCACCCTGGTGCCGATGAGCCCGAGGATGTTGCCCTCCTTTGGCTGCTCGAGCCTGATGATGTAGTTGATGGCCTCTTCGGTAGATTTGTCTTCGACAATTGGATCATCACCGAAGAAAAACTTTGCTGCCACCGTATCTGATTCCACCTTCCACACGGTGATGTCGTACTTCGTGTCATTCGACGCGTTGATGAAACCAGCGCTCCTAGCCGCAACCGTACCCGTGACCAGGATATCTGTTGTCCCCGTATCCCCAGATATCTGAATGCCCGATGCATAGCGGTCTTCATCGGCAGTCGTCGCCGTCACATCGCCATCCACGAGCACGGTGATATCGCCCCCGTTATTGTCGGTGAATACGCCCAGCGAATCCACCTCCCCGATTGCCGTAATGCCTCCTTTGCCAATTGTGACAGTTGTTTGAGTATCAGCGTCAACCGGATTGATCGAAAGGCTGTTATGCTCGACGCTCACGCCGGTAGCGGTACGGCCCTTCACCGTCAAACCACCTTCGACGATGGTCGTAATGGTCGCGTAATAATCGGCATACGAATCTATACCCGTCGCCTCACCTGACTTGCCGTTCGCCTCAACGTTCACGTCTCCATCAACGGCAACGTACGACGAGGCTTGTCTTCCCGGGTCTTCCGAATTCGCCATTTGATAGACACCACATGCCACAAGGTGGTCTTCGCCAGAGCTGTCGATAACCGCCTCCACGTTTCCACTCACGTGTACAACCGCGTCCTCTGCGCCAGACTCGAAGGCGAACGCTTTGACTCCATCGACTTCCGTTTGGTCTCCGGCAGACAGGGAGTTGACATCCGCCGAGACATCCCCATCGACGTTCACCGTGGCAGTGGAACCTCTCGACTCTGCTTCCACCGCTGAGGAGCCATAGCTATCATCCCCCGTTACAGTCACGTCACCGTGCACATTGACCGTAGCATCCCCAACATCATCAGATATTGCGCAAACAACAGGATGACCTCCCGCATCTTGCGCATCCACCGTCACGTTTCCCACATCAACGACAGGAGTACCGTCATCTGGCCACGCGAGAACCGGATCGTCCGTATCTGGATAGTCGTCATCAGCCAATGCGAAAGTGGGCATCAGGCCGACGACAAGCGTTATGGCCATAAGGGCAGCGAAAAGCCTGCCCGATATCCCATGTTGACCAAACGAACGAGCATTCTTCGTGTTACCCATGAAGCGTCCTTCTCTCTAGGCCTTGATATGCCAACAGCTATTACAACTATCGCGATGAGCTGCGTGTACGTGCGTTTCGCATGCCGCCCTGCGAATGCATCCGATGCAGAGTATAAGATACGAATGCTACGCATGAGTATCAGTTTCTGAAAAACACCCCGCAACTCCAACTTCGGAACATCCCCTTGGCGCAGGTTTTCACAGCCATACCGACTTGGGCGAAAAGGGTCCAGCGGGGTTGCACCTCTACACGCTAAGAGCGCCACTGCGAAAGCTTCCATTCCGTTACACCCTTGCGCTTGCTACGGACTCGCCAACCTCATTTTTGGGAAAACTTGATGGAATGCCTTCATGGACGAAACTGCTGCACGGCGCTTGGCGGTGAAGGCCTCCGAAACCACCCGCGAAGCCACCGAAGCACTGCATCGGGAACTGGAGCCAAGCGACTACCTACTCGGCTGGATGAACAACCCGGGTGTATGGCGCTGCTGCCACAGCTTCGACGAAGACGAAACCGACGACCTGGCTGGATGCGTGGAACCCAAAGCCCACCTGATCCGAAGCTTCCAGGCTGACGACCGCAACGGCAAGCTCAACACCTACCCGGTCTTCCAGCGAGCGTGACAGAGGCGGGTATCACCCTTATCGACGCCACATGGCAGGAGGACGTAATCTGCGTTAGATTCCTCCGACAGACACGGGGATGGGGGGCGCTGAAGCAGACAACTGAGATTGAGAGTGTTGTCAGCGTCGCCAGCGTCGCCAACACCGCTGTCCGATACCGATAACACCCTCCATCCCCACTGCCCAGCAGAGACCGCGCTCGCAGGAGCTTCCCTGACGAAATGCCTGTTACGATGGGCGATTATCTCATCCGCAATCAAACATGCAATTGAAAAACGCCTGCTTTCAGCAAGACTGACTTCGAATGCGGTCCCTGTCTCGCAAGTCATGATTGCCGTTCGGAAACGACACGATTTCCCGTTTGCTAGATGCAGAAACGGCGCCCGCGTGGAACGCCGTTTCACGACTGCTGCTCTCCGCGTTTACAGCAGGCGGAGCGAGACTTCCTTGAGCTGGCGGCCGGTGACCTCGTTGGGGGCGCCGGTCATGGGGTCGGCGGCGCTGCTGGTTTTGGGGAAGGCAATGACGTCGCGAATGGACTGCTTGCCGGCAAGCAGCATCACCAAGCGGTCCAGACCCAGCGCGATACCGCCGTGCGGCGGGGCACCCAACTCAAGTGCATGCAGCAGATGGCCAAACTTCACTTCCAAGTCTTCTTCCGATACGCCGCACTGGCGCAGCACGCGGCGCTGTTCGTCGGCGTTGTGGATACGAATGGAACCGCCACCTAACTCGAAGCCGTCCATGACGATGTCGTAGGAATAGGAACCGCAAGCCAGCGGGTCACTTTCAATCTTGTCCAAATCTTCGTCGAGCACGTGCGTGAAAGGATGATGCTCTGCAGCGTATTTACGGGTTTCCTCGTCGTAGCGGAACATCGGGAAATTCACCACCCAAAGCAGCGCATGTCCCTCACGAGGCACGCCCAGCTTCTCGGCCATGGCCAGACGCAGGGCGGCGAGTACAGCAGAGACGGTTTCGTAGGCATCGGCCCCAAACAGCAACAGGTCGCCCGGCTCGGCGCCAGCCGCTTCCTTGATCTTGGCGTAGGTTTCCTCGTCGAAGAACTTGATGATGGGGCTTTTGCCTTTCAGGTCGGCATCGGAGTCGGTGAAGGCAATCCAGGCCATGCCCTTTGCACCGTTGTCGGCTGCCACAGTGGCCATCTTCTCGACGTCGCCGCGGCTCCAGTTGCCGGCTCCCTTGCAGTTGATGCACTTCACCACGCCACCGGCGTCCACTGCCTTCGCGAACACGCCAAAGCCACATCCGCGCACGATGTCGGTAAGATCCACAAGCTCCATGCCGAAACGCGTGTCGGGACGATCGCAGCCGAAACGGTCCATGGCCTCGCGGTATTCCATGCGTGGCAGCGGGAAGGGATGGTCGACGCCAGCAGCCTCGAGCACCTCTTGCATGACGCCTTCCATCATGTCGATGACATCGTATTCGGACACGAAGCTCATCTCGATGTCCACCTGGGTGAACTCGGGCTGGCGGTCGGCACGCAGATCCTCGTCGCGGAAACAGCGGGCGATCTGGTAGTAGCGCTCGATGCCGGCGCACATCAGCATCTGCTTGAACTGCTGCGGGCTTTGCGGCAACGCGTAGAACTTGCCGGGGTTCGGGCGGCTGGGCACGATGTAGTCGCGAGCACCTTCGGGCGTGGAGTTGGCCAAGATGGGCGTCTCCACTTCCAGGAAGTCGCGCTTGTCAAGTGCGCGGCGCATTGCCTGGGCCACGATGTGGCGCAGCTTGATGTTGGCGTACATTTCGGGACGGCGCAGGTCCATGTAGCGCCACTTCATGCGCGTAGTTTCGTCGGTCTCGATGCCGTCTTCGATAGCAAACGGTGGTGTTACGGACGTGTTGAGCACCTGCAGACCGCTAGCCAGTACCTCGATTTCGCCAGTGGCCATGTTCGGGTTCACGCTCTCTGGCCCACGGGCGCGCACCTTGCCGCTCACCTTCAGCACGTATTCGCGACCCAGATGCTCGGCGATGGCGAACTCTTCGGCAGTGACGCAGTCGGGGTCAACCACAATCTGCGTGTAGCCCGCGCGGTCGCGCAGGTCCACGAAAATCAGGCCGCCATGATCGCGGTTGTGCCACACCCAACCGGTGAGCGTCACTTCCTTGTCCACGTCTTCAATGCGCAACTGGCCGCACGTTGTATCGTGCATGCAGTATTCGTTCAGATAGTCGGTCATCTCGGTTCGCTCCTTGCGTTGCATCTTCACTGCCACCTGGGCAGGTCGTTATTCAGCATGAGGCGCGCCTGGTTGCTTCCCCGCGCCTTGCGGGCGCACCTTGGGCCATGGCGTATGCCATCAAACTTGATAATTGTAATGCAAGGTGGCAAGCGGGAAAACCTGTCTATATGCACTTCACCAAAACGCCTTGTCATCCTTGAGGCAGGCCTTCGATCAGCCCAGTTGATCGGGCCACGAGATCTCAACCGGCCTCAATGAATGTCAGGCCGATATCGGCGATCGGAAGCACGCACTGCTACGCATTGTCGATTCTCACCAGGGAATCGCGAATCGAATCACGCTTCTCTGCAGAAAGGGCAGGCAAGACGCCGGAACCCCATTCGCTCGCCTCGATCGTGAGGCCGTCTCCGTCTCGCTTTGCAATCGTCAGCGTGACGGGGTCATCGTTGCCGAAATCTATGGTGGTTTCCGACCCCTTGATCACAAGTGAACCATCTCCCCACATGAGCACGCCATCGGCGGTATCCACGAAGATCCCAGCTTGACCGGTATCCTGGTTTTCGAGATACACGATGTAATCACCGGTATCGGTTTGCCCGCCCCACCATTTCGCGTTATCGTCGAAGAAGACAGCGCCCAAAGTGCCTTTGCCCTGTGGTTCCGAGCTCCCAGCCGAGTTATCTTGAGCGGTTTCCGCACGATTCCCTTCTTGGGCGGGCGCCTCTATTCTCCGAGAGGTTTTGCTGCCGACTTCGTTGGTTTTGGAGTCCGAAGACGAGTAACCCACCGTGGTGCCACCAGATCGTCCGAGTGCCTTAGGCGAGCTGGAAGAATCAATACCCACCTGCGTCTTGGCCACGGCAACGCAGACGACGAGGGCGACAATGGCGAGAATGAGCGCCATGATGAGCCCACTACGCATCTTCTTCACTCCCCCGTCGCTTCCAGCCATGCCTCTCCTTTCAATCGAATGCTCTGGTCAGCCTTGCAGATGACATGATGACATAACCCCCGCCTTTTTGCCATGCTCTAGCCTTCCGACCAACGAGCAGGGCTAGCGCCATGCTGCTCAAGGCAACGAGAGCAATCGTTTCGGGATGGGGCATGCGTCGCCCGTGTTGGGCGTGCATCCGCAGCAAGACGAGCAGGCTGGGGGGCCATGCTGGCGGTGCTTGCAATCGTGGAGTTGTTCGGCGTCAGGTCATTGTTGTCGTTCTTTTTCGCAACCTGAGCAGACAGGTACACGCCACCAGCGTTAGGAACGATGACGTACCAACCGTTCTCGTCCTCGTTCAGGAGAATCGTAAGCGCATGAGTCCGAAGCCCAGTTTTGGCGTATCTTCACCAAGATATCCCATACTCGACATCCTCTCCGCTCCTTTGCCGCAAAACAGCATACCCACTGCCTTGGTGGTGTACATGCGTCAATCAACCTTCCATTACAATCCTGTCATTCACGACAAAGCTTGATACAATGCTGGCATGGACGAAACCACTGCATATCGCCTCGCAGCACTGAACACGGAATTCTATCGGCAAGCAGCTGGAGCATTTTCCGCCACCCGTCATGGGTTTTGGCCGGGATGGGAGAATGTGGCTGACTGCTTGCGCAACGACCTGCCAATCACGCGCACGAACTGCGCTGATCTGCCTGCATGTAACCATGCGATGGATGCAACTTGCCCGCTGCACGTGCTGGATCTGGCGTGTGGCAACATGAGATTCGAAGCTTATCTGGAACAAGCTTGCCCTACCCTGTCGCTGCATTTCCATACGGTGGACAATTGCGAAACCTTCGACCTGGTCGATGTCAAGAGCACCGTCGAGCTCCAGCATCTGGACATCATGGAAAGTCTGATGGCAGGCACACTCAAAACCGACCTCAAGGCACCGCCATGCATCGCGAGTGCATGCTTCGCGTTTCTGCATCATGTTCCAACCGAACAGCTGCGAGAATCTCTCATGCACGTTTTGGCAGATTGCACCGAAGCAGGTGGGCTCATATTCGTCTCCCTCTGGAATTTCGCTGACGAGCCAGACATGGAAAAGCGAGCAAGGGCAACGACCCAGGAAGCCATTGACACCTTGCAGCTCGAACTGGAACCAGGCGATTATCTACTCGGCTGGCAGAATCATCCCAATCTGTGGCGTTACTGCCATAGCTTCAGCGAAGACGAGGCTGATAACCTGGCCGAAAGCATAGATTCCAAGGCTCGTCTGATTCGCCGATTTCAAGCTGATGGCCGCAACGGCAAGCTCAATACCTACCTGGTCTTCCAACGCTCATAGCTGGGCAAAAGACGTATAATTGTCTAAACAGGCACAACAGCACAGGAGATCTCATGACTACAGTCATGCCACAACTGCAAGAATCCGCACGCATCTACGATCTGCCTGACGGTCAGTCGTACCGCAACACCGAAGGAGCCGAGCCAGTCGAGAGCACCGCATCGGTTCTGGCCGCCATTGCCGCAAACATCGCCATCGGCGTGGTGAAATTCATAGCTGCGGCGATTTCGGGGTCGTCGGCGATGATTTCGGAGGGTATCCACTCCATCGTGGACTCGGGCAACGGATTGCTCATCTTGCTGGGCATGAAGAAAGCGGAACACAAGCCCGACGCCGAGCATCCCTTCGGCTATAGCCATGAGCTCTATTTCTGGACCCTGGTGGTCGCCATCATGATCTTCGCGTTGGGCGGAGGGTTTTCGATTTACGAAGGCCTTGAGCACATAAAGGAAATCGGCCCCGACACGCAGCTGGGCAACCCCCTGATGAGCTACATCGTCATCTTGGTCTCGATGGTAATCGAAGGCGTTTCGCTTTCCGTCGCGCTGCGCACCTTCAACGCGGCGCGCGGAGACACCAAGCCACTCGACTTCATCCGCAACGCGAAGGACCCGAGCCTGTTTACCGTGGTGTTCGAGGACAGCGCAGCCGAGTTTGGCCTGATCGTGGCACTTGCGGGCGTGTTCTTCAGCCACCTGCTTGACAACCCCTACCTTGACGCAGGGGCATCCGTGGTCATCGGCCTGCTCTTGTGCATCGTCGCCGTGGTGCTGCTTCGCGAGACCAAGGGGTTGCTGGTGGGCGAAGGCCTGCTGAAAGACGAGGTACGCGAAGTCGAGACCATAGTGAAGGCAGACCCCGCGGTAGCCGAATGTGGTCGCATACTTTCGCTGTACCTGGGACCACAAGACCTGTTGCTGGCCATTGACGCCACATTTGCCGACGATTCCACACGCGATGACATCGTGGATTCCATCGACCGTATCGAAGGGCGTTTGGTTGAGCGATTCCCGCAGGTCACCCGCGTGTTCATAGAATCAGAGAGCTTGCGCTACACCAGCGCCGACGCCGCAGCGCGCAGCTAGGGCAACGCTTCTTGCGTTCATGACGGTTTAACAAAAGCGAACCTCGGCTATATATCTCGACACAACCTCAATGCAGTGCTGATATTACGCATTGTATGGTTTTGCATACCATAAGATAACTATTCGCAGAGCTTCGCTTGCCGAACCATCATGAACGTCGGGCTTTCTCGAAAGCCCTCCGACAAGCCCTCGGTTCTTTCGCCTAAATGCACTTTCGGGCGCAAAGACTACTGTTTGGAGGAGTATCTGAACTCAGCACCTCTGCCCCAATCCCAGCTGCCCTCGATGCCATGGGAGCGGGCGGCAATCTGGAAGTGCAGCTTCGCAATGCCCAGATCGTTGTACTCGATATTCCGTTTAGGATGTGGCAAATCGGCAGTAACAAGCCCGTCGCGGTAGCCAAACAACACCGGCTGGCCGTTTACGGCGCTGGGACCCGCAATTACCGCATCGATAGCAGCCTTGAACCAGTTGGGAAGCTCAGCAAACGAAATGTCGGCGTCAACCAGCTGCTGGGGGCGCTTGTCGCGCTTGCGCAGGGTCGCACGGATGATCTGCTGCTTCTTGGGCGTCTTTTCCGTGGTGTAGCCGATGGGAACCACATCCCACAAGACGTCGCCCGGCTGCAGATTCACCCGCGTGGTCTTCGCATCGTAGGTGCTGGCCACCCAACACGTGTTCAATCCCAGCTGGGTTACGTACAGCACGAGCCGCTCGCCATAGTAGCCAACCTTCTCGCCGCTGATGTTGTCATCGGGTGCAACCAGAGCCACATAGCTTGGCACCGCGCCCGTGAACATGGAGTCGCTCATGTCGATAGCCGACATGCTGCCCTCGCGCGGGCCATACAGCTGGAACCGAAGCCCCGATTCGACGTTGAGCTCCTGGATGAACGATGCGATCTGATCGAGTTTTTCGGACTCTATGAGTTTTTTCGCGTAAGCGCGGCATGAATAGCGTGCTTCGATGGCTTCGACGAGCTCCATGTTGGATCCTTTCACGGCAAGACGAGCGCTTTGGACGCATCGCGATCGTGGATGCTGGCGAGCACCACCAAAAACACCTCATCATCGGTGAGGCGATCTGGGTGGTGCCCTGCCCGGAAAGCTTTATGATGCTTAACTGTAACACACGTTGCATCATCTTGCGAAGGCTTGCTGCGCCTTCGGATGCCCACACTGTACGTCTCCCCATCCTTGAACCCCAGCTGACCGCTGCATACGCGAAGCGCTCCGGCAATCACCTGCAGGAACCTGGCCACCTGAGCGAGTCAGGAGTCTTAGGGCATCCGACTCGCCGATAAGCTAGCGATACGCTTACGATTCCGGGAGGTTGGCGAGCAGGGCATCCACCAAAAATTCCGTGGCGCCGTTTCCTGCGGCGGCATCGTAATAATCGCGAAAACGTGGGTCGGCCAAATAACCGCGAGCCAAGCCCCGATGCGCTTGTGGCGAATAGGCGCCGCTTCCCCAATGCATGCGAATCCAGCGCTCGTGCATATGAGCCAGTTCGCGCGCATCAGCTCCGTGCACATCGCCGTTGGCCATCGCTAGGCGCAACTGCACCTTGATGGATTCCTCAAGCGCCTCTTTCGCGTCCCACTCGTCTTGCGACATGCTCAGCAGGTTCTGGTTCGCCGCATCGACGGCGGTTTCTCCGTGGCGCTGCCGCGCTTCCTTTCCATAGCGCTCCTCGTTTGCTTGAACAGCCTGGGCTTTCATCTGCTCGAACCTCGCCGTATCGTCCATGGAATCCATCCTCTCGATTGCCTCGATGGCGGCTTGCGTGCGTCCCATCGCCTCCTCCAGTTGCCTCCCCCGCACCCGCAGAGACTCGAGGTGGTCGCTTAGAACGCATCGCACATCTGCCTGTGGATCTTTCAGCAGGGTGCCGATGGTGGAAAGAGGCAAGCCGCAAGCCCTCATCGCGAGAACGTGACCCAACCGCCTCACGTCGTTGGATCCATACACTCGATAGCCATTGTCGGCACGTTCGGGGTTCAACAGCCCCATGTCCTCGTAGTGCCGAAGCGTGCGCGTGCTCACGCCTGCCCGTTCGGCAAGCTGACCGGCAGTGTAGGTTTCCTTAGCTTCGTGTGAGTCCATCGCGTACCTCCCGCAAGCATCATGCACCTTGACGCAACGTCAAGGTCAACCCTGCAACCCCCGAAATGTTGGGGATCTGCCTAAAGTGTGCAGCGAAAAGTGGCCCCGCCCGCAATCACCTTGTTTCGCAGGCCAAACCCCTAGTTGAACCTCTCTTGCGTCTTTTGCAGGCCATTCGCGATAAGGAACGGCACCGCCTGGGCGGCACGGTCGCAGGCGTACTCGAAGTCTTCCCGCTCTTCCTTGCGAGGCACCCTCAGCACGAAATCGGATACGTCCATGCGTCCAGGCGGGCGGCCGATGCCACATCGTACGCGATACCAATCGCGCGTACCCAACTTGTCGCAGATAGAACGCAGACCGTTGTGCCCCGCATGTCCGCCGCCAAGCTTCACGCGAATGCGGCCTGGATCGATGTCGAGGTCGTCGTGGATGACGATCAGGTGGTCGGGCGCGACTCCATAGGCGTTGCACAGGTTTTTCACCGGCCCACCCGAAAGGTTCATGAAGCTTTGGGGTTTTGCGAGCACGACGTCTTCGTCGGCCAACACGCCCCTGGCCGTGAGTGCACCGCATTCGCTTTTCCAATAGCGTGCACGGGCTTCGCCCGCCAACAGGTCTATGGCTTCGAATCCGGCATTGTGCCTGGTATGCGCGTACTCTTCCCCAGGGTTTCCCAATCCCACCACCAGATACAGCGACACGTGTGCGCTCCTCGTCTTCGCGGTTTTCAGATGTGCGCCAACGCACCGAAGGCGCCCCGAGAACACCGGTTCTCCTCTGCAGAACATACCAAACGAGGAAGGCGAAAACAACCGAAACGCCTTATCGGCAATCGGGTAGGCGATTGCCACGACTTATCACGGCCCACACAACCGTGCCCACGGCAAGTCATGGCAACAAGTAAGCGGCCAGGGAATGCACGTATATCGCCAAGCTGAATGGAGCCGATGGCCATAACGGCTGCACCCGAAGCACTGCACGCTGCGGCGCAAATGGCGAACAAGATGCCGAAGCCGGTCGGCGCGGTCGAAAAACTCCCGTGTAGGTGAAGGATGCAACGGCAAGATGGGTCGCAACACGATAACGAGCGCAATCAAGCCCTTGCCTTCAGCCTATCCTGTACGCTGCAACCACGTTTTCGCCATCCTGTCTAGCTTGGCATCCAGGCGTTTGAACCGCCTGCTCAGCAAACGGCAGTCACCGAAGCCGCAAAGTCCTCAATAGCAACGAGCCGTTCTTCATGGGTTTCCATGTTGCGCAGCTTCACATTGCCTTGCGCCAGCTCGTCGGGGCCAAGTACCGCCACCAGACGCGCACCCAGCTTGTCGGCCAACTTGAACTGGCTTTTCAGGCTACGGTGCTGATGGTCGAAGTCGCAACGCACACCAGCGTCGCGTGCCGCCTGGGCCAGGCCGAACGCCTGTGGCCGCACCTCGTCGTTCACACAAGCGATGAACAGGTCGCATGCAGCCAACTGGGGAAACTCGAATCCGCACGCCTGCAATGCCAGCAGACACCGCTCGTATCCCAGCGCGAAGCCAAAACCCGGCGTATCTGCGCCGCCGATTTCGCGCATGAGCTTGTCGTAGCGCCCACCGCCGCCGATTGCATTCTGGTTGCTTGATGCATCTACGGTCTGCACTTCGAACACCGTGCGCGTGTAGTAGTCCAGGCCGCGCACCAGGCGATAGTCTTCGGCGTAGGCAAGCCCCGCGGCGTCCAAATACCCTTTCACGGCATGATAATGGCCGCGGCAGCCATCGCACAGGGCGTCGCCGATGCGCGGTGCCCCCTCCATCACGCTACGGCAGCCGGGATTCTTGCAATCGAACGCGCGCAGGGGGTTGATTTCCGCCCGACGCAGGCAGTCTTCGCACAGGGCATCGGCGTGGTCCATGATGTAGGCCCTCACGGCATCGCGGTACGCAGGACGGCATCTTTCGCACCCCATGGAGTTCACCAGCAACGTGATGCTTTCCGACGGTATGCCCAGCTCCTCGTAGAAGCGCATGAGCATGATGATGCCCTCGGCGTCCACGCTCGGGTCATCTGGCCCCAGGCATTCGATGCCGATCTGGTTGAACTGGCGCAACCGGCCCTTCTGGGGGCGTTCGGCGCGAAACATCGGGCCCGCATACATGAGCTTCACGGGGGCTGCGCCCTGGGCTACCAGGTTGTGCTCGGCAACCGCGCGCACCGTGCCCGCCGTGCCTTCGGGGCGCAGGGCCAAACGGCTCTTCGCCTTCACATGCCCACCGCCGATGAGCGTGTTCAGGTTCGCATCGGAAAGCGCCTGGAACATTTCCTTCGACACCACGTCGGTGGCTTCCCCGATGCCGCGCACGAACAGGTCGACCTTTTCCATCACGGGCGTGACCACGGGCTGGTACCCGTAGCAGCCAAACACCTTGGCTGCCGTGGCCTTGAAGTGCATCCAGAACGCCGCCTCGTTCGGCAGCATGTCTTCGGTACCCTCAGGTTTCGTGATGGCCATAGCATGCATCCTCTTCCCTTGCGCAACCCTATCTTGCGGCTTGCATCGAGCTTCAATTCGAACGTGAGTAGGCATTGTAACACCCGTCAAAGCTTTAGCCCCCATCATTTCCCACACGCTATGAACGCTCTAGATTTCGTGTGACCATTCTGGGGTATCTATGGAAAAGGCCCTAAGTGCGTTTCGCGACCTTGGAGAATGGCCCAGAATCGCACATCCGAAGATTGCGCAGATGCGAGGGAAGGAGCGAAAGACCATGCTGGAAACCGTACTCTACATTCCTTTCTGGTTCGAGCTCACCGCAACGATCGTCTATGCCGTTTCGGGAGCCTTGAGCGCAAGCCGGGCGCAATACGACATTTTGGGCACCATGGTGCTGGCAACCATCGTGGGCTTGTTCGGCGGCGTCATGCGCGACATACTCCTGCAAAACTACGGCATCTACGCATTCCAGCGGCCAATCCTCATAATCGCCTGCTGCGTCTGCGGCATCGTGGTGTTCTACTTCGGGCGCCTGGTCACATACCTCGACTTCGCCAGCGACATGGTGGATACCGTGGGTTTGGGGCTATGGGCCGTAGTGGGCACGGGCAAGGCGCTTTCCGCTGGCTTGGGAATCGTCCCCGCCGCCATCATGGGGCTGCTCACCTCGATTGGCGGAGGCATCGTGCGCGACGTACTCATGAACAAGCCGGTTGCCGCGTTCCAACCAAGTTCGTATTACGCATCAGCCGCAGCCTTGGGCTCGTTGGCCTTCGCCCTCATGCACACGTACCATGTGCTGGACCAGTGGTCGGCAATGATGTGCGTGGTGCTAGTCATAGCCATAAGGCTCGGCTCGATCATCTTCGGCTGGCAGACCCGCCCCTCGCGCGACTTGACCGTACCCATGGCAGATGCCCTGGCCAAGCCCGTACGAGCCCTTAAAGGGCGCGATCGCTCAGCCGACAAAGTGCAAGAAGACACAGATTAACGCCTTTAGCGCTGTCCTTATAGCAACAACGGCCCGCCTCGAAAGTCGAGGCGGGCCGCCGTCTTTCGTCCCTTGTGGCTTTTCGGCAAAACAGACGCGAAACGTTTCTTGGACTGCGTCTCGTTAGCCTACTACGAGATCTTTAAAACCACGCTGTCCATAACGTCGCCGACATGTTCGCAGGCATCGCAACACTCTTCTAGCTTGTCGAAGATGCGCATCCACCTGATCACGTGAATGGGGTCATCGCTCTCTTCCAAGAACAGGTTGTGCATGCATTCCATGTAAACGTCATCGGCGCGTTCCTCGTAATCGTTCACGTCACGCAGCGCATTGCGGAACTTCTTGTTCCTCTTGAAATCGGAGAATTGGTTTTGCGCAGACAGCAGGGTCTCCAAGCTGCCGATGATGCAATCGAGCAAAGCCTTGCAGCTCGGATGAACCACATCAACGTCAAGAATGTAGAACTGGCGAATCGCCGACTCCAGCTTGTCGATAATGTCGTCGAGCGACCTGGAGATATCGATGATGTCTTCACGGTCGAACGGCGTGATGAAATCGACGGCAATGGCCTCGAACGTGCCGCGATTCACCTTGTCGCCCGCAGTTTCGTATTCATGTGCCTCTTTGATGATGTCGGAATAAGAATCAATCGACTTGTAATCGACGATAACCTGAGCAAGCAGATTCGCCTCCTTCAGGGCAAGAGTAACCTGCTCTTCGAAAGCGGAGAAATAGTTGTATTTCTTCTTGCGCGCCATACCAACTCCAATCGACGAGGATAAACGCGGACGAAACGAATTCTAGCCCAACTAATACAAAAAATTATCAAGATTACCGTAAAAGGCATCGTCTGCCGCTCACAATGAACATCATGCCGCGAAAAGCCCTTCGTCACACACGGCAGCATGAAAACCCCATGCAAACACCAGTCGCTCCGTCGCATCGTCTCGTGCGAGCGTTCTGCAGCTCAAAGGACCGCAGAATCACTCGAGTCCCGCCCACTTGGGGTAGAAGTCGATAATGCGCCAACGCTCGGCCCCGATGGTAGTGGGGCTGTTGTGGCCCGGCAAGACGAGGGTTTCGTCGGGAAGTTCCCCAAGGCGCTTGAGGGAAGCCGCCATGTCCCGTTCGCTGCCCCCAGGCAGGTCGGTGCGCCCCATGCTGGCATGGAAGAGCGTGTCGCCGGAAAGGAGCAAAGGCACGCCTTCGGCTTCGGGGCCGGCATCGGCGGGATCCAGGTAGAAGCAGATTCCGCCTTTCGTGTGACCGGGAGTATGCAGGACGCGCCAGGTAGTAGCGCCCACGACGATCGTGTCGCCATCGCGCAGGCGGACATCGACAGGGCACGGATCGGACACCAAACCGAATTCGGTTGTTCCCTCTTCCACAACGGGGGCGTCGATTTCAGAACAATAGACGAGGGCTCCCGTCGCATCGTGAAGGGCCCGCAGGGCGCCGGTATGGTCGGTGTGGTTGTGGGTAACGAATATGGCGGATACGGGCCTATCTCCCACGACGCCCATCAAAACGTCGGGGTTGTCGCCGGGGTCGACGACGATGACCCCACCGTTGCCATCTTCGATGAAGTAGACGTTGTTCGCGATAAGACCAACCACGACGAACTCCACGTCACGGCAGCCCGTCTTGGCTTCGAACACGTTATATTGTCTGTTGGCCATCAGCATCTCCTCTTCTCGATGGCTTTCTTTCATGCATACGTAGCACTTCGCTTGTGCAACCACCCAACCAATCGGCTGGCATGGCGCACCTGAGCCATGCGCAAGCGCGAAGCACCGCACATCGCAACTTTGGCATCACCGTTTCTGGCCCGAGCCCGGCAAGGTGCGATGGGCATCGAAGACGCCGGGGACAGCCGCCAGGTTTTGGATGATCGCGTTGATAGACTCGACATCGCTTACCTGGAAGAGGAAGCGGAATTCGGCTAGGTTGTCGCGTGGGGAAGTCTGCGACGACGAGCTAAGGACGTTCGCCCCACGCTCCGAGAGCACGGCGATGATATCGCGGAGCAGGTTCATGCGGTCCATGGCCTCGATGATGACCTCGGCCTTGTATGACGTTTCGGCAGACGGCAGCGCTTCCCACGTCACATCGATGATGCGCTCGGGGTGCTCTTGCAGAGAAACTGCGTTCGGGCAGTCGGCCCGATGCACGGAAACGCCACGCCCGCGGGTCACGAAGCCCAAGATCTCGTCGCCGGGCACGGGGTTGCAGCAACGGGACAAGCGCACGAGCATGCCTTCGACGCCCTTGACCACCACGCCGTTGGAAGAATGCGTTTCGCGGCGACTCGGATGTTTCGCATTGGTGAGCATGCGGGGTATGACGCCGGTGCTCGACCCCATGGAAGCCACCCGTTGCGCATCGGCTTCCGCCTCTGCCTCTCGATCGACCATGTACTTTATCAACCGGTTCGCGACATGCTGGGCGCTTTCGCGGTCGCAGCCGATGCTTACCATCATGTCGTCGGTGTCCTTGAATCCCAGGGTTTCCGCCACTTCTCGAAGCGCACGCTGGGCAGGCGCGTTCGAAATGCCCATACCGTGCTTGCGCATCTCGCGCGCAAGCTTGTCGTGGCCTTTCTGGGCATCGTCGCTTCGAGATGCCTTGCTGAAATACGAGCGAATCTTCGAACGCGCACCGGGCGTCCTGACCATGTTGATCCAATTGCGGTTGGGCTGCGCGTTTTTCTGGGTGAGGATCTCGACCCGGTCGCCCATCTGCAGCTCGTATGACAGGGGCACGATCGATCCGTTCACCTTCGCACCCACGCAATGGTTACCCACTTCCGTGTGGATGGCGTACGCGAAGTCGACCGGGGTGGAACCGGCGCGCAGGCTCTTGACGTCGCCCGTGGGCGTGAACACGTACACTTCCGCCGGGGACAAGTCGACCTTCAACGACTTCAAGAACTCGCGCGAGTCCTGCGTCTCGTCTTGCCAGTCGACCATCTGGCGCAACCAGGCGATCTGGCGGTCGAAGGCTTCGTCGCGCTTCTTGCTGCGTTCCTTGTAGCGCCAATGAGCCGCCACGCCGTATTCGCTCATCTGGTGCATCTCGACGGTGCGTATCTGCACTTCGAGCGGGCGCGCCGCCGGCCCGAGCACCGTGGTGTGCAGGCTTTGGTACATGTTGTACTTCGGCATGGCGATGTAGTCCTTGAAGCGCCCCGGCACCGGTTGCCACAAGGTGTGCACAGCACCCAGCACCGAATAGCATTCGTTGACCGTCTGCACGATGATCCGTACGGCGATAAGGTCGTAGATCTCGGAAAAACCCTTCCCACGCGTGGTCATCTTGTTGTAGATGGAATACAGGTGCTTCGGCCGTCCGGCGATCTCGCACTTGATGCCGAGTTCGTCCATTTCCTTTCGCAGGGTTTCGATAACGCCCAGCAGGTAGGCTTCCCGCTCGGTGCGGCTTTCCGCCACCATGCGTGCAACCTGCTTGAACTTCTCTGGCTCGAGGTAGAAAAACGCCAGGTCCTCCAGCTCCCATTTGATGGAGTTTATTCCCAGGCGATGTGCGATGGGAGCATAAATCTCGAGCGTCTCGCGTGACTTGAAGATGCGGCGGTCTTCTCGCAGGGCCGCAAGCGTGCGCATGTTGTGCAAGCGGTCGGCCAGCTTGATCACGATCACGCGGATATCCTTGTTCATGGCCACCAGCATCTTGCGCATGGTCTGGGCTTGCTCGTCGGTGAGCGTGCCCACCTCCACGCGCGTGATCTTCGTCACGCCGTCCACCAGCTGCGCAACCGACTCGTTGAACGTCTCGGCGATGAGCTCGAGCGTGACGGGAGTGTCCTCCACGGTATCGTGAAGGATGGCCGCGCAAAGCGTTTCGCCGTCCATGCGCAAGTCGGCCAAGATGATGGCCACTTCCACAGGATGGGAGATATAAGGTTCGCCGCTTTTGCGGCATTGACCTTCGTGAGCGGCATTGGCGAACTCGAAGGAGCGCTCCAGCATATCCAGCTCGTCGTCTTCCAGGTACGAACGGGCTTTATCGAGCAGGCATGCAAATCGCTCTTCGGGCGTCTTTTCCTGGGTGATCCTGGCTGGGTCGGCGGCGCCCACGGAAGCGGTGAAGCTGTACTCGCCCATGTACGGACGACCGATGAGCTCGTCGGAACCATCGCTGAATCGAGACGGATAACCGTATGTTTCGCGCGCTTGGCCCAGCAACCCACCTTGAGCCAGCACATCCACGTTCAAGCTGTTGTCTTCCATCATACGCTATCCCTCTGCCTCGTCGGGTAGTATCGGAGCGCAGACGCGTGCTTTGAGTTCCTGCTCGGAGCTGCCGAGCACCCACTGGCAAAACGCCTGGAACACTTCCATTTCATCGAGCCCTTCACGATAGCGCACGCTGTCGGTGAGTTCCACCTTGGTTTCGGCATTCACCACACGGATAGCACGCAGGCGGTCGCCCTCTTCGGTAGAGCGGGTCTCGATAAGACCCAGCTCGCGGAACACGGCCACACCGCACGCCACGCTCGCCTCGCTGATGCGCTTGGTGCCGAAGCGCACGTTGCAGGCGTTGGCAACGTCGGCATTCGATGCGGTGAAAGGGTGCTCGCCCGATTGATGCTGCATGGCCCGCAGCTCGCGATACACGCAGGCCAAGGCATCGTGGTCGGGCGTCGATTCCATCAGGATATGCTGGTTGATTCCCGCATCGTCCCTTCCAAACAGCAGGTGGATGACCGCCTTCTGGCCATCGCGGCCTGCACGTCCGCTCATCTGGTTGAACTCGACTTCGTTGAACGGCATGTGATAGAGCACCACGTTGCGGATGTCGGGAATGTTCACCCCTTCCCCGAAAGCCGAGGTGGAAACGAGCACCTGGAGCCCTCCCGTGCGAAACATCTCCTCGATTCGCATGCGCTCCTTGCGGCCGAGCCCTGCGTTGTAGAAGCCTATGAACGGTGCGATATGGGGCACCAGCTTGCGGAGCTGCCGGGCAAGAATCACCGATTGCTGGCGGGAGTTAACGTAGATGACCGTCTTTTCGCCAGAAGCGATGAGGCTGGCCAGATATGTTTCGCGCTGGCGCATGTTGCGCCGGTCGTCCAGCTGCAGGTTTTCGCGGCTGCTCCGGTCGAGCACGAGCCTGGTTACACCCAAGGCTCCCTCGATATCGGCCGCGATGGCCGAATCGGCTGTGGCGGTAAGCGCCAGGACCAACGGGGATCCCAGCTGCTCGATGACGCGCGAGAAGCTCGTATACGCCGGGCGATTGCCCGCCTTTGCCAGGCCGATGTGATGCGCCTCGTCCACCACCACGAACCCGATGCGCCCGGTGCGCGCGAACTCTTCGGCATGGATGCTTAGGAATTCGGGGGTGGTGAGCACGATATCGACTCCACCCGAGGCCATGTGGCCGAAAATCGTTCGACGCTCCTCGGGCGTGGATTCGCCCGTGAGCACCTCGCATGAAATGCCGAAGCGTTCCAGTGCGCGGCTTAGGTGGAATGCCTGGTCGGCGATGAGCGCACGCAACGGGTAAACGAACAGGCTCACCTCTCGCCGCCCCAAGGCGCGTTCTGCCGCGAACGCGTGGAACGTGAGCGACTTGCCACGCCCCGTAGCCATGACGGTGAGCACCGAATGACCTTCTTCCAAGGCCTGCAGCACTTCGCGCTGGGCATCGAAGAGCTCTCCCTCGCCGATGAGCGCATGCACGATTTCGGTGCGCAGCCCCTCGGGATCTGCGGCAGCGCGAGCTTCCCACTTGCGACGGTTGCATTCGAGACGGGCTTCTTGTTCCTGCAGGTCTTCGGGCAGTTCCACGTCATCTGCCACCAGCTCGTCATCGCCTGTGGCATACAGATCGGCGACGAAGTCCAACTGATCGGGGTCGATGCACGCTTCCATTGCCGCGCACAACCGTACGGGCGCCACCGAGCGCAGCATCGCCTTCACCGACTTGCGGCCGCGCCATTCGTCCACCTGCGCCTCGAAAGCCGCGTTCACCACGCTGTCGGTGCTCATGAGCATGTCGATGTCCGAACAGTGGAACATGATACCCGAAACGCTGTGGCAGCCATCGGTGAGCACACACGAGAAATGGTTCTTGTCGGTACCCACCGCGCGGCACTTCGTGAGCAGCACGCCACGGGCTAGGTATCGCGGTTGGCGGTTTTCCTGCCCGAAGGGCGCGAGCATGTCGAGCGCTGACACGTTCTCGATCGTGAGCTCCCCCAAATCCACGCACGCATCGATGTCGATGCGCGGGTGGAAGTTCTCGTCAGGCAACGTGTCCATGTGCTCGCATAGCCGCTCCGAAAACTCCTGCAGGCGATTGGCGGGAAGCGTAACGCCCACTGCCGCCTCGTGTCCGCCGAACCGGGTGAGCATATCCGAGCAGCTTTCCACGGCCTTGAACAAGTTCACCTGCCCCACGCTGCGTCCCGAACCGCGGGCCGACCCGTCTTCGTCGATGGTGAACAGGATTACCGGCACGCCATAGGTGCGCACCAGACGGCTCGCGACGATGCCCTTCACCCCTTCGTGCCAGCCATCGCCAGACACGACCAGCGCACGTTGCCCATGATAGGTCTCCTGAGCTTGCGACATGGCTATCTCGACCAGCTCGGACTCGATGGCGCGACGGTGGTCGTTCACCGCTTCCAGCTCTGCAGCCAGGCGATGTGCCTCGTCGAAGTCGTCGGTGAGCAGCAACTCGAGTGAGAGCTGGGCATCGCCCATGCGCCCAGCAGCATTCAAGCGCGGGATGACGCTGAAGGAAAGCGATGTCGAAGCCACGGGCTTGTCGGAAGCGCCCGCGCAGGCAAGCAGCGCCGCGATGCAGGGACGGGGTGCCTCGTTCATCTTCGCCACGCCATCGGCCACCAGGGCGCGGTTGTCCTCGCGCATGGGCATGAGATCGGCGATGGTGCCCAATGCGGCGAAATCGGTGTACTCCCTCCACAGGTGCGGTTGTCCGAAACGGGAACCCAGCGCCTGCATCACCTTCAATGCCACGCCCACGCCAGCCAAGATCTCGAGCGGGGAATCCTCTTCGGCCTTCGGGTCGCACACCGGGACGTCCACCGGAACCAGGTCGGCCGGTTCGTGGTGGTCGGTGATGAAGACCTCGACGCCACGACGCTGCAAGACCTTCACCTCTTCACGGCAGGCGATGCCGCAATCCACGGTCACCAACACGTCCGGGCTGCTGAGCATGGCGCGTTCGATTGCCGACTCGGTGAGCCCATAGCCCTCGTCGCTTCTACGCGGGATGAAGGGGACCACATCTGCCCCCAGTTCGCGCAGGCCACGGGTCATCACCGTGGTGGCGGAAATGCCATCCAAATCGAAGTCCCCGAAGACCATGATCCGCCTTCCCATGCGGATGGCCGACTCCAGTCCTTCGACCACATCGCGCAAACCCCGTATTTCATAGGGGTTGCGCCAATCGCGTTCGAGCGACGGATTCAAAAACTCGTAAGCATCTTGAATGGTGCAAATGCCGCGCGCAGCTAGAGTTGTGGCTATGAACCGGGGAATGCCCAGGTTCTTCTGCAGGATATCAACGGCGGAACCGTCCGCCGGCAAGATATTGAACCGTGCTGACATGGGGTTACCTATTCGCTTTTCGTGCTATGTCTCACACGGTATTGTCTCACAAACCATGCAAGTGCGCCACCCAGTTCCACGGCACGCATTGCAAAGCGAAGGAGACGCACAGCCTGCATCTCCTTCGTGTTTGCGTCGATCGTTCGCTTTTTAAGCCATGCCTAGAGTGCGAAATCCGGATCGAAGAGATTGGAAATGGACCCGTTGCTGTAGACGCAGCTGATGGCGCGTGCGAACAGCGGAGCCACCGAGACCACCTTGATCTTGCCGTTTAGGCGCTCGGCGGGAACGGGAATGGTGTTGCACACCACCACTTCCTCGATCGGGGCATCTTCCAAGCGCTCGTATGCCGGACCGCTGAGGACAGGGTGCGTGGCGCATACGTACACCTTGTCGGCACCGCGCGCCTTGAGCGTGCGAACCGCGGCCGCCACCGAACCGGCAGTGTCGATCATGTCATCGTTGAGAATGCATATCTTGCCCTTGACGTCGCCGATGAGTGCAGTGATTTCCGCCTGGTTGTGCTTTGGACGACCCTTGTGCATGATGGCCAGATCGGCCTCCATGATGTCGGCAAGCTTCTTCGCGGCCTTCGCACGCCCCAGGTCGGGACTGATCACGCACAGAGTCTCGGGGTCGAAGTTCTTCCCCTTGAAGTAATCGGCCATGACGTTGAGCGCCGTCAGATGGTTCACCGGAATGTCGAAGAAGCCCTGGATCTGGCCCTGATGCAAGTCGATGGTGATGATGCGATTCACGCCTGCCACCGTCAGCAAGTCGGCGACGAGTTTCGCCGTGATGGGCTCGCGGGGAGACGCCTTTCGATCCTGACGTGAATAGCCGTAATGTGCGATTACGGCGGTGATGGTGCGAGCAGAAGCGCGCTTGGCGGCATCCGCCATGATGAGAAGCTCCATGAGCGCATCGTTGACATGCTCGCCCGCCACGGATTGAATCAAGAACACGTCTGCGCCACGGATGCTTTCCAGGTAACGAGCGTAGATCTCGCCATTGGAAAACTTCTCGAGCCTTACCTTGCCCAAGGTGATGTCCAGGCATTCGGCTATTTCATTGGCAAGCTCTGGGTTCACGGAACCCGAGAAGACGGCCATGGTCTTTTTCATTTCGTTGCTGATCAATGTTACCCCCTGTTTCGATCTGCATTCACGGCCATTCTAGCGCCATTTCATGTGGAATGTCCCACTTAACCTAGTTTTTACCCGCAAAACGATAGCTCATCCGGGTTAGGAGCGACTGCCGTTTCCCCGCCTTCGCTTACATGAGCTCGTTAGGGCAGGCAAGCGCGCGGACCGCACGTGCTGCCATCGTCGATAGCTGCTTTGATGGCAATCGTTTCGTCCACCACGCAACCTTCGCCCACCACGGTATCGACAAGGCGGGTGTTTGGGCCAATCACGCTGCCCGAACCCACCTGCGTCGTGCCCAGGAGCATACACTGGGGCAAGATTTCGACATCTTGGCCAAGACGCACATCGGGGCCGATCCACGCAGATGTCGGATCCCACAAGCTCACGCCTGCCAGCATATGGGCGGTGTTGATGCGCTGCTGCATGATGCGCGTGGCTTCGGCCAGCTGAACGCGGGTGTTGACGCCCAGGCATTCGTTGATGTCGACCGCTTTTACGCCCACCACGTTGCGACCGTCGGCACGTGCGATCTCGATCACGTCGGTGAGGTAGAACTCGCCCTGGGCGTTCTCGTTCGAAACGCGGTTGAGCGCATCGAACAGGTAGCGGGCGTCGAAGCAGTAGAACCCGGAGTTGCATTCGGTGATGGCAGCCTGCGTGGGAGTGCAGTCCTTTTGCTCTACGATGCGCAGCACCTGATCGTTCTGGTCGCGGACGATGCGGCCATACCCGTAGGGGTTGTCGACCGCCATCGTGAGTACGACTACAGCGGCATCTGCCTCCTCGCGGGCGTTGGCTAGCTGGGCTATCGTTTCCGCGGTGATCAACGGGCAATCGCCGGAAAGCACCAGCAACGAGCCTTCCATATGCTCGCATGCCACACGACAGCTGTTCACGGCATCGGCCGTGCCGTTTTGCTGTTTTTGCTCTACCACCTGCGTATCGGCCTCTACCTTGGGCTGCACCACTTCGATTCCGTGGCCCAACACCGAAATAATCTCGCCGACACCCGCTTCGCGTGCCGCATCGATAACCCACCTGACGAGGGGCTTGCCCAATATCTCGTGAACCACCTTGGGCTTTGCAGACTTCATGCGCGTGCCGGAACCAGCAGCTAGAACAATGGCAGAAGCTTCCATATCTTCCTTTCGGGACGTATGTTCTTGTAAAGCTAGGATAGCGCGACGCAGAGTGCATCGAGCAAGGTGATCGCGTAGTGCTGTGCAGAGCGGCCCACGCCGGCATCTTCCCATTGGGTTCCCGGGAGACAGATGGCGATACGCGGTGGAACGGTGCTGGCAGCCGGAATCGCCGTCTTCAGGCGAAGGCTTAGCGTTGATTCGTCATCGAACGTGACGAAGGGAACGTTTTCCGAAGCCTCGTCTTCGCTGAGCACGATATGCACCAGAAGCATCTCGCTATCGGGAGCCACCAGCAGCGATTCGGCGCTGATGATCTTCGATGCGGGGTTGGTTGCAAGCGATAGGTTCGACATGCGGGCAGCCACCGAACGGGTGAACTCGTCGGTGCCGAACAGGCACAGCGCATTGTTCTCCAGCACGTCTGCAGCACGGGCGAAGCCCATGTGCACGCTTTTCTGCGGGCCTTTCTTGCCCTCCCAGGAATGATGCAGGTTGGAGATGGCACGATAGGTGAAGGCACCTGCGATGCCGTCGGTGGGAAGGCCCATGTTCATCTGGAACTTGCGCAACGCCTCTTCGGTGTATGCGCCGAAGATGCCGTCGTAGGCACCGCAGGAAAAGCCAAGGGCGTCTAGAGCCTGCTGCAGCTGCTTCACGTCGTTGCCGTGGAAGTAGGGCATGCGCAGATACAGCGTGCGGTCGCCCATGTTGAACGTGGCATCGAGCAACGCAGCCCAAAGCTTCTCGTCAACCTGCTTCGATTCGGGCAGGCCGTTCTCGGTGCAGAAATTGACGAGCGCCTGCTCGGTCGCTTCGTCGAACAAGCCAGTTATCTGGAATCTTTCCAAGAAGCCCAGGCTGGCAAGTTTGTTCTGCACGTCTTCGACGGCAGCACCGGTGTCGTTTTTCTGAATGAGTTCCATAAAGAAAATTGTACCTGGTTCGATTCGCTTGCGCAGACACTTCCACACCATCGATAGAACACGGTCCCCCTTAAAGCAGCCTCTACCAAAGCCGCAGGCGTGGGCGTGCCCGGCATTTCAGAGCGCAAGCACCGCGGGCACCCTCGACCGCAACCTCGCATACTAGCGGATTCTCGTCATGAAGGACGTCCAAACAAGGGGGAAGCTATTTCAGCCTGTTCACGAACCAATCAGCCATGGAGATGAGCAGGTCACGGGCGTTCGAGGGCTCGATGAGCTCGACGAGGCGGTTTTTGGCGATGCTCGTGAGGTTTTCGGCATACGCGCGGGCATAGTCGACGCTGCCGGATGCTTCCATGATGTCCACGGCTTCCTGCAGAACAGTCGGGTCCTTTTCCTTCGAGGAGAGGATTTCCACCAGTCGGTCACGATCAGCCGAGTTCTGCAGGGCGTGCACCACCACCATGGTGCGCTTGCCTTCGGTGATGTCGCTGCGGAAGTCTTTCTTCTTCGACTCTTCCCCACCGATGAGGTTGAGCAGGTCGTCTTGAATCTGGAAAGCCAAGCCGGTGTCGAGGCCGTAGTTGCGCAAACCCTCGATCTGCGCCTCGGTTCCACCGCCGACGATGGCGCCGATGGCCAGAGGCACCGCGCCCGAATAATGCGCGGTCTTGTGCGTGGCCATCACCAGATAGTCTTCGAGCTTGATGTCGTAGCGGCCATCGCGCGCCCAGCCGATATCGAGGGCCTGGCCCTCGACGGTGCGCCGCGTCATGTCGATGAGCTCCTTCACCACGCGCACCTTGCAATCGTTATCCAGGCTCGGATCGTCAACCACCGTGCCATTGACCATGGAAAGCCCCAAATCACCAGCGTTGATAGCAAGCCCGAGGCCTTCGGTAAGATGCAGGCAGGGCTCCCCCCGACGCAGTTCGGCTTCGTCGGCGATGTCGTCGTGGATGAGCGCTGCAGTGTGGAAGTGCTCGATAGCCGCAGCGGCGGATATGGCACGATCCATGTCGCCGCCCACGGCACGGCAAGCCGCGAAGGCGATGAGGGGACGATGACGCTTGCCGCCATTCTGGCTATAGCGCAGAAGCGGGCCGTAGAGGTAGCGGTTCATGTCGGGATGCGACCCGACGGGTATGAACCAGTTCACCAGATCGCCCACCTCTGGGGCGAAGCGATCCAGGTACTCCTCGAACGAGGAGGGCTGGTTTTCAACCTTTTCCATGATTTCGCGAATGCTCGCTGGTTTCGTATGCTTTATCACAGCCAAGACACCGCTCCCGAATGCCGTTTCCAATAGGTAAGTCTTGATAGTATAGCATTAGGCATCAAACGCACCACGAGGGATATACCGCACACGTTCATGCGAAACCGCCACGATTGTCTTGCTGGGCAAGTAAGCTGTGCACAAAGCCGGCATCTCATGCGGCCAGAAGTCTGAGTTGTAGCACCTAGTTTGCATAATCAACAATATCGTCAAAATGTGGCGAAACGCGCAGGATGGCACTCTCGACCGTACAAATCGCATGTAGTTGAGAGATAATAGCCAGCAGCTGGCGCCAATGCTGCACTGAAGCCAGACGATTCGAGCATCTGAGCCGATAAGGAGTAAACATGTTGCACGAAGTGAAGTTCCCCTCATCCAACGGACGCGACGAGGTTGTGGGCTGGATCTACGTTCCCGCATGCGAAGCAGAGGGAGTCGTGCAACTGGTGCACGGGTTCGGCGAGCATTCGCGCCGTTACTTCCACATGATCGTGGCTTTGATGGACGCCGGGTTCATCGTGGCGGCAAACGACCACGTCGGACATGGCGCCACGGCTATCCTCAACGACACGTGGGGCGACTGGGGCGATGCCGGGCCGCATACCATGATGGAGGACGAGAAGCTGTTCAAAGACATTGTGTGCCAGAAATACCCCGACCTGCCCTATTTCATGTTCGGTCATTCCATGGGCTCCATGATCGCACGCGATTTCAGCGCGAAGTACGGAAGCGAGCTGCGTGGTGCCATCTACTGCGGCACCACTGGCATTTTCCGCAACACCCAGCAGGTGAAAGACAAGCTCGATATCGTCATCGACGCAGGTGGCGCGCACGATTCCGACCCCGCCTTCGTGGCCGAGCTCATGGGATGGATGTTCAGCCGCTGCTCTGAAGGCGCGGCGCGCGGCAACGAATGGATCTGCCACGACCCTTACGTGCAGCGCGATCACGCCGAAGACCCCTTCGACGCCTTCACGCATCCTACCCACAACATTAGCCTGCGAGATTTCATCGACATGATGCTGTGCATCGAGGGCGAAGAATGGGCGCGCAAGGTGCCGATGAACCTGCCCATCCTGTGCATCGCCGGCGACCAGGACCCCGTGGGCAATTTCGGCGAGGGCGTGTACATGTGCGCGAACTGGCTGGTCGACACTGGCCATAACGTTACGACCAAGCTCTACAGCGGATACCGCCACGAAATCCACAACTACGACAACCTCAAGTTCGACGTGGAGGAAACCCTCATCAACTGGCTGATGATGCAAATCTAGGAAAGACGCCACAGAGCTACTATCGCTTCATGGGCTGAAAGGTTGTTCCTTTCAGCCTATTTCTCGCACTGGAGGGGGGAGCTTTCCGCAGCCTGAACGGTCGGCTGCACGTAGCGTCTAACTCACGTACAGGCAGTGGACGGCATCTGCTCCCTGAACCGTGCCGCTAGACCAGCTTTCCGTTGCAGTGGTCGATCATATGCTGAATCATCTGGGCAATCCAGCCCCTGTGCTCGCGCTTGCGCGGGATGAGCACGCCGTCAACCAGTTCCTGGAAGCGGAAGGTCGCCTGGTCGTAGCGCGTGACGCGTTGGGTGTCCTCGCGGGTGAGGCAGCCCTCTTCCAACTTGGCGGGGCGAAGTGCGCGCTCCATGCGGGGGTTGTACAACACGTGACAGCGACCCTTGTCGTCTTTGTATGCCACCAGCGCTTTCGCAACTCCAATCTGGTTTGCCGCAAGGCATGCGGCGTCATCGATGGAGTTGAGCGTGTCGACGAGATCTTGCGCCAGCTCGGCATCTTCAGCTGTAGCAGGCTCGCAAGGCATGGAAAGTATCGCTTCGTCGGTTACCAGTTCCTTGATCATGGGACTCCCCTTCGTTATCGGCAATGCGCATATGGTACCACTACCGTGTCAGCGGCGTGGCTTCGACGTAAGATGCCAGCCACCGCAGTACTGACAGCGATAGGTATGCAAGCCTAAAGTTCCGTGTTCGGCACACTCGCGGATGGTGGCTTCAGCCTCGCTTTTGCATGAGTAGCGGTTCTTCGATTCGCATGCCTTCTTGCGCAACGCAGCTTCCTTTTCTGCAGAGCGGTTTTCCCTGCGCTGACGCTCGCGTTCAAACGCGTCGTCCATGCCGCCAAGGCCCGCCTTGAATTCCGCGACTTGCTTTGCCCGCGCCGAACGTTTCCTGCTTCCCATGCCTGCACTCATTCCCTCTGCGCCACATCTTCTGCTTGCACGGGAAATGATAGCAATTCCGGTCAAGAGCAAGTTGCGCAACCAGGTTATTTCCCGTTTCGCTATACTAACGCCCAATGAAAGCACCAAAGCAAGGAGCACGCTATGTTTTGCAGAAACTGCGGCGAGGCGGCCAAAGATGCAGACGTTTACTGCCGCGCATGTGGCGCAGCGCTAAACCCCGAGGAAGAGCTGGGGCAATCTGCCGTAACGCCGGAAAACCTGACCCCCGAAACCACTACTTCCGAAGCCAGCGCTCCCGCCTCCGAAAACGAGACGGCGGCACATACGAAAAAGCCGCATCGAGGGCGTATCGTGGCCATACTCGCCGCCGCCATCGTAGCTCTCTTGGCAATAGGTGCAGCCTTCGTGTTCCTGCATGGCAACGGCCAAAATCAAACGCACACGATGTATTTCCACCTGAATTCTGATGTTGATTACGGAAAAGACGACTCCCCCATTCCGGTGCGTGTACACGGTGTGCAGTCGTCGGGCGAGGATTACGATACCGTCGAGTTCGTGACTGCCGACGACGAAGCGATAGAGGTTCCCACTGGCAGCTACGTCTTCACCATCGCGGCGTCGCCTTTGATGTCGACTGGCGAACTGCTCGACGTCACCGGCCAGGATTACCAGGTATACGTGGAATCCGACACCGATGAGGAAACCATCGAAACCAGCACGCTAGCCGTCATCGACCCGGCGGACGTGACCGACGAGATGCTCGAACAGGCACACGAATACGCGCTCCAATCTGGGTTCGAGCAAGCTGACGACCTGTACGACCTCGCCGTGCAGACCCGCGACGAAGCCGTGGCAGAGCGGGTTGCGGCCGAGGAAGAAGCCGCGCGCCAGGCTGAAGAGGAAGCAGCTCGCCAGGCGGCCGAGGAGGAAGCAGCTCGCCAGGCAGCCGAGGAGGAAGCCGCGCGCCAGGCTGCCGAGGAGGAAGCCGCGCGCCAGGCTGCCGAAGCCGCAGCATCGCATGACAATCTCACGGGCACCTATGGCGGAAGCGGAGGGATGGCTCCCAACGCCTTCACCGCAGCTTCGCTCAGCGATACCGAGCTTTCGGTGACGGGCGACCTCCAAGAGGTCATCGATGGCAGCTTTAGCGGTTCTGTCGGCAACAAGACCTGGGTGTTCGCCGTAAACGAAAACACCGAATTCGGATACGCGATGTACGATGGCTTCCATGCGCAATCACGCGAGGAGTTCGCTTCGACTTTCGAGAGCCTGAACTTCCCCGGGCTGACCCTCGTGATCGAGGACGGTGTCGTCACGCGCGCCTACACAGGGTCCTAGCACATGTCGGCATAGCGGATGCCACCTGAGTGCGAGACGATTCGCCATTATCTGACGTTCACGACGGTTCTGCGCGAGCCAACCGCGGTTTGCCAAGCGAAGAACCGTCGTGAAACGCCTATCCATATGGTTTAACGTGGTAAAAGCGATTCGTTGTCTTCTTTTTCGCCTAAGGCCTCGCGCAGAGCCATCCAACTACATCGGGCAAAGCGGGCAGACAGCTTGGAGCGCAGCAGAAAACTCCAGCTGCGTTAGCCCGTGCGGCGATTACAGGGATGCCACGAAATCAAGGCCGTCTTCCCCTACCGCTGCGCGCATCGCGCCTTCAGTCTCTGCGTCGCCGAAGTGCCACCATTCGCTGGCAAGCTCAGAGAAACCCGCTTGGCGAAACGCCGCATGCAGGGCCATGCACGCGTCGTTGCCCGCTACGGCATCGCAAAAGGCATCAGGGGTGATGGAAGCGGAATCGATGGGTGCGAAGGCAAGATGCCCCGATGCGTCGAAAGCATCGAAGCTCGAGGGCATGGGCAGCGGGTTACCCTCCATGTCGCATACCCCTACGTCCAGATCGGTTCCGTAGTTGTGTCCCGAAGCGCCCTGCGCTACATACCAGCCCATGGACCACTCTCCCAATACAGCAGCGATATCGGGGTTTTCCACATACGCCCGAGAGAACGCATCCGAAAGCTGCCACTGCGCCGTCATGGGACGGTATGCATCGAAGACGAGCAGACGGTAGCCTTGACCTGCAAGGGTACCGCAGGCGGCCCGGGCTTTTAGCATGGTCTGGTAAGCGCACGGCACCACGAACTCTTCTCGGTTCAAGTAAGCGTCGACCTGCTTTCCATCGACGTATCCTTCCAACCGCTGACCGGTGATTCCTGGAATTTCCATTCCCGCACAATTGCTCGTTGCCGCATAGGCATAGACCTCGTCATAGCACGCTTCGGGCAGCACGTCGGGCAGGTTCACCAGCAGTACCGACACATCGACCACGTGGCACGCGCCATCGTATTCCACGACGGCATAGCCCCACTCGGCAGCAGGCAGCTCGCCGTCAAGCTGCGATTGCTCCTGTTCGGACACAGGCTCGCCCGACCGATGTGCCGAAACGTCCAAATCGGGCAGAAGGCGCAACTGCACCGGCACGCCAGCCGGGACGCCGTCTGCGGGTATGGCCAGCCATCCCGTCGGGTAGGTTGCGGGCGCGTCGGGTTCAGCTGAGTCGGGCGTGGATGGGCAACCAGATGGGGCGCCTTTGTCAACCGCTTCGGCATCGGGCGCTTCTTCGACCCCGTCGCGGGGTTTTCCAGGCGTTGTCGATTCCCGTGCGCCAGGCTCCTCGGCAGCCGAAGGCGCTTGTTGCGAAGGCGGTTGCGAATCGACCTCCGGTGACGGTGCGAACGAACACCCATGCAGCGCCATCATGCAAGCCAGGCACAGCATCAATGTCATAACCGTACGTGTGGGGCTGGCTTTCACCTTGCTCGTCATCGTGCACCTATCTGCGATGTAACTGTTGCCGTCATCTGATACTACCAGGAATCGCCCGTCCTGCATAAGCAGGTAGGTTCAAGACGGGTGTTTCCAGATACTCCATTGCGCCACCATGGCCCTACCTTACGAGAGCAAGCAACAAGACAGCGCGATGGAATCCTCCACTCGAAACGAGCTTTCAGGGAGTCGGCAAGAAACGTCCGGCCTCGCATCGCTCGTTAAACCACCCAAAACGGACAGCACCGCACATGACATGGACATGCATCATTGGTATGCTTTCCATGTTGACCAGATACAGGCAGAGGAGAAGGCGTGGATTTCGACATCATCATCGTGGGAGCAGGGCCCGGTGGCATATACGCGGCATACGAACTGGGAAAGCTTTGTCCCGACCTGCAAATCGCAATGTTCGAAAGCGGCAACGAGCTCGACAAGCGACATTGCCCCATCGACGGCGACAAGGTGAAAGCTTGCATCAACTGCAAGAGCTGCTCGATCATGAGCGGTTTCGGTGGTGCTGGCGCGTTTTCCGACGGCAAGTACAACATCACGAACGATTTCGGCGGCACGCTGCACGAATACGTCGGCAAGTCCGAGGCTATCCAGCTGATGAGATACGTGGATGACGTGAACCTGGAGCATGGCGGCGCGGGGACGAAGCTTTATTCCACCGCCGACACGCACCTGAAGAAGACGTGCATGGAAAACAAGCTGATGCTTCTTGACGCGCAAGTCCGCCATCTGGGAACCGACGTGAACTACGTGGTGCTCGAAAACCTCTACCGAAAGCTCGAGGGGCAGGTGACGTTTTACTTCCACACGTCCGTGCAAAACATCGAATGCATCGATGGCGGCTATCGCATCCACGTGAAGGATAAGGCTTTCACTTGCAAATACTGCATCGTTTCGGTTGGCCGCAGCGGCAGCAAGTGGATGGAGGCCACCTGTCGGGAACTGGGCATCCCCACGGAATCGAACCGGGTCGACATCGGCGTGCGCGTGGAGCTGCCCTACGAGCTGTTCAGCCACCTGACCGACGAGCTCTACGAAAGCAAGATCGTCTACCGCACCGAGAAGTTCGAGGACCGCGTGCGCACCTTCTGCATGAACCCGCGCGGCATCGTGGTGAGCGAAAACACCAACGGCATTATCACGGTGAACGGTCACAGCTACGAGGACCCGGCGCGGCAGACGGGCAACACCAACTTCGCCCTGCTGGTGAGCAAGCACTTCAGCGAACCGTTCAAGGACAGCAACGGCTACGGGGAGAGCATCGCGCGCCTTTCCAACATGCTGGGCGGAGGCGTGATCGTCCAGCGATTCGGCGACCTGATACGTGGCCGCCGCAGTACTCCCGACCGCATCCGCGACGGCTTCGTAACGCCTACGCTGAAAGCCGAGCCAGGAGACTTGAGCCTGGTGCTGCCCAAGCGGATCTTAGACGGCATCATCGAGATGATCTACGCCCTGGACAAGATTGCCCCAGGTACGGCCAACGACGACACGCTGCTCTACGGCGTCGAGGTAAAGTTTTACAACATGCACGTGAAGCTCGATAAGAACTTGGAGTCGAAGCATCCGGGACTCTATGTTATCGGCGACTGCAGCGGCGTCACGCATTCGCTTTCGCATGCCTCTGCCAGCGGTGTTCATGTAGCCCGGCACATCGTCGCCTCGCAAGGCAACTAAATAGACGGGGGCATACCGCACCGACGGGACAAGCAAAATCGCTCCTCAACTGTCACATCAAGCGCAGGGGTGAAGGAGGCAGCAGCTTTCCACCGCCTGGCGGAAAGCCCCGATGCGACAAGCGAGCCGAGCCTAAGCTGCCACATCGCTGCGAAGCGGGAGCGTCGAGGAGCGGCGTGCTTGGCGCATGCAGCACTGGAGGAGGCGCCTGAAACCGAGCCTTGGCGCCGGCCCGAGGAGACGATGTCACCTCGGAGGCTTTTTGCATGGCAGCGATAGTTGCAAATGATGATCTCGAAGACAAAAGCCGTAACAGACTGCGTACACCGAACAACAAGACAACTATGACGTAACAGCGTGTAACCAACCCTTGATTCAATAGAGCTGCCAGGCACGGAAGGGCCGCCCAGATGGGACCCTAGATATTCACGGTGAAGGTCTTCGTCTGGTTGACCAGGTCGATTTTCAGCTGGAGGTCGGATATGCGTTCGGCTACTTCCTGGTAGTCGCGCTCGGCCTGCGCGATGTCGTAGTTCGCGTAGCGGTACTCGACGATGTTTCGCGCCGAGCGGTAGCCTTCCTGGACGCGGGCCTTCGGCAGGTTGGTGCGCAGCGAGTGCAGGCGGTACAGCTCGCCGGAAAGCTGGGCCAGCACGACGAGTGCCTCGTCGATGGTCATGTCGCTGTCGGGCAGCATGGTGTGAGCGTTGAAGAGGTGCAGCTCGTGACGCAGCTTGCGCACGGTCGCGTCGATTTCCGCGATCTTCTCACGCGTGCCGGCGTAATCGTAGATCGGCGGCTCTTCCTGTTCACCCATCGCCAGCACGTAGGTGCTGGTCTCGTCCTCGCGACGAACCAAGTAGTCTTTCTGGTCGGACAGCTTGCGCAGATACTTGTTTGCGCTCGCCGAAGTGAAGGTTGTTTCCATGTAAACGTCTCCTCTCCCATCGGGGTAGTCGGACCTGTAGGCGCCTGCCTGCTCGTGTGAATCTTTTTTGGGGGTTTGTATGGGCGAAAGGATACGCCGCCGCGGCTTCCGAGGAAAGATGGACAAACATGAATCGCCGCAATATATTGAGGATGTATCTTGGTTTTAGCAGCTTGCCAGCAGAATCGTTTCTAGCGCATGCGTAGCGTAACCGCATAAGACATAATCGGGGGAAGCTGCTGTGCATTTTGCATTCGTATTGGCAGCTCAGATACGCACACCTGATACATTACGCGTATCTAGGCGCTGAGAGGCTGATCCAGCCATCGGAAGGGGCCATATGACCATGAGGGAAGAACGAGCGCACGATCTGGCATCTATGCTCGAAGACGAAATGGATGCGGGTAACGCCCGCAAGCGGCTGCTGTGCGTAGCCGAAATGCTTAGGGCACTCACCGACAGCGAGCATGCTTTGAGCAACGCCGAAATCCGCGCAGTGCTGGCGGCGAAGTTCGGCCCTGATTGCGCACCCGCGGAAAACACCATCAACGAAGACATCCGCGCGATCCGCGAAAGCGGCTGCCTGGGATTGCGGGTACATACCGGACCGTCGGGCACTTGGTGTGAAAACGAGCGACTCAGCCCCGCTAACGTGCGGTTGATGCTCAACGCGGTCCAGGCGTCGCGCTTTTTAACCCAGCAGCAAAGCTGCGAACTGCAAGAGGGGCTCTTCGGCCTGGTATCCCGCTACCAGGAAGACGACCTGGTGGGCGAAGTGCTCGTCGACCAACGCGTGCTCCAAGGCTACCAGGAGGTGTTCGACACGTGCGATATCATCGCGCAGGCCCTGAAAACGGACAGGAAGGTGGAATTCAAGTACGCCTACAGCGATTTCGCGGGTAAGCCCGTGGCCCTGCCTGGCGACGACGGATCAATCGTGCGCATCGAAACGCCCATCGCCTTGCTGTTCTCGGGTGACAACTACTACCTGGAATCGTACAGCGAGCCAGCGTGGCGTCATGGCTTCAACCTCACACGCAGCCGCGTGGACCGCATGTACGACGTGCGTGTCTCTAGCGAAAAGGCCCTGCATACACGCGAGGTCTACAACGCCAAGCGCAGCGCCGGCAAGCGCCTGCGAGAGGGGTTCCAGATGCTGTTCGGCAAATCGCGCGCACTGTTCCTACGCGTACGGGCCGACAAGACCAACGAGATGTTCGACCGTTTCGGATTCGGCCTCTCCTTCGGCGATTTCGATGGCGAGGTAGGCAGCGTGGACACGACAGGCGTGACCTTCGTGCGCATTGCCCAAACCCCTACGTTCTACCGCTGGCTGATGGGCATGCAGGGCGGCGTGATCCTACAGCGACCCAACAGCGACATGTGGGTGCGCTCGGGCCCATGGTCCAAGCGCGTAAAGGACATTTCGTTTAGCCAACTGGTCGAAGACTACCAAGAGGTTTCGTCAGGCTACCGAGCGTATGTTGAAACAGCGCTGCGCTCCATAGACGATGCCTGATGTGCCATGTCTTTCCCCGAAAGCATGTTCTCGGCTCAAATCTTGCCATCATGGATGCATTTGCGCTGCGAATCAGGCACTTATGTGCCTGAAAACAACTCCTCAACTGCAATTCCACGCATCTTGGGCACTCCCGCTCCACAAGATTACTGCAAGAACAGTGCAACCTTGGGTATGTAACCGGCGATGAAAATAATACCAATGAGCACGGGCACGCCAACAGCAAGCCAAGGACGCAACTTCGCCGGGAACCGAGTGCCATCGCCGATGTCGGCCTCCGCCAAGAAGTGCTCCCATCCCCAGCCCTTCTTCGACATGCAGAAGACCAGGAACGCGAGACTACCCAACGGCAGCATGTTGTTCGACAGGATGAAGTCCTCGATGGACTGGATGTCGCCGATTCCCGGGAGCACCACATCCGAAAGCACGTTAAAGCCCAAGGCGCACGGCAGACTCAGCACGGTGACGAGAAAGGCGTTGCGCACCACAGCCCTACGTCGGCTCAGATTCCACTTGTCCATAGTCCAGCTGATAAGGTTCTCGAACACGGCAACGATGGTGGAAAGCGCCGCGAAACTCATGAACACGAAGAAGAGCACGCCCCACAGCTGACCGCCGGGCATCTGGTTGAACACACTCGGCAGCGTCACGAACAACAGCGAAGGACCTTGCTCGGGGCTCACCGAAAAGGAGAAGCAGGCGGGAAAGATGATCAAACCAGCCATGAGAGCCACAAAGGTATCCAAGCCGCAGATGCGCAAAGCTTCGCCGGTCAGGCGATGGTCTCGCTCTATGTAACTGCCGAACACCTCCATCGAGCCGATGCCTATCGACAGCGTGAAGAACGCCTGACCCATGGCGGCATAGATGGCATTGCCCAGGCAAGACCACTGCTCGACGGACGTGTCTCCAACGAAGAGCTTGCCAAAATCTGGGACGAGGTAAAACCGCAAGCCCTCGCTAGCGCCTGGCAACGTCGCGCAGCGCACCACTAGCACGACCATGATTGCAAGCAAGCAGGTCATCATAACCTTGGTAATGCGCTCGACGCCCTTCTGCAAACCCATGCTGGTAACAAAGAAACCCAGCAAGACGACAGCGAGCATCCACCCAACTTGCTGCGCGGGGCTTGCAAGCGAAGCCTTGAACACATCGCCAACCGCTTCGCTACTCAAACCAACGAATGCACCCGAGCCCATCTTCACGATGTAGTTGAGCATCCAACCGCCGACGGTGGTGTAAAACATCATGAGCAGCATGCAGCCGATGTAGCACCACCAAGACATCCAGTTCCACTTCTTCGTCCCCGAAAGCGTCTCGAAGGCAAGCGCGCTGCTTCTCTGGCTCCCCCTGCCCACGGAAAATTCCATCACCATAACCGGCACTCCTAGCAGCACCAGAAACAGCAGGTACATCAGCACGAAGGCCGCACCGCCAAACTGCCCCACGGTGTAGGGAAAGCGCCAGATGTTTCCGAGGCCTATGGCGCATCCGGCCGAGATGAGTATGAAGCCCAAACGCGAGCCAAACCGCTCGCGAGGTAAGGTCGAAGGGGCTTCAGTTGACATGGTGCTCCAATCTGGTCTACCAACACTGCCACACCCGACAGCGGAATCATGCGTTTCGGATTATCGCACATTGAAGGCATATGCGTATGACATATCACGCCCAAACGGAAATGCAGGGGGATGGCGTTTCCGCTGCTGAGTCGGATGCCCGTAGCCGCCGACGAGCCGGGTGCCCGTAGCCGCCGACTCTCGGAAGGAGCACGGGTATGCTTGGGTCGGATGCCCGCAGCCGCCGACTCTCGGAAGGAGCACGGGTATATGCATGGAGAACAGGACGAAGGCGATGTTTGCCAAAGGGGTCGGCGAAAAGGGCGGAGGTTTTCCATCGCCCCTTCCACCCTGTAATGGCCGTTGGCGAGAAGGGCCGAATCTGTACGGTTTTTCAAGGTATTGCGCATCGTAATTCGAGGTATTGCTTACCCGTTGATGGCACTTATAATCATCGGCGCTCTGATTAGGCATTTTTCAGAGAGGAATCCGAGTTGACAATCGGGGATACGCAATACTCTCAATTACGATGCACACTACTTTCCATTTGGGTGCGTTTTTCGGGTTTTCGGCTGACGGAACCACGAGGTTCAACGGTATTGTGCATCGGTTTTCAAAGTAGCGAGCATGGTAGGGAAACAGGTGCGAGATATGCTGGCGTGATATGCCTCGATGTGCTGCGGATCCAATCATGATGATCGTGGGCATTCAAGGTAAGTCTTCAGCAAAAATTGGTTACCATTGCCCTACATGAGGAAAGCCAAGGAATGGGGCGATAGATAGCATGAAGGTCGTAAACGTAGTCGGCGCAATCATTGTTCGCGAAAACACTATCCTCGCAACCCAGCGGGGCTACGGCGACTGGGAAGGCTGGTGGGAGTTTCCTGGCGGCAAGGTCGAAGAAGGGGAGACGGCAGAGCAGGCGCTTGAACGCGAAATCGCCGAGGAGCTCAATGCGTCAATTGAGGTTGGAGAACACCTCTGCACGGCGGAATACGACTACCCCGCCTTCCACCTGAGCATGAAGTGCTACGTATGCACGTTCGTCGACGAGTCCTTCGAGCTTCTAGAACACCACGCTGCCTGCTGGCTCACCGCCGAGCACATTGACGAAGTCAAGTGGCTACCAGCCGACATCCAGGTCATCGATGCTATCAAGACGAGTGGGATCGTCTAGGGCACATCTGGAAACGGCGTTGATTTGGGGTGTCGTCGATAGCATGTCGATCGACCCATCAACGAGCTACATCAAATCAGAACTGTTCGAGGCGCGTTCGGACGGTGGGCATGACAGACAAGTCAACTGGATCGATCCTTGGGCAAACTAAAAAGAGACGAGAAGAACAGGTTCTTCCTGCCTGGCGGAGTATCATCACTAGATACAGTGCGCAAATGGCAACCAGCCTACATCGACGCAACCCACCTGAAATAAGAGTCAACCTCAAATTGATTCGGCCCCGCAAAAAACCGCGGAAGAGACGTGAGGTCCTCGGCCCTGCATCTTTACGAGAAATCGCTCTTCGCTGTCACAAAAACCGATTTGCCGACATCTATCGAAAAGAATGGACCTACTTTGAGGCAGGCGAAAGGGAAAATGCATGCGAAAGGCGTCGCAGGATGGCCCGATACGACGTCTTTCGCCCAAATATTTGTCGGCAAATCGGCTTTTGTGACAGCGAAGAGCGATTTCTGCTCAAGAATGAGTCATACATCCACGATTTCCTCATTGCCATATCAATTACGGATTAACAAATCCCATCTAAGGGACACCCCAAACAGCCAGAGCCTCTATAGTCTGGGGGAAAATGGGCAAAGTAAGTCCGTACGATCAGCGGTTGGCTTTGGAGGCGGAGCGAGACGCCCTTATCTACTGGCACCACGATAAGGAGGCTGCGGATGGCAGAGGGAATCTGGAGCATGGACGTTGGAACGGGCGAGTTCACGTTGAACGAACCGTACAAGACGATGCTCGAGGAAGCGCGGGTCGAGGCAACGAGAGGCTGGTATGCCGGCTTGGTCAGCTACCTCGTTCCAAGATGCTCCTACACCGAGCAGGAGCTGAGAGCCGAGCTGCTACGTCGCAACGAAGTGCGGGAAGAGGGCAAGGTGATGGTCTTCGAGGAGTTCGTCCTCGAAGCCCTAAGCGGCGACCTGTAACGACTCGAGACGGTCGTTGCGCCTCCGAAATGACACCTCACGCCCGCAGAGATGCAGCAGAGCGGCAGTCAAGACTGTAATCTATGGGGATTGGATTTCCAGCTCCTTAAGGTGATAATAATCACTTGCCAGGGGTGTTGTCGAGAAGCGCTAAAGAAGGTTGGGGCGCATGCAAAAAAGGAAGCCAAAGAAGAGAGTCGTCTTAGCTGTTCTAGCCTGCGCCCTTCTCTTGCTTGTGGGCGCATGGTATGGGCTTTGCGCAAGCATATACGACCAAAACATCAACCAGCGGTTTGAAAGCTATGAACCTCTGATGCTGCATGTCGAGGACTTCGATGGGCTGGAATGCACGCGATACGAATTTCCCTCGGACAAAGGGCAGATGCTGACAGGATACTGGTACAGCGTGGGCGATGGGCAGCGCGGCATTATTGTGATGGCGCACGGTTTCGGAGGCGGCCACAACTCGTACATGGACTGTGCGAACTATTTCTCGCAACACGGGTATTACGTGTTCGCATACGACGCCACCGGAAACGACGAAAGCGAAGGCGAAGGTGTTGGTGGCTTCCCGCAAGGAGTGGTCGACCTCGACTATGCCATCTCGTTCGTGGAAAACAGCGGCAATTTCCCGGATCTTCCGATATGCCTGTTCGGGCACAGCTGGGGCGGTTACAGCGTGTGCAGCGTGTTGACATACCATCCAGAAGTGAAAGCCGTAATTGAGTGCTCGGGATGCAACCGCTCGTCGGACCTGTTCGAATCAGGTGGCAAAACCGAGGCGGGCGACCTGATCGTCGCCATGATGCCCTTTGTCAAGATTCACGAGCAGGTGAAATTCGGCACATACGCCACCAATACGGCAATGAATGGCTTCGAGGCAAGCAAAGCGGCTATCATGGTCGCGCATAGCTCGGATGATGAGGTCGTGCCCACCCGTTACGGATACGATCTGTATTACGAAAGGTACAAAGACGACCCGCGGTTCACGTTCGTCCTGTTCGAGGACAAAGGGCACAACGACTTCTTCGTCGATGGCAACAACACCTACAAAGACGAGTTCGATGCCGCTTTGGACGAGTGGCTCGAAACGCTGGAATACGACTACGAGGCAGAAGAGAACGAGGAACGTTTCGCGGCGGATAAAGCGGAGTATATTGATAGCCACCTCGACAGGGAAAAGTGGAGCCACAGGCTAGACGAGGAGCTCTTCGCGCAGTTCCTGAGCTTCTATGACGAGAACCTGCAGGAATGAGATAACCCATTTTCGGGATGTCGTTCGAATAGCCCCCTCAACATGCAAAAGCGCACGTGAAGCAGCGCGAAGGAGCTACCAGCGCTCGCGGATGAGCGCTGGCGCAACGATTGGCGGGCTTCTTTATCAATACCAGTTGTAACCGCAGTCTTCGCAATGCATATACGGAACCGCAGCTGGCACCGATTCGATGTTCGTGCTCCCGCATTTTGGACACTGCGAGTAGCGGCAGTTCTCGGGATCAGGCTGGTCGCCGCCCGCGATAGCAGCAAGCTCCCCGTCAGGAAGTGGTACCTTCGCTTCTTTCGCCAATGCCAGCAGCTCTTCGACGCTGCCGCATGCACGTGCCTTCTCCTGCAACTCTAGATCCAAACCCTTGATGAAATCTTCTAGGCTCATGGTAGCTTCCTTTCTCGAGCACTACGCTTCATCGACGTATACGAAATGCTAGACAAAACGTTTCAGCCTTTGCGCCGCGTTCCCATGATATACGGGACGGCGGCACGGGGACGGCGGCACGGGGACGGCGGACTTGACGCACCGATGCCAAAGATGTGCCAAATCCTCCGTCCCTTTGGCACAATTGTCAACGCCTAGTTGCGCATGCAGCATGCGCAACATCGTATTATTATGTCTGCAAAGAGACTGTGGCATACCCTCGAAAAGCTCATCGGTTTCCTGAAGGGAGAGAGCGAAAATGAAGCCACTTTGCGGAACACCAACGGATTACTCCCAGCGGAAACACTGGCTGATGCAGCCGGATTACCCGGATAAAGCCGTTGACCTGATCTTCCTCTATCCGTCGAGCTGCACCAATGGCAAGGCGGGCACAATCTGCGAGGTGGACGACAGAAGCATGGTGCGCGGCGCCAAGCGCAACTTCTCGCAGCAGGCGACGACGTTCGAGCCAATCGCCAACATGTTCGCGCCTTTCTGGAGGCAGGTGAACTCCGTCAAGCTCCCCGAGATGAGCTATGAGGAAGTGGACGAGGCCGAATGGGCCGAGCCGAGGACGGACGTCTACGCCGCGCTTGACTACTACTTCGAGAACCTGAACCAGGGTCGGCCGTATTTCCTGGCCGGGCATTCGCAGGGGTCTCGGCTTTGCTTCATGGTCCTGTCGGAATACATGAAGGAACACCCGGACCGCTATGCGAACATGATTGCTGCTTACTGCCTGGGCGATTCCCTGACGAAGCGCTACCTAGAGGAAAACCCCCACGTGAAAGCGGCACAGGCCGCAGACGATGTGGGAGTAGTGGTCTCGTGGAACACGGAAGGGCCTGCGAACAAGGGCCACAGCTCCTTGGTGGTAGCACCCGGGGCCGTTGCCATCAACCCGCTGAACTGGCGGACAGACGACGCTCCCGCGTCCGCGGAACTAAACCTTGGGTCCTTCATCCCCCATCTGTTGTTCCCCGGACTGCACAAGCTGCGCGCCAAAGCCGATGCCACAATCGACCTCGAACGCGGAAGCGTCATGGTCACGGAGCGCAAGCTGGCGAAGTTCGCGATCACGGCTGTTCCAGGATTCAAGAAGTTCGAGCCGGTGTTCGGTCCGGCGAGCTACCACGGATGCGACTACTCGTTCTTCTACCTGAACATCCGCGAGAATGCCCGCACAAGGGCTGAAGCTTGGTTCGCAAGGCAGGTATTCTAGGAGGAACAATGGCGAAGAGGAACTTGAAGCTACGAACCATGGTGGCGCCCACCCCCACCGTCATCGCCGCAGCGTACGACGAGAACGGCAAGGCGGACGCCTGCACGCTGGCTTTCTACTCGCCCATCAGCCACGTACCGCCCTGCGTGGTCATCGGCATCAATGCAACTCAGCGACGCAAGACGCTGAAAAGCATCTTGAATAGCGGTGCTTTCACAATCGGCTACCCGAGCACCGACCAAGCGAAGGAGGCGGACTACCTCGGCGTCGAATCGGGCTACAATGCGGACAAGCTGGCTAACGTGGGCTTCAGCATCACCGAGGGTGAAGCCGTCCACGCGCCCATCATCGATCAGATGGCGCTCACGCTGGAGTGCGAGGTCGTGCACACCGTCACCGTTGGAAGCCACACGCAGATCACCGGCGAAATCAAGAACATCCAAGCCGATGAAGCAATTCTCGACGAAAGGGGCCGCGTCGTCTTGGAAAAGCTGAGCCCACTCATCTACGACGAGGAAGGCCTCTCGTACCATAGCCTGGGCAAGTCGTTCGTAGATGCCTTCCGTACCGGAACGGAGTTCAGGAGGTCGTTGGCGAAATAAAGCATGCGAAGTGCAAAACGCCCACGCAGGTAACCATGGCTCGCCGGTCACGCACCCAGACCAGAAAACCAATAATAAGCGAAGGATAGATTCGTACTGTGAGGCTGCGTGAGACGGCCGAACCAGGGCATCGTACTCAAGCTCGAGGAGAACTGCAGCCCCAACGGAATGGACTGGGGCAGCCGTGCCATGATAAACAATGGCGGGCACGGCCTACCACCAATCGGGATAGTTCAGTGCCACACAAAAGGAAGCACATGGCGGAGAACGAAACTGTGGACATCAGGGCTTACCAACCGGGCCGGAGGCAGATGATCCTCATCTTGGCCATTGCCTTGGCAGCTGTCGCTTATCTGTCTGGAAAGCTCGCCAGCTTCATCGTGAACAACTACTGCGCCGGTCTGGATGCCACCGATGCCATTGTCGCCAGCGCCATCGTGCGCACGGTCGTTTCGGTGACTTGCTTCATCGCCCTCGGCGGCGGCAGGTGGCTGCGTTTCGATGGGCGTGCCATCCGCGATACTTGGTCGTTCGCGAAGCCCCTCATCATCATCAACCTAGTCTTGGGATTCTTCATTGGCTTGGGCGTGCTCGGCGGCTTGTTGAACGAGACGATCAGCTTAGAGGACTTCGTGAAAATCGGCGGCTTCGTCACCGTCTTCTGTCTTGTGATAGGCATCAACGAGGAAGCAATGTTTAGGGGTCTCGTGTTTGGCGGCCTACTCGCAAAGCTCGGCGGGACGAAAGGCGGCGTGCTGGGCGCTGCCATTATCTCGTCTTTGGTCTTCGGTTATATGCACGTCATCTTCGACTTGGACTTCCGCAGCTACTACTCTATTGGGATGGGCCTGATGAAGACGTTGGAGACGGGCATGTTCGCGTTCATCCTCTGCGTGCCGGTGTTGAAGGGGCAAAACTTGTGGGGAGCCATCACAGCCCATGCCTTCTTCGACTGGATCATCATGTGCGGCAACTCCATCAGCAGCGGAGGTTTTGCCGCGATCGCCTACACCAGCAGCAATCCGGCGATCGCCATGGCGGGCATGTCCCTTCTAGGCGTCTTGTGCCTTCTCTACCTCCCACGCACCATACGCTCTTTCAAGGAGCTGCGGGGCATGAACGTCCCGCAATACGGCCCCTTCATGAAGGATACCGCCGAGTTGAAGGACATCACCGAGTAAGGGAAAGACAGAAAAGCGTCACCACGTTTTGCCGAGCCATGCCTGATGGCTTTGCTGGTTGATACCATACGCGAACAGCTCCATCATCCAGCACAAATCAGAGGTGCGTACGCCCGATACGCCACAGCATGTGCAAGAAAGCCTCTACTCGTAGCTATCATGACGTTCTCTCATTCGTCTCTGGCCTTACGAACAGCCGCTTCATTACCCGTTTCGGTTACGAAGCACGTTCCAGCATCGTGTCGATGCCAAGGTCGACATCGGACTCCATGGTGCTTGTCCATTCGTAGAAAAGATGCGAGCTTCCCTCCGAATCTGCAAGCTCGAGCATGACGCAATCGGGGTCGCATTCCAGCCCCTTGAGCTCGAATGGCTCGTGGAGCGTGATGACAGCGCGTTCCAAATCGAGGTTTTCCCAAGTTGCCACTTCCCATTCGACATCTTGCTTGTTCTTGCCAATCGTGAACTTGCCCGTCATGTCTTCGTCGAGCACGACGACTACGGGAACGTTGACCTCGACATCCGTGCCGTCGCCGCCCCCTTTCAATGCCAGCGTCAGCGCATCGGCCTTCCACGTTCCCACGTATGGTCGGGCCTTCTCGTCGGCTTGCTGGGCAGACTCGTTGCCGCCCGGCTCGCTCGCGAATTCGGACACGCCCTCGCCGGCGCCTGCCGCTCCGCCCGAGCCTGCGTTCGTGCTTCCGCAGCCGGCGAGTGCGATGGCGCACGCAAAAGCCACGATTGCCAAACCGATTCTGCCTTTTACCATGAAGATCCTGCTCCCTATGACGTCATTGTCACCAACCGAGTATGCTGCTCCCCTCGCCCTCAAGCCCGCACTTGGAACAGCGCTTGACCCAATCGTTGTAACGCGGCCCCTCGGCATATGAGCCGAGAGCGCCGTTTTTGGCCTTGTAGTTTACCCTTGTCATCCACGCTGGCTCGAACAGTTTGCTCGGCAATCCCATATAACCTCTTGCCCCTTGGCTCCCATGCAACGATCTCCGCGCTTTTTCCTGTATGTCGACGCATAGTTTACCAAAATGCGTCATATTCTCGATTTCCACCTGATCTTTATGCTGAACGTCGTATTGCGCGAAGGTTCAAGCGTCAGAAACAGTTTGGAGCAATGGCATCAAAGGGAATTCGCGAGCCAAACGGCTACGGACTCTCGACTCGCGGGGGCTCTCGACTCGCGGGGGCCCTCGACTCGTGAGCCCGCTCTTCGGAATGTCAAACCCCTTTGACACGTGCCTTTGACATGCGCTCGTTGAGGGCCAGGACGTAGGACTCGGGATCGTTCTTGAAGGGGATGCGCGCGCACTTGCGCCCCTCGAACAGGCGCTTGTGAGGACAGCCGCCCGCGCAGATGGGAAGCCATGCGCACTCGCGGCACTCGAGATCGTCACGAGGCGTCACCGCGCTGAGGTACGTTGCGAGGATGTTGGGGGAATGCGCCGTTTCCAGGGGAGCGGCGGGATGCCAGTCGAGCGCGGTTGCAAAGCTCAACCGACGGTCTCCCACGGCCTCGTAGCATTGGTAGAGATTTCCCATCTCGTCTATCGCCACCGTATGAGGGCACTGTGCGCCACAGCGCTTCCCACGCGCGGGCACCAGGCGTTCATCTTCTTCGATGATGCCAAGCTGCCCATCGGCTGGACCCTCCAGGAACTTCATGTTGCAGTCGCGAGTGAGAGCATTCTCGTTGGAAATCAGGGGTACCGCACAGTAGCGCAGGTCGTTGCCCGACTCCCGAGCGACGCTCTCGACGAACGCGCGTACTTCATCTGCGGTGTCGATGTTGCCCGCATGGACGTTGTGTCGCACAGCAACCTTGAACGGAATCTGGCTGTCGCGCAAGTTGGCGACGATCGCGTCGAAGGTTGGGCCACCATCTGCCAGCGACCTGGTCGCATCGTGATCTGCGCCAATTCCATCTATGGAAATCGCCACGGCTTTGAGTTGGCAACGTGCGAGCATGTCGACGATGTCCTGGGTAAGCAGGTACCCGTTGCTGAACATGTCGGCTTGATACGTTCCTCCCCGCTCGACTGCAAGCGCCGCAAGACGGATGGACAAGGACTCGATCACATCGGGCGCGAGCAAGGGCTCGCCGCCAAGCCAAGTGACCTGGATGTCGGCAACGCCACTTGCATCCTGCATGCGTCGAGCCAGATCCACGATGTCGTCTTGCACCGCCTTGCTCATCTTGCCGGCAACATGGTTCTCGCAACAGTAAGGGCAGGCGAAATTGCATGCCATGGTGGGACATATCGTCAAATCGATGGACTGCGGCTTTTCGCAGTCGGCTCCACCCATGAAGTCGATGGCTTCGCGCTCGTCGAAGTTCGCGATGATGCCGTTTTTGGCAAAGCGTTCGATAATCGGATTATCCTCGTCAAGCGCATCGAGCTCCGAGAGGAGGGCGACCTCGAGCGGGTCATACACAGTGCACGTTGATTTGAGCAGGTTTGCGATGATGGTGGAATGGCCGTCGGGCGAAGGTGCACGCAGGTTGTAACGCGATTCGTGCCAGCCGGCTTCTGCAGCTGTAGCCATCAGAACACCTCCAAAGATGTTTCGGCGGATGCCTTCACGTTGCACCCACTCCGCCGCACGAGGGCTTCGCCTAAAGACGCGCAAACCCTGCGCCAAGATGGAAACATGATACATCAACCGCTCACACCTCCGCTTGCCGTTCGTGGGTCGGGCCATCGTCGTAGACGAGCACCTGGTCCGCCAAATTTGGCATTATCCCAGCGATGATCGTTGCAAGGCCACATCATCTCAACTGACTCTGATGCTCCTTTTGGCTTTCTCCGTGCGCTTCGACGTATAATGTGCAGGACAAGCATCGGTGGGGTGTTGCCTCGTCTGGCACGGCTCGATGGAAAGAGGAGTTGGTAGGTAGTCGTGGATTTCAAGTACGTGCGCATTCAGGGCCGAGAGGTTTCAGCTAGCACTCAATATGCGGCTGGGGTTTTCAGCATGTGCTGGAAGATGATTCAAGACGACGTGATGGAAGCCGAAGACGCCGATCTTTTCAAGGAAATAGACTCCTGGTTTGCCGAGGAGCTGCCATTTCCTGAGCAGTGCATGAATCACGAACAAGTGATTTGCTTCTTCAAAACCGAAAACGCCGAGCTCATGATGAAGATGATCACCCCCGCCATGTGGCTCCTCGAACGTTACAACCACCCGTTCTACGTTGTCTACACCAATTCACCCGGCGAGATCGTTTATGAAGACAAGTATCAAATTGCCGTTAAAGTACCCGAATTCCCGGTTATGAAGTTCAACCATCAGTGGGCGGAGCCTGGCAGCGGGCTGTTCCAGGACTAACGGAGGGAAGGCGGTCGGCATGGAATACGAGATTTGTCAACATGGCGAACATCTTCGCGTGAAAGTGGCAGGAAGGCTCGACGCACAAACAGCACCCACACTTGAAGGTGCCATGCGAGAAAAGCTTGATGGCATCATCGACATCACGTTCGATCTGAGCGAACTCGTATATATCTCGAGCGCAGGCCTGCGCATTTTACTTGCCAGCTACAAACTCGTAAGCAAGCGCGAAGGAACGATGCAGGTCGAACACGCCACGGGTGACGTTTTATGCGTTATGCAAATGTCTGGCCTTGCAACGCTATTCGGCATTGAGTCAGAGTAATCGCCTTCAACTCTCTTGCATTCGAAGGGTCAGCGCGTGATATGCCTGCGAACCTCTGATAAAACGAACCCGTCCCCATTTCTCATGCCTCATGCGAGCAGCCGACTGGGGCGATGATAGGAGGAAACGATATGACCGATATCCGCATCGTCAAGAAGAGTATCACGGATATGGAAGTCGACGTTGTGGTCAATGCAGCCAACAGTGGGCTGCGTGCCGGCAGTGGAGTCTGCGGCGCGATCTTCGAAGCGGCTGGGCATCGCGAGCTGCAAGCGGCTTGTGATGCCATAGGGCGCTGCGACACGGGCAGCGCCGTGATCACGCCTGGGTTCGCGCTTGCGGCCCACTACGTTATCCATGCGGTTGGCCCCATCTGGTCGGGAGGGAACCGCGGCGAAGCGGAGCTGCTCGCAAGCTGCTATGCGAAATCGATTGATCTGGCCGTCGCGAACGGATGCACAAGCATCGCTTTCCCTCTCATTTCTTCGGGAATCTACGGATATCCGAAAGAAGCAGCCTGGTGCATAGCCATCGGCACCTGCCTGGAAAAGCTCGAACAACTTGGCGATAAAGCCCCGCGTGTTTTCTTCTGCGTCCTTGACGACCGTTCGCTCGAACTTGGCGAACGCGTCTTGAACGAGTCGACTGCCAAGTCGACTGCTCGTAGTTAGTTTGGCTCCACCTCATCGGTTCGAGTCCATGCAATAGGCCCGGTCAGGCGATCCCGACCGGGCCCAAACGAATCCAACCCTGGTAGGGGCGGTGGGACTCCGGCCTTCGCTTCGCGAACGCCGACCCCTCCCTCGCAGGCTCGGTCGGGCGAATTCCTGGAAACGTGCCACCGGCACGTTTCCTTGACGGAATTCCACCTCATCGGTTCGAGTCCACGCAATGGACCCGGCCAGGCGATCCCGACCGGGCCCAAACGAATCCAACCCTGGTAGGGGCGGTGGGACTCGAACCCACATTCCGAAGAGGCGGATTTTAAGTCCGCTGCGTCTGCCAATTCCGCCACGCCCCCGCAAGTGCCGCTTCTTCAAGCAGCCTCGTTATGATATCAAAACCTTGCCGCATGCGCTTGCGGCAAGATCGCATCCTACGCGGACGCCGCATCCATGATGATGCCATGCAGGATATCGGCCTCGCTGACGGTGAAACCGCCAGTGCCAGCTTGGCGCACGATCTCGCCCAGAATCAGGGTTCCGGCTACGATCACGGGAGCACGGTCGGGCTGCAGACCCACGACCTGGCGGCGCTCCTCCAGCGTCAGGGAGGCCAGTCGGTCGCGAATCTGGTCAAGCGACTCGAGCGTTACCGTGGCACCATGCACACGCGAGGAATCGTAGACTTCCATGGCTTGCTCGATGGAAACCAGGCTCGTGGCCGTACCTGCCACCGCCACGATGCGGTCTACTTTAAAATCGCGCTTTGCCAGCTCGTCGAAGAAAGTGGCAAACTGCGGGGCGAACCACTCCACGGCCGTCTGCATTTCCTCGGTCGTAGGCGGGTCGCTTTTCAGGAACCGTTCGGTCACACGGCGACACCCGACGTTGAACGAGTACTTGTGGATGGGCTCCTGCCCGCCGACGCCAGCGATAAGCTCCGACGAACCGCCGCCCACATCGCAGACGAGCAGGTTTTCGCCCTTGAAGTTCGAACCGGCCCCTAGGAAGGAAAGCGAAGCCTCCTTTTCGCCTGGAATGACGGATAGCCGCACGCCACGACGCTCGAGCATGGCCACGAAATCGGCTGCGTTCGAGGCGTCGCGGCTGGCGGATGTGGCCATCGCCACGATCTGCACCGGCGTCTCGTCTGTCGTCAGCCCCCCAATTACCTCCATGTATTCTGCAATCTGCGCATCGACGCGTTGCATGGCGGCGTCGAGCAGGTATCCGTTGGCGTCAACGCCTTCACCCAGATTAACGATAGCGGTGCTCCGGTAGAGCTGATGGAGCCCTTCTTCATCTACATCCGCCACCAGCAGGCGGCAAGTCACGGTTCCGATATCGATGGCGGCGATTCTTTTGGTGGTCATGCGTTGCTCCTTCGAGTAGGCATTGGCGGTTTTCACGGTCGAGGCGGAAAAGGCGTGGGCAAATGCTCGTTAACGGGCGGGGTATCGTGATGTCAGGGTTTTTTCATGCACCCCAGCCCCGCCCGAATGCATGCTATCCTTCGTAGCCGAAGAAGGGATCGAGCACGCCGGAGTACCAGGTTTCGGGAGCTTTTATGCTGCCCGCTGGGACAATGCCGATATCGGAATCGCCGAGTCCGGAACGTGCCTGCACGCCTTGTACCATAACGGAGTTTTCGCCCGGGGACACCCAACCATATTTGTCATGAGCCCGAGTCTTTATTCCCTCTTCGGTATTTAGAAGCGCGACATCGTCTTGCAGCCGCTCGTAGTATTCTTGCAGAGCTTCGTATTCAGCCTGGCTCTGAGCCTGGTCGCGAATGGCTATGTAGTAGTTTTGAACCGATGGGTATAGCGACACGCAAAGGAGCACCAGGCACAACGCGAAACCACCCAGTACGTAGAAACGCAACCTGTGACCACGCGAGAAGAACGACTCGACAGCTCCTGCGATGGCGCCGAAGACGCTTGCCACCGCCGACATCGCTGCAGCGCCGTAAGACGATCCCCGCGCATGAGCCCGCGAGGCAAAACGCTGGGAAAACCCGAAAGAGCCCATATGCACAGCAGCACGCGCACCAGAAGCCGTCGCCGCACGTGTGCGCCTATAGCCGCTACGGTCGAACTGATGAGACGCCCTGCGCTTGCGCAGTTGCTGGCGAAACTGCATCATCCTAGAACCCGAAGTCCGACGGTAGCCACGAGCCGACGATGCAGCACGCCTGCGGTTGCTACCAGAATGTGCGGAAGCGCTGCGGCGCCCACGGTTTGAGCGGGCATCTTCGGCGTATTGGCTGTGGCCAAAGCGCGCAGAGGCCTTGCGCGACGTGCGCACATCGAAATAGTCTAAGATTCGTGCTTGGTTTCTGGTCAAGACCGGGCCCCTATAGCATAGTTTGTTTTCGGTTCGTTTGCTTCGAGCAACAGCATGATAGCATGCCTGTCATAACTAGAAATGCGAGATGTCGCAATTGGCGCGAGAATCTTACCCAACGTCACAACTTCCACGAAACGCCCAGACTTGCAGATCTGCGATTGCCGCAAGCCCTGGCAAAAGTATCTTACCCATCATCAAAACCGCCCGCTGCATCCAGCGGGCGGCAGTTTTGGAATCCGCTTTACGAAAGCTCTTCTGAAAGCAACTGGTTTATGAGCTTGGGGTTACCTTGGCCCTTCATAGCCTTCATGCACTGCCCTACGAAGAAGCCGAGCAAGCCGGTCTTGCCTCCCCTGTAGGCCTCCACCTTGTCGGGATTGTCGGCTAGCACCTGCTCGATCACGGCTTCGATGGCTCCCGTGTCGGAAACCTGTTTCATACCACGCTCGTCGACGATCTTCGCCGGGTCCTTGTCCTCGTCTAGCACGGCTGCGAACACTTCCTTACCCTGCTTCGAGGAAATGGCTTCGCTGGCCACAAGACCCACAAGCTCCACGACACGGGCGGGGGTGAGCGGGCTTTCGGCCAGGTCGAAGTCAGCGTTGGCGTTCATGTGCGCGGCAACATCGTTGAGCATCAAGTTAACGAGCGGCTTGGCCAGCTTCGCATCGGCGGTTTGCATGCACTGCTCAAAGAACGCAGCAACCGCACCGTCTTCCACGACATGACGGGCGTCGTAAGCCGTGAGCCCGAAATCGTGTTCGAAGCGCTTCGCCTTCTGGTCGGGCAGCTCGGGCAGCTTCGCGCGCACGGCCTCGATGAACTCGTCGGACAGGTCGTAGGGCGCAAGGTCTGGATCGGGGAACATGCGGTAGTCGTCGGCAGTTTCCTTCACGCGCATGACGATGGTGCGCTTCTTGGAGGGATCCCAATGACGGGTCTCCTGGTAGATGATACCTCCCTCTTCGAGCACCTCCGCCTGACGGCAGATCTCGTACGCCAAGCCGTCGTGGAGGTTCTTGAAGCTGTTGATGTTCTTCAGCTCGGTCTTGGTTCCAAACTGGGTGGCTCCGCGGCGGCGCAGCGAAATGTTGCCGTCGGCGCGCAGGCTGCCCTCTTCCATGGAGCAGTCGGAAATGCCCAGCGCCAGGAAGATCTGACGCAGCTTCTGCATGAACAGGCGCGCCTCTTCGGGCGTGCGCAAATCTGGCTCGGTAACAAGCTCGATAAGCGGCGTACCGGCACGGTTGTAGTCCACCAGCGAATGGGTGGCACCGCTGATGCGCCCTTCCCCACCGCCGATGTGGATCATCTTGCCGGCATCCTCTTCCATGTGGATGCGCGTGATTCCCACGCGGGCCACGTAGCCGTCGGCCGTACGGGTGATGTTTTCGGCCGTCTCGCCTTCTTCCAGCTTATCGAGCAGGGGCCGCTCTGCAGCTCCCTTGCCGTCCACGTCCAAATCAAGCCAGCCGCGCATGCAGAATGCCTTGGGCCCCTGCGTGGTTTGGAAGTTCTTCGCCATGTCGGGATACATGTAGCCCTTGCGGTAGAACATCGTGTGCTTCTCGATGTCGCAGTTGGTGGCCAGGCCGGCGAGCACGATGTTTTCGATGGCCGCACGGTTGGGCACGGGCAACGCACCGGGCAGACCTAGGCACACCGGGCACGTGTGCGTGTTGGGATCGGCACCGAATTCGAGCTTGCAGCCGCAAAACATCTTCGTTTTCAACTTCGTGAGCTCGCAGTGAATCTCGAGGCCGATGACGGCTTCCCAATCCCGCAATGCCTCTTCCATCGTCTTCATGCTATTCACCTGCCTCTTTCGCGAAATCCGGCGCAACGGTTGCTGAGCCATATACCCGCTCCAGAGCCGCTGCCACGCGCAACATGTTCGAATCGCGGAATGCCGGCGCAATGATCTGGGCGCCCACGGGCATGCCGGTACGCTCGCCTGTGCCAAGCGGCACGTTCATGCCACCGTTTCCGGCGATGTTGATGGAAAGCGTGTAGATGTCCGCCAGGTACATGCTCGTGGGGTCGGATACCTCGCCGAACTTCCAAGCGGCACTCGGGGCGATGGGCGACAGGATTACGTCCACCTTCTCGTAAGCACGTCGGTAGTCCTGGGTGATGAGCGTGCGCACCTGCTGGGCCGGATAGTAGTACTTGTGGTAGACGCCGGAGGAAAGCAGGTAGCTTCCGAGCATGATGCGGCGGCGCGCTTCGGGACCGAAGCCGCCCGCCCGGCTGGCTTCGTACTGACTGCCCAGGTCGGCATGGCCGGGCTCGCAGTAGCCATAGCGCACGCTATCGAAGCGGCTCAAGTTCGAGAAGGCTTCGCAGGGGCCCAGCACGTAGTAGGCGCTCATGGCGGCACGGGCATTTGGCAAATCGACCTCGATGATTTCGGCGCCCAATCCGGCGAGCTGCTCCACCGCCCCGACAAGTGCATGCTTCACTTCGGGGTCTAAGCCCTCGGCGTTCATGAAGGCAGGCACCACACCGATGCGCATGCCGTTCACTCCCTCGTCCAGATTCGCCGTGAAATCAACAGTGCATTCCTGACTCGTGCAATCGAGCGGGTCGCGTCCAGAAAGCGCGTTGAGCGTGACGGCCGCATCGTGCACGGTGCGGGCAAAGGGCCCCACCTGATCCAGAGAGCTGCCGAAGGCCACAACGCCATAGCGGCTCACCACGCCATATGTGGGCTTCACGCCAACCACGCCGCAGAAGTTTGCCGGCTGGCGGATGGAGCCGCCAGTGTCGCTACCCAGCGTGATGGGGCACAACCCAGCTGCCACGGCCGCCGCACTGCCACCGGAGCTGCCACCGGGCACGCGATCGGTGCCCCACGGGTTGCGCGTGATGCCGAAGGCGCTCGTTTCGGTGGTAGACCCAAACGCAAACTCGTCCATGTTCAGCTTGCCCAGGGGGATGGCTCCAGCATCGAGCACATTCTGCACGCACGTGGCCGTGTAGGGTGACACGTAGCTTTCCAGCATGCGCGATGCGCATGTGGTGTGCGAGCCCTTCAAGTTCATATTGTCTTTGAACCCGGTGGGGATGCCTGCCAGCGGGCCGAGCTCGTCGAACGTACCAGCGGCTATGGCGGCGTCCACCTTGTCGGCCGTCTCGAAGGCCATATCGGGCGTGGTCTCCAAGAACGCGAAGATTTCGGGGTTCACCTTGTCGATGCGCTCGAAGCTTGCCTGCACGAGCTCGCGTGCGCTGAACTCCTTCGCACGCAGGCCTGCCTGGATCTGGGGAATGTTCATGCTGCTGAATGCCATTACGCACCCCCTCCGCCCAAAATCGCGGGGATGAGGAAGCTGCCGTCTTGCTGCTTGGGCGCATTGGAAAGCGCCTCTTCCTGCGTGAAGCTCGTCCCCTCGACATCTTCGCGCATCACGTTGGAAAGATCCCCGATGGGATGAAACGTGGGCTGCACGCCTTCGAGGTCGTATTCGGTGATGGGCTTCAGGCTTTCGATGATGTTGTTCAAATCTTCCGTCATCTGCGGGAGCTCTTCATCGGTGAGCCCAATGCGAGCATACTCCGCGATGGCACGCACGTCTTTTTCGGTTACATGCTGGGTCATCTGCATCACTTTCGGGTATCCCGGCGCAGCTTCGAACAAGCTGGCGCCATCTCGTTTCAAACATACCCATCAATGATACCAAAGCGTAGATGCGCACATGCGGCTTTGCACGCGAAGTCTATTATTGAAAAGCCGCCAAGCAGACCCAGTTCGCATCACACTGTCGAAATCGACTGGGAAATAGTGTACACGAACTGAAAATGGAGTTGCATTATGCCTGTTCACAGCGCATTATTCTCAAGTCAGAATCTATCCGTATACACAAATCTAATCGAAGCCTCGGAAAAGGTGCGTGACCGCAAGAAAACGCGCCGGCAAATGCGCGCGCAGATGGACCTTTAGTGGCGGCGAGTCTTTCGTCCAAGCAGCCAAAGCAGGGACCCCAAGGAGGCGCCCACGGTGTCTGTAAGCCAATCTAGCGAGTCACAGAAGCGGCCGGGTACGAGTATCTGGTGGGCTTCGTCAGTCACACCATACGTGCTGGCGATGGCAATGGCACATGCCACCACCCACCGCAGCGGGCGATTGGAATCAAGGGCGTTGCACAACAGCACACCCAGCACCAGGTACTCGATGAAGTGGCAAACGGGGGAAAGCGGGTCTTCGTGGTAGCCGAACACTTTGTTCAGCAGCCCTTCCGACCATTGCTTCACGATCCCGAAGAAGCCAGTGGAGAGGCTATCGCCCGTGCGTGACGACATGTAGAAGATCACGGCAGCCCACAAAGCCACCAACACCCAACTGATTGCGCGTCGTCGAGCGGAAGCGCGCTCGCCATCGACCGGTCCATGCTTCCCGTGAAGCATCATCTCGAATGCACCGTCATCTCAAGCCCTCGGCACCCCAGCGATGAGCAGACGAACCGCCTCACACCGCCTACCAAACGTACTCATCCACGAAATGGTAGATCACGGCGGCAGACGTGGGCGTGACCAGTTCTCCTTCACGCACGTTTTCCGCCAAGGGAATGCCCCAGCTCAGGATAGAGGCGGTAGCCGGTGCGGGTACGTCGAGCAAGCCGTGTGCGCATTCGATCTTTCCACTTCCAGGCTGCACGCGGGTCGCCGTGATGCGCGTTGGGTCAACAGCCTCCACCAACAGGCAGATCTTCAAGACGTTGCGCACGCCCGCGGCACGGCCCACCTCATGGAAATGGGCTTCGTCCACGTCGACGCCATGAACGCTTGCCTCGGCTTCGGTGAGCACCTGGTAGATTTCGCGCATGTCATTTCGGACGCGATCACTCACACCCTGAAGCGCCTCGATGGTACGGTTGATTTCCGCCAGGTTGTGATGGTGCGCATCGGGCACGCCTGCTTTCGCCACGCACGCATCAATATCGTCGGCATCGCCTGGCAGCGCAGCTTCCAGCTGACGCACGATGCTCGCCCGCGTCGCATCTTCCAGCAAGTCGAAATGCATCTCGTTCGATTCCGTTCCCACAGTCCGCCTCCTCTGCAGCCTACCAAACCTTCGCATGATTGATTAAAGATGCCTGGAATCCAGCGCCGAAGCCGTTGTCGATGTTGACAACCGACACCCCACTCGCGCACGAGTTCAGCATCGCGAGCAAAGCCGCCACCCCACCGAACGAAGCACCGTAACCCACACTCGTGGGAACCGCAATGACCGGACAGCTGGCAAGGCCCGCCACCACACTTGGCAGCGCCCCTTCCATGCCTGCTACCGCGACGACCACCTGGGCACCGGTGATGTCTTGGGCATGCGAGAGCAGACGGTGGATTCCCGCTACCCCCACGTCGTAAAACCGCTGAACGCGATTGCCGAGCATCTCGGCGGTAAGAGCCGCCTCTTCCGCTGCAGGCAAATCGCTTGTCCCTGCGCAGGCAACGGCAATGTATCCGTTACCGTCAGGTTCAGGTATATCTCCCATGACGCCGATACGTGGAATCTCGTGATAAACCAGCAGCATCGACTCCGCAATGCAGCGCGCCTTCTGTGCATCGAGCCGTGTGATCAGGATACGGCTCTGGCCCGCTTGTAGCATCGATTCGCATATGCCGATAATCTGATCAGCTGTCTTCCCCTCGCCGTATATCACCTCGGAAACGCCCGTGCGCATGCCACGCTGATGATCCACTTTCGCATAGCCCAAGTCGGAAAACGGCTGCATCTGCAACTGCTTCAACGCTTCCTCGGGCGAGACGACGCCATCGGCAACCGCCTGTAATAGCTCTTGAGCTTCCCTGCTCTCCATGCACCCTCCTCGTCGAAACCAGCCGCCCCGAACCAAGTTGCGTCAGGGCTAAAGCGCGTCACCATGGTAAACCACCTGCGCCGGCTGACAGCCAACCGCTCAGAAAGGAAACTTTATCGCCACATTCGCAACCATACCGATCTGCGGCAGTGCCAAAACACCGTTATCGGCATCATGCTTCCAGGAAACGGCAGTCAATGTCTTTTGTTAAACCGTCATGAACGTCAGATTTCGAGCAGGTATGTGAATGGCGACGCATTTTATCCTACATTCAGCGATAATAGAGGCAGGTGATTGCCCTGCGCGTGAATGCACCACGGCAGTGCGGGCGGCGTTTTCCCTCGCTGTCCGCACTGCCGTGGTGCAGCAGCGCGTTGGAAACGCGACCGAACATACACGGCAAAGGCAAAGGAGGTTAGATGGAGAAGCTGGTATCACACACAGCCCGTATCAACGAGCAGCTAGCACGATACGGGGTCAAGTTCGGCATCTACAAGAACGGGACGTTCAACGAGCGCCTGTTCCCGTTCGATGCCATCCCGCGCATCATTGATCATGACGACTGGGTGAACCTTGAGCGCGGATTGGCGCAGCGCGTCGATGCACTCAACGCCTTCCTGCGCGATGTCTACGGCGACCAGGAAATCATCAAAGACGGCGTGGTGCCCGAAGACTTCGTCATTTCCTCCCCCGGATATCTGGCGCCGTGCATCGGAATCACCCCTCCGCGCGGCATTTACAGCCACATCTCGGGCATCGACCTGGTGCAGGGACGCGATGGCAGCTGGTTTGTGCTAGAGGACAACTTGCGCGTACCCAGCGGCGCAAGTTATCCGCTGATCAGCCGTGGTATATGCCGCATGTGCAGCCCGGAAACCTTCCGCGACAACCACATCGTGGACAACCGCAACTATGGCGAGATGCTGCGAGAGGTCATGGACAACGTGAATTGCGGCGGCATCAACGTCATCTTCACACCTGGCCGCTACAACGCCGCCTACTTCGAGCACTCCTACCTGGCCGAGCAGACCGGTGCCACGTTAGCCGAAGCTGGCGACTTGTTCGTAGAAGACGAGCGCGTGTATTATCGTGGTTTCGAGGGGAATCAGCGCGTGGGCGCCATCTATCGTCGCATTAGTGACGAGTACCTCGACCCCACCACGTTCCTTCCCGAAAGCGTGATCGGCATCCCCAACCTGATGAGCGCCTACCGCGCCGGCAACGTAGCCGTGCTGAACGCTCCTGGCAACGGAGCAGCCGACGACAAGGGACTGTACTACTTCGTCCCGCGCATGGTGAAGTACTACCTGGGAGAAGAGCCACTGTTGCACAACGCGCCAACGTACCTGCCCTTCTACGAGGAAGACCGCGCCTACGTACTCGAGCACTTCGACGACCTGGTTATCAAGGACACGGCCGAAGCCGGCGGCTACGGCGTGGTGTTCCCGTCGAAGATGCCGGAAGCCGAACGCGACGCTCTGCTGGAAAAGGTCCGTACCAACCCCCGTCGTTGGATCGCCCAAGAGGTTATCGACTTCCAGGAGCTGCCGGTGCATCTGGCAGAAGGCCGCGTGCTGCGTAAGGCCGACCTGCGCGCCTTCGTGCTCACCGGGCACGAGACCCGTGTGTGGGCCAGCGGTTTGACCCGCTACTCGCGCGAAGAGGGCAACGCCATCGTCAATTCGAGCCAGGGAGGAGGCTTCAAGGACACATGGATTCTTTCGGACTAAGCAAAACCAACCGCCTGTACTGGCTGGGCCGTTACGTCGAGCGAGTCATCGTCGAAGTCGACATAATGCAGCAAGTCTACGACAAGGCCATCGATGGCCCGGCGTTCGACTATGCAGCATTCTGCGATAAACTCGAAATTCCGAACACCTACGAAAGCTCAGATGATTTCATCAACCGCTTTCTTTTCGACGACACGAACCCCTACTCGGTTCGCACGAGTTTGAACTGCGCTTATGACAATGCCATCGTGTTGCGCGAGACCATATCGAGCAAAGCGCTCGCCTACATCCAAATGGCCGCGAACACCATGGACCAGGCAGCCGTGGGCGTAACGCCGATGCTGGAACTGCAGACCGTGACCGACTACCTGTACGCCTTCCTCGGCTGCAGCGATGATTACGTGCATGACGCCAACAGCCGCTTCACCTTGAAATGCGGCGGCAGCGTTGAGCGAATCGATTTGAGCATCCGCCTGGAGTACCATCTGGAACTGCTGCAAAAAGAATTCGCTCGCCTGCAGGGGCGTCTGCAGAACACCACGCTTAAGCGCGACGGGCAAAAGCTCATGCTGCTGCTGGGCCTTGCCCCCAACCCCGACCCAGAGAACAACCGCGCCCTGTTGCTCGATTGCATCGAGGGACTGTTCGTCGACGTATAAAGATTCACGGCCCCGCCGTTCTACCAAGCGGCGGGGCGCTCTTCAAGAAGTCGGGAAGACTATCTGGCATGAAAAAACTACGATACGAATTCGACACGGAAATCCAGTTCAGCGACCCCGTGGTAGAGCACACGTTCGTGCTCCGCTGCCAACCACACAGGCGCCCAGGAGTACGGGTGCTTGAAAGCGATTTGATCATCGAACCGGAAATGCGCTATATGCGTCAAGTGGACGGCTTCGGTAACTTTCTGGCCATCGGCCGCAAACCCGAGCCACACACGCATATGGGATACCACAGCTCGGGACTCGTGGAAGTCGACCCCAAACGAGGGCTCGCCGCAGGCGCCGTGGCGGCCGGCACGGCAGGCCAGGCGACCCCTGGCAGCTGGACCTCGGCTCATCCCATCTATCGCTACCCCTCCGAGCTCACACGACCCGATGATGCGCTCCGCGCCTTTGCCGAAGAGCTTGCGGGGCAAGCCGACACCACCCATAAACGAGCTGTCGAATTGGCGCGGCAATCCGCTGCAGGCAGATGCGTTGACGGTCTAGCCGAGGCAGCCGAGTGCGCCTCGCATGCCGTGTTCGAGTACATGGAGTATATTCCAGGCAGCACGCATGTGCGCACCCCCGCCACAGAGGCCTTCGCCTCGCGTGCCGGCGTGTGCCAGGACTTCAGTCACGTGCTCATCTGCATCCTGCGCGAATGGGGCATGGCCGCCCGCTATGTGAGCGGCCTTGAACTCGGCGAAGGCCAGACGCACGCTTGGGTGGAAGTGTTCGCAGAAGACCGCTGGCTCGGTTTGGACCCCACCCGCAACCAACTCGTGGACGACACATACATCCCCTTGGCTGTTGGCCGCGATTGGACCGATTGCCCCATCGAGCAAGGCTCCTTCATCGGCGCTGCCAACCAGTTCCAAACTGTCCACATGACTGTAACCGAGGCATAAGTATAACAAGGGAGCTCTCTAGTCACGCATTCCAAGACCGTAGCCGAAGCAAAACGAAGGGCCCCAACTGGGGCCCTTCTAAACTTTGTAGATTCACCAACGCGAGCGAAGGCAATCCTTGCAAACGCAGTGCTGCCAGGATTGGCCGCAGCATCGGCTTCTTCCGCCGTTCACAGAACGGCGAAACCAGCTACTTCAGGGTAACGGCAGCGCCAGCTTCTTCCAGCTGAGCCTTGATCTTCTCGGCTTCTTCCTTGGGAGCGCCTTCCTTGACGGGCTTCGGAGCAGCGTCGACCAGGCCCTTGGCTTCCTTCAGGCCCAGACCGGTGATCTCGCGGACAGCCTTGATGACGGCGATCTTGTTGTCGCCAAAGCCCTCGAGGATGACGTCGAACTCGGTCTGCTCTTCAGCAGCAGCACCAGCATCGGCACCAGGGGCGGCAACGGCCACGGCGGCCGGAGCGGCGGCGGAGACGCCAAAGGTCTCTTCGATGTCCTTAACCAGTTCAGATGCCTCGAGGAGGGTCATCTCCTTCAGAGCCTCAATAATCTCTTCGCGAGTAACAGCCATTTCAGTTTCCTTTCAAAGGGGCCGGCTTATCCGGCCGGGTTTTCGTCTTCATGCGGCTTATGCCGCGTGCGGTCCTTCCCGCAGGGGCGGAATTCCACCGCCTCGGCCCGCCTGCAAGCGAAGAGGACCATTGCGCAGCGCCAAGGCCGCGCAGGTCCGCTTTACGCAGCGGGTTTCTGCTCTGCAATCTGCTGCAGGGCGCGCGCCAGGCCGCTGGGCACACCGTTGATGGTAACGGCAAGGCCGCGGGCAACGCCGTTGATGGCGCCGGCAATCTGAGCGAGCAGCTGTTCGCGCGAAGGCAGGGAAGCGATGGCTTCCACCTGTTTCGCATCGAGCACCTGGCCTTCCATCAGACCACCCTTGATGACGAGCTTCTTGTTGCTCTTCGCGTATTCCTTCACCGCCTTTGCGGCAGCAGCAACGTCTTCACCGCAGAACACGAATGCGCTGGGGCCAGCCAGAATCTCGTCCATAGCAGGCTGATCGGCATCGGCCAGGGCAATGCGCATGAGCTTGTTCTTGTACACGGTCAGATGAGCACCGGTTTCGCGGATGGAGCGACGCAACTGCTGAGCTTCTTTCACGGTAAGACCACGATAGTCGACAACCCAGATTGCGCCAGCTTCGGCAACATCTTCCTTGATCTTTGCAAGGGTTTCCACGTTCTTTGCGTTTGGCATATGTGCACCTCCTTCTTCGCCAACACGGGTTCCGCCCCAGAGGGTGGATCGTGCTCGAAGAATGAGAACGACCCCCTTGAGCCATGAAGACAAGGAGGTCGCGAACAGGTCGAGCCTATCTGAACAACCACCTCGGTTGGCCGCTTGCGCGATTAAACCCTTTCGGGTGCCGACTGTCTTTGGCAGCGGAACTGATTTGCAGTTTCATGCTGCATTTCTGCAGCCCTGCTATTTTGCCAGACGCGAAGCCCCAACGCAAGGCAACGTCCTTCTTTCTGCGCTTTTCCACCACATAACGCATGGGCAATGCGAAAACGGAAAAGCGCCTCGCAAACCGAATCGACGGCCCGGGCATTGGCGCATGGCACCTCCCAAACCCCGTGAGACCACAAATAGCCTAAAGAAGTGGGCGGCTCTTCCCTGCGCATTCTGCTACTGTTTGCAAATGCGGGACACCAATGCGGGAATCTCGGCTGGGCTGCTGGCCAGATAAGTGGCGTCTGCCAGCTCCTCTGCGGTGCCGAAGCCGTACGTACATCCGATGGATGGCAGGCCATGCACGCGAGCCAAGGTCAGGTCCTTGTGGCGGTCGCCGACGGCGATGTAGGGGCCGGCAACATCGCGGCGGATGACCTCGAAGATCTGCTCTTTCGGGGCTTCTCCGAACGCTTCCGCCGTGTAGTAGCGATTGTCGAACCACTCGTCGAAGCCGAAGGCACGGCGCGCCTTTTCACAGTACGAGATGCGACAGTTGCTAAGAAACACGAGCGTGTGACCTTGCCCTCTAAGTTGGGACAGCATTTCGGGAACACCTGCGTACAGGCGCGCTTCGCCCGTTTCGATGAGCTCGTCCATGATACGGCCAACTCGTGCAGCGGCATGCCGAGAAACGTTCCAGGGAACATCTGGGCACATAGCTCCCCATGCCTCTTGCACAGTGAGCCCGATGTTGGCGCGCATCCGCTCTTCGGGCAGCTGGCAAGGTGGAGCTTTCCCCTGCCCTACCAACCAATCATAACCTTGCTGCAACGCTTCGCGATAGATGACCATGCAGTCGTGCAGCGTCCCGTCGAAATCGAATATGACTGTAGCAGTGTTTCCCATGCCCACAAGGATAATGCGGTTTGAAGCTAACGCAACCCGCTAGCCTTCCCCGTACTCGCCACCGTCTACGGGGGGAACCGGCTCGGATTGTCCATCAGCCCCATTGCCGCTGGCAGATGCACCGCCTGTTGAGGCGTCGGTAGTTCCCCCAGCATCAGAAGAGGGTTCTTGCCCGACCTGTGCATCTTCCGTTCCGGCGCTGTCCTGCCCAGCTCCCGCTATGGTCTGCGCGGCGGATGTGGGCTCGCTTTCCACGTAGGTGATGGTAACCACATCACCTTCCTTGAAGCCCACGACCTCGATTTGCCCGGGTAGCGCAAAGTCGAAGATGGCATCGGAGCTGTCGAGCTTGATGTAGAAGTGCGAGTTACCATCGACCACGGCTTCGGTCATGACATCGATGGTTCCTGTAGCCGTCTTGATCGAATCCTCCGAGGCGCTGGTATCGATGGCCCCATTGGTGACCAGCAACGCCTTGTACGATTTCTGGGTTTCGGAGACGGTATCGCCCACCGCCACGTTCTGGTAGCGCTGAATGTCGAGCATTGCGAACTTCTTCGCCAGGCCTGCGCTGTCCTTCAGCGCCATGAAGTACGTGGGTTGGCCGTTGATGTTCAGTAGCAGCGGGAACGTGGCTTCGTAGCGCAGGTTCTGCACTTGGCCTTCAGCAGACCGCATGGCCGAATCCTCGGTGGCACCCGCCACGCTGTAGTAGTGCGCCTCGGCCGTACGCTGGTTGGCGAGCACGAAGCCCACGATGGCGTTGTCGGCAGTGGCAGACGTGACACCGGTGTAGACCCACACGTCATCGTCTTTTGCGATGTAGTTGTAGCCCAACTGGCCGTCGGTGCCGGGAGTGGTCTGCACCACGCCCTTCTGGCCAATCCAGGAGTTCAGCCAGCCATTGGTGTAGCGGCCGCGCCAGTTGTACTGCTGCACCAGCAGGTCGCTGGGATAGGCACGGTCGACCCACTGCGGGCAATCTTCGATGGCATAGTCCTGGCACTCGCCCGTGCAGGCATTCACCAGCACCACGCGAATAATCGTCTCACCCCCGAACAGGCCGATGGTACGCGTCTGCACCGGGCACACCCACCAGGGCGTTCCTTCCTCGTCGATTTCGAACGCCTTCTCGTCGAAGTAATAGGTGGGGTACTTCAGCTGCACGTAGCGGTCGATGTTGCGGTTGAGCAGGTCGCTTTCCACGTAGTGCATGGGCTTGTCCAAGCGCACGATCTTGGTGTCCTGGCTGGGCATGTCCACAAGCACGTATGCAGGCACGCCGGTGTTCATGTTCGTGAACCACTTGAACACGTCGGCATAATTCAGCGGGCTGACGCGAACGGGCCTGTTCTGATAGTTGATCTGCGAGTACACCGACGAAATCTCGAACTGGCTCACGTAGTCGGGGATTTCGCCGAGTGTGCGGTTGCCCAGGATGACCGCAGATGAGCGGTCGATCACGGGGATGGAATTGTAGTCCACTTCCTGGATGTCGGTGGCAAAGTCGCAGTCCTCCACCTCCAAGATGGTCGCATAGCGATGTGCGTTGCCCGGCCAGAACGACCACATGGCAAATGTGCCGATCACAAAGAAGATCATCACGGCAAGGGGGATGTAGCTCGCCCATCTGAAGCGCTTCGAGCGGGCGGGGCTTGCCTCCCGCTTGCCCGTGGTCCTTGTAGCGCGCCACGAAAGCGTGCGAAACGTCACGAACGCTGGTATAAGCACCAGAACGAACAGTATGAACCAGAAATCGGTGCTGTGGATGTTGATAGGCGGATGGAACCACCAGTACAGAAACGCCAGCACCAGAACGAACACGATCGCGCCCAACACGAGCCCGCGCTTCGACCATTTGGCGAACGGGTTCTTGTCGTCATCGATCACGAAGCGGGGTCGCCCACCACGCGAATCCCCCGAATCAGAATCATCCGACCCGCGTTGGCCGGATCCGCCGAACGGGTTGAATCCGATCATGCTCGCGATGACCTCGCCCCAGCTCATGTTGTCATCTGGACTGCCACCACGAGGCTGGCGCTCCCGAGACCGACCGCCATCCGCGTTGGTGGCGCTGGTCGCACGCTGCTGATGAGCGCCTTGCCCTCTGCGCTCGCGATCCTGATTCCCAGAATCAGACCCCGCATCGGCGTTTCCTTGCTTGTCCGGGTCGAATCCCACCATCCGAAAGAACTCGTCCATCGATTCTTGATCCATGCGTACCTCCGCCATTCGAATATGTCATTCCATTGTATACGACCTCCGTAAGAACAGGCACCACAATCGAAACCGTCACCTTCTGATAGCGAAGGAAGAGTCGAAGTATCATGGAAATCCAACAACGCCGAACTGATGACACATTGCGCTTGCATGCAAACGGCTGGACACAAGCTCCCACGTCCGTTTTGAGCAAATCCACCCCTTCCAGGATGGCAACGGCCGCGCGGGAAGACTCCTCATGTTCAAGGAATGCCTCGCCCTCCAAGACCGCTTCAAGAGCTGGCTGGATTACTTTCGGATCGCTTATGACGACTGATAGCCTTTCAAAAAGCCGAAATCCATTGACCTGCTACAACATGATCATTGCTCGTAAATCTAAAGGCCATAGTTTCTGATAACATACATTCTATTCAAGTTCCATTGTGCCGAGCTTGCACTTCAGCAGAGCCGGTTCGTTCGCAAAGGACTATAGAAACGCTGATGAGCATCTCAAACATCATAGCCACATTGAGAGGTAACGTTTCCCCTTCTGGGGAAGCAGGCTTTTCCGATGGAGAGCTTGCAGGCAATCCTAGGTCGCAACAGCCCACCAACCGCCCTGAAGCACAAAGCGGACTGGACATGCATTGCACTCAGTGCGGGGCGCCTCTCACCCTCGATTTAGACAATCTTCAGCGCTTCTGCCCTTATTGTGGCAATAGGATTATGGTCGACCCCGTCGCTTTCAAAGAGGTTCTCATTCAGCGAGAAATCACAAAACGAGATCAGCTAAGGTACGACAACGAGCAACGCGAGCGTGCATCAGAAGCTGCGATATGGAAAACCAAACTCCTCATCTCTTTGGCACTTGGTGCTTTAGGGATAATGATGTTCGCTGTGGGCATTTTCATGGGCAGCGCCTCAGGCGACGGTGATAGCCCATGGTATGCCCTTGCATTTTTATTTATCTTTCCTCTTTTTGCCGCAATCGGAATTTGGTCGTCGAATAAAGACAAGAACGACTAGGAGCTGACATCACAGCAGCCTCTGCATGCTTGCATCTTTGCACCGCAGCATATAGCGAGCATGATGTTCATCTTATTTGGTCGGCAAATGGCCAACCTGAAACTCAACGCAGACTTGCGGTCTATTCTCTTGCAAGCACAACCAGGTAATCATCTTCCGTGAATACATATTGAGCAAGAGTGAATCCATCTGCTTCGTATTTCACTGGATTGATATCGGCAACTCGGTAGCTGTCACCATCCTTCTGCCGCACTCCAATGAGAATGTCTCCAGTATTTGATACAGCTTGGCCAACGGAGAAAAGATCAAGAGGTTGGTTGAGGGCAACATACTGAGACGCAGCCTTCATGTAGATTTCATACCCTTCGTTAGACAGTAGATTCTCGAACAAAGGCGCCATGGAACGCTGCTGTGATATCTGAGCAATGAGCAGTGACGACAGATGCCTGCCGATGATGAAGTCCTCGGTCCCAGTCGCCGCAACCAACTCTCTATTCCTCATGCGATGCATCTCGCTGGTAATGCTGAAGTTCGCTTTCGTTTCACTTCGAAAATCCCTCAGATAAAGAAGCAGTCTGACCGTGTTCTCGTCTTCGGATTCGCGTTTATCCTCATCATGGTCTTGCAGAACGACAACGGAAGATGGATCGAGCTCGCAAAGCAATGCCCGTAATTCCTTTCTTTTCCGCACGTCAGCATCAGAAGTCCTCAAAGTGATACCTTTGCGTTCCAAGGCAACCATCGTGTCAGCAGAAACCACCGATGACAAAACCCCTTGTCTATCCGATATGCAGATAGTCGAGCCCCCATGTAGGTAGTTCGCATACTCGCGTAACACAAGGTCGAGATATCCATTGACACCTAGTATGAGAATGCACACCCCTCCAACAGCAGGAGATTTGCGTCCTGACGTCGGAATCACATCTGCTGGGATATCGAGTACTTGCAGTGCATCGTCATCCTCCTGCACGAGTATCAGGGAGTCACCTTTGCCGAAAGTCGTTCTACATGGCTCGCCAATCGCAATAGTCCCATCTGCTTTGCGCACCCCAATGGCATAAGACGACTTCAGATAGCGATTGATTTCTTCCACATTCTTCCCATAGAACTTGGGAAAGCTGGGATCCTCATCGACAATGTAAAACTCATCATCGGCAAAGTTGAACAACTCTGTGAATACATCTGACAATCCAGGTTGCCGTGAAGTATGCACCATAATCCTGGATATGATCTCGTTCAAAGGAAGAATCTCCAGGCGTTCGATTGCTCTACTGCTTCGACCTGCTATGCGGGATTCGTCTACAGCATCCTCTCCATGAATCGCCGCTACAATGTAGGGATCGTTGTCAACGTCGCTTTCGTTGAGGATGTGAGAACATGCAATGATGGCTTTCACGGTATCGAAATCGTTATTCGAGCTCACGATAACGTTTCGGCACGTCTCCAGTGAGCAGCGGCGCAAATCGTCAAAGCGGTAGATCGACCCCGTTCTGCATGTGAGCTTAAGTTGGCGCCTCTTTCGTGATGGCCCTAGCTTTCGTGCTATCACATCTGCCATCTCGGATCGGTCGATTTCGTCGAGGATTACAACTGTCTCAGGTTTGAGCTGGTTTCGGTTTGCCTCAATGAGTTCCCCCAAAAGAACAAGTGTCGCACTATTGAAGCCAAGAATGAGCGTATGACCAGATTCTATTACCTTGCTCTGGCCTGTTCCCAACTCATCTGTTTTAGTCCGAATACCCTGGTTGATAAAACCGATGAGCATCGACGTAAAGAAGATGCAATACAGGATGGCTATAAGCATCAGCACAATGTACATGGGAGAACCCTCTGACCCATTCAGTCCTCCCTTGCCCAATACGTACATCAAGGTTATGAAAAGACTGTTATCTCCCGCCTCGCCGAATCCACCTTTAGCCACAGCAGCAAGCAATCCAATTACCAGCACAAATGCAAGCGTTACCACGAGAAGGACTTTGACCTTGGAAAGAACTCCCTGCATCATGAAATTATCGAACCAGTATCCAGCTCTTTCTCGAAGCGTATACCGCCTGTTCATGAAAACACCCACCTATTCCAGCACTACCCCAATCGGTTTAATATAGACCCTGGCAGCTAACAATTTGTTAGCTGCCAGCTATGATTTTCCATGCGATTGTTTCTGATAGCATACACGTTTTGAAGGCCTCAATCCAGACTTGGGGTATGGATACTCGACCTGAAATACGAGATCGCGTGGCGAAGCGAACAAAGGAGCTGCGACACGAAAACGGCATCACACAGCAGCAGTTCGCGCTGATGGTGGGGCTTAACCGCAGCTATCTGGCTGATATCGAAAAGGGAAACCGCAATTTCGGAATCGACACGCTCGACAAGATAGTGAGTGGGTTCGGTATGTCGTACGCGGAATTCTTCCGCAACATGTAGCTCGCAATCATCACGTGCTACTCCTTGGGAATGAAGCTATCGAAGACGATGCCTTGGGCACCTTCGGACCGGGCGAGGGTCAGCTCGTCGGGCGTTCGGATGGTCCACGCTAAGCAGTCGACACCCGTGACCTTGTGCACCAGCGCGAAAGTCGGCTGCCTGTAACCGGTCACCTCGTAGGAGATGAAGTTCGGCCGCGCGATCACGTTGGCAAGCATGTTCGACAGGACGAACGCGCTTGCGCCCGTCACTTGCACTTCCGCGTCGGGGTCGTAGTAGTTGTAGAAGTCCGCCGAGAGTATCCCGCGTACCACGTCGGGGCGGTTGCTTTTGAACCACCGCAACGCGAAGGGGTTAAACGACTGGACCACATAGTGGCCTTCGTAGCCGTCCAAGAGCTTCGCGGTCGCCTCCGAAAGCGCGGCGGCATCACCGTCCGCACCCACCTTGAGCTCCACGAGCAACGGAACCTGCCCGTCGATGAGGTCGAGCACCTCCTCGAATGTGGGCACGCCCTGGTCTGTCCTAAAAAGGCGCAGCTGTGCAACTTCCTCTTCGGTCATTTCCGTGATGAGCATGTCCACACCCGCCACGCGGAGCTGGGACTTGTCGTGAGTTACCACCACGGTGCCATCAGCGGTAAGCTGCACGTCCAGCTCGATTGCGTATCCCGCATCGATCGCCTGCTGGAATGCGCGCATCGAGTTTTCGGGGGCATCGCCCGCGTTGTCGAACAAACCCCGATGAGCCACGTAGGTCTGCTCAAACGGCTCGACCGCTTCGTGCGCAGGACGACCAGGCATGATGGCGAACAGGTATGCCGCAAGCAGCACGACAACGAAAGCGATGCATACGATCACGGCTTTCCTCCCCCTGTTGGCACGCAAGCTCCCACAACCCCGACTTCAGCCCGTATACCCGTCTGAATTCGAATGGCTTCACAGGTTTCGATTTGGGGATGTAGCGCTTGTCCTTTGCGCTTTGTCCGAAAACTGTCCGAGGCTAGATGTAGAACTTGCGCTCTGCCGGAATGATACCCAAGGTTTCCTGCGCATCCTCCAGCGTTATGGCGGTGAGCATGGCCAGACCACGGTAAGTAGCGGGCAAGTTGTCTGTCTGGAACAGCTCCAGGAATCGGCCCGACCAGCACAGCAGGTGGTCGCCCAAAAACTCCGCCAGCCAGTCCGGGCGGGCGGAAGCAAGCTCCGCCGCCAGCACGAGCAGGCGTCCGAACTGGTCTTCGGGATCGTTCTCGTCGTAGAGCGGGTTGATACCGCGGGCATGCAGCCAATCGCGCAGGGCCTGCAGCGTCCATTTGTCCCCTTGCCCCTCGTCGCACATGATGGCCGATCCGAATGGCGGCGCCACACGATCTCCCTCGCCGTAAAACAGCCGGCGGAATTCTCGCTCCAGATACTCGGGGGGCTCCATCTGTCCTTGCGCCAGCAGCATCATCGTGCGCATCAGGGGCTTGCCGTGCCCGAAGGGCCAGTTCTGCATCACGTCCATACCACGGATGGTCTGCAAGGCCCCGAGCGAGCCGCCCTCAACGGGCGGATACACGAAGCAGGCACCCAGCATGCGCAAGCTCACCGTGAAAGCTTGAATGAAGTCCCGGCTGCTCAGCGTCATGCGCAAGTTACGCTCGTCGACCACCGAATACGAGGCGAACTCGCCTCCAACCTGCTCTCCACTCGCAAAACCACTCATCATGTAGACCTTTCAATACAAAGAACCTATGCAACCGTCTCGAGAGGGTCATCGACAACCGTAGCTGTATCGTACATTTCGATGGGATCGAGATCGATGCAATCTGCCAGGTCGCGTTTTCCGCTCAGATCCCAGGCAACAGCATGGTTCATAACGGTTAGCGCGTCACGGAAAACGTCCTCATCGGCAAGGGGTGAAAACACTCCACCCTTTTCCACAAGCGGAGCGATGTCAGCAAGCCTGACGCTGCCATCGGAGAAGTAGGCATAAACCTTGAAACCATCTGCCGCAACTGCCTGCACGACTTCGGGCATATAGCTCATCACAACCTCCCTACATCAGAGGGTCGACACGATTGAGCGGTTGGTTATCTCGAGCAAGCTCCCAATTCTGCATGAGCTCGTCTTTGTGGAGCTCCGCCCATGCAAGCACGAACTTCAATTGCCTATTCGGCAGGCTTCCACGTATGACGTAACCGTTCTCTATATCGACAAGCGCCTTCATCCCTGCATACTCCGCATGAAAGTGAGCTGGGGCATGGTCGTTGTAGTACATGGTTATCCGAATGCCGAGAAACAAGGCTATCTCTGGCATATCCAAGCTCCTTTCACATCGCGGAATCGCAAGGGCTTATCATGCCGACAGGTTCCGCAGGACGTACTGAAGAATGCCGCCGTTGTAGTAGTACGCACCTTCCGTGGGCGTGTCCACGCGCACGAGTGCCGTGAACTCCACCGTCGAGCCATCCGACCGAGTTGCCTTCACGGGGACATGAGCCGGATTCGGCAGGCCCTCGCTGAAGTCGATTGCGCCGATGTCGAAGGTTTCGGTGCCATCCAAACCTAAGACCTCGGCATTTTCCCCTTCCTCGAACTGCAGCGGCAAGATACCCATGCCGATGAGGTTGCTGCGGTGGATGCGCTCGAAGCTCTCCGCAAACGCCGCACGCACGCCCAGCAACATGGGGCCTTTGGCGGCCCAGTCACGGGAAGAGCCACTGCCGTACATCTTGCCCGCAAGCACCACCAACGGCGTGCCAGCAGCACGGTAGCCCTCGCTCGCATCGAAGATCAGCTTGATGGCGCCATCTTCCATGTCACGCGTCCAGCCACCCATCTTGCCTTCTGCCAGCAGATTGCGTAGCTTCACATTGGCGAACGTACCACGAGCCATGACCTCGTGGTTGCCACGGCGGCTTCCGTACGTGTTGAAGTCGGCATCGTCCACACCGTGTTCCCGCAGGTAGCGCGCCGCAGCGGAGTCAGCCGCGATGGCCCCCGCAGGGGAAATGTGGTCGGTCGTGATGAAATCACCCAGATTCGCGATTACGCGCGCACCCGTAATGGCACGAGGCGCTTCAGCATCCTTCGGCATGCCGTCGAAGTAGGTGGCACGGCGCACGTAGGTGGAGTCATCGTCCCAAGCGAACACGTCGCTCGGCTCGCGCCCCAGCTCGTTCCAGGCAGCGTCGCCGTCGAACATGCCGGATCCGCCTTCGACGTACAGCCCTGCCGTGACCACACGCGATTCCAGCTCGTCGATTTCCGCATCGGTGGGCCAGATATCGCGCAGGTACACGTCATTGCCCTGCGCATCAACGCCCAGCGGCTGCGCTTCGAAGTCGAAGTCCATGGTGCCGGCAAGCGAGTAGGCGATCACGCCAGCCGGCGCGCTCAGGTAGTTCTGCGAGACATCGGGGGAAATGCGCCCTTCGAAGTTGCGGTTGCCGGAAAGCACGCTTGCGAGCTCGATTTCCCCCGCCACGTCGTGCATGGCTCCGCACAGAGGGCCTGAATTGCCGATGCAGCTCATGCAGCCGAAACCGCATGTGAAAAAGCCCAGTTCCTGCAAGCCTTCTAGCAAGCCGGCGCGACGCAGCAGCAGTTCGGTGGCGCGGCTGCCCGGCGCCAGGATGGTCTTCACCCAGGGCTTCGGGCGCAAGCCGGCGGCTGCCGCATTGCGCGCCAGGGCGCCGCATGCCAGCATCATGGTGGCGTTGGTCGCCGTGGTGCAGCTGGTCACCGCCGCGATAGCGATGGCGCCATGCGTGAGCTCGTACGCTTTGCCGTCAAGCTCCACTTGGACGCTTTTACCCACATCAAGGCCGCGCTGCTCGCAGATGCGCCGAAACGCCTCGGCAGCGTCGTCCCATTCGATGCGGTCGTGCGGACGCGAAGGACCGGCGATGGCGCGGCCTACCGTGGAAAGATCGAGTTCCATCACTTCCGAATACACACGCGGCGCGGCATCCGGGTCGTTCCACAGCCCCTGGGCCTTGGCATACGCCTCGACTAACGCAACCTGCTCTTCGCTGCGCCCGGTCATGCGCAGATAATCGAGCGTCTGCTCGTCGACGGGGAACAGCGTGCAGGTGCTGCCGTACTCGGGCGTCATGTTCGAGACGCACGCGCGCTTCGTGGCGGAAAGCGTGCCCACACCGGGGCCGAAGCACTCCACGAAACAGCCGACAACGCCTCGTTCGCGCAACATGGCCGCGAACTTGAGGGAAAGGTCCATGGCAGATGTGCCTTCGGGCAGCTTGCCAGTCAGACGCACGCCGATCACGCGCGGGACGAGCGTGGTGATGGGCTGTCCCAACGCCGCAGCCTCCGCCTCGATGCCGCCCACGCCCCAGCCCAGCACGCCGATGCCATTTGCCGTGGGAGTATGGCTGTCGGTGCCCACGAGGGTATCGAAATACGCCACGGTGCCATGATCGCACTCGCGCGTCATCACCACGGAAGCGAACTTCTCAATGTTAAGCTGATGGCAAATACCCTGTCCCGGCGGCACGATGCGCACATTCTCGAACGAGCTCTGCGACCACTTCAGAAAATCGTAGCGTTCTCTATTGCGCTCGAACTCCAATTCCATATTGCGGGACATCGCATCGGCGCAACCAGCCACATCTGCAATCACGGAATGGTCGATTACCAGATCGCAGGGAACCTGCGGGTTGATCTTCGCCGGGTCGCCGCCAAGCGCTGCGCATGCTTCGCGCATCACCGCGAAATCCACGAACACGGGAACGCCCGTGAAGTCCTGGAAAAGCACGCGAGCGGGGGAAAACTCGATCTCGCTGCCCGCCTGGCCCGCCGTCCCCGCCTCGATCAGGCGGCTCGCCAGCTCTGCCGCCGCATCTTCACCCGGCGCGCACCGCAAGATGTTCTCGAGCAAGACGGTAAGCGAATAGGGTAGTTTTCCCGACCCCTCCAGGCTCGACACCGGATAATACGCGTATGCCTTGTCGCCCACCTGCAGCTGGGCGGTGTACTTCTCGTTCGCCATGAGTATTCTCCTTCGGGACTGCTACGCCAGCGAACCTATCATATCCCGAACTTCGCTTCCCGTGAGTGAACATTGGCCAATGAACGCCTAAACCACGCATGGCAATATGGCCACAAGGGCAGATGCGATGTTTCTTTCGGATAATGAGACCGCTGCACCATCTGGAAGACGGATGGGGCAAAACTGACAACGAAGAGCTAAGCAACCCGACCAAGCGTCGCGTTTGCCATCATTCGAAGACGTTGATTCCGCTTTCCTAGCTGAGGTTTTTCATGATTGCGTTAGCGCGCTTTCCCAGTGCGCCCTTGCCGTTTGCTGCGTCGAAAGACATCCGCTCGCGCAAGGCTTCCTTCACCTGCAAGTCCAGCTTGCCTTCCGAATAGTTCACGACGGCAGCTAGCATCTCCTGGAATTCCGGGTCGCCGTGATAGCACTGGATACCCTCGTCTACGAGAGGCCATACCTTCTTGGACCTGTTTTCAGTCGTGGCCCCCAACACGCACAGGAAACGCATGGCCGCCAAGCGCACCTGTCCGTTTTCTTCGTCGAACAGCGCGGCATCCGCACCGGGAATGGCCTTGTCGCACAAGCGCGACTCCAATGGGACTATGTTGGTCATCGCTTCGAGGCATTCCCACCTGGTCTGGGCTTCGGGCCTGTTCAAAGCGTCGGATAGTTGATCTGTGTACGGAACGACCTTCGATGCGTCAATGCGAGACACGGCATTTAGCACTGCAGCAGCTTGCTGACGCTGCTTGCGCGATGCGCCCTCCAGCTTTTCCACCATCTCCGCGATGATTGCACTGTCGTCAATCGCCGCTTGCGCCATTTCCTCTACACTGTTGCCTTGTTCGCCCACAAAAGCTCCTATCACGAATACACCCACCTGCATCGACGCGTGTGCGCAGATGCACCCTAAGTTATTGTACCTCACAAGCGCAGAAAATGCGTGGGTCAAACATTTCCGCAGGCCGTGCCATAGATGAGCAGCAGGAACAGCAAAACCCGGCCGAAGCCGGGTTCAACAAGAAACGCCCTCTGCGAGCACGACGCCCTATCCTCCCACGGACTACACCGCAGTACTTTCGGCGA
>JBGUXY010000076.1:0-20751 GCA_045118335.1 Eggerthellaceae bacterium
TCCTGGATGGACTTGGCTGCGCGCAGCTCGTCACGACGATGCATCAGCGTGACCTTGCGGGCATACTTGGTGAGGTACATGGCCTCTTCCACCGCAGCGTCGCCGCCGCCGACCACGTAGACTTCGAAATCCTCGAAGAAGTTGGCGTCGCAAGTGGCGCAGAAGGAAATGCCCTTGCCCACGAACTGATCTTCGTTCTTGCAGCCGATGGGGCGGGGATGCGCACCCAAAGCGATGATGACGGTCTTGCCCTGATACTCACCCTTGACGGTGGTGATGGTCTTCACGGGACCCTCGAGCTGGACGGCCTTGATGGTGTCGCTCACACGCTCGCAACCGAACTTGGCAGCCTGCTCGGTCATGCGGGCGATCAGGCTCGGGCCGGACTCTTCCATGTCAACGCGCTGGCCGGGATAGTTTTCAATCTCGTCGGTCTTGGCAATCTGACCGCCGTCGACGCTCTTCTCGATGATGAGGGTGGAGAGCCTGCTCCTGCCTGCGTACAGACCAGCAGCCAGACCTGCAGGGCCAGCACCCAAGACGATCACGTCGTAAACTTTATCCATCTTTACCTCGTCTCTCTAATCGCGATTACCGAACTTTGGCAACCGCACTTCCACAAACGGTAGCATGGCATATGATATACCCATCGCAATAGGTTTTTCTCATGATTCGTGCGTTCACACAATTATTACCATTGAACGGCAAGCATGGGGGTGTTCTTGGAGGCAGCTGCTGGCGCTTTTTCCCGAAATGCCAGTTGGAAACGATGATATTCGATTGTTTACCATCAACGGAATCCGTCGATTTGCCCAGCAACACGAAAACCCATAGCAGTTTGCGCAAAAAAGAACGATAGTTATAGCGAATTTCAATCATTGTTGTATTCATGGTTGAATATGCTTGTAGCTCGAAGCTATAATTCCACCATTCGTTCAAGTTCTTTTCTCGCTTTTACGAATCGAAGTTATGTTTGGGAATGCGGGTGTTCCACAGAAAGGTTGAAGCATGATTATTCTCGTAGTGAACGCAGGTAGCTCCACGCTGAAGTGCCAGCTCATCGACATGGAAACGGAAACGTGCCTGATGAAGTCCAACGCGGAGAAAATCTACGCGCATGGCACGTTCATGAACGTTACGTTCCTCCCCTCCAAGGAAGGCCATCATTTCGAGATGGAAGGCGCCACGCACGCAGAGTGCCTGCACAAGCTCCTGGAGACCATGTTCGCCTCCGAGAACTGCCCGGTCAACAAGCTCGAAGACATCGCGGCAGCCGGCAACCGCATCGTTTCCGGCGGCGAGTACTTCGACCGCTCTGCTCTGGTCGACGACGACTCCCTGGAAAAGGTCCGCATCTGCGGCGAGCTGGCTCCGCTGCATAACCCACACGCCGCCGCTTGCATCTCTTACCTGCGTGAAGCTGCCCCGCAGATTCCGCAGGTCGTGGTTTTCGATACCGCATTCCACATCGCCGGCATCCCCGAGAAGGCCTATCGTTTCGCTCTGCCCGAGAAGTACTACACCGAGATGAAGATCCGCCGCTATGGCGCTCATGGCACCTCGCATCAGTACGCCGCGCGTCGCGCCGCCGAAATCATGGGCAAGGACATCACCGAAATCAACACCATCACCTGCCATCTGGGCTCCGGCGGCTCCATCAGCGCCGTGCAGGGCGGCCGCTGCATGGATACTTCCATGGGCCTTACCCCGCTCGAGGGCATCATGATGGGCACCCGCACCGGCAGCATGGACCCAGCCATCGTTCCCTACATCATGCGCCGCGAGGGGCTTACCCCCGACGAGATGGACACCCTCATGAACAAGAAGAGCGGTCTGCTGGGCGTATCCGGATTCTCCAACGACTGCCGCGAACTCCAGGAAGCCGCCGCCGAGGGCAACCCGAAGGCTCAGCTCGCGCTTGACATGTACGTATACTCCGTGCAGAAGTTCATCGGCCAGTACTTCGCCATCATGCCGAAGACCGACGCCGTCGTGATGACCGCCGGCATCGGCGAGAACAGCGAAGACGTGCGCCGCTGGATCTTCAGGGATCTTGAGCACCTGGGCATGAAGCTCGACCTCGAGCGCAACAAGGGCCGCGGCGAAGACCGCATCATCTCCACCGACGACTCCCCGGTCACGATCATCGTGGTCTCCGCCGACGAGGAAATGTGCATCGCTCGCGAAACCCAGGCTCTGGTCAAGTAAATCGAGCCAAGCCAGTTAGCTCAAAGGCGCCCGCATGCGAACCATGCGGGCGCCTTTTCTTTGCGACGACCCGATGAGCCAACGGCTGCGGGTGGGCGGGCGGCCCGTCTGCAATCAGGTCTCGTCCGCCGAAAATGCCCGATCCGGCCCGTTTTTCAAAGTATTGAGCATCGGAACGCAAAGTATTGGGTAGGAACCTCCGAGGTGTCGTTCTCGCCCCCTGCCTGAACTGGGGTTTCGGAAACCCCACGGCCTCGGAGAAGGGAGCGTTGCCCAATACTCTCGATCCCGGTGCACAATACTTTCGATTTCGGAGCGTTTGCGGGAGTTTCTGCAGCGCGGGATCGTTGCGCGGCTCTCGGGACCTCGGTTCGTGGTGCCGCGTTATCCCCCTAGCCCCAGTAGGTGCCGTAGAAATCGTTGGCGAGGCTGTCCAGAGATTCGCGAGTTGGAGCCCACTTGTCGTCGAATTCCTGCATGTCGAGCCAGGCGGTCCTGTCTTCCATTTCGGAAACCTCTCCCATGGCTTCGTGCATGATCTCGCCGAACTTTTTATGTTTCTCTTCGGAGGTCGCCTGCTCGAATTCATCGGATGCGCGATAGGCGTCCAACTTATCGCCAACGCTATCCATCAGGGCTTCTAGGTCGTGGACATGCGCTGTGTAATACACGGTACCCGTGCCATCGCTGAATGTATAGAGATCGGTGATGTCGTACGAAGCGTCGGCGGTTATCCATTCCACAAGTTCGACGGGGTCGATTCCCGCATCGCTTAAAGTCACGCCCGATTCCTCCTCGAAGCTGGCATCTATGGCGTTCGCCAGGTTCTGAACCGCTTCGTCGTCAGGGTCGCACACGACGTCGAGCACTGCAACAGCCGCATCGTAGGCCGCCTGATCGTCGGGATCGTCGAAGCTCCCGCTTAACGACTGACCTCCACCTGCAGAATCATCCCATTCCGAGTCGAGCTCCTCGACAAGCTGGTCTATGTCGTAACCACTCTGAGCCAGCTCGTCGCTTAGCAGGAAAACCGCCCACAGCGTGATAATGGTGAACAACAGGCCCAGCAGCACGCCGATAATACCCATCACCAGCCCGGCCGTTCTGGTGCCCTTCGTCGTACCAGCCCGCTTCGCCAGGATAGCCAGAACAATTGCGACGATGGCCAACACGCCACCCACAAGGGGAATGTAGCAAAACACCAAGCTTAGGATGCCGCAGATGAGCGCACCCGTTGCCTTGCCATCGCCGGACTGGGCTGCGGAAGGCGCCACATACTGCGCCGTCGCAGGCAGCGGGGCGTTTACCGCCGCGTTCGCGGGACCGTAGGGAGCGGGGGCCGCGTTTGCAGGACCGTAGGGAGCGGGGGCCGCGTTCGCCTGGCCATAGGGGGTCGCAGCCGCACTCGAGCCAAAGGGAGCGGAAACAGCACCCGCCTGGCTATAGGGGGTCGCCGCCATATTCGGGCCATAAGGAGCTGAAGCGGCGTTCGCCTGGCTGTCAATTGAAGGGGCAGGCGCGTTGGGCGCCTGCCTCCAGTATGCATCTTTGCTGTTCGCGCTGTTGTCGAGCGGGTCTTCGTTGGACACGAATGCCCTCCTATTTCGCAGCAAGCCTGATAACTGCGGGCTCGCTCCCCTGCTTCAAAACGCCATCCATGGCCTTGATTTCCTCAATGGCCGCCATGACGTTGGCTTCCTGGGCCGTGTGGGTGACATACACCAGGTCGACGACGTTATGGGCACTCTGCTTCGTGCCACGCTGCACCATCGAGTAGATGCTCACGCCGTGGCTCGCGAATACCTGGGTCATCTTCGCCAGCACGCCCGTTTCGTCGGCGACGCTGAAGCGCAGGTAGTAGCGCTGGCTGGTGTTGGAAATCTTCACGATGGGAAGATCGTCGGTGCACGTGCAACCCACCAGCGGCTCCACGCCTGCCTGGATGTGGCGCGCCACCTCTAAAACGTCGCCCATCACGGCACTTGCCGCAGCGCCGGCGCCGGCACCTTCGCCGAAGAACATGGTCTCGCCCACGAAGTCGCCCACCACATAAATGGCGTTGAACACGCCATTTACCGATGCCATGGGGTGGTCGATCGGCAGCATGGCCGGATGCACGCGAACATCGATGCCTTCGGGGGTGCGGTTGCCAATAGCCAGCAGCTTCACCACATAGCCCATCTCACGCGCTGCCGTAAGGTCTTCGGGGGTGATGTTGCTGATGCCTTCCGTGTAGACATCACCCATTACCACGCGCGAATTAAACGCGATGGAAGAGAGGATGGCAATCTTGGCCGCAGCATCAAAGCCATCGACATCAGCCGAGGGGTCGGCTTCCGCATAGCCCATGGCCTGGGCTTCCTTCAGCACGTCGTCGTAGTCCATGTGCTCTTCCGCCATGCGGGTGAGCATGTAGTTGGTGGTGCCGTTCACGATACCCAAAACCGAGCTGATCTTGTTGGCGATAAGGGAATGCTTCAGCGGGCCGATGATGGGAATGCCACCGCCGACGCTGGCTTCGAAGGCTATTTCGCGGTTCATCTCGCCGGCGAGCTTCATGATCTCTTCGCCACACGTTGCCATAAGTGCCTTGTTGGCCGTAACCACGTTCTTGCCCGCCGCCAGCGCTTCCATGACCACTGTCTTGGCAAACGTGGTGCCACCCGCCAGCTCGATGACGATGTCGATTTCGGGGTCATCGATAAGATCGCGGTAGTTAGGCGTGAAGATGTCGCCCGCGCCGTGGGCTTCCGCTTCCTTTTTATCAAGCGAGCAGACGCGCACGAGCTCGATGTCGATGCCATAGTGGTCGACGAAGCTATCGCGATGCTCATGAATGATGTCGATGGTGCCACCACCAACGGTGCCTGTTCCAACCAAGCCTATTTTCACTGTCATTGCACAACCTCCCGGTTCAACTCTGGTTCCACCCATATTACCCAACTAAACGCAACGCCCCCACCCCTTTTCCAACTTCCCCCCGAATATCCGCAAGCACGGCAGGGGTATCGGCGTCGCAAGTCCACGGACGCTGGCTAGGGCATATCTGGCGAGCACGATGGGCACGATTTGCGCAGAAGCGTCCTTTCGCAAAAGCGAAAACCTAGCGCACCGCCAGATACAGCCGCAGCGTCGGCTCGTTTCGCGTGAACAATTCGCTAGATTGCTCACCGCAAGCCCGCAGGCTTAAATATCGCAGGACAGCAAGTCAGCGTACGTTTCGCGGCGAGAGACCATGCGGGCTTTGCCGTCTTTCACGAACACAACGGCGGGACGTGGCTGGCCGTTGTAGTTGCTGGACATGCTGCGACAATAGGCGCCCGTGCCGAAGACGCACACGATGTCGTCGAGCTCGGGATGCTGCAGCGAGCCGTCGAGCACAACCGCATCGCCGCTTTCGCAATGCTTGCCACACAGCGTCACGATTTCGGTGCGGGGCTGGTCGGCCTTGTTGGCAATCGTCGCCTCGTAGTTGGCGTGGTAGAGCGCCGTGCGCACGTTGTCGGACATTCCGCCATCGATGGCCACGTACTTGCGGATGCCGGGCAGCGTCTTCATGATGCCCACCCGATACAGCGTGACACCAGGGGTTGCGGCGATGCTGCGGCCAGGTTCGCACAGCACACGTGGCTGCTTCACACCGTACTTTTCGCACGCTGCCACCAGCGAGGTGCACACGATTTCCGCGAAGTCGACGATTTCGGCGGGCTTGTCGTCGGCCATGTACGCAATGCCGGCACCGCCGCCCACGTCGAGCTCGTCGATTTCGATTCCATAGCGCTCCTTGATGCGCGCGATGAGTTCGACCATGATGTCGATTGCCTCGGCAAAGGGCTCCAGGTGAAAGATCTGCGAACCGATGTGCATATGCAAGCCCTCCAACCGAACGTTTTTCGCTTGCAGCACGTTTTCCACGCAGTTGAACGCGAAGTCTTTAAGCATGGTGAACCCGAATTTGCTGTCTTCGCAGCCGGTCTTGATGTATTCGTGCGTATCGGCCTCGACACCTGGGGTGATGCGCATGTACACGTCCTGTTTCCTGCCCAGCTCGCCGGCAATGCGGTCAACTCGGTAAAGCTCCAGGCGACTGTCGAGCACGATGCGGCCCACGCCCGCCTCTATCGCTTCGCGCAGCTCGGTTTCGGTCTTGTTGTTGCCGTGCACTACCACGCGCTGCGCCGGAAAGCCCGCAGCCAAGGCGACGGCAAGTTCCCCGCCGCCGGATACGTCTAGATACATGCCCTCCTGGTTGGCGATACGTGCCATTTCCTTGTTCAGGAACGCCTTGCTGGCATAGACGATGGCGGAATTAGGGTAGCGGCTCGCAAAGGAATCGCGATACTGGGCCATGCGGCTGCGAAGGTCGGCTTCGTCGTAGACGTAAAGAGCAGTCCCCTGGGTTTGCGCCAGGTCAACCATGTCCACCCCGCCTATGAACAGGTGGCCGCCCTTCACTTCGGCAGTTTGGGGCAGGACTTCGCCTAGCTCCATGGTAGTACGGTTATCTGCTACCGCGTCTTGGTTGGATGCAGGTAGAGACATGTTCGCGCTCCTTTCCCTTCGGACGCATGATCGTGTCTGGCCAGATGCCCGCAGCCGTTTGCATGAGTCAGACGGCTGCGGGCACCTGGCTCATCGTGTGGTTGCGCCATTGTACCAATCGTTGCGATTCGAAACGCCCCAATAGGCCGATTTTCTCATGTTGTAACCTTCCTAGCCCCTCAAGGGTTATGTAGGCATACAACTCGCAAGGCAATGACTTGCCTTGACGATACAAGCGTCTAAATAACGCTTCGTCGGGCATCGACACTCCAGACCGCATGAACGCTTTGCGGTATGATTGCCTTGCCACTCGCGATGAGACGATGTGGCAAACGCGGTAACCACAACGGCACTCTGGAAAGGGAGCGCATGGAATACTTGCTTTTCCTGCAAACACTCCGCGAAGGGAGCGGCAGCGCGCTCACTCCCCTGTTCGTGTTCATATCGGATTCTGCTGTCGCAGGCGGGCCGATAATCCTCGCGTTCGTGTACTGGTGCGTGGATAAACGAATGGGCGCATGGGGTCTGTTCAACTTGGCCCTGGGGCAATTCGTCACCGAAATAGTGAAGCTTACGGCATGCGTCAATAGACCCTGGGTGAAAGACAGCAGGATTTCCCTATGTCCGCAGGCAGCCAAAACGGCCACGGGCTACTCGTTTCCAAGCGGGCACACGACCTTGGCTACCTCCACGTACGGGTCCGTCGCCGTTTGGCAGCGAAAACGCACGTGGATCGCGGTTCCCTTGGCGGTATTAGTGCTGCTTACAGCCTTTTCTCGCAACTGGCTTGGCGCCCATACGCTTCAAGACGTGCTCGCAGCAATTGGCCTGGTTGCGTTGGTGATGTTCGTGAATACGAAAGCCATGCGCTACCTGGACGAGCATCCCGAAAAGGACATTGCCTTCGCGGCTGCCATCATTTTGCTGTGCGTGCTGGGCGCAGTCTACGTGTTGCTGAAGCCCTATCCCATGGATTACGGGCCTACAGGCGAGCTGCTCGTCGACCCCAAGATGATGACGCAGGACTTCTGGTCGGCAGCCGGCGTGTTGAGCGGCTGGACGATATCGTGGCTCGCCGAGCGGAGGTTTATCAAGTTCGACTGCGATGGCTCGAAAAAGCAAAAGGCCGTGCGCTTCGTGGTCGGCATATTGCTCCTCGGCTTCGTGTATGGAGTAGCCGCACCCGCCATGGTGGCAGGATTCAACCCCAACCTGGGCGAATTCTTGAAGTACTTCATCATGCTCGTCTTCATCGGATGCCTGTTCCCAGCTGGCATCAAGTTCGTGCAGGTCCGCAGCGGCACGTAAAGGACGGTTCCAGCCTCGAAAAGCCCTGTATGCTACAGAAATACGCAAATCAACTGGTACATGGTAAGATTTCAGCCGCAAGGAAGCGAAGAGGAAGAGGAATCCCATGTCGAAACCGCAGCCCTCGATGGACGCTTGGCTGGCAGAGGCGAAGGCGGCACCAGACGCCGAGCAATGCGGGATGTACCTGTGCCACAATGGCGTGGTCCGCGTGACGCCGAAAGCCCAGGTTCGTAAAGGTGAATCCGGCTTGCCCGACGTGGACCGCATCGATTTTTCCTATGACGCCGCAGGCGTGGACGCCGCAATCGAAAAGACGCTGCAGTTAGACGGCATCTACTACGTGCGCGTATGGCTCAACGAAGGTGAGGTACGCGTGGGCGACTCCATCATGTACGTGCTCATCGGCGGCGACATTCGGCCGCGCGTGATCGATGCATTGCAGAGCCTGGTTGGGACCATCAAAAACAACCTGGTGGTCGAAAAGGAAATCTACGTGGAATAAGCTGCCGCTTCGCAGCTAGAATGCGTCATGCTGAAGGTAACCATTATAGCCACAGGAAAGCTGAAGGAACGCTTCTGGAAAGATGCGTGCGCCGAATACCAAAAGCGGCTGGGCGGCTATGTCAGCCTTGACGTGCGTGAGGTGCCTGACAGCTCCATCGATCGAGAAGCCCAGCTCATCGACGCGGCACTGAACGGTATCGGTACAGCTGCACACGTTGTCCTGCTCGACATCAAGGGCAGGGAAACGTCGAGCGAAGAGCTGGCAAGCAAGCTCGACGGGCTCGCGATCCGCGGGGTTTCGCACGTAGTGTTCGTCATTGGCGGCAGCAACGGCGTTGCCAAAAACGTGAAGGCGCGCGCAAGCGAACGCATGAGCTTTGGCCCTATCACCCTACCCCACAACCTCGCTCGCGTCGTTTTGCTGGAACAGATCTACCGCGCCTGCAAGATCAACCGCGGCGAACCGTATCACAAGTAAACCCTTGAACAGGCTTTCCCCCGCCGGCTTAGCGCATGTGCCGGCGAGAGCAGGCCCGCGGCAGTCCGGGCGCGTCGGGGCTGGCTATCCGCAGCATCGGCCCGTTACGCGGTTCGCCAGCGCCAGCAGGAGCAGAGCCGCACCTGCGCCAACGTTGGCAAAGGCGGCCCGAGCGCGCCAAGGTCAGCCGCAGCATCGGCCCGTTACGCAGCTCATAGAGCCGCGGAACTCGAATTCATCTTGTCGGCGCCCACTACTACGAGGAATTCCTCGTGCATGGTGTAAGTGCCGTCGTTTTGGAACACCTGGGCACCGCCGATGGTTTCCGCGATTTGGCGCGCTTCGGTTTCCTGAAGGTTGTCGGAATAGATGACCATCGTAGTTTCATATGTATCGACATCTGCGTTGGCCACGTCGACGACATAGTAGCCGGCTGCTTCCAGCTGTTCGGCAATGGTTCCACCCAGACCTTCCTGCGGAGTTCCGTTGCGCACGTTGATCCAGCCGTCTTTCGTGATCTCGGCGTTTCCCGATCCATCGGACTCGTCGCCCGCGTTGGCTAGCACAGTGCCTGTCACATAGTCGATCTCGGTTGACTCGGTGGGCGGAAGACCCTGCTCAACGCGGTCCATCATAGCCCACCATTCGGGCTCGTCGATGATTTCGTACCACAGCTCGTCAACGTACTCCGAGTATGTGGGCATCGACGCCGTGTAGATGCTCGACTGCGCATCAACGCCCTGGAACGCCTGTGCCAGGCTCACGATCTCCTTCACGGTCAGGTCGGTGCTCACGTATTCGGAAAGCGTGGTGACCGTCTTGGCAATGGTGCGCACGTCGGAAGAAAGTATCTTGTTTGCAATGGCTTGCAGCACCAGTCGCTGGTTCGCAGCGCGGAACGAATCGCCAGCGCCCACTTCGTCGAAGCAATTGCGAGCGCGGCACAAGATGAGCGCCTCCTCGCCGTTGAGCGTATGCAGGCCGGAATCCACGTGCCCGCCCGCATCTTCGTCGTCGATGGCTACGGGGACGTCAACCTCGATACCACCCAGCGCATCGACGACTTGCTTCAAGCCGTCCATGTCGACCAGGCAGAAATGCGAGATGCCCACACCCGAAATTTCGGAAACTTCGTCGACCGCAGCCGACGCGCCGCCGATGGCATAGGCTGCGTTCAGCTTCTGCGTGCCGTATTCGCCCATGTCGATCATGGTATCGCGCGGCATGGACACGAGCGTGACCTTCTTGCTCACCGGGTCGATACGCGCAAGCAGGATGGTGTCGGTTCTAAACGACTCGGCGTACGAGGGGTCGTCTTGGCGCTCTATCGACGCGTCGGTGCCCAAAAGCACCATATAGAAAGGCTCTTTCGTGAGGCTGGTATGCACAAGCGAGCTGTCAAGGTCGCCCAGACCATCGGAAAGGTTGCCGTTCAGCATCTGCACGTAGGCGAAAGCGCTTCCCGCCCCAACGGCCAAAATAACGGCAAGGGCTATGAAAACCCTGCGGATAAGGCTGGGGCGTTTGCGACGGCGCATGCGGGAAGCGTATCGTTCGCGAGCCGCTTCGCGCCCGTAACCGTCTCTCGCCGAAGAGGAGCTATCGTGGTCGACTTCGCGCGCTCGTGAACGGCTGGCTTGTGGTCTGTTAGTGCTGCGTTTGTTCGTCATGAGTTCATTGTTGCCCACGGACCCAAACGTAGGCAAGCGAATCCGCACAAAGCAGACGAGATACGCACAGAACGACCGAAAGCTCTGTGAGCTGGCGAAAACGTTTCGGGCGACCGCCTGCAATAGACTTCGGCTTGACGGTTTGCCAAAGTCAATCGGACATCATAAGAAGGCGTAAGAAAACAGCTCCTTCTTATGCTGAAGAAGTCTTAGGCACATGAAACCACAAGAAGGAGCTGCCCTTCTTGTGGCTGAATAGCCGATGCTTCCCCTGGTGTTTAGAAGATGAGGATGAGTGCCGCCGTAATGACAATGCAGATAGCAGTAATGGCAATAAGGGGAATCCAAGCACCCAGAGAATTGTTCATGGTGCACTTCCTTTCGGGGCTACGTCGTATCGATGCGCGAGCAAGTCTCGGAAGGACGCCCTTCGGGGCGAGACTTAAGCGGCAGTCGCAACGGGCTGTCGGTCGAAGCGGCCTTTCAAAGCCGCTCTGGTCACTCTATTATGCACGAAAATTCGCCAGATTTGAAGCATTGGTGTAACATGCGAGCGAATTCTTCCCGAAGCGACCTGCCTATACTGCCGCCACGACAAGTAACCGCTCTTTGCTGCGAGATCGATTCGTTGTTGTGTAGGCGCTACCCCTAAACCGATGCGTCAAGCCGTGAACCACAGTGGACGTGACGCCTTCGACCCTATATCTTTTCTAAAATTTGCAAATTTATGTCACAATTACCGATTTGCCGACAAAAAACCGAGTATACAGACGCCATATCGGGCTATCCCTCGACACCTTATGCGTGCAATTTCCCATTTGCCCACCTCGGGGCAAATCCTTTCCCCGAAAGATGTCGGCATATCGGTTTTTGTGACACGATTTTGCGATTTCCGCGCAAGGAGGGCCATATCCCCGTGATTTCCTCATGGCCATATCAGCCTGGATTAACAACGCCCTTGTTGTAGCTTTCGTGCCCGATGCGAAAAGCCACACGAAAGACGAGTTCCACCGTGGCAGGAGATTCACACCGCTCGAGTCGCTCAAGGCCGAGCACGACGGATAAATCGCCTACTGGAACACGCAACGCCATCAGGTCTGCCAAAAAGGAATGACCCCGGTACAGTGCCGAGGTCATTCCATGAAAGCCGCTTGAAACTTTATTAGACCGCCCACTATCGGGGTTCACTTCAATCGCGGCCGCCCCGATGCAGCGTTTTGCCGTCGTATTAGAAGACGGGGATGACGCCTATCGCAGTGAGCGGGATAGAGATAACAGCCGCCACGGCGAACACAGCCACGCAGATCCATTCTCCCTTCGAGAGAGCCTTTTCGCTGCCGGCTTCCTTGCGCGCACGGGCGTACAAGATGAAGCCGGGAATGTAGCCGATGCACACCAGCAGGAAGAAGCCCCAACCGGTGAACAGAGAACCGACGATCTGGAAGAGGATGGCGATGACGCCGATGATCAGCTGGCCGGTTTCCTTCTGCTCGGCAGAATACTTGATCTGGTAAGCAGCCGCCAAAGCCCAGGTGATGACGATAGCCACGGTGCACATCGAGATGGCAAACGTGTAAGCGTCGGCAGAAATGAGCGCCACGATGAGCATGACCTGCACGCACACGCCGATTACGACCAGCGAAAGCTGCGGGGCGTTATGCTTGTTCATCTTGGCCCAAGACTGCGGCAGCAGCTTGTGCTCTGCCATGAGCGAGGAAGTTTCGGCAGGCAGGATGGTGAAGGACAGCCAAGAACCGAGCACCGAGATGATAACGGCCACGTTCAGGAACGCACCGCCCCAGCCTGGAGCGATGATGGCGAACAGGCTCGCGGCAGCAGGGTTGTCGAGAGCGGCAAGCTCTTCGGCGGAAAGCACGCCATAGGGGAGAATGGAGAACAGCACATACATGACCAGCAGGGCGATCAGACCAATGATGGTTGCTTTGCCCACATCGCTTTGCTTTTCGGCACGCTTGGACATAACGTTGGCGCCCTCGATGCCGATGAACACCCACATCATAACCAGCATGCAGTTCATGGCCTGGGTGCCGATGCCACCGTAGCCCGATCCGTCGCCAGCGGCAGCAGCTGCGTTACCAGCCACATTGCCCCAGAAGTCGGCGGTGAACACGCCCATCTTGAACACGGTGAGGACAAAGACGATGAACACGACGATGGAGATTACCTTCACCGTCATGACGATGGCGTTTAGAAGCGATGCGCTCTCGACGCCACGGATGACCAGGTAGGTAAGGGCCCACAACACGGCCGACACCAGCACGACCGCCACCACGCTGGGTGCATTGGGCGAGCCGAACAGTGCGGGGTTGATGCCGCAGAACGCCTGGATAACCATTACGGCAAAACCGACGGAACCCAACCAGGCCGAGAACCAGTATCCCCAGCCGCTGATGAAACCTGCCATGGGGCCGAAACCCTCTTCGGCGTAAGCGAACAGACCGTCGATGTCCGGGCGCTTTTCGCCCAGGTTCACGAGGCTTAAGGCCAAGCACAGAAAACCGATACCCGCGATGAGCCAGCCGACCAGGGCGCCACCAGGTGACGCTACACCGGAAAGGTCGCCGGGGAGGTTGAAGATACCTGCGCCGATGCAGCTGCTCACAACCAGGCCAACAAGCCCGAATAGGCCAATGCCCTTTTCTTTGTCTGTCATTATTCCCTCTTTTCTCAATGCTGGTTGATGCGATGCTCCGCTTGTTCTGTCAAGCAAAACATATTGTCTGACGCGAATATTGGAATCTTTGTTTTCGCAATTCAATTCTTGACTTTTCTTCCGTAATTTATCGTCGGCAAACGGTAGTATATTTGGTGTGAACGGTAGTTCTATTATTTCGTTCAATCGATATGATTTTCCACATATACATTTTCATAAATCAATAAAATTACTTTTTTATCTGGTTTTATGTAGTTCAATATCCGAGTGTATTCACTCTTTTATTAACAATATATGCATTATTTTGCATATATTAGGGTGAAGCTTGCGTCAATTGTTCTGTTTATCGGATTGGTACTGAAAAAAGCGATTATTGCCTCAGAGCTTGTTGCAATGCACAGAAATCCGCAATTTGGGCGATTCGACGAGTTTTTTCAAATGCCGCTGACGGCGAAATCGCCAACGCTGGCGCAGCGTTTGGCACCGCTCGCCCCGACCCGGCGGCTCGCCCCGACCCGGCCGATTACCCCGGCGGCTCGCCCAGGCATAGTTGCTTGTCCCGGCTGCCCAACCGCTCAGGCAAAGTTGCTTGTCCCGGCTGCCCAACCCGACAGCCCGGCTCGCCCGGACCGACCGCCACGGCCATTCGCTTCGGCCGCCCGACCTGTCCCGGACCGCTCGTCCCATCCCGGGCCGACTGCCCCGCTCTTCGCCATGTTGGCGTTACAGCTCGCATGCGACCGCTCGTGATAGAATGCTCGCGACTTGAACGGCCGTCGTTTCGGAATGCTTCCGGAAAACGCCAGCGTTTCTGCGCCACATGCGTTTTTCCGCCGATGCGACGGATGCAACACGAAGGGCGCCATGAATCGAGGAGTGTACGCGAACATCTTGCGAGCGCGCGTGGCCTACCGCTTCGACGCCGGCACCCTGCTCATGCGCCTGTTCACCTACGCCATCACCATCGGAACCATAGCCACGCTCACGCTCTCGGGCGCATCGGCCCTTGGCGCAACGAGCGTTTCCTCGCTTATCGCCCTGTGCATGATCTTCGTTACCCCACGCGTTTCGCGTCAAATCGACCTGCGAGGCCAAAGCGCCATCGTCCCAGGTGCAGCCGCCATAGCAATGGTTGGCCTTACGCTCATGCTGGCTACCGTGCAATTCGGTTTGCCCTTTTGGCTGAACTACCTTGCCGCACCGATGATCAGCTTCATCCCCAACGCGCAGGCACTTGCCCGGACAAGATGGACATACCTGATCGACACCCAGCGCTTCGGGGCAAACACCCCCACTCTCATGACCGCCTACGCTTACGAGGGCGTTTTGGAAGACATCGCCTTCATGGTAGGCCCTGCTCTAGTGGTTGCCCTAGCGGCGGGAATCACGCCGGCGGCCGGAATGCTTTGCGGCATGGTGCTTTACAGCGTTGGGGCGATGATCCTAATCTCGTCGAAGGACACCGAGCCCGATCTTGGGTGGTCCAAGGGGCAAACGCAGGACAGGGGAGTTGGCGTGTTGCGGACGTCGCCTGTCGTGCGCGTTATCTTCGCGTCGATGATCTTGTTCGGGGCGCTCTACGGATCGATGGATACGGTGGTCATCAGCTATTGCGAGTCAATTCACGCCGCTGCGCTTTCAAGCGTAGTGTTCGCTTCCGAGTCGGTGTGCTCGGTGTTCATGAGCATCGTGTTTGGCATGATTGCTTTTAGGTGGGCACTTCGCAAACGCTACGTCGCGTTTACCGTCCTGTTTGGCGTGGCCTACGCTCTGCTCGCATTCGTGAATTCGCCTGTGACGCTCGTCGTGATTGCGTGCGTTTCGGCACTAAGCTACGCGCCCATGTACATAACCACGAACGTGACGTGCGAACACGCCGTTGACGCAGCCCACCTTACCGAAGCCCTTTCCTGGATCGTTTCCGGCAACAGCATCGGCATGGTAATTGGCCCCGTGCTCACGGGCGCGGTCGTGGACAACCTTGGCACCATGGCAGGGTTCGACGTTACCGCCTCGTTCGGTGTTTTCGCCGTCGTGCTCGTGGTGTGCTGCATTCCCGTTCTGCGCAAGCATTTGCCCGACGAGCCGGCATAGGTGCGCTATTGCGCGATAAGTTCCAGATTCGAACGGTCGAACAGCTGAGGATAATCTGCAGACAGCCATAGGGGCGCTTCGCCGGGAAGCAGGGCGATGGGCATGCGGGGGTGGATGGGAGCCACCCAACGGTTTGGCTCGCACGTCACAATCGAAAAGCTGTCTCCTTCGTAAATCGCCGCCAAAAACAGCAGGTCATCGTGCGGAAACGTGAAGCGGTATTGGCGCTTGACCGGCCTGCCCGTTCTAGGGCTTTCAACGGTTTCGGTGGCGGAAGGCTCGAAGAAGCCACGTGAGGCAACTAGGCACCGGCGCCGCTGCAGCGAATCGCCCCACATGGTGCGCCCAGGTGCCGTTGCCGTTTCCAAGCGCGCGTTGAACACAGGCCCCTTGTTCCAGGGAACGCGGAATCCCCAGGTCAGATTAACAACCTGCAAACCCGATCGGGTTGGCGCAACCACTGGAACAACGCTGCTGGGAAACGCATCGGCAACCACGGGCTCGAGTTCGGGGAACAGCGTTTCGGCCCGGGCGGGCTCCGATGCGCTTTGTGGCTCGTCGGCTATTTCCGGCAAGGGCAACACGAGCTGACGCGCTCGGGCTTCTTGCTCGACCTGGCGTGCTACGGCAAGCATTTCCTCGAACGTGACCATCGTGAATCTGCCGCACATGTTTATCCCTCCGATTTCGTTTCGGCCATTCTAACACTGGGGCATATAGCGACGATGGCGCAATGGCCCAAACGCCCCGGCGGGGAGACGGCAAACGCCCGGCATCGAAACGTGACGTCAAGCACTACTTGCTGCTGCGATTTGAACGCCCCGGCGGGGGTGCGAGCGCCCGGCGTCGAAGCGGTGATAGCGGGACGACTTGAACGCGCTGGCGGAGGTGTGAACGCCCGGCATCGAAACGTGACGCCAAACACGGCTTGCTGCCGTGTTTCGTGTTATATCATGGACAAGGCGCGATAAGGCTTCGGTGCTTGCGGGGTCGCGATTACCGAGCCAGCCCCTGGCGACCCCCCCCCCGCAAGCCAGCCTTCGAATCGATTGAGGTGAGCACCATGAGCACAAGAAAATCCCTGCTGGGCAAGCCCGGATATGCCTATAGCACGCTTCGCGACAACGAACGGTCTGCTTACCTGCAGCTTTACGAGACGATTATCAACCGCGACAGAATTCGCGTCGAAGACTATCCCCTTTTGGAGGCGAACGACATATCGCGGCTCTTGGCCTGCATCGATATGGATCATCCCGAGCTTTTCTGGATGGACGGCTACCAAAACCCCCTTGCGATGAATTCGGTCATAGATGACTCGAACACCTCTGACGTATGGTGGAAATCGTTTATCGAGGGGTTCGATTTCGACCACGACGGCAAGATCAGCTTCTTCGAGCGGAATCTGGCAGCCGCACGCGTGGCCCTGGATGCAGATCCCGCCATACAGTGGGCCATCGAAGACGAGCTGCGGCTGCTGCCAACGTGGACGGAAAAGCGCGTGGAGTCTATACAGGAGCTGTTCAACGAATACGTGCTCGATTGCAAGCGATACGTTGCCGTGGAGGCCGATGACTACCACGTGCTTCGCCATGTGTTCGAATACGTGGCGCAGCACACGTCGTTTGGCATGCGCAAGCCATCTAAGCTCCAAGACATCCGCAGCGTGTTCTTAAACAGGGAATCGGTGTGCAAGGGCTATGCGGAAGCGTTTCAGTATCTGCTGCTCGACCTGGGAATACCTTGTTTTACCGTGATGGGTTCCGCCGATGTGAGCCAATTCGCGCAAGCGGTGCACGCCTGGAACTACGTGCTCGTCGACGGGCAGTGGAACATCGTGGACATCACCGCTGGCGACTGGGATCTGGAGCTTAAGCCCGAACTGCTGCCCACCATATCCGAAAAGATTCGCGACCGATTCGTCGATTACCGCTGCATGAGCCTTGGCGGACAGGGCTACCGGCCGGCAGACATCCTGCCGTATCCCCCGACGGGTACGACCGGTAACTATTTCGAACGAGAAGGCTACACGCTGCGGCTGGGCGACTGGGTTAACCTGACGCGCCTATTCCTAAAGCTGTTCAACCGCAGCGAATCCTATATCATGGTGCGCTGCGACGACGATTTCGCAGCGCTTGACGCCTGGATGCAAACGGAGCTGACGAAGACGGTGAAAACCTGCGTTGCCGCGGGGGGAAGCTACGAGAGCTTCTTGACGGACCCGAAGCGATTCAGGGAAACCGCCAAGATGGTTAACGACGTCGACATCGAGCAAACGGGCTGGGGCGATTTCCAACCCTGCGTCGAGTATGTTTTTCCTGACGAAGACGCGTTCGTTCTTACCGCAACGGGAAAGCCTCCCCGTACAAGGCCCATGTAACATGTCCTTCTCTAAGCGGACGTTTTCGTTTTTGCCGCGACGGGGAAGCTTCCTGTGTAAGCATACAGACGCCAGGCGCTAAAGCAAAGCTGTGGCTTTAGCGCCAATTATTCAAGCATGCGCAAATGTGGCCTAACTAGCCGCGAGTTTCCAACTAACCGCGCACTTGGAAGAATGAACGTGGCCGAGCGCAGATGGGGCACACCTCGGGAGGTTCGGTGCCGACGACGATGTGACCGCACGCGCGGCATTCCCACACCTTCACTTCGCTCTTCTTGAACACTTCCTGCATATCCACGTCGCGAAGCAGGGCGCGATAGCGTTCCTCGTGGCGCTTTTCCACATCGCCCACCATGCGGAACTTGGCTGCCAGCTGGGGGAACCCTTCGGCTTCGGCGGTCTTGGCGAAGCCGTCGTACATATCGGTCCACTCGTAGTTTTCGCCATCGGCGGCAGCTTTCAGGTTCTGGGCGGTTGAGCCGACGCCGTTGAGCTCGTTGAACCACACCCATGCGTGCCAACGTTCGTTTTCGGCCGTCTCCAGGAAAATGTCGGCTATCTGCTCGAAACCTTCGCGTTGTGCCACGGATGCGAAGTAGGTGTACTTGTTGCGCGCCTGGGATTCGCCGGCAAATGCTGCCTGCAGGTTCTTTTCGGTCTGCGTTCCGGCATAGGGGTTGGCCTTGGAAGATTTCGCTTCGGCGCCTTCGGCGGGCTCGTCTTCCATCAGCTCCAGATCATCACCCGTAGCCCCGCACAGCGGGCACACGGCCGCATCCAGGCTTTCGGCTTCGAAAATCTTCCCACATATCTTGCAACGCAGCGTTACCATCTTCGTTCCTTCCTGTTGTGCTTCCTTGCTTGAATCTTCAACTGCTTGGCTCGAATCCTTCGCCGTCGCCTGTGCAACGACGTCTCTTACAAACGATGCCGCCTGGCTTACCGCGCTGCTGCCAACAGACGCCAGGTGCGCCATGGTGCTTCCCATCGCCGCCGCCGTTGCGGCTACCGCCTGCTGCGCGTGGTCCACGCCATCTGAAACCACGGCCGCCGCCTGCGCCCATTGCGCATCGGCAGGGGCCTTGCCCGCAAACGCGATCTTCGCACAACGTGAAAGCTCTTCGTCCAGCGTTGCCAGATCGGCCTTCGACAGGTCGTGGACCGATGCATGACCCGTCACCCGCGCGAACGTGGCCAGCTCGCCAAACGAAGTGCGCAGGAAGTTTTCGACACGCGCCGCGGCTGCATCCACGTTCAGGCGAGCGCGGAGTTGCGGGTCCTGGGTGGCTATTCCCACCGGGCAGCCACCCGAACCGCAGATGCGGTACTGCTGGCAACCTGCGGCCATGAGCGCCGCCGTGGCAATGGCGACAGCATCGGCCCCAAGCGCGATCGCCTTCGCGAAATCGCTGGAAACACGCAGACCGCCCGTTATGACCAATTCCATGTCCGAACCAACGGCATCCAGGTACGCACGGGCGCGCGAAAGCGCCAAGACGGTGGGTACGCTGGTGGAATCGCGCAGAAGAAGCGGGCTTGAACCCGTCGCGCCGCCGCGCCCGTCGATGGTGACGAAGTCGGCCCCCGCTTCGATGCAACGCGCCAGGTCGGCTTCGATGTGGCCCGCAGCAACCTTGATGCCGACGGGCCGGCCTTGCGAGCGGGCGCGCAGTTCGTCTACGAGGGCGCGCAGGTCTTCTGCCGATTGAATTTCGGCGAATTTGCTGGGGCTTTGGATGTCTTTGCCCGGTTCCTTGCCGCGCAACTGCGCTATTTCGGGCGTTACCTTGTAGCCGGGCAGATGCCCGCCCATGCCAGGCTTGGTACCCTGGCCTATCTTTATCTCGATGGCGTCGGCTCGTTGCAGGTTTTCGTCGGTGACGCCATATTTGTTGGGAACGTATTCGAAGATGTATCGATACGAAGCTTCCCGCTCTTCCGGCAAGATGCCACCTTCGCCGCTGCACATGGCGGTTTTCGCGGCGGCGCTCCCCCGCGCCAAGGCCACCTTGGCCTCGCGGGAAAGGGCACCGAAGCTCATGTGCGAAACGTAGACGGGGCCTTCTAGCACCATGGGCTTTTCCGCATGCTTGCCTATAACGGTTCGCAAGTCAACTGGATCGTCGTCGAGCAGCGGTGACGGGTTCAGCTGGGCGCCTAGCAGCAAGATGTCGTCCCAGCTAGGCTTCACGTCCGCCACGCCCATGGCTGCATGGATGCTTTCGCCCGTGGTTGCCATCTGGTGGATTTCGGCCATGTAACGCGCAGATGAATCGCTTCGCGCGAACCGCGGGTCGTAGGCCAGGTCCAGCGGCTTGCCGCTTTCGTCGTTGGCGGCTGCGTCGCTTTTCGCCTCGAGGCTGGGCTCGGCGGCGGCTATATCGGCGGCCCTGGCGGCGGGCTCGTCGGCATCGGCGGCGGCATCAGCGACGGGCTCGGCGGCTCCCGCGGCCCCGACGGCTGAATCGTCTTCTACCAGCTCGAAGTTCGAGCAAGGTTGCTTGCACAGCGGGCAGCACTCTAGTTCCGATAAGATCTTGCCTTCCTTAGCCTCATCGAACACGTAGCCGCAGATGCGGCATCGATAAATCGCCATCTGGCCCTCCTTTCAGGTCCTGCAACCCTGCAATGGCTCCTCGAACGGCGAAGAGCAAAGCAGCAGCGCGCATTGCCACCAGGCGCACTCGGATGCTCTGGCGTCACTTAAGCACTATAGCAAATGCGTTACAGCAGCACATGCCGCAAGCGTCTATTCTGCCTTCGCGTTGCCGGAGACCCCGCGGCAGGGTGCCAGGGGGGACACTCCAAACGTCTCGTCACGGGGGTGCCGTGCCGGGGGGTGCCAGGGGGGACACTCCAAACGTCTCGCTGCATTCTGGGATGGGATGAATAT
>JBGUXY010000077.1:0-8638 GCA_045118335.1 Eggerthellaceae bacterium
GGCAATCTACGCTGGCGGTCTGATCTGCTCGCTGCTCGTGGCTGTGTGCTACCTGCTGCTGAACAAGAACGTCTCGTTCAAGAACGCTGCAGCTGCCGAAGAATAAGGCTGATGTAGTTCCCCGTCTCGTGTGCGAAACGCATATGAGACGGGGTTCAATTCGCAGCAAACGGAAACAACCTGGTCGGCTTGCTGCATTTAGACTTTCAGTAAAAGCGCTCGACGCTTGAAACAGTTCAAAGTGAGGAGAACTCTAATGGGAAGGCTCGATAACAAGAAGGCAGTCATTACCGGTGGTACCTCTGGTATCGGCGAGGCTACCGCAATCATGTTCGCCAAGGAGGGCGCCGAAGTGGTGCTGACCGGGCGTAATGCCGAAAAGGGCGAGGCAATCGCCAAGAAGATCACCGATGCTGGCGGCACCGCATGGTTCTTCCAGGCTGACCTGACCCAGAAGGAAAACATCAAGAAGCTCTACGACTTCGCCGTCGAGAAGATGGGCAGCGTGAACGTGCTCATGAACAACGCTGGCGTGCTTGTGCACAAGCCGTTCCTGGAGCATAACGACGACGACCTGGACAAGATTTTCCAGACCAACTTCCGTCCCTATATCTGGAACATGCAGCAGTACATCCCTGGTATGATCGAAAACGGTGGCGGCTCCATCATCAACGTTGCCTCCATCTCCTCCTTCTGGCCCGAGGTGAACGCATACTTCTATGGCTCCATGAAGGCTGCCGTTTCCAACCTGACCATGAACGTGGCCAAGGAATTCGCTCGCAAGGGCATCCGCGTCAATGGCATCCTGCCTGGTCCTGTGACCACCGGTCTCACCCCGAAGGAGATTCTGGAGTCCAAGGAAGCGCAGCAAGGCATGATCGATACCGTCTGCATGCTCGGCCGCCTTGGTGAGCCGAATGACATCGCCTATGGCGCCGTGTACCTGGCCTCCGACGAGTCCTCTTGGATGACCGCTCACGACCTGGTCATCGACGGCGGCGTGCACATCAGCAACTAACGGCTGCTGATAATCGAAGCTTTAACGGGCCGGCTTGCGAAAGTCGGCCCGTCTAGGAAAATGGGCCTTTATAGTGAAGAGGTGAACGTCTCCTTCCGCTTGCCTGTGGGCCGATGTAAAGGTCCATTTTCCCAGAATCGCCAATGAACAACGCGTGACTCGCATCGCTGCTGATTCACGAGACGATAACGAGATAGGAATTCAACATGGCTGCACGTTCAGGGTCCGGATATCGTTGGCTCATCCTGCTCACGCTGGTGGTGAGCACGGCGATGATCAACTATGCGAACATGATCTTTTCCTCGCGTCCAGTGGATATGATGGCGCAGTACTCCATGGGCCAGGCGCAGCTTACCGCAATTACCACCATCGGGATGCTGCCTGGCGCGCTGTTCAGCATTATCTTGGGCAACTTCTTCGACAAGCACGGAGCGCGGACCATGCGGTTTGCTGGCGCGTCGTTGATGTTCCTCGCTGCCGCGTTCATGCTTTGGCGCGTGTTTGCAGACAGCTATGTGCAACTGGTCATCATCACGTTCATGGCCGGCACGTTGTTCCTTCCCACGCAGGTGCTGCCCTTCAAGATGATAGGAGCATGGTTCAACCGTGACCAGATGGGTGTAGGCATGGGTATCTATGGCGCTGCTGCCGGATTGGGCATCATGCTGGCGTTTGCGCTGGGTGGCGTATTTCCCAATACCACGGCGGCTCTCATGTCCTGCGCCGTGGGATACCTTGTTGCGGCATTGCTCTGGCTCGTCTTCGTGCAGATGCCGGAAGGCATGGGTGAAGTCGCGGGTGATGCAACCAAGGAACAGGGTCCGAAGCTCGACGTCGGTGCCGTCTTACGCAGCAAGAACATGTGGCTGGTCATGATCTGCAGCTTTGTTGCGTGTTCCGTGCCGTTGCTGTTCAACAGCTACGTGGTGAATGCGTTTCTGGACAAGGGCATGGAGCCCGCGCTCACCAGCCTTCTGGGTGTCGTATTCAACATCAGCTTGGTGGCTGGGGCCATTGCCGCGGGTTCCATTGCCGGCAGGGTCGGCCGCTACAACGGTGTCTATATCGTGTGCTGCGTGGTTGGCGGGTTGCTCATCCTTCTCACCTACCTGGTTCCCATGGGACCGCTCACGTTCGTGTGCTTGGCTTTGGGCGGTCTGTTTACCGCCGGGTCGCTTTCCCTGAATCTCACCCGCGTGGGCCTGTTGCACCTCACGGGCGATTTCGGGGCGGAGAACAACGGCATTGCGGGAGGCACGAACAATACGTCCATGAGCCTGGGTATCTTCATCCTGCCAACCGTCGCGGCGGCTATCTTGGGGAACAACTACATTGGCGTGTTCGTTACCATATTCGTCCTGTTCGTGGTCATAGGTTTCATCGGCAGGTTCCTCATGCCCGAGCTTGGTGAGAAGGGAGAGCTTGCTCAAGCTGCTGCACACATCAGATGAGTTGATCAGATTTACGATAAGGGCAGGCATGTAATACAATCACGCCCGGAGCGCGTTGGGCTTGCTGCGTGGCGCTGATGTGCGATGCTTGGGAATTCGGGGCGGATTGCCTTAGCAGGGGGAAGGAGCGTGGTATGGTTCGCAAGGAATATACAGCCCTGGGATATTCTTCCACGGGGGAAGGCGGATTTGCCTTGCCGCAGATCAGCGCTCGGAACCTGTGTGACATTCTTATGGTAGAGGGGTATCGGGCTCGCTCGTACATGGACGAAAAGGTCTGGTTTCGCTGGTACGATGTGAAAGGCGTGCACAGCGGTTTCAGGATGCCGGTTGAATCCAATCGCGTTCTGCATATTCGCACGACCGACGAAGCGGTCGATCTATTCAAAGAAAACGTCGAAGCCTATGCGTTCGTCGTGAGTGATACCGTTGAGGTTCCCGAGGCCCTTACTCCTTATAAGGATCGCCTCATCGTGGCAGCGGCCGAGCACGAACGCGATCCGTACGCCATGGTTCAAGAAATCTTCTTGAGGATGCTGCGCTGGGAAAACCAGTTGAACTTCGTCACGAATGCAAACGGATCGCTGGAAACGCTGCTCAACGTGGGTTCGTCAATGTTTGATGGCTTCATTTTCGTTGCTGGGGTCGACAACAATGTGCTTGGCTATTCCACCAAGACGAGCTTTCCCAATGAGGAGTATCAGCGGCAGATTCGTGACAGACGACTGGTTTCCTCGAAGCTGTTCGTCGACGCGTTTCTAACTGACGATTTCTGTGCGCTCACGGGATACGTGGTGGATGTAAAGGACGAGTTCGGAAACAACTGCGTTGTGGCGCCGGTTCGCTACGAAGGCTCCCTGTTCGGCTTTGTCGTGCTCGTATGCGGTGAGAGACTGCTGGTCACGCCTGGCTTGCAAGAGCAGTTCTCGCACTTCTCCATGTATGTGGTTGATAAATGCCGCTCTCGACTGAAGGTGGGAGTCGAGCGCGACATTCCGCACTTCTATTTTCTCACAGCACTTCTACGCGGCGACATGTTCACGCGCGCGACCGTCGAGCAGAATCTCAACCGGCTCGACATTCCGCTTGATGCTCGGTACAAGGTGGTTGTGCTCAATCCGCGGGATTCTCGATTAGGCGCCGATATCCTGGTCGACTCTATGCGCTGCTTGAACGAAAAGCACAGCCTGGTGGTGCTGTTCGAGGATTACGTTACGGCCATTCTCTATGACGAGCGTTCGGATGCCGCGATTTCGCACAAGAAGACGATTGACGAGCTTGAAAGATTCATCTACCGCCCCTACGGCATTGTTTGCGGATTTTCCCAGGTGTTCGACCATATCACCGATGTACGACTGGGCTTTCGTCAGGCAGTGTATGCGCTTACGAACCGAAACGCCATCGAAGTGGAACGCAGCATGATGAAGGAAGATGAGTCGCTGCATGCCATATCTTTCGAGATGGCGCTACCGTACTACATGATCAAGGAAAACGATGTGGATCGCGAATTCCACGAGTTCTGCATGTCGCATTCGCCGCTCGAATCGTTACTTGAAAGCGATCTTGACAACAACACGAACAATTTCTTGCTGCTATGGCTCTTCTTGCTCTACGAGCGAAACGCGTCGTTGGTGGGCAGGCGCTTGTACATGCATCGCAATTCCGTGCTCTACCACATCAAGCAGATAGAAAAGCGCTTCGATTTCGACCTGGACAGCTGGTATGCTCGCGAGAAGTTGCTGGTCGATTACCGCTTCCTGTTCCTCCACCTTCCCGACGACGTTCTGGAGAAACTGTTTCAGAATGGATAGAGAAGGCGATAGCGAAAAACTCCTGAACAAGGGGTTCGTGGAGTGCGTGGTTATTCAGCTTCTGGGCTATATGGCGTTCGGCATGACGATGCCGGTGCTGCCCTTGCATATCGTGAACATCAGCGGGTCGACAGTTGCGGCGGGCGCCATAACGGGGATGTTCGCGTTTTGCGCGCTGGCGATGCGACCGCTTTCCGGTTATGTCGCCGATCGCACGAACAAGCGCACGCTGCAAACCGTGGGGTTGTTGGCGTGTGCCGTGGGCTCAGCTGGTTATGCGATTGCGCCGGGGTTGGTGCTTCTTGTGGTGTTCCGCATCATTCATTCCGTGGGTTTCGTGCTTCAGAGCACCGTGACCATCGCCATCACGCTTTCCATGGTGCCGAGAGGCCGCGAAGGGGAGGCGGTGGGCTACTTCAGCTTGACGCAGGTGGTCACTACGGCAACGGCACCGCTTATCGGCGTGGCCTTGGCCAATACGTTCGGTTGCCCCATCACGTTTCTCGCTGATGCTACGTGTGTGGCGCTTGGTGCGCTGCTTTCCACGCGAGTGCCGTACAAGAGCGCAATCGCCCCACGTGACGCGGGTCTGAGCTTGACGAACTTCATCAGCATGAAAAGCGTGCCCTTGGCAATGGTAGCCGCACTCTTCGCCGTGTGCTCCGGTATCACGTCGGGCTTCATCGTGCTGCTCTGCGATAGCAGGGGTATCGTCGGCGCGGCGCTGTTCTTTACCGTGAGCGCAATCCTGATGTTCTTCACCAGACCGAAGGCGGGAAAGATTATCGATCGCGAGGGCATTCGCCCCGTGCTTATGCCCGCATTCTTCTTCGAGGCGATCGTGATGCTGCTTATCGCGTTCGCGACCAACGTCTGGTTCATTGTGGTGGCAGGTCTGCTGCGCGCCTTTGGTCAAGGCATGGCCCAGCCCAGCGTGCAGGCCGAAATCATGCGTCAAGAGGGCAAGGAACGCTCGGGCGTGGCTAGCTCCACCTTCAACTTGGGATTGGATTTGGGACAGGGCGTGGGTGCCTTGTTCGCCGGTTGGATTTCCAGTATGTACGGCTACGGTGCTGCTTTCGCCTCCTGCCCCTTTGCCCTGCTGGCGGCCCTCATCATTTTCCTAGCAAGTAGTCGCGCCGCAAAAGCTGGTTCTGCAAATAAATAGGCTGCGAACCTGCGTTTTCGGCCGAAGGTGCTCATTCCGGCCTGGTTCTCGTTCTGGCCCGATGCGCGTCAGCGTTTGGCTTGTTGGTTCTCGTTCTGGCCCGATGCGCGTTCTGGCCCGATGCGCGTCAGCGTTTGGCTTGTTGGTTCTCATTCTGACTCGGTGCTCATCGGTGCTTGGCTTGTCGGTTCGCATGATCTCTCGCATCAATGGATACGAGTGGCAACAAGCCAAGACGCCTATCTAGGCGGCATGTCACCGAAAGCCGCATGCCCAAGGGCGTGTCCAGATAGCATGTGGCCGATAGCCGCGCGTTCAGGTTGCACGCCCAGGCGGCATGCTCGAGCCGCATGTCCAAGGGGCACGCCCAAGCCGCGTGCCGAGGTGGCATGTTTCCGAAAGCCGCGCGTCCAGGTAGCATGTGGCCGATAGCCGCACGCCCAAGCATCACGCCCAAGTCGCGCGTCCAAGAGGTTTGTCGCCGAAAGGCGCTCATTACTCAATACTTTGAAAAACAGGCCGAATCGGGCGTTTCTGGCGAACGAAACCATGCCGCAAGCCTGGAAGATAGAGCCATCGGAAGAAGGCGCTCGCTTACAGCTCGTGAATCCATCTATGAATCGGGGCTGAAGTTGCAAGTTTCAGCCTAGAACGAGAAGAGCCCTTCCGAACCTAATACTTGTTGCTGATGGTGACGCCTCCATCAAGAACGATTTTCTGGCCGGTCATGAAAGATGACTCATCCGAAGCCAGGTACACTGCCGCATAGGCGATGTCTTCGGGTTCGCCGAGGCGCCCCAGCCTATCGATGCCATCGATGAGCGCTTGCTCGAAGGCGGGATCATCGCTGGGAGCGAGTGGCGTGCGGATGGGGCCTGGGCAGATGCAATTGATGCGAACGCCTTGGCGGGCGAATTCCCTGGCAACGTCTGTGGTCAGCTTGGCAATGGCGGCCTTTATGGAGCCGTAGAAATACGCATTGCTCTCTGGCCAGATGGCGGAAATGGAGGCGACGTTGATGATACTGCCGCCACCAGCCTCGATCATGTCGGGAATGAAGTTCTGCATGTTCCAGATGTACGGACGGAAGTTTGTTTGGACGATGAGGTCGAAGTCTTCGTCAGTGTGCTCCAGGAACGGCTTGTGAACGAGCACACCAGCGTTGTTCACAAGCACGTCGACGCCACCGAGTTCCTGCAGCGAGAAATCGTGCAAATTCACAACGTCTTCCTTCACGCGCAGGTCGCAGGAGATAAAGCTCGCGTCGAAACCTGCGTCGCGAATCTGTTGCAGCACCCTGGCTCCCTTTTCCTCGCTGCGCCCTGTGAACACCACCTGGGCACCTTCTCTTGCGAACATGACGGCGGTCGCGGCACCGATACCGGAGGTTCCCCCCGTCACGACAGCGCGTTTCCCGTCGAGCTTACCCATGACGTACCTTCCTTTCGTTTGTTGTTGGACACGGTGAAGCTTTTGACTCGTCTTATCGCGGAAGAACAGTTGGCTTGCGTGCGCGGGGTCGACATGCCGTGCAATATTCCCCGAATGCTGTGTTCCCATCCGGGTTCCCGAGGAGCCCAGGCCAGTAGAAACATGAGGCAGAAACGTTGCATGAAGGGGTGAAGCCTCCTGAGCAGCGGAGCGGGGCGTTACACACGATATGCTGGCCCGTGCACATAAGCTGGCGGACGGTTCGGAAAACGAAGGCCGCTTCGGATTGGAGCGGCCTTCGTTTTCGTTAATGCATGCTTACGCTACCGGTGCGCCTTCGGGTGCGGGTAGCGGTTGCTTGGCCTTTTCAAGGTCGGGCTCGTAGTCGGGTTCGAGCTTGCGGTTCTCGCTGAACAGCACGAACGGCGGCTCGCCGTAATCGGTCCAACGCTCGGCGGGACGGGTCGGTAGCAGGCCGAGCTTCTCCATCTCGTCGGCCACGTCTTCCAGGCCGTACTTCTCGTAGGTCTCACGATATGGCCAGCCGGTCTCAAGGTCGAAGCCGCGGGCTTCGTAGACCAGGTCGACCATCTCGTTGAACTGCTGCCAGTCGGCCACGTCGTTCCACACGTCGGGAATCTGCGTCACGCGCCACTCCTGCTCGACCTCCATGCGGCGGGTGCGTCCGTAGTTGCGGATGAGGATCGCGCGGAACAGAAGCTTGCTGCGGTAGGCGGCCTCGTTGAGGAACTCGGGCGTGATGTCGCAGCCCGTTGCCGTGTTGAACATGATGGATTCCATCTCGGGCCACCATGGGTCGGGGCTCTGCCACTCACAGCTCATCACTGAGTCCTTGATCTCGGCGTTGTTCTGCGTGTGGATGATGCCTTCGATCAGGTGCGGGGAATGGTACGGGTCGGCTACGGCCTCGGCATGGTACTCGAACTTCTGATGGAAGTGCTCGACGGTTTGCGCGTCGCGCGTGTTCATCATGTTGTTCATGCAAGCGGCGAGCCACGTGGGCTTCTCGACCGAGCCTTCGTAGCCACGGCCCTGCCAGTGCATGCTCGAGCCCCAAGCGGCTTCCAGGCTCACGGGCAGATCGGTGCGCTTGCCGTTGAGCATCGTGGAATAACGGCCGTGGTAGACGGTCTCGCTGAACTTGTCGTATCCCAGCTCGCGGATGGCGCGGTGCATGCCTTCGGCGAACAGATTGCCGTACTCGCCACGGCGGTACACCAGGTTGCCGATGAATTCCTTCATGAATTCGGCGTCACCTGGGTCGATCTCGTGCGTGCAGCCAAGGTCCATGCCCTCGAACAGGCCTTCCTTCTTGCACATGGAAAGCCAGGTCATCATCCAGATGACCACTTCCCACTTGTCGATGCCGTACTGGTTGCACATGTCATTGACGATGGTGCCGCGGTCGTAGTCAGGCTCCCAGAAGTCCAGGCGGTCGGGTAGGATCGGCGTGGCCTGCTCCTCGAAGTGCGGATCGCTGAAGTCGGGCTCGGGGAAGTCGCGGCCGAGCAGCTTGCAGGGCGCGCAGTAGTTCTGCTGGGTGGGCCAGAACATGCCGATGGGGGCGGGGATGTCCATGCGGTAGTCGAACGTGCAGATGGACACGCACTTCTCGGTATGGTTCACGAGCTCGTCGTCGAAGGCGTTCACTCCGTTCATCAGCAGGGCGTTGCAGTGCTGGTTGCAGCCGGGGCTGCAGGCCATGTTGCCGCGGTCGTACTTCACGGGGAACTCGCCG
>JBGUXY010000078.1:0-36891 GCA_045118335.1 Eggerthellaceae bacterium
GACGCGCCCGCGAGGGCGCCGAAGGGAAAGGGAAACGAAATGAAGAAGTCTATCGAGATGTCCCGCAGGAAGTTCGTGGGCCTGGGCGCCGCAGCGGCGGCTGCCGTCGCGCTGGCGGGCTGCGCAGGCGGCGGCGGCGAGGATGCCGCCCCCGCCGAGTCCACCGAGGCCGAGGGCTCCGATGCCGCAGCCGCTCCCGAAGACGTGAAGAAAGTCAAAGTTGCTGCACAGAGCACTTCAGGTCAGGTATTCCAGTATCTGGCTGAAGAACATGGCTATCTTGCCGAAGAGGGTGTAGATGTCGAGCTCGTCTACATCAACAACAATGCAGACGCCTATACGGCTCTTGCATCCGACGAAGTCAACGTGCTTTCCACCTACGGCACGGGCGGCCCGCTCATCCAAATCGACGGTGGCCTGCCTCTGACCATCTTCGCTGGCTACATGATCACCGGCGAGACCCCCTGCTTCGGCAAGCCGGAGACCGAATGGGTCGACATGAACAGCTTCGTGGGCAAGCGCATCGGCGTCACCCGATTCAGCACTGCTGACACGGTCCTCAAGGGCGACCTCTACGATGCTGGCATTCTCGACCAGGTTGAATTCGTCGAGTACAAGAAGAACCAGGAAGTACTGCAGGCGCTAGCCAAGGGCGAAATCGACTTCGGTACCACCGCCACCGGCTACGAGCTGCAGGCCGCCGACCTTGGCTTGGAAGTGAAGATGTGGCCTGATGATTACTGGCCGGATCATTCCTGCTGTCGCATGGTTGCTCAGACTCCCTGGTTCGAGCAGGAAGACAATCAGGAAGCTCTCTACCGCATGCTTCGCGCCTACATCCGCGCCGAGGAATACATGAAGGACGGGGAAGGCCACTATGACGAGGTTTGCGAACTGGTCGTGAAGAACCTCGACCTTGATATGGAAACGGTCGAAAGCTTCGTCAAGAGCCCGCACATGAAGTACAACACCGACCCGAACAAGAATGCTGTCAAGCTGATGTTCGAAAAGATGTGTGCATTCGACTACATCCAGAACAAGGATCTGGATATCGATTCTCATATTGACGTTACCGTATACGAGCGTGCCATCACCTCGCTGGTTGAGGATTATCCGGATTCCAAGTGGCTCCAGGATAAGCTTGCTGAGTTCAAGGAGAACAACTACTAGGAGACGCTTGCCTGCCATCCCCCCGCTTTGGCAAAGCTTGCCTGACCGGGGGATGGCCAGGTTGGGTTTCGCAATCTGGATAAAGGGATTTCGTTCATGCGATTGTCATTCCGAGGGCCGAGGCGAAAGAGAAGCAACTTCCACTTCAGTGTTCTGGCTGATTGGCTGGCTCTTAGAATGGCAACTCGTGTTGTTGATTGACGGTTGTCTGGTTGCAGAGAGAGTGGTCTTTTTGTATCGTTCAGGTTTTTTGAAAAGGAGCAATGTAAATCGTGAGCAAGATCAAAGATAGGTTGGGCACGATACTCATCGGCGTGGGCTTGGTGGTCGGATACATCCTGCTGACCGACGCGTTCCACGTGCTTGCACCCTTCCTGTTCCCCAGCTTGGCCAAGGTGCTCTCAAACATCCCCGACTACATCGGCCAGTTGATGATGTGCCTGCAAAGCTCGCTGTTCCTGCTGATCATCAGCTACGTGCTGGCTGTGGTCACCGGCATCGGACTTGGCACGTTCATCGGTTTGCACAGCGGCGTTCGCAAGAACGTGAACCCGTGGATCCATGCGGCAACCGCCATCCCCGTGCCGCTGCTGACCCCGTACGCCATCAACATCTTCCCGACGTTTCGAATGGCGTCGATCTTTCTGATCTGGCTGGCGGCGTTCTGGATCATCTTGGCCACAACCACCGGCGCGGTCGTCTCCATCGACCGCCGCTACCTGGAAAACGCGGCCACGCTCGAGATGCCGCGCATGGAGCGCCTGTTCCGCGTGGTCCTGCCCGCCGCATCGCCCGCAATCTTCACGGGCTGCTCGGTTGCGCTCGTGCTGTCGTTCATGATGCTGGCCGTGGCCGAGATGTTTGGTGCTGAAGCTGGTCTGGCATGGTTCGTGAACTACTACTCCGACTTCGCACGCTACGACCTAGTGCTGCTGGGCTTCATCTTCACCGCGGTCGTGCTGGTGTTGGTGATGTTCGTGTTCGACAAGATTCAGGCGAGGTCGCTGCATTGGACCATGAATGATTGATGCGAAGAACGTATGCCAATAAACTGCCGACGTAGTTTAGAGAAAGCGTTGGCAGCAATCATCCATCCCGGCATGCCGAGCGGTACTTCTCCCTCCCTTTCAATCTCCAGCTCTTAATCTGATGCCGCGGATGAACCCTGCCCGCTGTTCGCTAGCGAATGGCGGGCAGTGGCTAAGATGGCCTTCTTGCCTTCGGCGTCAGTCATGCGGTACGTGTTCACCAGTCTTCTCTCGTTTGCATCGAGCGAGCGCGCAGACGAATGGCTGAGGAAGTCGTCGATGCTTACGCCGAAGAAGTCGCAGATAACAGGTACATGTTCGATGTCGATGGAGTTGTTTCCGTTGAGCCAATTGGTGACCGCAACTTTTGAAACGCCGATGGCACGAGCCAAATCGACATTCTTGACCTCGTTAGCGGCCATCAGCTCTTTGAGATTGATTCGTATTTCTTCTTTAACGCTCATGATCGATCGAGGGTTCATAACCAATAGCGGTGTTTTGCATAAAGGACATGTTACACATTTGCGAAGATTTACATAATAGACGATATTGTAATAGTAAGCAGAACCTAACACTTTGCGATGAAGATACTGTTTTTTCACAGAATCCATATTCGTCCGACAATCATTACTCAACCAATAACCATAGTAGATAGCCATCAATAAACATCATGTCTTGCACATAAACCATAACGAAATTTCAAAGCATCATGGTAATTGAGGATTAAAAATGTATCGGAACAGATAGCTCGACTGCTTGCAAGTGGATGGAAAATAGGAATTGACATAACGACGAAAGGACTACGATGCAGGATTTGGAAAAGGTGTTGAAGCATCATTTCGAGACGTATGTGGACAAGATGTCTCAAGGGGAACGTGCCGTCGCCTATGCGTCTGGCGAGGAAGCCGATCACATCCCGTACTCTATTCAGAGCAACGAAGAGGCCATGGCCAACATATTGGGGTACACCACGGCTCAATGGCGCAACGACCCGAAGGTGCACATCGACATCATCGAGCGTCGTCGCGAGGAATTCGGCATCGTGGGCTTGGCTTCGGGTCTGCGTCTGCGCACGGTGGGGCAGGCGCTTGGTTCCAAGATCTATTTTCCCGAAATTGGCATCGACAGTGTGGCGGAGCCCGTTTTGAAAGACATCGACGAGATGGGCAAGATTGCAGATATCGATCCGCACACCAACCCGGTGTACCTTGCCATTATCGAACGTGCGCGTATCTTAAAGGATGCCTTTCCCGAAATGGGCATGGGCATTATGGTTACCGGCCCCATTACCATTGCGGGTACGCTTATGCCCACCGACAAGATGCTGCGTGAGACCGTGAAGCATCCAGCCAAGGTGCGCGAGCTCATGGACTTGGCGAACTATCAGACACTCGAGTTCGTCAAGGACTTCGTCAAGGAATTCGGCCCTGTGGGAATCAACGTGTGCGACCCGGTGACCTGCGCCGACATTCTCAGCCACAAGCAGTTCGTGGAAGTGTCGAAGCCCAAGCTGGAAGAGTTGATTGCCGGCCTTACCGAGATTCTTGGCGGCGGTCGCAAACCTGGTTTGCACATCTGCGGCAAGACCAGTCCGCTGTGGGATGAAATCGCCGACCTGAAAGTCGCGAGCTTCAGCGTTGACAATCGCGAGGACCTTGCCGAAGCCAGAGATCGCATGGGCGACAAGTACGCTCTCGTCGGCAACGTGGACCCAGTGGATATCATGCTCAACGGCACGCCCGAACAGGTTATCGAAGCATGTAAGGACTGTATCATCAAGGGCTCGGAAAGCAAGCTAGGCTACAACCTGGGTACGGGTTGCCAGGTTCCCATTGGCACGCCGCGCCGCAATTTCGAAGCGTTCGTATACGCTGCTCGTATTTACGGCGCTGGGGCGAGGAAAGGCCAGCTGCCCAAGGGCATCTTGGAGTACGTGTAAGACTCGTTGCCGAAACGCGCATCATCAGACGTGGCGGGAGAGGAATTCTCCCGCCACGTTTTCCCTCAAGTGACAACGAGCGCCCGAATCGTGGCAAGGTCGCATTACATGCGAAGCGCGCACGATGGAATCCGGGATGCCCGCTCGTCGTTTTTTGGCTTGGCGAAGCGTTAGCGTTGTTCGACGAAAGCCAGCTCGTCGGCGTCTATTCTCATGCCGATGACGATGAGCTTAGCGGGCCCGGGAAAGCCCGTTTCGGCTGATTGGGCACGGCCGTTTACGTACTCGTAGTGCATAAGCCCGCCTTCGGGGGAGGGGAGGAATCCCTTCGCCCGCGTAATGCCCTGCTTGCGAAGCGTCTCGTTCAATCGCCCCATTGCTTCGTCGTCAAAAGCGATGGTGGGCTTTAGCAGCAGGGATGTGAAACCCTCGTGACCATGATGGTGCTCGTGGTGGTGGCCATCGTGGTCACTCGGGGCATGAACGTTTGCGTCAGTTGGATTTCGTTCGAAGTCAGCGGCGTATGCCTGTTCGGAAAGAGCAAGAATCTCCAGTGCATCAAGTTTGGACCAGGGCGTATCGATGATGGCAACACCCGGTCGGGCATGTGCTTCAACGGCACGTTTCGCCTCCGCCAGCTGATCGTCGTCGAGCTCCTGCGTGTGGCTGAGCACGATCAGATGTGCCTGTTCGATCTGCTTCATGTACACGGGTATTTCGTACTCAACCATTTCGGAGGCATCTGTGGCATCGACAATGGCGGTCATGGAATTCACGACCACCTTTGCAGGCGAGCGCTTCGAATTCGCCACCAGCTTGCAGGTCCTTTCCAGCTCTTCGGGAGCGGCGAGCCCCGTGGGTTCGATGAGGATGCGATCAGGTTCGCATTCCCGCACAATGTCGCCGATGCACGTCATGAAATCAACTTTCAGCGTGCAGCAGATGCACCCGGACGCCAGAGTGCTCATCGTGAAGCCAGGGTTGTCGATGATGGCATCGTCGACAGGTTCCTGCCCAAACTCGTTTTCGATGATCGCCACGCGTTCCGCGCCCAGCCCGTCGTGTACGAGCTTGTTTAGAAACGTCGTCTTCCCTGCGCCCAGGTACCCGCCTATGATGTCGATTTTGACTGGGGTTTCCTTTGACATGCGGTTGTTCCTTTCTGCTGCGCGACGGCAAACAAATGTAGGAGAGCATTATACCAACCACGATAACCGTACAAATCCCGAATCGATGGCATTGTGTCGTTTATTCCTGCCACGCCAGCGGAAATCGTGACTTGAAAACGCATTTCAGCATCGCGCGGATTATAAGAACTCTATATAAAATTATCTTGGTTGAAAAAGTGCCCTAGAATTCGTTTGATGCTAGTGATATCGTGCAATCAACAGGGATTATTCTGCAACCCTGCGGTACTGTTTCTGCAACTGCAGCGCTCATATTAGCAAGCGGGCTTACTTAGCGCACTTACGTTCATGGGCGTTAAAACCTACCAAAGCCTGCTGGCATTCTGCACCTGGTGTTGGCACCTAATCGAATCAACAATTCTGCCTGCATGTTCGGCTTCTGTGCGAATGTGTACAACAATAGGGCATTGCCTATGAAAATGGAGGATGAGGCGAAGATGAAGACGAAAGAAGAACTGCTCAAAGAGCTTTCCGATTGCGTTTTGGAAATGGAAGACGAAGAAGTCATCGATGTTGCCAACGAGTACATCGAGGCTGGCTACCCAGCTCTCGATGGCATCATCGACGGTCTGGTAGATGGCATGAACAAGGCTGCAAAGCTCTACGAAGAAGAGGAATACTACATTCCCGAGCTGCTGATCTGCTCTGATGCCATGTACAACGGCTTGGACGTCTTCCGCCCTCACCTCGAGAAGAACACCGCAGGCGAAACGCGCAAAGTGGTCATAGGGGTCGTTGAAGGCGACACGCACGACATCGGCAAGAACCTGGTGAAGATCATGCTCGAAGCTGCAGGTTTCGAGATGTACGACCTGGGCCGCGACGTGCCGCTCGATGATTTCGTGTCAAAAGCCAAAGAAGTCGATGCCGACGTCATCGCCATGTCCACGCTCATGTCCACTACCATGCCCGGCATGGAAAAGGTCGTGCACAAGCTCGAAGAGGCTGGCATACGCGATCGCGTGAAGGTTATCGTGGGCGGTGCCCCCATTTCCTGGTCATTTGCAAAGAAGATCGGGGCAGATGGGTACTCCGAGACTGCGCCTGACGCCGTGCGCTTGGTCAACGACCTGCTCGCTGGCAAGGAAGTGGGAGCCTCTTTATCCTAATCGCGATAACATAATGGCGAACATAGAGTCAAACCGTAGTACAATACAATCAAGTGAGAGTTTTCCGTTGCGAAGGAGTTGAGCGAATCCTTCGCAACGGGAGTTTTACCGTTCATATGCGTTCGAATCCTGACGATTCAGCCTAAAGAGAAAGAGAACTGGAATGGAAATTCGCAAAGAGCTGCCCGAGATCTTCGAAGAGTTTGCCGAAGGGCGCAAGAACTCCTTCCTGGCTGCAAAGGAACAGAAGGAAAAAGACCTTCCCCTGATAGGCACCTACTGCACGTATGTTCCAGAGGAGATTGCAACTGCGATGAACGCCGCCATCGTGGGTTTGTGCTCCATGTCAGACGAGACCATCCCCCTGGCAGAACAAGACCTTCCCGCCAGCTTGTGTCCGCTGATCAAGAGCAGCTACGGGTTTGCCAAGGCTGACAAGTGCCCGTATTTCTACTTCAGCGACCTGATCGTTGCCGAGACCACGTGTGACGGCAAGAAGAAGATGTACGAGCTGATGAGCGAGTTCAAGCCAGTGTATGTGATGCAGCTTCCCAATTTCCAGGACGAGACTGGATACGAGATGTGGAAGAAAGAAGTCGTGCGCTTCAAGGAAAAGCTCGAAGACTTCTTCGACGTGACCATCACCGAAGACGCCATCCGCGACGCCATCCACATCCACAATCAACGCCGCACGGCCGCGATGGAGCTCTTCGAGCTGCTGAAGGCCGATCCGGTGCCGGTATTGGGCTACGACCTGCACAAGGTCGTCTATGGCGCTTCCTTCACGTTCGACGAGGAAGTGGCAGTGAAGCAGCTGCAAGAGGTGAAAGCCCGCATACTCGAGGAAGCCGAAGAGAACAAGGCCAGAATAGGCCACAGGCCCCGGATCATCATCACCGGCTGCCCCATGGGTGGCGCAACGGAAAAGGTTGCCCGCATCATCGAGGAAAACGGTGGCGTGATCGTGGGTTACGAGAACTGCACTGGTGCGAAGAGCTATTGCCGCCAGGTGGACGAGACCAACCCCGACGTCTACGATGCCCTCGCCGATTTCTACTTCAAGATCGGCTGCTCGGTGATGTCTCCTGACACCTACCGCTTCGAGCTGCTCGGATCGATGATCGACGAGTACAAGGCAGATGGCGTGGTTGATATGACCCTACAGGGCTGCCATACCTACAACGTGGAGTCTTACGAGATCAACCGCTTCGTCACCGAAGAGAAGGGCATACCCTACATCAACGTGGAAACCGACTATTCGAATGCTGACGAAGGCCAGTTGACCACTCGCCTGCAGGCATTCGTGGAGATGCTATAACGTCGTGACTATGATTACCGCTCAAACCAAAAAGGGCGCGGTCCAGTTGGATTGCGCCCCTGGGCAGACGCTGCTCAACGCGCTGCTCGATGCAGATGTTTCCGTCGACAACCCGTGCAACGGCAACGGGACCTGTGGCAAGTGCCGCGTGAAGGTGCTTTCAGGGGAATGTCCCCCCGTATCGGAAACCGAGGCGAAGCTCCTTTCCGCTCGGGATCTAGAAGCAGGTGTGCGCCTGGCATGTTTGGTGCACCCCGAATCAGACATGACAGTGGAGCCCTTGCACAAGGAGCGCAAGCACGAAGTGCTCACGACGGGTTTGCTGCCCGATTTCGATTTCGCTCCAGACGTGGAGAAGCGCACCGTGGTGGTGCGCCGCCCCACGCTCGACGACCAGACGCCTTTTGAGGACCAGATTTGCGAGCAGCTGGGTGTTGCCAGCATTCCAGCCGAGGTGCTGATCGAAGCCTGCCTGACGCCAGGAGATTACACGGCTGTGCTCCATGATGGCGTCGTCATCGGCATCGAGCCGGGCGACACGAGTGATGTGCTCTATGGTGTGGCAATCGACATCGGCACCACCACCGTGGTGTGCGAGTTGGTCAACTTGCTCACGGGTGAAGCGTTGGCGGATGCTTCCCAGGTTAACGCCCAGAAGGTGTTCGGCCTGGACGTGCTCACCCGCATCACCTACGAGTTCGACCATCCCGAGACGGGGGCGCGCAACCTGCGCAAGGCGATGGTGAAGTCCATCAACGGCATGTTCGACGAGGTGTGCGAGGATGCGGGCATATCGCGCGAGAGCATCTACCAGATAACGGTGGGTGCGAACTGCACGATGATGCACATGTTGCTTGGCGTCGATGCTCGTTGCATCGGCAAAGCTCCATTTGCCCCCGCGTTTGCACGTGCGAAGGACCTTCCGGCTGCATCCATCGGCATCGAGGCGGCGCCGGGTGCGCGCCTATACTGCCTGCCGCACGTATCTGCCTACATCGGCGCCGACATCGTGGCCGGTGCCTATGTGTGCGAACTCGACCAGAAGACGGGAAACGTGCTTTTCATCGACATCGGCACGAACGGTGAGATCGTGCTTTCCCGTCAGGGCAAGTTGCTTTCCTGCTCATGTGCTGCTGGGCCTGCGCTGGAGGGCATGAACATCAGTGCGGGCATGCGAGCTGACGAGGGTGCCATCGAAGAGGTCACGATCACGCCCGAGGGCAGCAAGTTCGCCATCATCGGCGGCGACGTTGAGCCTGCCGGCTTGTGCGGCAGCGGCATCTTGGCCGTGCTGCGCGAGCTGCTGCGCTGCGGTTTCGTGCGCAAGAACGGTGCGTTCGTGAAGCCCGAACGGCTGGCCGACGACGACTATCGCAAGGCGATGCTCGAGGTCGACGAGAACGGCAAGCGCTCCTTCGTGCTGGTGGATGCCCCAGAGCATTTAGTGGTAACGCAAGGCGATGTGCGTCAGGTGCAGCTGGCAAAAGGCGCGATTCTTTCGGGTTTCATGGCGCTGCTGCGCAAGGCGGGCATCACGATGGCCGACCTCGACCAGGTGATCATCGCCGGGCAGTTTGGTGCGCATCTTAGCGCCAGTAGCATTACCGGCACGGGAATATTGCCGCTGGAAGTGGAAGACCGCATCGTCTATGCTGGCAATACGTCGAAGACGGGCGCATATATGGCGCTCATGTCGAAAGACGTCAAGCGTGGCATGGAGAAGCTCGCGCACGAGATGGATTACATGGAGCTCGGCGCTACCGAAAACTACGAGCGCCTGTTTTCCGAGTGCATGATCTTCCCCGAGTTCAAATAGGAAAAGGATGGGTCAAATGCCTGAGTCTGCCATCGTTCGCCATTCGATGCCAAGGTAGCGCATGGCCGCAGATCGTTTCATCGATGTCTCGTCGGGTTGCGCTTCTGGTTCGTCTGGCTCGGACGGTGGGAGGAGGGTCCTCATCGCCTGTTGCATGGTCGAGGACGAGGTCAAGGCTGCGTTGGAGTTGACGGGCGCCCAGCTGGAGACGGTGTGGGTCGAACGAGGCTTCCACGAGAAGCCCGATGTGCTGCGCGCTGAATTGCAGCGTCGCATCGACGAAGCCGAGATGGGCGGCGCCACGCAGATCCTGCTGGCCTATGGGCTGTGCGGGGGTGGCATCGAGGGTCTGAAGACGCGTGAGGCCCAGCTGGTGGTTCCGCGTTTCGACGATTGCGTGAACTTCATGCTCGAGACCGGATGCCGCACGTGCAGGGGGAAGGCGAAAGCCGGCGTGTTCTATCTCACGGAAGGCTGGGTTCGCGACGAGAAGCTCGGCCCCTCGAGGATGTACAAGCGCTATCTCGAGCAATTTGGGGAGCGGAAGGCCAACAGGTTGATACAGATCATGTACGGGGCGTACAGGGCTGTGAGCCTCATCGACAACGGATGCTATGACTTGGAGAAGGTTTTCCCCGTGGCATACGAGTTCGCCGACACCATCGGTGTCGATGTGGTTGACAGCGTTGCAGGCAGCAATGTGGTTTTGGAGAAGCTGGTAGCTGGTCTGTGGGATGACGATATCATTGTGGCCCAGGCGGGCGAGCCGATCTTGCAGGCAGACTTCGAGTTCGACTCGAAGCATCGTGGGAGCGCTGACCTTGGGGCCTGCTGTGCGACGCAAGCAGTCGGGGAGAGCCTTCCGCTTTGCTCTGATGGGACTGATGAAGGTTTGGCGAAGCCGACTAAGCTTTGCAGCGCTGCGGCTTCCTCATTCGAGAATACGGTGGAAAGTCCGTCTCACGCGTTGGCCAGATAGGTCGTTGGCAAGGCAGAAAGCAAGCAATCTTCCCTGCGGGGAAAACGAAAGGAAACGAAATGCTCACTGCAAAGGAGAGACTCATCGAGACCCTTGACGGTAAGGATGTGGACCGTCCCCCGTGCATCTGCCCTGGTGGCATGATGAACATGGTTACGGTTGATTTGCAAGACGAGATCTCGGTGTTCTTCCCCGAGGCTCATTTCGAGGCCGACAAGATGGCTGCTTTGGCGAAGGCCGTTTACGACTTGGGCTACTTCGAGAACTACGGCGTGCCTTTCTGCATGAGCGTGGAAGCCGAGGCCATGGGTGCAGAAGTGACCATGGGGCAAAAGCATATCGAACCGCACGTGACGGGGTATGCCTTCGATGACGTGCGCAATTGGGAATGCGTCAAGCCCATGGACCTGGAATCGGGTCGGGCGAAGGTGGTCATTGATGCCATTCGGATTCTCAAGCAGGAAGGCGACGAGGTTCCCATCGTTGGCAACCTGGTGGGGCCGGTGAGCGTGGCAAGCTCGGTTATGGAACCCACCCGCTACTACAAGCAGCTCTACAAGCAAGCAGCAGTATCGCACGACTACATGCGCTTCATAACCGATGAGCTCATCCGTTTCGGCTTGGCGCAAGTGGAAGCTGGTGCCGATGTCATAGCCATCGCCGATCCGAGCGGAACGGGCGAGATCATGGGTCCGCGCATGTTTGACGAGTTTGCGGTCACGTATTTGGAAAAGCTTTCCAGTGCGCTGCAGGAAGCGGGTGCGCGCACCATCGTGCACATCTGCGGTCAGATGCATTCTGTCTACGAGCAGATCGACAAGATCAAGGCCGATGCGCTTTCCTTCGACGCCGTGGTGCCCATCAAGGAAGCGCGCAAGAATCTGCCTGGCCGCGTAGTCATGGGCAACGTTTCTACCTTCGCCATCGAGCTTCGTGATGCCGAGAAGGTTCGTGCCCTAACCCGCACGTGCATGCGCAACGGCTCGAACATCATCGCCCCCGCCTGTGGCTTAGGTATGGGCTCTCCCAGCGCGAACGTGCGCGCCGTTCTCGAGGCCGTGAAGGCTGCTTCGTAGACAAACAAACGTTCATCATGTAACGCGGACTGGCATGGGTATCCCTGTCAGCCCGCGTTGTTTTTGCCATTTCCTGTTCGGGCAATCCGGCCCGTGGGTCCGGCTGGTGCGTGTTTGCGCACCTTGGGGCTCAGCTTCATGTGAACAAACACCCACAAGTCGGCTTTATGCGACCCACAAGTCGGCTTTCCTTGACCCACAACTCGGGTTTTCATGTCGAAAACAGCTTTCTTCTTGTTTGTGCGTCTGTCGGTCGGGTTGTCCTGCGTAAAACATTGACTTTGTATGCGCAAGCATCAACTTGTCGGATTGTCCTGCGTGATGCAGTGGCTTTGTATTCTCAGGTTGACGTTGTACCGCATGCGCGGTTACAAACAAAGGTGTTTCAGCGCAATTGCAAGAACTCGGGTTTGGCGCATGAGAGCAAGCGATTTCTAGAGTTTCGCGTCACAGATGATCTTCGGATGCCATGTTCGCACCTTGCTCCATTTGAATAGTTGCAGATCTGGATAGCAGGTGAAAATAACGAAGCATTGAACTTGGGTTACTGTTTTCAATATGGCAGGGGTGACACGAAAGGCATTCCAGCCTCGTTTCAATCGCAAATCAGCCAGTCAAATTTTAAGCACTCAAATCGATGATCTCTGTTTTGCTGCTCGAATCAAGGCTTCACCGGAATTGAGCTTTGTGCAGATGTCGGCTGCCTTTACTGCAATACAGGCAATTGGCTATGGTTTCGAGCTTTGCGGAACCTATACGCCAGACGAGTGCTCGAAGGAAGAACCAAAAAGACTGCCTCTGCTTTCCAACGCCCAACGCTTGATGGCTTATGCCGATTCTGCTCGTGGTTTGCATGGTGTCGAGCAAGCTCGCAGCGCGGCAAGATACGTGCTCGACAATTCAGCTTCAGTCAAGGAAGCCGAAATAGCAATGATGTTCATCCTCCCAAGAAGCAAAGATGGGTTTGCAGTCAAACGACCCAAGCTAAACTATTGCATCTCATGTGATCCTGAAGATGAAACGCTCGTTAGCTACGATGGATTTGAAATCGACATGTTCTGGATCGACGCTGGCGTGGGTATGGAAGTGCAGTCGGAAAAGCATCATGGTGTTTTAGCGGGTGGAGGGTACAAATGGGTAAAAGATGCCAGACGCCGCAATACGCTTCAGTTTTTCGGTAACACTATCATCGAAGCAACTCCAGGCGATTACGGAAGCGCCTTGGGTTTGCCTGGCCTGGCTCGACAAGTTTGCGAGCTAGCCGGGTTTCGTAGTATTACAGGACAATTCGACGTGGGCTTGTCGCAGCTTTCACTTTACGACGAGGTATTCGCCTTATCGAACTATCCTTGATGCTTGTTTGGATACGCGCCCTTTCTAATTGCTCTCGATGCTTGTGCTTGGCAACTTGATCGGCAATGATGGTGAATGCGGAATACTGCGCGAGAAGAGCTGAAAGGTATCTTGTGGTTGCAACTAGATAAGGGAATTGCCAAACGCAGCCCGACAATGCTTCGGTGCTTCTTACAAATCGTTACATGGTCTCGAAGCAAGCTTGGTTTTCCGCTCGCGAACGGACGGGGCCATATGTCACATGCGGCGGTCGTAAAGCTTGTGAGCTGCGGATCAAATGACGAATCGCATGGTTTTGAATCTGCTTCAGCATATGCAGAGGCAGTTGCTCCCCGTCTTTTGCGAATGGTTTTGGATAAGGTTCAGCCGATGCGGTTTTAGGAGCCATCGTGGAGTTACAATAGGGCGCGTGTCTGCATCAGAAGAAAGAGACCTGCGTTATCGGGCGCAAGAAGACGAGCTCATCCATGATAATGGGCGGGCTCGTCGTGCAAGCGCATCGCGTGCGCAGCTGTCAGCAGCCGAAGGAGCCGGTGGTGGTCGTCAGATGCGTTCTGCGAAGCCTCGCAAGCGAGTTCCCGAGTCGAAGAAACTAGCACGCAATCAGACTGCGGGCAGTGCGCGCGTTAAGCGCTCCCCGGCAATGTCGAACGATGGCGTAGCGTCTGCAGTCGGCAAGAAGCGCAGCGTTTCGAAGGCTTTCAGGGAGCCAGTTTCGCCCGCTCGTCATTCGGATGCTTCGGGTGCAGTTTCTCCAAGGTCTGATCGCCATGCGAGTGTCGCCGGTGAAACGCCTACGGCGTCTGGTGGCTTCGTGGGTGCTTCAGGTGCAAAGGCGGCCCATGGCGATGACAATGGCAACGACTCTGCCGATTTCCAGCCTAAGAAGCGGTCGCGCTATGTGGCGTCCATCGATGGGCTTCGCGCTTTCGCCGTGATGTCGGTGATCTTCTATCACATGCACTTGGGATGGGCGCGTGGCGGCCTGATGGGCGTGACCGTCTTCTTCGTCATATCGGGTTACCTGATCAATGGGTTGTTGGTGCACGAATGCGAAACGACGGGACGCATCGATCTTCCCGCGTTCTGGATGCGGCGCGTGCGGCGGCTATTTCCCGCAATCGTGCTTTCGGTGACGGGCATCTGCGCGTTGTGCACGGTGTTTGGCCCCGATTTGCTTCAGAAGATGCGGCCAGATATCGTGCCCTCGCTGTTGTTCTTCAACAACTGGTGGCAGATCTTCCACGACGTGTCTTATTTCGAGGCGGCGGGCAATCCCTCGCCGTTGCAGCACTTCTGGAGCCTTTCCATCGAAGAGCAGTTCTACGTGGTCTGGCCGCTTCTGCTGCTGGCCATGTTCGTCGTGGGTGCAAGGCAAAAGACGATGCGTCGTGTCGTGGCCGTGCTTGCCGTGGTATCTGCAGTTGAGATGGCGCTGCTTTTCGATCCCATGGGCGATCCCAGCCGTGTGTACTTTGGAACCGACACCCGTGCCATGAGCCTGCTTTTAGGAGCGTGGTTGGCTTTCGCGTGGCCATCTGCCGCTTTCGGTCACTCGCGCAGCGCGCTTTCGGGTGGGGGCAGGAGCTTTGCCGCGAACACCGCAGGTTTGGCCGCGCTTGCAGGCCTCGTGCTCATCGTGGTTTTCACGACGGGGTTTTCGAGCTTTCCCTATTACGGTGGCATCGCGCTCACCTCGGTGCTGTCGGCTGTGCTCATCGCCGCTTTAGTGGTGCCCGACACGTTGGTAGACCGCTTGTTCCGCCTGAAGCCGCTTGTGTGGGTGGGCAAGCGCAGCTATGGCATGTACCTGTGGCATTTTCCCATTCTGCTGCTCACCACCGATGTGAACTCCACGACGGGAGTGCCCGTTTGGATGCGCTTCGTGCAGATAGCGCTCATCTTCGTGGTTTCCCATCTTTCTTACACCTATGTGGAAGACCCCGTCCGTAGGGGAGCAGTGGGGCAGTGGTGGCAAAACCGCCACACGGTGCACGCTAGGCCCATTCGCACTTCATCCAAGGTTGCCATCGCCGTGGTGTGCGCACTCGTGGCCATATCGGCGTTCGGGCTCGTGCATGGACCGCTCATGCAGCCCAAGGCTCCCTTACCCCAGGAGCAAGCACAAGACGCCGGAGACGGTTTCGCCTCGTCGCAATCCGATGATGCTGTCGCGTCCGGGGGCGAGCAGGTCGATGAAGCCGGAGCTGCTCAAGATGCTCCTGACGAAGACGAAGCAACATCAGATGCGGCAGGCCCGGAAGCCATCTTCGCCGAGCAGCGCTACAACGAGGCGGGAGATCCCATTTACGAGCCCCTGCTCATCGGCGATAGCGTGGCGGCAGGGTGCGAAGCGCAGTTCTACGAGGCGTTCCCTTGCGGCCATATAGATGCCGAGGTGGCGCGCAACGTGTGGGAAAGCCCATATGTCGCCTATGACGAGGCTGGTCAGGTGGGGGATTACGTCATCTTCTGCCTGGGAACAAACAATGCCGTCGTCGATTGGCAGATCGATGACGAGCTGCTCAATGTCGTGGGGGAAGACAAGCTGGTTTTCTTCGTGAACTCGCGCAGCCCCCAGGACTGGACCGATTCCACCAACCAGGTCATCGCCGATATTCCCAGCCGCCATCCGAACGTGGTGGGCATCATCGACTGGTACGGTGCCTCGGAGGGACATGACGAGTACTTTGCCGGCGATGGAACCCACCTTACCGAAGAAGGTGCGCAAGCATATATAGATCTTATCTCTTCCACGGTAAGGGAATACGCTGCAGAAAACGCTTAAATGCGACTGATACCCAACCGCATGCTGATGACGCATCCCCCCGTTGCGGGGTGGGTCGTCAGCATGCGGCCCGCAACCAGTTTAGGGTTGTGGCAAAGCGCTACCTTTTCGAATTCCAAGCTATGAAACCCCAGATAAACTGGCGGTTATGGGCGAGACGATAGGCTCTTTGGGGTTTATGGCACTCATCTGGCATGCCGGCATCCTCGTTTTCCAGCAGATTGTGCTCCAGCCATGTGCGAAGACGTGCGCGCGCGGCATCGAGGGCTTGCAAATCGTTGTCTCCTATGGCTGAAACCAGCATGCGTTCCAACTGCTGGAAGGCGTCTTCTTGCGAATCGAAGGTGTCTTTGCGCTCGCTTATGATGTAGCTGCATTCGGGAAGATATCCTTCGTTCAGCAAGATATTGAAAGCGTATTGGAAGTCTTTCCCATGGGTGTTGACCACGTTGCACGCTTCGAGAACGCGCGTGTCCACATGCGGGCTCGACGATGTGGCGAGCGTTATGCAACAGCGTCGACGCGCTATGCTGCTGAGCTTGAGCAGGGCATCTTTCATATCGTCGGTGGCAATGGAGCGCGAGGCAATGGCGACGTCGACGCTATCGGGTGCGATGCCCGCCGCCTGCCAATCTTCCTGCCAGCTAAGAAGACGGGTTTGGATCCTGGTCAGTCCAGCTTCGCGCGTCCGCCTTTCCACTTGCGTCAGCATCGCGGGGCTGAAATCCACGGCGATGACCCGATGTCCCTGCAAGGCGTAGGGGAGGGCCAGGTTTCCCGTGCCGCATCCCATGTCCATGATGCTTTCGCCAGGAAGCACGCCGGCTAGCTCCATGAATGCGAGGGTATAGTCGCTGGGAGCTTCACTTCCAAAAGTACGTGCGCGACGGTTCCAGAACGTCACGTCGTCGGCTTTGCCGCGAATCAGCTGCAATCGCTTCCATTCTTCGTTCCAGTCTGTTGCCTGCAACGTCGATACCGTTTCTGCACTCATGGTCTTGCCCTGTGCCTTTCTTGTCTGGTTCAACCATTATGCCATGTTCCTCATGGGCCTATGGACTATCAAAATGGCTCACGAGAGCCATCCTGGATTGCAAACCGTGTGGTGCATGAAAGCAGGAGTCTTGCAAACGCGCAAAACGTAGGCGCTACAAGCGTGAAACATCGTTGTGTTAGCGTGAACCTCCCATGTTTTTGCCCCTGCATGAACTAGTATACTTTCACAAGAACAGGAGAACCTGCAGTTTCTTGGAAGCTGTCCGCGGGAAAAGGAGTCCGCATGAACGTTGAGCTGCTGTACCATACGCCGAATCCGGAACGCGCCATCGCGACGGCGGCGCGTCTGTGCTACGCACCCGTGGGGGCTTCCGAGCTCATGGAAACCATGTCCGAGGAACGCGTGAACAGCGTGCTCTCAACTATTATGGGCGGCGGGCATTTTTCCACGCTCGAGCATGCCAGCTACACGTTCGCCATCGAGGGGGTTTCGCGAGCCCTAACGCATCAGCTGGTGCGCCACCGTCTCGCAAGTTTCAACCAGCAGTCGCAGCGCTACGTGAAGTTCAAAGACGGGGTGCCGGTGATTGTCCCGCCTACGGTTTCCGCTGACGCCGAGACCAAGGAAGTCTTCGATCGGGCCATTGACACCTGCGTGGATGCATACGAGAAACTGGTGGCTGCAGGCATTCCCGCCGAAGATGCTCGTTACCTGCTGCCCAATGCAGCCGAAACGAAGATCGTCGTCACGATGAACGTGCGCGAGTTGCTGCATTTCTTCGAGGTGCGCTGCTGCAACCGGGCCCAATGGGAAATCCGCGAGCTGGCTCATCGGATGCTCGAGCTCGCACGTCCCACGGCACCGTTCGTCTTTTTGGACGCAGGAGCGCCCTGCGTGCGCGGTGCGTGCACTGAAGGCAAGATGACCTGCGGAAATCCATATCCCCGCGTCAAGAGAGGCTAGAGTTTTGCCCAAAGCCAAATCGGACCTTCGCCGTGCTTTTTCCGAAGACGGCGAGCTGAAGACCCATGTAGGCGGGCAGGCGCTGCTCGAGGGAATCATGATGCGCGGCCGGTATAACTGGAGCGTGGCCGTGCGCGAACCCGAAGGCGGCATCTACCTGGAAGAGCACGATCTCGCAAGTGGTCGGCCCGAGAACAGCTGGCTGCGTTGGCCCGTCATACGCGGTGTCGTGGCGTTCGTGGAGTCGCTCATGTTGGGTTACAAGGCTCTCGAAATCGCCGCCCTGCATGCATTTGACGAGTCTGGCCAGGGAGCGGGCGAAGAGGTGTTCGACGTCGAAGGGGCGACGAGGGCCGAAGGCGAGACCCATGGCGATGGCGATGACGATGAAGCTTTCGAGTTCGGCCACAGGGAAATGATGATCTCGATGGTCGTTGGCCTTGTGCTTGGCGTGGGGCTGTTCGTGGTCGCCCCTGCCGTGATAACGAACCTGATAGTGGGCGAGTACGACCGCGCCACCCTGACCTGGAATCTGGTCGACGGCCTGTTGCGCGTGGCCGTGTTCGTGTTCTACATCTGGCTCATCGGGCGCATGAACGACATGAAGCGGATGTTTGGCTACCACGGTGCCGAGCACAAGGCCATCCACTGCTTCGAGCATGGCTTGCCGCTCACACCGGAAAACGCCCGAAGTTTCCCGCGCCTTCACGTGCGCTGCGGCACGGCGTTTCTGATCATGGTCATGATCATCGCCATCATCGTCTACACCATCACGCCGCTCAACGCTCTCATATCCGCTTGGGGCGTGCCGAACGGCGCCCCGAAGCTGGTGCTGGTCATCATCGTGCGCATCTTGCTCATGCCCCTCATCGCTGGAATCAGCTACGAAATCACGGTGAAGTGGGCGGGGAGTCATCCCGAAAACCCTCTGGTGAAGATTATCCTGTGGCCTGGCATGCAGATGCAGTACCTCACCACGCGCGAGCCCGATGACCCGATGATAGAATGCGCTATTGCCGCCATGCAGCTCGTGCTCGAGCGCGAGCAGCTCGAAGAGGCACAATCGTAAAGAGTCTTCGCAAGATCGCTTCTTCCTTGCAGTGTCAATTTGGGCCTGCGACTTTCGGTCTTTCCCACGGGTGCAGCATGGGGAAGTCGCCTGCTTCCTGCAACATGGGTAAGCATGATAGAAGCGCTGGCTTGCGCATATAGATACCCACAAGTCGGCTTTTTTTGACCCACAAATCGAGAATCCTTGACCCACAACTTGAGTTTTTGTGCAGAAAACGGTGTTTTCGCCTACGGGGCTTTCTGCGAACTGGGCTTGCGTACAAGAGAAGTTCATGCATATGCACAATCGAGCGTCATCGGGCTTTCCAATCGAAACGCGGGACGCAATCGGTCGAGCAATCGACTTGGCGCTAGTGCCGTGCGGGACTGCCCCCGAACCCGGTGCCGTGCGGGACTGTCCGAACAGGTATCAGCCAGCCGAGGGCTTTAAGCGAGCACCGAGAACAGGGCGAGTGAATTCTGTGCGTTTTCGGGGATGGCGAAGGTGATGTCTTGTCCGTTCTTGCTCACGGTGACGTATGAGGAATCGACGTAGGTAGTGATGTTGATGTCGACGCCTTCCTGGTTTACTACGCAGCTATTCGACACAATGGCGTCTTTTGGCAGGCTGGCCGCTTCCCAGCTGTCGATGGCGAGCTTGTCGATGGCGGCGTTCACCTGCGATACGCTGATGTTCAAGCGCTCGGATATGGATTCAGCGTTCGAGCGCAATGCGCCTTTTACTTCCGATTTCAGGCCGCTGGCATTCACCGCGGTATCCAATGCGAGCATGCCTGGGGCCGTATGGTTTTGGGAAACGATGGAAGTTGCGGGGGGGATCGATGCCGAAGCCTGCCGTCCTGATTCGCTAATGGCTAGATATGCGCCCACGCTGGTGGACACCACGACGCCAATCAACAAAACCGACAGAACGATCCTCTTCATTCAGCAGCTTTTCTCCCGCGATGGTTTTTGCAAAAATGCATGGAAACAGAGTAGCGGTTTCGGTTTGCTTTGGAGTATATGCACGACGTCTTCGCAGAATGTGCGCCACCCCTCCAGAACGCTTCGATAAAATTTTCGTGGAATCTTCGTTTTTCGTGTATCCTATGGTGCTGTTTCGCCCCGAAAGGGCATATCCCCACGCACGTAAAATCAATTGGAGAGGGGTAACGTGTGAAGTTAGTCGTGACCGAGAAGAACATAGCAGCGCAAAAGATCGCTGAATTGCTGGGGTCTGGAAAACCCAAGGCTGACAAGGTCTATTCCACGCCGGTGTACCGGTTCACATGCAAGGGCGAAGACTGGGTGACCATCGGCTTGCGTGGTCACATCCTCGAACCTGATTTCGCCCCGCGCCTGGTCTATCGCAAACGAGGGGGATGGAGTGCGGTGGACGCCAAGGGCGAAGTGCTGTCCGCACAGATTCCCGACGATTTGCCCAAGCCGCCTTTCAAGAAGCGCAAGCCCTTCGTCGAAGACGGGGTTGAGCTTTCCAGTTGGAAGATGGATTCGCTTCCGTACCTGGTCTATGCGCCCATCGAGAAGCTGCCCAAGGAAAAGGACATCATCCGCTCGCTGAAAAACTTGGCGAAAAAGGCCGATTCCATCGTGATCGCCACCGACTTCGATCGCGAGGGCGAGCTCATCGGCGCCGATGCGCTCTCCTGCGTGCGCGAGGCTAACGGTACGGCACCGGTTTCACGTGCCCGCTATTCTGCCATCACCAAGCAGGAAATCACACATGCCTTCGGCAACCTCGTCGACATGGACATGGACCTGGCACAGGCGGGAGAATCGCGTCAGGACATCGATCTTATCTGGGGCGCGGCGCTCACGCGCTATCTGACGTTGGTTAAGTTCGCCGGTTACGGAAACGTGCGCAGTGCCGGGCGCGTGCAGACTCCCACGCTCGCACTCATCGTGGAGCGCGAGCGCGAGCGTATGGCGTTCGTACCCGAGGATTACTGGGTCATCCGTGCAACGTTCGACGACGGGACCATGGAGTTTTCCGCTCCTCATGCCACCGCCCGCTTCAAGCAGGAGCAGGCTGCCAAAGACGTCATGAAACGTGTGGAAGGCCATAACAGCGCGACTGTGCGTTCTATCGAGAAGCGCAAGCGCACGCAGGCGCCGCCCGCACCCTTCAACACCACGTCTTTGATGGCGGCGGCATCAGCTGAGGGCATATCCCCTGCTCGTACGATGCGCCTGGCGGAAAGCCTCTACATGGACGGCTTCATCAGCTATCCGCGTGTCGACAACACGGTCTACCCGTCCTCGCTCGATTTGGCGGCAACCGTGAAGACGCTCTGCGCGAATCCGGCCTACGCGCCTTACTGCCGCAAGTTGCTTGCTGGCTCTCCGCTGCGCTCAACCCGCGGCAAGCAGGAGACCACCGATCACCCACCTATCCATCCCACGAATGTGGCCACGCCCGATACGCTGGGGGCGGCTGAATACAAGCTCTACAACCTTATCGCTCGTCGCTTTTTGGCCACGCTTTCCGATCAGGCGGTAATCGAGGGCACCAAGGTGGGCCTTGATGTGAACGGTGAGGTGTTCGTGGCGCGTGGCGACGTACTCGTGAAGCCGGGATTCCGCGAAATCTACCCGTACGGGGCCAAGAAAGACGAGCTGTTGCCTTCGCTTGCGCAAGGCCAGGTCATCGACTTTTTGGGCGCCAAGCTCACCAAAAAGCAGACCGAGCCACCCGCCCGCTACTCGCAGGGCCGTCTCATCCAGGAAATGGAGAAGCTCGGTTTGGGCACGAAGTCCACGCGACACAGCATCATCGAGCGCCTCTACCAGGTGAAGTATATCCAGAACGACCCCATAGAGCCTTCGGCTCTGGGCATGGCTGTCTGCGATGCGCTGGGGCAGTTCGCGCCGCACGTGACCACGTCAGAGATGACGGCCCATCTCGAACGCGAGATGGACAACATCGCAGGTGGCCAGATTTCCAAAGACGAGGTGGTGATGCACAGCCGCAACCTGCTCTCCGAGCAGCTCGCCGAGCTCATGCCGCATTCCGAGGAGGTAAAGGACGCTCTGGCAGATGCCGTTGCGGCCGACGCCTATGTGGGCACGTGTCCCAAGTGCGGAAAAGACCTGCAGTTGCGCGCATCTCAAAAGACGCGTTCGATGTTCATTGGCTGTGCTGGATGGCCAAACTGCGATGTTACCTACCCGCTGCCCAAGGGCAAGATCGAGGTCGTCGAGGCCCCATGCCCATCGTGTGGCATGCCCCAGATAAAGGTGACGCCGTTTCGCAGCAAGCCCCACACCCAATGCATCGACCCGGAATGCGCCACGAACCAGGAGCCTGAGGTGATGGTGGGGCTGTGTCCGACCTGCGGCGAACGTGGCATCGACTCGAAGATGTACGCCCGCAAGAACCCGCGCACTCTGAAGCGATCGGTCACCTGCGAAAACTTCGACGAATGCCAGACGCGCTACCCGCTGCCCCAGTACGGCAACCTCGAGGCAACCGAAGAGGCGTGCGAGCATTGTGGAGCTCCCATCGTGATCGTGCATACCAACCGTGGTCCGTGGAGGCTGTGCCCCAATTACGATTGCCCGGGCAAGGCCGAGGAAGAAGTTCGCAAGGCCAAGGCCAAGAAGTCCCGCTCGACGGGTGGCTCGAAGTCACGTGGCACGCGCGGGAAATCGTCGAACACGAAAAAGTCTGCGGGTAGGAAAAAGTCCACAGACACGAAGAAGGGCTAGTGCTGGTGGCACGGGGCTTCAGTCGTGGTATCATCAGCATGAGGAAAACCTACGCGGGGAAGGAGCGACAATGGATTCTGGATACAGTCGGATTTTCGCTGCCATTGATGGTGGGGAAAGCCAGCGCGAGGTAGTGCAGAAGGCCATCGCCCTTGCAGCCCGCAATCACGCGGCATTGTGCCTGGGACACGTGGTCGACGCCCCGGTTTCCGATGCGAGCGTTTCCGATACGGAAAAACTCGTCGCCAGTGCGCGCGAGCTCATCGAGCAAGATCTAGCGGACCTGCTGGAAGGTGCCCGCAACAACGAGGACATCGTCTCGGTGGAACTGAAGGTTGTGCCTGGTTCGGTAACCGAAACACTTGGCAATACGGTCATTCCCTCATTCGATCCCGACCTGGTAATCTGCTGCAAACGCGGTCTGTCGAGCTTCCGCTACGCTTTCGTGGGCAGCGTGAGCACGTATCTGGTGCGTAACATGTCTTGCGACGTGCTGGTGGTGAGCAGGCCCTAAGCGGCTGCGACGGCGAAGCAACCGACTGGCGCGCGGTCTTCCCGCGCGTCTTTTTCTTCGGGGAGCTACAAGGTTGCGGTTCGCGTTTGGGGAAGCTGCGATTATTCGGAGGAATCGGGTCTTTGCCTGGTGTGTTGGTCTATAGTGAACTGCTTGAACATGTGAATGTCGCCCATGTGATCCCAACGGGGAAGCAGGGCGCCGACGGGAGTTTCCGCCGCGCAGGCGTGCGGTTTCAGATAGAGGACCGATGACCGACGAGCAGCGTCGCCCTGGCATCTTCATCACCTTCGAGGGTGGCGAAGGCGCGGGGAAGACCACGCATATCAACTTCTTGGCAGATGCCTTGCGTCATCAGGGGCACGAGGTGCTGTGCGTGCGCGAGCCTGGCGGCACGGCCATAGGCGAGGCGCTGCGTGACATCGTGCTTGACGATGCCCACGATACCATGACGCACGAAGCCGAGCTGCTCATCTACGAAGCTGCGCGTGCGCAAATCGTCCAAGAGGTCATAGCACCTGCGCTCGAGCGGGGTTGCGTGGTGCTTTGCGACAGGTTCTGCGATTCCACCTTGGCCTACCAAGGTTATGGACGCGGCCTTTCACTCGATCTCGTGACCCGGGTCAACGATTTCGCCTGCCAGGGTATATATCCCGACCGTACCATTCTCATGAAGACGGCGGGTACGGCATCCGAGGGTTTGCGTCGTGCCACGCATCGTGGCAGCGGCGATCGCATGGAACGTGCCGGACTGGACTTCCACGACCGCGTGAACCGGGCATTCGATCAGATTGCCGCATCAGATCCCGATCGCGTCCGGGTGGTCGTCTCGGCGAGCCGCAAAAAAGACACGGCCCGCAACGTGTTCATGGCCGTGGCAGACATGGTGGGCTGGGACCCCGATGATCTGCCCTTCGACGACTGCTTCTTCGTCGAGGTCGAGCGCCGCAAGAAGGGCTTGCCTTCGGAATGGCCCCAGGCGAGCCGAACGGGGAGGTCGTGCTAGCATGGCCGATGCGTTCGAGCGCATATTGGGGCAACCGCAGGTCCGATCGTTTCTGCGCGCCGTGGTGGCGGGTGGCCGCATCGGTCAGGCGTACCTGTTCACCGGTCCGGCGGGTTCGAACAAGACGTTGGCCGCCTATGCTTTGGCACAAGCGGTCATCTGCGATGACGATGGCTGCGGTAGCTGCGATGCATGCAAGCGCGTGATGCGCCGCACGCATCCCGATGTCCGCTACTTCGCGCCCGAGGGCACGGGCAGCTATCTGGTCAGCCAGATCCGCGACATCGTGGCCGATGTGGACATGGCCCCCATCCAGGCACGTGCCAAGGTCTACATCATCGACCGCGTCGACTTGCTGGGCGTGCAGGCTGCGAATGCCTTCCTGAAGACGCTGGAAGAGCCTCCGGCTGGCGTGGTGCTCATCTTGTTGGGGCGCACGCGCGAAGGGGTTCTGCCTACCATCGTCTCTCGTTGTCAGGTGGTTCCCTTTCGCCATATACCCGTGGGGGAAGCTTGCGGCATCGTATCCCAGAACACCGGCGTTTCGCGCCAGCAAGCGGCCATTGCCATACAGGCGTGCGGAGGCTCGATTACCCGCGCCATGGCGTTTGCCGGCAATGCCGAGCGGATCGCGTTCCGTATGCGGGTGATAGAGGTGCTTGAGTCGTTGCGCCTGGCAGACGACCTCGACGTCTTGGGGTATGCGGTAGAGCTCATCCAAGGCGCGAAGGCCCCGCTTGACCTGGTTCGTTCCGAGCAGGAGCAGGAGCTTGCGGCTTCAGCCGACTTCATGGCGAAGTCGGCGTTGCGCCAGATCGAGCTTCGCCACAAGCGTGCGCTCACGGCGAAGACGGCCGAATCGCTCGCGCAGATCACCGCAATCGTTAGGTCATGGTTGCGTGACGTGCTGATGATCTGCAGCGGCACCCCTCAACTAGTTATAAACACCGACGTGGTGGCGGGCCTGCGGGATGCGGCGGATGCCACCAGCGCGCCGCGGCTTCCGCGCGCCTTGTCCATCGTCGACGAAACCGATACGGCCCTTCGATGCAACGTTTCGCCCGAAACCTGCATCGACGTGCTGCTTCTACAGATAAGAGAGGCACTGTATGGTACGCATAGCGCCAGTAACGCTGCAGTATAATCCCAAGACGCTGTGGTTCGACCCGAACGGCCTGGACATTCACGATGGCGATTGCGTCATCGTGAAAACGGAGCGGGGCACGGAGTTCGGTTACGGCAGCGACATCTGCGAGGTGGAAGAAGAAGCTGTTTCGAAGCTGCGCGAGCTCAAACCCGTGTTGCGCGTGGCAACCGAAGAAGACGTCGCCCGTGCCGAGGAGCTTCGCCAGAAGGGCGCAGAAGCCCTCCCGGTTTTCAAGCAGATGGCGGCCGAGACGAACGAGGACATGCATCCGGTGATGGTGGAGTACCTCTTCGACGGCGACAAGGCCGTGTTCTATTTCGAAGCAGAAGAGCGCATCGACTTCCGCGATCTGGTGCGCAAGCTCGCTGCCGAATTCCACGTGCGCGTCGACATGCGCCAAATCGGCGTGCGGGATGAAGCACGGCTGGTCGGCGGTCTGGGCCATTGCGGCCAGGAGCTGTGTTGCCGCAGGCTCGGCGGCGAGTTCTGCCCGGTATCCATCCGCATGGCCAAGGAGCAGGACCTTTCCCTGAACCCCCAGAAGATATCCGGGGTCTGCGGGCGCCTGATGTGCTGCCTGCGCTACGAGTTCGAGGCGTACAAGGAGTTCAAGCAGCGTGCTCCGAAGGTGAACGCGAAGATCGCCACGCCTGCGGGCACCGCCAAGGTCGTCGAGCTCGACGTGCCGCGCGAGAACGTGAAGGTGCGCATGGAAGAAGACGGAAAGACCGTGACCTTCCCGCTTTCGGCCATGGACGAACCTCCCGAGGGAGCGAACCGCCCCAACAGCATCGGCGAGGTGTTCGAGGAATATGCGAACCCCGACCCGTTTGCCGGCAGGGTCACCTCGGGTCTGTTCGACACGGCTGCATTCACCCGCGATGACAAGCTTGCCACACCCGAGGCGCATCACAATCCGAAGTCGAAGGGCGGCAAGCAAGCAGCCGAGGGCGAGGTTTCGGGTGGTCGCAAGCCAAGGCGCAGGAGGCGTTCCAAATCGGTGGCCACGGCCTCGGAAGGGTCTAGGGCCAACGCCAAGGGCGGACCGGCAAGCCAAGAGGGCAAGCAGGGCGCCAAGGGCCAGGAGCATGGTTCGCGCAAGCGGGGCAGCCAGCAGCGGCGTGGCAAGCCCAAGGCGACTGCAGCAGGACAGCCCAAGCAAGGGGGCAAGCAGCAACCTAAGCAGCAGAAGCAAGGTGTTCGTCCAGGACAAAAGTCCAGCGGCCTGCGCCAAGGCCAGGCCCAGCACACGCGCAACGCTTCAGCTTCCACGGCAGATGCCGCGGCCAACCAGCACCAAAACGACGCCAGCACGCATCGGCGTGCCCGCCGTCGCACTCACAAGACCGGAGGAGGCAAGACCAATGAATCCTGATTACGCATTGCTCACCGACCTGTACCAGCTCACCATGGCACAGGGGTATTGGAAATCGGACTTGCATAACGAACAGGCATGCTTCCACATGTACTTCCGCAGCAACCCCTTCGACGGGGGCTATTCGGTGGCGTGTGGGATGGCGCAGCTCGCCGAAATGGTTGAGACGTTCAGGTTCAGCGAAGAAGACTGCGCTTACCTGGGCAGCCTGAACGCACCTGGTGGGGGCTCCTTGTTCGACCCGGGCTTCTTGAACTACCTGCGTGAACTGCGTCTGGATGTGGACATCGATGCCGTGTACGAGGGCACGATCGTGTTCCCCAACGAGCCGCTCGTGCGTGTGATGGGCTCGATCATGCAGTGCCAGCTTCTCGAGACCGCTTTGCTGAACTGCGTGAACTTCGAGACGCTCATCGCCACGAAGGCGGCACGCGTGTGCCTGGCCGCCCAGGGTCCCGTAGCCGAATTCGGTCTGCGTCGAGCTCAGGGATATGCCGGTGGTATTTGGGCGAGCCGTGCAGCGATTGTGGGTGGGTGTGCATCCACCAGCAACGTCTTGGCTGGCAAGATGTTCTCCATTCCCGTGTCCGGCACGCATGCGCATTCGTGGGTCATGGCCTTCGAAAGCGAGCTCGAGGCGTTTCGCGAATACGCCCGCATCTTCCCGAACAACTGCGTGTTGCTCATCGATACCTACGATGTGGCCAAAGGCCTGGAAAACGCCATCACGGTAGGGTTGGAGATGCGCGAACGCGGCGAGCGTCTCATCGGCGTGCGCATCGATTCGGGTGACCTTGCCTGGTTGGCCAAGATGTGCCGCAAGCGCCTAGACGAAGCTGGCTTGGAGGATTGCGGCATCGTGCTTTCCAACGATCTGGACGAATACACGATCAATTCCATTCGCAGCTCGGGTGCCAAGGTGGCTTCATGGGGCGTGGGAACGAAGTTGGCCACCGCCTACGACCAGCCTACCCTGGGCGGCGTGTACAAGCTTTCCGCCACGCGCAGCAGCGATAACGAGCCTTGGCACGATCGCATCAAGATTGCCGAGAATTCCAGCAAGCTCACCTTCCCCGGTGTGCTCGACATCCGCCGTTACTACCACGACGATGGTCACATTGCGGGCGACATGGTTTATGATGCCCGTCTGGGGGTCAACGACGAGGAGCGCATCATCGATCCTGCCGACGACTTCCGTCAGAAGGTGCTTTCGGGCAAGCGGCACGTGGACCTGCTCCATCCGCTGTCCCGTGGTGGCAAGGTCGTTCTCCAGCCCCAGTACCGCGATGCCATGGCGGCTCGAGATCGCACGTTTTCGGGTATCGATGAGCTTGACGAATCGCAGAAGCGCATGCTCAACCCCCACAGCTATCCGGTGGGGCTCGAGCGCATGCTTTCGGAAAACCGCCGCGCCCTGGTTGCGCAGCGTCGCGGCATATGCTAGGTGATAAGGGCCTCAGAGAAAGAAGCAATTATGGAAACACGCTGCAATCTCATCGTAGACTCATGTTGCGATCTTCCCTTCGAAGTCTTGAATAAGTCGGGAGTTGACCTGATCAAGTTCCCCTACATACAAAACGGGGTAGAAGCAATCGACGACATGTACCAGTCGATTACGCCGAAGGAGTTCTTTGACCTGATGCGGGACAAGAAGGCGCAGCCTCCCACGACTTCGCAGATTCCCCTGCAGGTTCTAGACGAGACGTTCCGCAGGGCGCTCGAATCTGGTGTTCCGACCGTCTACATAGCCTTTTCGAGCGGGCTTTCGGGCAGCTTCGACATGGCCGAAATGGTGGCCCAGAACCTTTCGAGCGAATACCCCGATGGGAAGCTGTACCTGGTCGATTCGCAGCTCGCCTCCATTGCCGAAGGGCTGCTGGTTTACGAGGCCATAGCCCAGCGCGACAAGGGCCTGACCGCAGAAGAGATGGTGGCTTGGGCAAAAGAAGCCCGATACTATGTGAATTCCCAGTTCATGGTCGACGACCTTGATTCCCTAAGCCGCGGTGGGCGCATTCCCTCCAACGTTGCGAAAGCGGGGGCGAAGCTCGATGTGAAGCCCCTTCTCGGATTCGATCTTAGCGGGAAGCTCACGCTCAACGGCGTGGCACGCGGGCGCAAGAAGGGCATCCGCCAGCTACTCGAGTGCTATACCAAGCGCTACGATCCCATGCAGACCGTCCGACAGGTGGTCATCGCGCATTCGGATTGCCCCAAGGACGCTCAGCGCCTGTGTGAGAGCTTGGAAAAGGAAGACCCGGGCGTGCTCGTCATGGAAAGCAATATCGGACCGGTTATCGGAAGCCATGTGGGTCCGGGAATGCTGGCCATCGTGTTCTGGGGTCCGGATCGTCGCGAGGACATCAGCGTAGCCGACCGCATCGCGAGGCGCGTGAAGAAGGGGGAAGCCTAAATGGTTCGAGATTATCAGCTCATAGTCGATTCGTGCTGTGAGCTCCCACGCGAGTTCTGGGATCGGCCTGACATCACGATGTTGCACTTCACGTATCAAGACGGCGACGAGAGCCACGTCGACGACCTGTTCGAGAGCATCACTGCCCACGAGTTCTACGAGACTATTCGCAAAGGGGCCACGCCCTCGACTTCGCAGCCTTCGCAGGCGGAATTCGAAGAGGCTTTCGCCACGCCGCTCGAAGAGGGCAAAGACGCCGTCTACCTGGCATTTTCCAGTGGGATTTCCGGTGCTTACGAAGGTGCCTGCGTTGCTCAGGAGCGCGTCTTGCAGCAGCATCGCGACAAGGAAGGCAACGTCTACGTGGTCGACCTCAAGATCGGCTCGACTCCTCAAAGCCTGCTCATCGCCGAGGCCATCCGCCACAAGGACCGCGGACTTTCGGCGCAGGAGCTCGTCGCCTGGGCCGAAGAGGCGCGCTACTTCGTGCAGACCATCTTCATGGTGGACGACCTCGACGCCCTACGCCGCGGCGGGCGCATTCCCGCAGGCGTCGCGTATGCGGGCGCGAAGCTTGACGTGAAGCCGTTGCTTTCATTTGACATCGACGGGAAGCTCACCATGGTGGGTATCGCGCGCGGCCGCAAAAAGGGCTTGCGGGCGATGGCAGATTTCTATAAGAAGGCGCACGACGAACATGGCGTGGCCCTAGTGGGCATAGGCAATGCCGACTGCCCGCGCGACGGCGATCGCATGTGCGAGCTGGTGAAAGACATCGACAAGAGCGCCATCTTCTTGAACACCAACATCGGCACCACCATCGGCTGCCACGTCGGCCCCGGCATGGTCTCGTGCTGCTTCTGGGGTTCCGACCGCCGCGAGAACCTTTCCGTCTCCGACCGCATAGCACGCAAGATCAAGAATTCCTAGGAATTCCGCGGTCTTGCGCACCACGGAACGCATGCACCATACGCTTTGACGTCGCGAGCCGATTTGGCGGCACGCTTGGAGCATTGCGCCTTGCCAAACGGCGGCTCCTTCGTACTATGAGCTGCGCCGTTGTGGAAACCCTTGCATTCCATCTTTTCCCTTGTTTCGGTCACGGTGCGTACCCAAAGCATGTTTGGGACGAAGGCGGGCAACCTGCGGCATGAGAGCCATGTTGTCATCGTTCGTGACTCGGAAACCCTAATAGCAAGCTCCCACGCAGATGAAAACGTCTTTTTCAGCATGGGAAGCCGATTTGTGGGTTCGAGTTTGAGCTAGATCAGCGTCACGGTCGGGCGTTTGGGCGCGGGCACGACTGGGTTTTGATCAGCGTTATGACTGGGCGTTTGAACATCGTTGTGACTGGGCGTTTGAGCGGGGCGCGACTGGGTGTTTGATCAGCGTTGTGACTGGGCATTCGTAATAGACAGACGCCCCTCATCATGGCCCCTGTTGGTCCGATAAATGGTCCTGTTTCGCCATGGGTGGATGGGTGGCGGTTTTGGCGCGTAGTGGTAGTATGCTGAGGTGGATGCGTTGAAGGAGGGGTCGTGGTCCATTCGTTCGTCTTTCTTGGAGTGCCCGATGTGGGGGAGGCGCTTTCGCGCAATCTGATTGAAGCGGGTTACTCGGTGGCTGGCGGAGTCGATTCCGCCGACGTCGTCATCACCTTGTGTTCGCGGCAAAGCCAGCTAGAAGACGTGTATTACGAAGCAGGCGGCGTGATTGCAGCGGCCATGCCGGGTGCCTATGTGCTCGACTGTTCGCCAACCACGCCCGCATTTGCCAAGGAGCTGGCAACCTTGGCAACCGTCAACGACCTTCACGCGGTCGAGGCGCCTCTGGTGGTGCGCGACTGCACGATTCGCAACGCATTCGCCGATCCGACTAACCTCATGGCGCTTGCTGCCGGCGACGACCGAGACGTGGAAGAGCTGATGCCAGTGCTGCAAGCCATCGCGGGAACGGTTCATCGCTGCGGCGGTTCGGGCAAGGGGCAGTTGGCCAAGTGCTTCATCACGATTCAACAGTGCGCCCAACTCGCCTCTCTCATGGAAGCCGACGCTTTGTGCCGTGCCCACGATTCGAGTGGAGTTTCATTCTCGTTTGCAGAGCTGGCGTTGAACGAACGGATGATGGCACCGATTGCCCGCAATCTATACGAGACGCTGCGCCGTGGAGACTTCGATGAATCCAGCGGGTATACCGTGGAGTTGCTTTGGGGGGAGCTGGAAAGCGTGCTTGCTGCCGCAGACGACTACGACCTGATCGTGCCCCAAGCAGAATCCGTCCTCTACCTTCTCGAATTGCTGGCCACCATTGGCGGGGCGGGCATGGGGCCAGCAGCCTTGCAGCTGGTCTATTGCGACGAGGAAACAGTTGCCGAACACGGGCTCGACTGGAAACGTGCCGAGCAGGCCTATCAGTCGATGAGCTATGCCGATGGCGAACACTACGACGACTACGACGACTACGACGACGAAGAGGACGATGACGATTTCGGCATGAGCTTCGGTGGCGATTTCGACGAATGGTCTTCGAACTGAGCGCACGACATCGTTGCAATACCGACACCATGAGCGACTATCCCGATCTGCTACCCGAACGTTGTCAATTGTGTCCACGCCGCTGCGGTGCCAACCGGCGTGCGGGCCACCGTGGTGCATGCGGTGCCGATGATCGCCTGGTCATTGCGCGTGCCGCCCTGCACGAATGGGAGGAGCCTCCCATCAGCATGGGCGCGGGAAGCGGCGCGGTGTTCTTCAGCAATTGCCCCTTGCGCTGCGTGTATTGCCAGAATGCAGAAATCGCCCAGGGGGCGCACGGTAGCGAGGTTGAACCCAGCAGGCTCGAGCAGATTTTCACCGAGCTGCGTAGCAAAGGGGCTGCAAACATCAACCTGGTTACCCCGACGCACTATCTGCCGTTCGTCCTCCATTCGATAAGACGAGTGCAAGCAGCTGGTTTCGAGCTGCCCTTCATCTGCAACACGTCTGGGTACGAGACGGTGGAGACCGTTCGGTCGATGCACGGCGCGATTGATGTGTACCTCACCGATTTCAAGTACTGGCGCGATGGGGAAAGCGATTGCGCCCGCCGCTATTCGAATGCCCCCGACTACTTCGAGGTTGCCTGGCATGCCCTGCAGGCTATGGTCCAAACCGCGGGCTTGCCCCGATTCGATGACACTGGGCGCCTGCTGAGGGGCGTGATGGTCCGCCATCTCGTGCTGCCTGGCCAGCTGCGCGAATCGAAGCGCATCCTGCAGACACTGTGGGCCGAATACGGAAACGACGTGCTCTACAGCGTGATGAACCAGTACACGCCGCTGCGGGCGTTTCCGATGGCGCCCGAACTCGAATCCCGCGTGCCCGACGACGAATACGAGCGGCTGCTCGACTACCTTGACATGCTGGGCATGACCGACTACTACTGGCAGCAAGGTGATGCCGCCCAGGAAAGTTTCATTCCCGCTTTCGACAGTACGGGCGTGGTGCAAGAAGGCCAGTGACGGTAATCGGTAAAGCCTGTTGGGGATGCGGTGACGTTGTGGAAATTCCGACCGAACGGCAGACAGGATTCATCGGGCGCTTTCGGCTAATTCTGTGATGTTGCCCCAGAGTCGTTTGGGCATGAAGTGACGGCGAAGCTCGGGGTTGTAGCGGCATTCCACCGATAGGACGTGGTAGAAACGCTTCCAAGCATCTTGCATCTCGGCTTCGTCGGCTGCCTGTGGGGGAGGCGTGATGCGATCGGTGGAAACGAGCTGCCAGCTCCCGTTGGCACAGATGCCTGCAAGGTGGTGCACCTCGTCGTAGATGACGAACCGATGCGAGTTGAAGCGGGCGGCGAAGTGGCCCATGATCAGGGGTATCACCGATGCATTGGGATTACATCGGGCGAACCAGAAACCGTCGGTCGTGTGTTCGAAGCGGATGAACTGCCGCATGCGCTCGCTTTCGCCGATGACTTGGCGTTGCAGCTCGAGCAAGGGGACGACTTCGGGATTCGACCACTCGTCGAGGACGTTGCCGCGATGGGTGGAACATGGCGTATTGCACGAGCGCTTCCTGGGGCATCCTTTGCAACGGCATGCATAGGGGCTGTCGAGTGCGAAGTGGATGAACCTAAAGACCTTGGTTCCCATATCGGGATCATCCGATGCTGCGGCTTGCACGATGGCACGCCAGACTCCCGCGCCGAGTTGTCGGCAGATTCCGTTTCGCACCCGCAGGGCTGCATCCATGTTAGTTTCGACGTGAACCACGTCTTGCTCCAGGCGAATTTGCACGTTACCTGACCGGAGGATATCGTGAGGGACGCAACGATGGGTATAAGCGCAGAACACCGCGCTCATGAGCCCCTCGAGGGTACCGTCGAAGATATAGGCGACATCGGCAGGGACCAGGGCTGTCATGACGTGCACCAGGCCTGCGTGAAGGCGTCTTCGGGAAAAGTTGGACGAGAGGGGGCGATAACCATCGAAGGCGGCTGCGCGGTTTCCTGATGAAGGTGAATGCTTAATTGCCCAACCGGCTGTGTCAGCTGCTGGCATTCGGTGGCCATTCCCGTCGAAGGCTGCAACTGAAGTGACTGCTGCAGCGATCTTTGGCTCAGAGGCTCCCTTCCCGCTGGTGTGGGGTTGAAGCTCCCGTCCAGCTCGGCTAGCGACATCTGACCGGGAATGGCCCTATCGGAGCGCCGTCCGCGAGTTCCGCCGTCGATGGGGGCTGCAAGAGTTGCCCGCAGAGCGTCTTTTTCGAATGTAACGCCTTGTCCATACCACTGTCCGCTGCAGGTGATGAAGTACCGTGCACGTTTGAAGGCGATGCCAAGTTTCCTCAGCTCTGCCTCGCGCAGCGCCGAGGTCTTGCGCGCCTTCATGATAAGCCTTGCGCCGCGGACTCCGATGCCCGGCACGCGCAGCAGCTCTTCGTAGCTTGCAGTATTCACCTCAACCGGGAAGAAGTCGAGGTTGTTCACCGCCCAGTTGGCTTTCGGGTCCAGAGAGAGGTCGAGGAAGGGGTTCTGCTCGTCGATGACTTCGTCGACGTCGAACCCGTAGAAGCGCAGCAGCCAATCTGCTTGGAATAGCCGATGCTCGCGGTCGAGCTGCACTTCTGCCGAGCTTGGCAGCCTGTCGTCAGTGTTCACGGGCACGTATGCGCTGAAGAACACGCGCTTCATCTGCACGGACCGGTACAAGGCGGCTGATACGTTGAGGATGTGGTAGTCGCTTTCGGGGGTGGCGCCCACGATCATCTGCGTGCTCTGGCCAGCGGGGGCATACGCCCGTTCTTTCTTTCTGACGCGGTATTTCGTCATATACGTGGTTCCCCTGCGCAAGAGCGCGCGCGTCTCGCGGTCTTCGGCGATGTTTTCGCTTATGTGGTGCATGGGTGCGATAACGGTGTGGGCACTCTTGTCCGGTGCCAGGTAGTCGAGGCTCTTCTGGCTGGGAAGCTCCATGTTCACGCTCATGCGGTCGGCCAGGTGCCCCAGCTTGTCGATGAGCTCCACGCTCGATCCGGGAATGGCCTTCGCGTGAATGTATCCTCGGAACCTGTATTCCTGGCGCAGGATGCGCAGCGCTTCGACCATCAGCTCCATCGTATGGTCGGGGTTTCGCATGACCCCGCTGGACAAGAAGAGCCCCTCGATGTAGTTGCGCTGGTAGAACCCTATGGTGAGGTCGGCTATTTCCCGCGGGGCGAACGTCGCTCGGCGCACTTCGTTCGACTTGCGGTTCACGCAATAGGCGCAATCGTAGCAGCAGACATTGGTCATGAGCACTTTCAGCAAGCTGACGCAGCGGCCGTCTGGCGTGAAGCTGTGGCAGCATCCCGCCTGGCTCGTAGCGCCGAGACTACCGGCCTTCGCCTGGCGGTTCACGCCCGACGAAGTGCACGCGACGTCGTATTTGGCGGCGTTGGCTAGTATCTCGAGCTTCTCTGCTATATCCATGCGCTCCTCCAAAAACGAATATTTGTTCTATATTATAGGGGAACGGATGTTCGTAGTCAAACGACACGAGTTCATTCATCACGACAAGAAGCGGATGCATAAAAAGGCACAGACCCTTGCCAGGCGCTCGATAAAGGGTTTGCTCCTTCCTGTGTTTCCAGGGCTCGGACTTGTCGTTTTCGCCTGTAGAGCACTGCCGTTCATCGGTTTGGTTTCGGATACGCTCCGATGTCCTAAGTCGGATATAATTTTGCAAAGCGAAAACAGCGAGAGGAAGGTTGTCATGATCAAGAACCTCGTCGTGAAGACACGCAGCTACCGTCGGTTCGACGAATCGGACCGCATCATGCGCGATGTGCTGGTGGACCTTGTCGATACGGCGCGCATGGCTGCTTCGGCAGCGAACAAGCAGCCGCTGAAGTATGCCATCGTGAATGACCCGGCTGCTTGCGAAAGGATGTTTTCCACCTGCGCATGGGCTGCGAAGCTCACGGATTGGGAGGGGCCGCAGCCAGGCGAGCGGCCGACGGGCTACATCGTCATCCTCAGGGACGCCGAGCTGTCCTTAAACGACATCTTCTCGACATGGGACGCCGGCATCGCAGCCCAGACCATGATGCTTTCCGCCGTCGAGCGAGGATGGGGCGGATGCATGATCTGCTCGTTTAGGAAACAAGAATGCGCCCAGATCTTGGGAGTCAAGCGCAAAGAGCTCGAGCCGCTGATGGTCATAGCGCTTGGCAGGCCCGTCGAGGACTGCCGTATCGAGGACGTTGAGGCCGATGGTTCCATCGACTACTGGCGCGACGAAGCCCAAGTTCACCATGTGCCCAAACGCAAGCTGAACGAGGTTTTGGCCTTGGAGTTGTAGACATCTGCCCAATCGAGGTCGTTTCTCAACCGACGCGTGTGACAGCCTTTCCTTGGCTGTCACCTTTTCGATGACGGAATTGCTGCTCTTCAAGCCCTAGGCGTTCGAATCGTAGGGTCGGGTTGTGCCACGCCCGTGATAGATAGCGAATCCTCACAGGGCCCGCTTAAGGTGAACTCGAGGGAAAGATCGAAAAGAAATGCACTCTGAAACTGGGTGATAGGGAATGGGGCAAAAGGGTGTAAGGTTCATTCTTAAACTGATACAGTAAAACCACTGGATTATCAGATAGTTTGTGATACTATGTTTATTTGCATCTTTGGCTCTTGTTGGAGCCTGCTCACTTTCTAGAAGGGGAGTATCACTTGGCAGAAACGCCTAACAACAAACCAATGAAAACTGAAGAAATGGAAATCGAAGCAATCGAGATGTCGGAAGAGCAAGAGGAGACAATCGATCTCGAAGACGTTGAAGCGCCCGACACGGTTGCAGAGGAACCCACGGAAGACAAGACGGAAACCGATCTAGACGACAGCGAGAACCTGCTCGAGGGCATTCCCGAAGAGGAACTGAAGGCAGTATCGAACGTCTCGCTTCCCAAAGTCACGCATACGCGCAATCGCGTGCGCTCGAACAACCGGCGCCGCTCCACCGATTCGTCGGTGGCAATGCTTACTGGTGACCCCGTGCGCATGTACCTCAAGGAAATCGGCAAGGTGCCACTGCTCACCGCAGCCGAGGAAATCGACCTCGCCATGAAGATCGAGGCTGGCGTGGAAGCCACCGAAAAGCTCGAGGCCGCCGAAGAGGAGGGCGTGGAGCTCGAGAGGCGCGAACGCCGCCGGCTCTCGCGTATCGAGCAGGTGGGGCTTGACGCCAAACAGCAGCTCATCGAGGCGAACCTGCGCTTGGTGGTGTCCATCGCTAAGCGCTATGTGGGCCGCGGCATGCTGTTTTTGGACCTCATCCAGGAGGGTAACCTGGGCCTGATCCGCGCGGTCGAGAAGTTCGACTACACGAAGGGCTTCAAATTCTCCACCTACGCCACGTGGTGGATTCGCCAGGCCATCACTCGCGCCATCGCCGACCAGGCGCGCACCATCCGCATTCC
>JBGUXY010000079.1:0-18383 GCA_045118335.1 Eggerthellaceae bacterium
GCATCAGACCCGTCGCTGGAATCCCAAGATGAAGCCCTACATTTTCGGTAGCCGTGGCGACATCTACATCATCGACCTCAAGCAGACACTGCTGGGCATGGACAAGGCCTACAGCTTCGTGTCCGCCACTGCCGCCAATGGCGGTACCGTGTTGTTCGTGGGCACCAAGAAGCAGGCTCAGGAATCCGTTGCCGAAGCCGCCAACAGCTGCGGCATGCCCTATGTGAACGCTCGCTGGCTTGGTGGCATGCTCACCAACTTCGTGACCATCCGCTCCCGCGTCACCCGCATGGAAGAGCTCGAGGCCATGGAAGAGGACGGCCGCATGGCCAAGCTGCCCAAGAAGGAGCAGATCATCTTGCGCAAGCAGCTCGCCAAGCTGCAGACCAACCTCAACGGCGTTCGCAACATGAAGCGCACTCCCGATGCCATTTTCGTCGTGGACACCAACCGCGAAGAAATCGCCATCAAGGAAGCCCGTCGTCTGGGCATCCCCGTGGTGGGCACGCTTGATACCAACTGCGACCCCGACCAGGTTGACTACGGCATTCCGGCCAACGATGATGCCATCCGCTCCGTCAAGATGATGGCCGACTTCATCGCCGCCGCCGTTACCGCGGGCATCGGCGCCCCTGTGAGCGTCGAAGAAATGGCCGGCGAAGCAGCCGCGCAGGAAGCTCCTGCCGCCGAAGCCGCCGAAGCCGCCGAAGCCGCTGCTCCTGCCGCCGAATAAGCACCACCGTACACGAAGCAAACATGCGCGGCGCCTGAGTCTTTGGGCGCCGCCTGTCGAAAGACCCAAACAGAGAGGACAACAACCATGGCTCAGATTTCCGCTGCAATGGTAAAGGAACTGCGCGAGATGACTGGCGCTGGCATGCTGGATTGCAAGAAGGCTCTGACCGAGGCTGACGGCGACATCGACGCCGCTGTGGACATCCTGCGCACCCGTGGTCTGGCCGCAGCCGCCAAGAAGGCCGGCCGCGCCACCAACGAAGGTCGCGTCTGCGCCGTCGTCGACGGCAAGGTCGGCGCTGTGTGCCAGGTCAACTGCGAAACCGACTTCGTGGCCATGAACGAGAAGTTCCAGGCCTTTGCCGACAGGTTCACCGCTGCCGTTGTCGCCAACGACCCGGCCGACGTCGAGGCCCTTCTGGAAAGCGAATACGAAGGCGCAAAGATGCAGGACCAGCTCACCGAGGCTATCCACATCATCGGCGAGAACATGAAGATCGCCAACTTCAAGCGCCTGGCTCTGGAGGGCAACGGCGCCCTGGTGCCCTACATCCACATGAACGGCAAGATCGGCGTTTTGGTGGCGCTGGCCTGTGGTAACGAGGCAACCGCAGCCGACGAGCGCTTTTTCGTGATGGGCAAGGATGTTGCGATGCAGATCGCCGCAACCTCCCCGGTGTCCATTGACGAGGAAAGCGTGCCGGCTGACGTGCGCGAGCACGAGCTGTCCATCTACAAAGCCCAGGCTGCCGAATCCGGCAAGCCCGAGGCCATCCAGGAAAAGATCGCCCTGGGTCGCATGAACAAGTTCTACAAGGAAAACTGCCTCGTCGACCAGGATTTCGTGAAAAACGGTGACATCACCGTCCGCGAGTACATCGCCGGCGTGGCCAAAGAACTCGGCGACGAGATCAAGGTCGTCGACTTCGCCCGCATCGCTTTGGGCGAGTAGTAATATTGGTCCGGCGTTCTGACGAACGCCGTCCCGCTCGACGCTGCGAAGCCCCTTGGCACCCCATCTTGGCCCTCGTTTGCTCCGTCACGGCCCCAAAGGCCGTTCCTGCGCAAGTCGGGCCAACCTGGGGCACCAGGGGCTTCTCGCTGTCTTTGGTAGACCTGCGTTTTCGAGTGCGCGCTCGCCGCTGTGCGGCATCGCAGTTCACGCGATAAGCCAGCTGCCGTAGCTGTCAGGCTCACGCGGCTCGACGGGTCAGCTGCCCGTAGTCGCCTGACTCATGCGGCCTAGCCGGTGGAGCTCCCACGCCGCTCGGCGGACGGGTTCGTTTTCGCGTTCGGCAAGAAAAAAGATCCCTTCTGCTTTCTCTGTGAGTCAGCGTTGTGTTGGGTTGCCATGATTATGCTTGGCGTGGGAAAATCCCATGATCCAAAGCCAAACGCAGCAGAGAAACGAAAAGGCGGCACCATGTCCGAAGAAATCATCATCGTTCGTGAAAGTCCCAACCTGAGTGGCACTGTTCATGTCTCAGGTGCGAAGAATTCCGCGTTGAAGCTCATCGCGGCATCTTTGCTGGGACAAGGCGAATGCGTCATTCACAACGTGCCGCTCATTTCGGATATCGACATCATGGCGAAGGTGCTGTGCCGCTTGAACGCTCGCGTCGAGCGCAACGGGCATACGCTTCTCGTAGACACCTCGGAAAATGGAAGCTGCCGCACGCCCTATAACCTGGTCTCGAAGATGCGCGCGAGCATTTCGGTGCTAGGCCCCCTCGTTGCCCGATACGGCCGCGCGGAAGTTGCCATGCCCGGCGGCTGCCAAATCGGTGCCCGCAAGATAGACATGCACCTGGTGGGCATGCATGAGCTGGGTGTGCATTTCGAAAACGACCATGGCTACCTTGTCGCCACTACGCCCAACGGCTTGCACGGCGGTCGCATCATGCTCGATTTTCCCTCTGTGGGTGCGACCGAGAACACCATGATGGCTGCGGTCACCGCCGAGGGCGTGACCACCATCGACAACGCGGCTCGCGAACCCGAAATCGAAGACCTGGCCAACATGCTCAACGCCATGGGCGCCAAGATAAGCGGCGCCGGCCGTTCGAGCATCCAGATCGAAGGCGTGCCGCTAGAGAGCCTGCATCCTTGCGAGCATACCACCGTAGCCGATCGTATCGAAGCGGGGACGTTTTTGGTGGGGGGTGCCTTGTTGGGTGGCCCGCTTACCGTGGAGGGCGTGAACCCCGAGCATCTGCGCATGGCCATCGTGAAGTTGCGCGCCATGGGCTGCGAGGTCACTACTGGCGAGCAGTCTATCACCGTCAAGCGCACGGAACCGCTCAAGGCAGTTGACATCCAGACGCTGCCGCATCCGGGGTTTCCCACCGACCTGCAAGCACAGTTCATGCTGCTGGCATCGCTGGCAGATGGGAATTCCATCATTACCGAAAACGTGTTCGAGAACCGTTTCATGTTCGCTGCCGAAATGCAGCGCATGGGCGCCGACATTGCCATCGACGACCATCATGCCATCGTCCGTGGCGTAGAGCGTCTGCAAGGCGCCGACGTGGAGGCTACCGACCTGCGTGCCGGTGCGGCAATCGTTTTGGCTGGTCTGGTTGCCGAAGGCACGACCCGCGTGCACAAGATCAAGCACATCGACCGCGGCTACGAGGATTATGTCGGCAAGTTGCGCAGCCTGGGTGCCGAAATCGAACGCGCCACCCTGGATAGAGATTCGGTGTACTAGGCGGTTGGCATGCCCAAAGGTCGCAGGTCCAACAGGTCGTCTTACCAGCCGTCCGGAAGGTTTTCACGCGGGCAGTTGGGAAGATCGTCCTACCGCTCTTCTGGCAGGAGATCTGGCGGGTCGTATGTGCGCCAGTCTCACGCCGACCGGGCGACCATCGGTTCCCATGTCGTGTCCAACTCCCGTCATGCCCAGCGCACGAACGTGAACCTGGGAAGCAAGCGCACGGCACGCAAGGCGAACCGTGGGATGATCGACCAGATGCTGCCCAACACCACGAGCCGCGAGAGCGCCTCCGCGCATTCCCGCCGTTCCAGGCGAACCGGTTTCGCGATACAGGAAGCGAATCGTTCTCGCAGGAAAATGATTCTCGCAATGCTGATAGTCCTTGCCGTGGGGATATTCATAGCGTACTCCGTGGCGAAAATGGCGTTCAGCTCGAACATCAACGGCAACATCGCGCTGAAAGACGATGATGTGAAGGCGGCACTCGTCGAACCCGAAGAGCCGACCGATCCGTATTACACGCTCATAGCTGGCGAGTATTCCGATTCCCGCCAAGGATACGATGGTCCCAACCTGCTCATATTGTTGCGGGTGGATTCCGTGAACCACATAGTCACGTTCATCAACATACCCGCAAACACCCAAGTCGTACTTTCCGACAACGAGTACCACGCAATTTGCGAATCGCAACTTGCCGGTGGCGATGCGGGGCTTATCGATACGGTGGAAAGCCTTACGGGCGTGGATATCGCGCATTACGTGAAGACGGATGCCGAGGGCTTCTGCCATATCGTCGACGCGTTTGGCGGCGTGACCGTGAACGTGCCTCAGGAAGTAGACGACCCCGATGCGGGCGACATCTACATTCCCGCGGGGGAGCAAACGCTCGACGGCACCCAAGCGCTCACGCTGGTTCGGGCTGACAACTACTCCGACCCGGTAGATGTGCGTTCCAGCAACCAGGTTGACGTGCTAAACGTTTTGCTGCAGACCATGGTCTCGCGCAGTGGTCTTGGTGCTGCGAAAAGTCTTGACGCCATCAAGAACGATTTCAAGACCGACATGAAGGTGGGCGAGCTCAACCGGTTGCTAAGCGAGTTCGACCTGGAGCAAGGGATAACGCTTTATGCAGACCATCTGCCGGGATCGCTGTCGGTGGAAGCGGATGGGACGTTTTTCGTGGTTTCCAGCTCGGCTCTCGACTCCATGATGGCTTCGGTGAACGAAACTGGCAATCCTGGCAACGTGGCGACATACCGCATAGACCCGTCGTCGTTCACCATCGAGGTGCGCAATGGCGCTGGCATCGACGGTGGGGCAAGTCAGATTCAAAGCCAGCTTTCCGATGCTGGCTTCAAGGTTACGGCAACGGGCAATGCCGACAATTACGTCTACGACGAGACGCTTGTGGTGTACAAGGATGAAGCCATGATTCCCGCCGCCGAACAAGTGGTGGACGCCCTCGGCGTCGGGCGCGTGGTGGACGCCAGCATCTACTACGAATTTGGCACCGATATCCTCGTGGTCATCGGCAAGGACTGGAAACCCCTCAACTAGGCAATCTTGGGGCCATGGGTCAGAAAGAAGCTGCACATGCGGCAAACTTCTTTCTTGGTGGCCGAGCGGTCCACATCGGGGTTCATGAGCGCATCGAGCACATCGACGATTTCATGCGTGGGCCTGTGGCATGCGGCATAATGGCAATCAGGCGGGCAAAAATCGCCAGAAACGTTGTGTGGGCATCGCGACTGCATTTCCTTGTCGCAGCCCCGCATTTCCCAGCAATGGGCCATGTTTCCTTCTCTCAAACTAAAACGCCCGCCAGAAGGCGGGCGCGGCAAAACCGTCTACTGCTATTCGGCGGGGACCACGCGGGTAACGCCAGGGATGCGGCTTTTAAGGATGCGCTCAACGCCATTGGCGAGCGTCATCTGGGAAAGCGGGCAGCCCTTGCAGGCCCCGACCAGCTCTACCGTAACGGTTCCATCTTCGGCAACGTCCACGAGCTGAACATCGCCGCCGTCTGCCTGCAGGCTGGGACGGATAAGCTCGAGCACTGCTGCTACATCTTCTTTGTTGATCATGAGTATCTCCTTCGCTTCGGTTTGACTGCGGCAATGATACCACAGCACCCGAACTATCTGGGTAACAGCTGGGTATTATCATGGTGCTCGCGATTTGGCGCTCCTCAACCTTCGCCCGCTTCTTCATGTGATATAAAAGCTGGGTCCGGATTTGCAGGTGAGGTAGTCCCATCTAGTTGTCATCTGTCGCAATTCGCGTTGACCTACCCAGGAAACGAAAAGGCCGGCGCCGAAATCGCGGCGCCGGCCCCTTTTGCGTCTAGCGAGCTCGCCTTTAATCCAAGGCGCCTGTCGAAGCCAGCAAGGCAAGGACGACTATGATTGCAATCGGTACCACGATCAGCGAGATCAGCGCATTCTTGCGCTTCTTTTCGGCGACGTCTGCCCGTCCCTCTTGGCATGCTTTCCGATACTGCAACGAGAAGGCCAGCGGGATGAGCGCGAAAAGGCCGCCGATAAAGAAGAATTCGAGGGCGCTGATGACGATGAAAGCCGTCGAGCTGTCTTTGATGCCGGCAGCTGGGGCAGCCGTGGTGGCAGGCTGTGCAGCATACGGTTGCGCAGCGGCGGTCTGCTGGTAGTACTGCTGCGCGTTGGGGTCGTATGCTTGCTGATAGGGTTGTGCAGCAGATTGCGCATACTGCTGGGCAGGGGGAGCCGCCTGGTCAATTGCAGGTTGCACTTCGGGCCCTGCGGCGGGTGCGGCTGCAGTGATGGAGGCTCCGCAATTGGGGCAAAACGCTGCATTGTCGGCTAGGATGAAACCACAGCTGTTGCAATTCATGATGCACTCCTTTGCTCTACAGGAAAAAGGTTTCGTTACACGCTCATCATAGCATGCTTCCGCCAAGGCATTCGTGCTTAGAATGGCGTGTCTTGTGCGGGAATCCATCCCCTAAAGCTTTTGTGCACGTGCGCAACAGGCGTTCTGCTACAATGGTTATCAAGAAGTTGCCCGAAATGAACGGCAAGGTGCATGATGGGAACTATTGTGACATGTCCCGCTTGCGGCGCGCAGGATTTCGACCTGTCTAGCTACGAGTCCATGATGGTGCTGAGCGAAAAGTTCGCCCTGTTCACCTTGCCCTGCCCGCACTGCGCGACGAAGGTTTCGAGCATATGCGCCATCCCCAGGTCTTTGCGCGCAGATATCGAGACGGCAGCGTGCAGGCTCGATTGCGGCATGGGCCGGGAAACGCCCAGCCTGTAGGGTATCCATGCTTAACGACTTCTACCTAAACCTCGACCCCGTGGCTTTCAGCATCGGCCCGCTGGCCGTGCGATGGTATGGGCTGGCCTACATCTTCGGTTTCCTGCTCGGGGGCATTCTTCTGGCCCGCGTCGCCAAGCGCTGGAAGATCGACATCGACTACGATTCCGTGCTCACCATCGTCATGTGCGGGATGGTCGGTGTCATAGTTGGCGCGCGTCTTGGCTACTGCTTCTTCTATGGTGCGAGCTACTACATCCAGCATCCGGTCGAGATGCTTCTGCTCAACCATGGCGGCATGAGCTTCCACGGCGGGATGATTGGCCTTCTGCTTTCGGCTATCGTCTCCTCGCGAATGACGGGAGTGCCGTATCTAACGCTTGCCGACCTCGGCTCCATTGTGGCTCCCGTCGGGCTGTTTTTGGGCCGCTGCGCGAACTTCGTGAACGGCGAGCTGTGGGGCGCTCCCACGGACTTGCCGTGGGGTGTGGTTTTCGGCGGAGCGGCGGGCGACATTCCGCGTCATCCTTCCCAGCTCTATGAAGCGCTGCTCGAGGGACTGCTCATTCTCATCGTGCTGTATGCGCTTTCGCGCAAGGTTCCGCCGCGTCCGCGCGGGACGTTTCTGGGCGTGTTTCTTGTCATGTATGGGATTTGCCGGATACTCATGGAGTTCGTGCGCCAGCCAGACCCCCAACTGGGCTATCTTGCCGCAGGTTGGCTTACGATGGGGCAGGTGCTGTCGTTTCCGCTGATTCTGATAGGCATTGGCCTTTTGGTGTGGGCGGCTCGCACGAAGCTGCCGCAGGTTGGCAGACCCGTTGATAGCGAGTAGACTGCATTCAGTCAATCCCAAGAGAAGGAGGATCCGATGTTGAAGTTCTACAAGTGCGTGCGTTGCGGCAACATTGCCATCAAGCTTTACGACCGCAAGGCCCCGCTGTTCTGCTGCGGCGAAAAGATGGTGGAGCTTACCGCCAACACCGAAGACGCCGCCACCGAAAAGCACGTCCCGGCTGTGACCGTGGATGGCGCGAAGGTGGACGTCGTCGTCGGCAGCGTCGAGCATCCCATGATGGAGAATCACTTCATCACCATGGTCGTGCTCGAAACGAAGAAGGGCTATCAGGTGGTCGAGCTTACCGCCGAGGATGCGCCGCGCGCGACGTTCGCCGTTGCCGAGGGCGATGCTCCTGTTGCCGTGTACGAGTATTGCAACCTCCATGGCCTGTGGAAGGCACAGCTGTAGCACCGAGCGCTCGAAACATGCGCGTTCAGGACGGTTTTGATCGTCAAGGGGCCGATTGCAACGCACAATCGGCCCCTCGTTTGTGGAAATGCCTCAGCGCATCGCGTAAAATCGACGTTCATGGCGGTTTGACAAACGCTTCCATCAGGATTCGGCCGAAAATGATGCATGATGGTCTGCTTCTTTTCGCGTGCTCGACCGATTATTGGGTTCTGGGCGAATGGTGGACGCAATTTACTTTTGCCAAACCGTTTCAAACGTCAGATTATCCAGAATCTGCCCCGAAGAGTTGCCAGTTGAGCACGTTTTCGGGGCGGAAACTGCTCTGGTAGGGGGAAACGTGGAATCGAGCGCGAAGCGCGTTGCCGTCGTTGGTGGAGGAGCTGCGGGCCTGGCTGCAGCGGTGGTTGCCGCGCGCGTAGGCGCACGGGTGACCGTGATCGAAGCTCAAGATCGCGTGGGAAACAGCATCAAGGTCACAGGCGATGGTCGCTGCAACATCGCCAATGCAAAAACGTGCGCCTCGGCGTATTGCAACGAAGGCTTCGTATCCCAGGCGTTTTACGCGTGCTCGCCTGCGGACGCCATCGCGTTTCTTGAAAGCCTCGGATTGGTGCTTCGCGAAGAAGGCGAAGGACGCTTATACCCGCTTGCCAACAAGGCGACTTCGGTAATCGACGCCTTGCGGCTTGCTGCCGAGAAGGCGGGCGTCGAAGAGCGGTGTGGGGTGCCCGTTCGATCGATTCATCGACTTGAACCTGCTGGGGGCCTTAACCGCTGGCAGCTTGAGCTTGACAGTGGGGAGGTTGTAAGCTGCAACGAAGTCGTGCTGGCATGTGGTGGGGCGTTTCAAGAAAAGCTGCTGCCCCGCGATGTTCCCATAATCGAGCGGCAGCCTGCGCTCGGGCCGCTTGCCACCGACACGAAGCCATTGCGGGGGCTTGACAAGGTTCGGGCCAAATGCGAGATAAGCGGCAACGGCCACGTCGAGGTGGGCGAGGTGACGTTTCGGTCATATGGGATTTCCGGAATAGCTGCGTATAACATGACGCGCCATGTCGCGCCTGGCGACACGATCACCATAAACTTTCTGCCAGGTTGGGACGAGCGGGAGGCGAAAAGCTTTCTGTCTCGACGTCTCGCCAGTCTGCAGCCACAAACCTGGCTGGAATATACGTGCGGCATGTTGCTTCCTCTGGTGGCCAGAGCGGTGCTAAGGGCAGCGGCCCTGCACCCCGACAGCTGTCCGCGCGAGCGGGATCTGCCTGCCTTTGCCAAGGCGCTGCTCGAGTTTCCCCTCGTCGTCAGGGGAATCGGGGATCGAAAGCTGTGTCAGGTGCATCGCGGTGGCGTTGATGTGACGGCAGTGGATCCGGCAACCATGCAGATGCAGGGCTTTCCCGGCCTTCATGTGGTTGGCGAAATGCTTGACGTCGACGGCCCGTGCGGGGGCTACAACCTTCATTGGGCCTGGGTTTCGGGCACCGTCGCAGGGAAGGCTGCGGGGCTTGAAACGCTTGCCTCGATGGGCAATGACTCCATCGTATCGAATCCCGATCGCATGCTCGCCCTTGCCGATGGGATGGATCTAGAAACGCAACCAGCAGCAGGAATCCACGGCTGCATTTCGACTGCAGCCCGGGATGCTTGCGAATCGACTGGACGCAGAAAGCCGAAAGGGGCCAAGGCATGATCAAGGTCTCCAACTGCCCATGCTCGCTTGACGATGCCCTTCGCATTCCCTATGGCTCTGCTTCGAGAAACGACCTGCTCTGCAAGATGGCGGCGAAGGCGCTGGGCGTGAGCAGGCGCGAAATCGCATCGGCGGAGGTGCTGCGTCGCAGCGTTGACGCACGCAAGAAAGCCAACGTGCGTTTCGTGCTCACCTTGGCTGCGTCGCTGCGTGATGCATCAGTCGAGTCCATGCTCGTCGAAAGCGGCAAAGCGCAACCGTTTTCGCCCTACGAACCGTTGCAGTTTGAACCTGTCGTAAACCTGGACACATCACGAAATCGTCCCATCGTCGTGGGGCTGGGTCCGGCGGGGTTGTTTGCGGCGCTGTATCTGGCGCGTGTGGGGTTGCGGCCACTTGTAGTGGAGCGCGGTGCCAACGTGAGAAAACGGCAACGGGCGGTTGAGGCCTTCAACCGTGGTGGGGAACTTGACTTGCACACGAACATCCAGTTCGGCGAAGGCGGCGCCGGTACGTTTTCCGATGGCAAGCTGACTACGGGAACGAAGCACCCTTATGCCGCCGATGTGCTGCATTGGTTCGTGGATGCGGGCGCTGCTCGCGACATCCTATGGGATGCCAAGCCTCACATCGGAAGCGATGTGCTTCCCCGTGTGGTGGAAAACCTGCGCAACCAGATTGTCGGTGCGGGCGGCGAGGTGCGCTTCGAGACGCGCCTGGCCGATATTCGCATGCAAAACGGGCAGCTGTGCGCCGTGCAGCTGGAAGGTCCCGACGGCGCAATATGCGAAGAGCCCACGAACGCGCTGCTGCTGGCATGTGGTCATTCGGCGCGCGATACGTTCGAGATGTTGAAGGAACGCGGCCTGCGCATGGAACAGAAGCCGTTCTCGATGGGCGTGCGCATCGAGCATCGCCAAGCCGCGATAGATGCTGCGCAGTACGGGCCGTCTGCCGGCCATCCTGCCCTAGGTCCCGCGGAATACAAGATGGCTGTTCATGTGAGCAAGAAGCGCAGTGCATACACGTTTTGCATGTGTCCCGGTGGGGAAGTGGTCTGTGCGGCGAGCGAGGTGGGCGGTATCTGCACGAACGGCATGAGCAATTTGGCCCGCGATGGCGAAAACGCCAACGCCGCATTGCTCGTAAACGTGGATCCGGCTGATTTCGGAAGCGACGACCCGCTTGCAGGCGTGTACCTGCAGCGCGAGGTAGAGCTGCGTGCGTTCCAAGTTGCCCAGGCAGCTGGCGGTGCGCCCTACCAGGCTCCTGCGCAGACCGTGCGCAGCTTCCTTGGTGCAGGCACGAGTCCTGCCGAGCGCAAAGAAGACAGCGGGGTTTCGCGCAGGGGAACCGATACGAAGCGGATTGAACCCTCGGCAGCAGAAACAGGCTCTTCGGTAGCAGGGTCGGGCATAGGGAAGTCGTCGTCGAAGATGAGGGATGCCGTCGCATCGAGCACTGCGTCTGTGCATCCAACATATGCGCGGGGCACAGTCCCATGCAAGCTGCGCGACGTGTTGCCATCGTTTATATGCGACACTATCCAGGAAGCGCTACCTCTATTCGACCGAAAGCTTCGCGGCTTCTCGTCGCCCGATGCGGTGATGACGGCACCCGAAACGCGCTCGTCTTCACCTGTGCGCATCCTGCGCAACGATGGGTTCCAGGCGATGCTTGCCTTGGATGGCACGCCAGGAGGTGCGGGTGCTGCATGCGAAGAGGCGGGCTGTGGAATCTACCCTTGTGGCGAGGGACCGGGTTACGCTGGTGGCATCATGTCGGCTGCCGCCGATGGACTTCGCGTAGCTGTGCGAATGGCCGAAGACCTGTGTCGCGAACGGGAAGCCGATGAGCGGGGAACCGAGGGGCTTTCGGTGGGCGATGTCAAAGATGCGATGGGCCGAAATGGCGCAACCAGCTGCAGTGGCGCTGGTGAAAAACGTGCAGTTTCGTCGAAGGATGCATACACGCATCCCGATGCTTGCCTGGCTGCATTCGAAAAGGCCGTTTCTGCTCTGCGCAGCGGGAAGGCGGTGGTGTTTCCCACCGACACTGTGGCGGGGTTGGGCGTATCAGTGCTGCATGCGGGTGTGCCAGACGAGATTTTCCGCATCAAGCGCCGCAAGACGGACAAGCCTGTGGCATGGCTGGTGGGTAGCTCGAGGGCACTGCGCGAATACGGCTGCAACCTGCCCGGAGGCGTGGAGGCCCTGGCCCAAGCATGCTGGCCTGGCCCGCTCACCGTCATCGTGAGGGCGAGCGAGCGCGTGCCTTCGTCTTTCCAATCGCAAGCCGGCACCATCGGCTTGCGCATGCCCGACAACGAGACGGCATTGCGTCTGATAGAAGCTGTGGAAAGTCCGCTGGCAACCTCGTCGGCCAACGTTTCTGGCCAAGCAGCACCTGCCGCTGTCGAGCAAGTTGCGGTTGCTGTGCGCGACAAGGCTGCCGCCGTGCTGGAAGATGGCTCCCATCCTAGCGGCTTGGCCTCCACCGTGCTCGACTGCTCGGGTCCGATTCCGCGCATCCTGCGCGAGGGTGCCGTCACAGCGCAGGACGTCCGTGCTTTTGTGAGCCTTTAGCGTAAGAAGCATAACAAGGGGCAGTATCTTGTTGTGACAAGCGGCATTGTGCGATTGCGCGAAGTGCAGCGAACGCTGTTGATGCAATTCCGCCCATCTTGGGTGCTTTTGCGCCATGATTGCGGCTGCGAAGTGCAATTATCGCAATCTTGGGCAACTGCACCTTTGCGCCTTTGGCGCATTTGCGTGTCGTCAACTCTAGAACGCTATATTTATCCAGGTCAAACGTGTGTTCGAGCGAGATGGCCGCATTGATCTTCGAAAAGATGGAAGAGCGCTTGGCGGATGCGGGTGCAAAAGTGCCCAAGATGGGCTGAATTGCACTTCGCACAAGGGTTCAGGGTGCAGAATGCAAGGTTGGATGATGAAAATGGATGCGAATGAACGCCGTTACGCGCTACGATGCATGTACAATCGTAGGAGCCGCAAGAAGGGACGGTCCCTTCTTGCGACATCCCTTCTCATGACGGCGTATCGACAAGGAGGAACAGCGTGATAGGCGATCAAGCGGCGAAAGATGCCGTTCAGTGCATCGAGTTTTACTTCGATTCAACTGACGCGCAGACAAAGATTCACGCCATGAAGTGGGAACCCGCCGATGAAGCGGCTAGCAAGCCGCGGGGTATCGTGCAGATAGCACACGGTATGGTGGAGCACATCGAGCGCTACGACGATTTCGCCCGCTTCCTTGCGGCGAATGGGTACGTGGTGTGCGCGGCCGACCACATCGGGCATGGGCAAAGTGTCGCGGCGCCCGAACATCGCGGCGAGCTACCCGAAAACGGCGCGCGCGTGATGGTGGCCGACGTGCACACCTTGCGCGTCATGATGCAGCTCGACTACCCCGAAGGTACGCCCTACTACCTGTTCGGTCATTCCATGGGAAGCTTCGTCGCACGCTCCTATCTGGCTCATTTCGGTCAGGGGCTCGCCGGGGCGATCATCTGCGGCACGGGACAGCAGCCCATTGCGGCCTCGAAGTTCGCAGCTGGTCTTTCGCGTGCCATCGGTAGGCGTCGTGGTTTCGATTATTGCAGCTCGCTTATGGAAAACCTGGCCATGGGGGCGTACGCCAAAGCCATCGAGGATGCCCGCACGCCCTTCGACTGGCTCAACACCGACCCGGCTAAAGTGGACGAATACATCGCCGACCCCGCGTGCGGCATGCGGTTTTCCGTGGGTGGGTACGCTTCGCTCACCGATCTTACGGGCGAAGTCGCCACGAAGAAATGCGCGGCTATGGTGCCCGACGGCCTGCCTGTGCTATTCATCGCGGGCGCCCAAGATCCGGTGGGCGACTGCGGCAAGGGCGTGCGTGCCGCTTCGCAGGCCATGCAAGAGCACTCGACGGCCCAGGTTGAAACGAAGATCTACGAGGGCATGCGTCACGAGATCCTCAACGATCCGCGTCATATGGAAGTCTACGCCGACGTGCTCGACTGGCTGGAGCGCAACGGCGAAGGAGAAGCGTAGCGCATCTTAATGGGAGCAGCGGGTGGATGGAGACTGGGGTTTTCCACCCAAGATGCTGCGTTTTGGTGGAAAACCCCAGTCTCTATCCACCTTTTAGGAGGATGAAAGATGAGTTACGTCATAGCGCTCGACCAGGGAACCACGTCATCGCGTGCGCTGCTGGTGGATGGCGATGGCAATGTGTGCGGAGTGGCGCAAAAGCCCTATGAGCAGCATTTCCCCCAGCCGGGATGGGTGGAGCACAACCCCTTCGACATCCTGGCGTCGCAGGTGGAGGTGCTCAACCAGTTGATGGACGACCACGGGCTCACGTCCGAAGATATCGACAGCATCGGCATCACGAACCAGCGCGAGACTACCATGTTGTGGGACCGCCATACAGGCGAGCCGGTATTCAACGCCATTGTGTGGCAGTGTCGGCGCACGGCGCCCATCGTGAAAGAGATTTGCGCCGACCCGACCGTTTCCGATTACGTTACACGCACCACGGGGCTCGTTCCCGATGCGTATTTCTCCGCCAGCAAGATTCGCTGGATCCTGGACAGCGTTGCGGGTGCTCGCGAAGCGGCCGAGATGGGCGACCTGCTGTTCGGCACGGTAGATACGTGGCTCGTCTGGAACCTCACAGGTGGGGCGGTGCACGCCACCGACTACACCAACGCCAGCCGCACGATGCTCTTTGACATTCACGAGGGCTGCTGGGACGAATGGCTGTGCTCGTTGTTTGGCGTGCCGACGGCAGTGTTGCCCGAAGTGCGGCCATCTTCGGCAAGCTACGGCACCACGGCGGCACAGGTGCCCGCGGCCATCTGTGGACTGGATGAGCGCAGAAGCCAGCTGCCGAGCGTGCCTGCGGGTATTCCCATCTGCGGCGTTGCGGGCGACCAACAGGCGGCCTTGTTCGGTCAGTGCTGCACGAGCGCGGGGCAGGCGAAAAACACGTACGGCACCGGGTGCTTCCTGCTCATGCACACGGGAGATGTGGCTGTGACCTCGCGCAACAACCTAGTCACCACCATTGCGGCCTCGGCGCCTGGAACCGAGGAGCTCGAATACGCCTTGGAAGGAAGCGTGTTTATGGCTGGGGCGCTCATCCAATGGTTGCGTGACGAGCTGGGCTTGATCGAGACTGCCGCCGAAAGCGAGGGCCTAGCCCGCAGCGTGCCCGACACGGGTGGCGTATATGTGGTGCCGGCTTTCACGGGGCTGGGTGCCCCATACTGGGATGCGCAGGCACGCGGGGCAATCTATGGGCTCACGCGCGGGACTGGACGTGCGCATATCGTGCGAGCAGCGCTCGAGTCGCTTGCCTATCAGGTGAACGACCTGGTGGCGGGCATGGAAGACGATGCAGGATGCAAACTTGCCGAGCTTGCCGTCGACGGCGGCGCCAGTCACAACGACTTCCTCATGCAATTCCAAGCCGACATCCTGCGCACGAAGTTGCTGCGTCCCACCAGCACCGAGACCACGGCGCTGGGCGCGGCGTACCTGGCTGGCTTGTTCACGGGCTTCTGGGAAAGCATGGGCGAAATTCGCGCGAAGCGCGAAATCGAGCGCAAGTTCGAACCTGCCATGGACGCCTGCACCCGCGACAGCGCCGTGCGTGGATGGCAGCGCTGCATCGCGCGTACTCGATCGGATTACACGTACTAGAACGGAGAGAAAGACATGAAGGTTTCCATGGGAAGCGATCACGCGGGCTTCGAGCAGAAGGAGCTGCTGAAGGCGTATTTGCAGGAGCAGGGATACGAAGTGGTCGACCGCGGCTGCTATAGCGAAGAGCGAGCCGACTATCCCGACCATGCCGAGCCGGTGGCACGCGACGTGGCCGAAGGTCGAGCCGACCGTGGCGTGCTGGTATGCGGGACGGGTATTGGCATGGCGCTTGCAGCTGACAAGGTGGCAGGCGTGAGGGCTGCCAACATCATCACGCCCCAGTTTGCCGAACTGTGCCGCGAGCACAACGACTGCAATGTCATCACCCTTTCGGGACGCTTCGTGGACGTGAACGTGAACAAGCAGATCTTGGATGCGTTTTTCGCCACCGAGTTCGGCGGCGGCCGCCATGCAGGTCGCGTTGCCAAGATCATGGCGCTCGACTAGGAGCAGGACATGGAAGATGAGCAAGGCAAGGAAAGCGTGCGGGAATTCCCGCCGCGTCCCAGCTGGGACGAGTATTTCATGACGTTGGCCGATCAGGTGGCCACGCGCACCACGTGCCTGCGCCGCGCGGTAGGGGCCGTCATCGTGAAGGACAGGCGCATCCTGGCGACGGGCTACAATGGCGTGCCTTCCGGGCTGCGACATTGCAGCGAGACGGGGTGCCTGCGCCAGCAGCTCGGCGTGCCCAGCGGCCAGCGCCACGAGATCTGCCGGGGCCTGCACGCCGAGCAGAACGCCATCATCCAGGCGGCACGTTACGGTATCAACATCTCGGGCGCCAGCATATACATCAACACGCAACCGTGCGTGGTGTGCGCCAAGATGCTCATCAACGCCGGCATCACCGAAATCGTCTACCGCAACCCGTACCCAGATGCCCTGGCCATGGAAATGCTCGAGGAATCCGGCATCGCGATGCGTATTTTCGACTACGACCGGGAGTAGATGTCACAGCGTCCATGCAGCACGAGAAATGGGGCACGAGAAATGGGGACGGATGCAATTTCTCATGCTCATGACACGAGAAATTGCACCCGTCCCCATTTCTCGTGAGTCAAATGGCTCTGGGAAGCCGACGCAGCGTATGCAGCAAAGCGGCATAAACGAGGCGGATTTCCTCCGAAATCGGCATATCTGCATGCAATTTCCCGCAAATGCCACTTTTGGCTGCCTTTTGCCCCGCTTTTTTGGGCGCAGAGAAATACGGTGTGATGGTTTTGTGGTATCGTATCTGCACTTAGGAATGCAAGGAACACAGGGGGATCGTGTCATGGTACTTGCCGTAGCTGCCGGCGTAGCTGCCGGCGTAGCAGGCTTCGTGCCACTTTTCGTCGCGATGCGACTGGCCAGGAAATCCCTGTCCGTTTCTATGAAGAGCACGGCTCTCCAAAGCCTGTTGGGCGTCTTCGTTTCGATGATCGTGCTTGCCCTGACGCTCTATCTTTGCGCCAAAGTGGCAAGAAATGCGATTCTCCCCTTCGGTTTGGCTGAGATGATAGCTCTCGTAGTGTCCACATCGGTGTATACTTTGTATCGTAACGGAATCATCGCTCGCGAGAAGCGTTAAGGAGTTAAGGGAAAGGATGGAGCCTCATGGGCGAAGCACTCAACGCATTTGTTGAGGAAACACATGGCCTGAAAGAGTCATTTGACTCCGTGACAGTGTTTTCTATCGGAGGGTGGAGCATCAGCCAGTACACGCTGTACATGTTCATCATCCTGGCGCTCGTGCTCATCGTGGTGCTGGTAGGAGGGCGCAAGCTGCAGCTCATCCCCAGCGCAAAGGGCACGGGCACAGTCGAGTTCCTGTATAACTTCGTGAAGGAGAGCGTCGGCCGCGACGTTATCGCCGAAGGATTCAAGGAGCATGTGCCGTTTTTGGCCACCCTGTTCTTCTTCATCCTGCTGGCAAACGTCGTGGGACTCATCCCCGGCGCGAAAGCGGCAACAGGCACCATCTCGGTCACCTGGGCGCTTTCGCTTGTCTCGTTCGTGTACTTCAACTACTGGGGCTTCAAGAAGCTTGGTTTGCTGGGCTATGTGAAAAGCATCTGCCCGAGTGCTGTGCCTGGTCCGATGAAGCCGGTCATCTGGTTCCTCGAGCTGTTCAGCTTGATACTGCGCTTGCTCACGTTGGCTGTCCGACTTTATGGCAACATGCTCGCAGGGCACATGATTCTCGCCGTGTTCAGCTTGGCCACCACGGTGTTCATGCAGTACACGTTCTTCCATGCAGCCGGTGCCATTCCCGCCGTCGTCGGCGTCGTCTGGTTCGCCTTGCTGCTCTTCATGTATGCACTCGAATGCCTGGTCGCGTTCCTGCAAGCATACGTGTTCACGATTCTTTCCGCTTCCTACATCAGCATGGCCATCCATCCTCACTGATGCAGGCAGCCACGGCGAAAGCCGCATTCGATCTTGGTTACTTCAGCTGAGTTTCTCGGCTGGTGAAACATTAGGTATGAGTCCGGGCAGAAGGGCCCCGGGTTCGACAAAGGAGGTAATTTATGGCTGAAATTGCTACCGCTCTAGCTGCACTGAAGGTCATCGGCTACGGCCTGGCCGCCATCGGTCCTGGCATTGGCATCGGTGTTGCAACTTATGGTCTGTGCGTGTCCGCAGCACGCCAGCCTGAAATGAAGGGCGGCCTGATGGGCTACTTCTTCATCGGCGCGGCCATGTCGGAGGCGTTGGCTCTGATTGGCTTGGTCCTCTTCTTCATCGGCTAGCTTGGTTTCCACGTCATTGTAGAAATCACGCTCGATAGAGGAAAAGGAGGGACACGAGTTGAACGTAAAAGCAAGCAACATGGCTCGCGGCTTGGGCAGCATGGTTACGTCTGCTGCCGCTGTTGCTGCATTCAGCCCCACGCTGGCTTTCGCGGCTGAAGAAGGTGGTGGCGGAATCAGCGCCATCCTGCCGGTGATGGATGAATTCATCCCCATGCTCGTTGCCTTCATCATCTTGTGGATC
>JBGUXY010000080.1:0-27921 GCA_045118335.1 Eggerthellaceae bacterium
GATATGTTCGGCATCCATGCCGGCGACACGCTCATCATTCTGGGAGATGAGAAGCGCGGTTTGGCGATACCCCCGAAAGAGCAATTCAACGAATGGGTAAGCATCGTGTTCGAAGGAGGCAAACAATGAAAATTCTCTGGTTCTGCATCCTCGCATATGGGCACACCAACCCGACCATCGAAGTCGTCCGCGAGCTCACGCGCCGCGGCCACGAGGTGCGCTACTACTCGTTCGAGGAGTTTCGGGAAAAAATCGAGGGCGCCGGGGCGGACTTCGTGCCCTGCGACGATTACCTGCCCGCACTCGATGCTAAAAGCGAACGCAAGCTCCACGAGGTATCGACCACCGAAATGAGCGTCTTGTCGTTTCGCATCGTCGGCGTTCTTGACCCCATCATCTCGCAGGATGTGGCATCTTGGCACCCCGACGTGCTGGTCACGGATTCCGCTTGCTTCTGGGGCAAGCTTACGGCCCTGAAGTTCGGTCTTCCCTGGGTGTGCTCTACCACCACGTTTGCCTTCAACAAGGATTCTGCGAAGTACATAAGCCAAAGCGCGTCGGAAATTGCCGACATGGTCCTTGGGCTGCCGCGCATGAACCGCGAAATGCACAAGCTGCGGAAATTGGGCTATCACGTGAAGAGCGTTTTAGACATCGTGCAGAACAAGTCCGACGACAACACCATTGTGTATACCTCGTCCACTTTCCAGCCCTGCGCCGACACTTTTGACAAGGCGCACTACCGATTCGTGGGTCCGTCTGTGCGCGAGGTGGAGCCGTGTAAGAAGGACGGTCGCCCGCTGGTGTTCGCGTCGCTTGGCACGGTTATCAACGACCGCCCCGGCTTCTATCGCACGCTCATCGAAGCCTTGCACGACGAAGATGTTGACCTGCTCATATCCTGCGGTAAGGCGTTTGACCCCGAATGTTTGGGCGAGCTTCCCGCCAACGTGCGCGTCGAGCACTACGTGGATCAGATGGAGGTGCTTTCGCGGGCAAGCCTGTTTGTTACGCACTGCGGAATGAACAGCGCCTCGGAAGGCATGTGGATGGCGGTACCCGAGCTGCTGTTCCCCCTTACGGGCGAACAGCGGGCGGTGGCGCGGCGTGTGGCCGAAGTCGGTGCTGGCGCTCTGCTCGACGAAAAAGATGCGAAAGATGCGTACAGGCTGAAAGCAGCCGTGCTCAGCGCACTTGCGGACGAAGGCCTTTCCGCGGGGGCAGCTCGCATGCGAGAAGATCTGCGTTCGTGCGGCGGCCCCTCTGGCGCGGCCGACTTCATAGAGCAGGTCGCAGTAGGTGAGAAATAGGGGTGAGAAATAGGGGCAGTGAGAAATAGGGACGGGTACATTTTCTCATCCCAATAGGAGAAATAGGGACGGGTACATTTTCTCATCCCAATAGAGTGAGAAATAGGGAGAAATAGGGACGGGTACATTTTCTCATCCCTAGGACCGAGTGAGGTGAGAAATAGGAAAGAGAAATAGGGACGGGTTCTTTTTCTCGTCCCGCTTCGCCTCGCGTGAGAAGGAATCAGAAAAGAACATGCCTGCAGAAAGCCGCACGCATTTCGTCGTTAATGCCGAGCCCCTGACGTGCGTATGCATCGAATGAGCCATAGCTTTCTTTGATAGCCGTCTGCGCAGCCATCAGGTAGCTTGCATCGGCCAGGAACACCTCTTCAATCTTTGCAGCCGCGATGCGGTCTCCGGTAAGCAGGTGAAACATCCGGCGGTAGCGCCTTGCCCGCCTTCGGGCAACTTCGTTGGTAGATAGGTAGTCTGCGAAAATGTCGTCAGAACCGACCCCGAGCAGAGAAAGCAGCACAAGGCTTATCACACCCGTTCTATCCTTGCCTTCGGTGCAATGGTAGATGATGGCGCCAGAACCGTCCGATTGGTTGACAATGAGCCGCACCGCCCTAGCAAGGCTTTCCATGTGGTCTCCTGTTACCATGCTTCGATAGAGAGCTTCCATGTCGGGCAAGCGCGATGCCACGTCAACGCTGCGCAGTGCGCGGATGGATTGCCGCTCATGCGTGATGCCCACTGTGGACTCGCAAAACAAGGGAATGCTTGCGTACTCGGCTCCGGGAATAGCGACGTCTGGCTTTTTTGCGCGTTCCGTATCGGTGCGCAGATCGACGACGAGCTTAAGGTTGTAATCGTTGCGAAGCACGGCGATATCGCGAGGCGTAAGCCGATGCAAGTTGCCGCTGCGCAACAAGAGCTTTGGGCGCAATACGCCCCCTTGGCAAACGGCACCTCCAAGGTCCCTCGCGTTAGCAGATCCCTTAAGCCCAACGAAGCTCATCGATATCGCGTTTCAGTCGGTTTCACTCGAACGTGTTTGAGGCTAGCGTGTAAGCTCGTCGAACGCAAGCGTATGTTGGCGTGAGAAATGGGTGAGAAACGGGGGTGAGAAACGGGAGAAACGGGGACGGGTACATTTTCTCATCTGCTTCTCGGGGGGCAATGAAAAAAAGTACCCGTCCCTATTTCTCGTCTAATGAGAAAAAGTACCCGTCCCTGTTTCTCGTCGGGTGTCCCTACTTCTCCTCGCATCGTAGTCATGAGAAAAAGAACCTGCTTCATCTCTCGTCCATCTCTCATCCTGCCGGCTTCGTCGAGCGGGTTGTAGCGGGCTAGGGTGTCGACCCTCGCATCGTATGATGGATCGTCGATCGCGCCTTCCTGTTGTCGATGACCGCATGAGTTGCATATCGCGAAAGTCTCCCTGAAACCGTTCGCGCCTGGCTTCGTATAATGTGTTGCAAGGTGGAGCACGCGAAGCAACCGCCCGATTCGCGAGGAGGTCGACCATGAGCCTGGAGAACTACATCAAGAACATGCCCCCCAGAGCTGCAGGAGAAGGTCCGCGCGTGTGGTAGCGTCGAGGAACTGATGGCGCTCGCAAGGGAAGCCAAGGTTCCCGTGCCCGACGAGGCGCTCGAGGCCATCGCCGGTGGAGACGATCCCGATTCCGAGAACTGCAAAAAAATGAAGTGCCCGAGCTGTGGGAGTAAAAACATTGCTGTAACAGATGAACAAACATTCGGATATTGCACCGTTTGCTCTTTAAAATGCAATGATTGCGGGAACACGTGGACGGTAAACCAATGGATGTAAAATCCAATAATTGCGCGATCACGTGGATGGAATCCGAATGGGCTGCTTAGTGAGAACCGTGTATAAGCTGGCAACGGTTTCCCAATGAGCCAAGTACCGGGCAGCAGGAAATACACGTAAGGAGCAGGTAAGCGTCGAGGTGCCGCTCCTTGTTTGTGTAGTGCTTCGGTGTATGCGATTGCACCACTGCGAGATGAATTCCTTGAGTCGCTTTCGCTTTCGCTGGAACAGCGGGTGTGTCATTCTGAACCGTTTTCAAAAGAGGGCTCTTTGTACTCTTTGCACAGTATCGTCAAATCGTCAAACTGCAGTGCATCGCCCGCAAATGTATTAACCGCAGCTTTAACAATATGTACCAACTTTTCAGGGCTCGCATTTGCGTTCTGATTCAGAGTGCCAACCAAGCGCTCTGTTCCAAACATTTCTCCAGCAGCATCGGCAGCCTCTGGTACGCCGTCGGTGTAGACGAACACGCAGTCGCCAGAGAGAAATAGACGATATGCCCATCGTGAGACGGGCAGGCAAGAGAGAAATAGGGACGGGTGCAATTTATCATTATCGTCGTTTCTCCGTGGGTGGGACGAAGATGAGAAAACGAACCCGTCCCTATTTCTCATTTCACGGTGACTTGGGGTTATCAATTATTATCACGGTAAGAATATGCCCACTGCCATGCGAAATTGAACCGCATATCTAAAAATGGGTGATGTGTAAAACCGTGTAGTTGGCAGCTTGGTATACTACCATTGCATCATTTCCGGGCGAGGTCCGGGCCGGCGGTCGGAGAGGGCTGTCGTGAAAGCTTTATCGCCGTAGCTGACCTGCGGCAGAAAAGGACGATGGAACATGTTTGATTACACTGGCAAAGTAGTGGCGGTCACCGGTGCCTCTTCGGGTCTCGGCAAGCAGATGGCAGAAGGCTATGCACAGCAGGGCGCAAACCTCGTGCTCATGGCCCGTCGCGTCGAGCGTCTCGAGGCAAGCGCGAAGGAATTCGCCGAGAAGTACGGCATCGAAGTTCTCCCGTGCGCATGCGACGTCACCAGCGAGGATTCCATCGACGCCGCTCTTGCAGCGATCGACGAGAAGTTCGGCCATCTCGAGGGTCTTGTGAACTCCGCCGGCGGCGAGGCTGGCACGGGCACCAAGCTCGTCGACTTCACGCGTGCCGACTGGGACTTCACCATGAACCTCGACCTCACCTCGATCTTCACCATGTGCAAGAAGGTTGCCGGCTACATGCAGGCAAACATCGAGGCTGGCAAGCAGACCTACGGCCGCATCATCAACATCGCTTCCATCTACGGCCTGGTTGGCAACACCGCCATCCCGACCATCGCCTATCATGCCTCCAAGGGCGCAGTCGTCAACTTCACCCGTGGCGCCGCCGCTGAACTTGCTCCCGTTGGCATCACCGTGAACGCCATCTGCCCCGGCTACTTCTACACCGAGCTCACCACCGAGACCCTGGACACCGAGTACTTCCAGAACTTCGCCAAGAGCACCGTGCCGATGCAGCGCTACGGTCAGGGTGGCGAGCTGAACGCCGCCGCCGTGTTCCTGGCTTCCGAAGAGGCCAGCTACGTTACCGGCCAGGCAATCGCCGTCGACGGTGGCTACACCTGCGTCTAGTCGCAAGACAGGCTCCATCAAGCATCAAGGGCCCGCATTTGCGGGCCCTTTTTGGTGCGACTTGGGATGAGCTGGCGTGCACGTCGTTTTAGGCTTCCGCGGGACACGACGTTGCCTTTACTGGCTTCCGCGGGACACGACGTTGCCTTTCTTGCCACATCGCCAGCAAACGTCATAGCTGATGCCCGATGAATAGTCGCGATTGAAAAACTCCCCGTCGATGTGTTCCCAGCTGTGGTTTTCGTTGCCGCAGGTTGGGCAAACGCACGGCGCGGGCCCGTCGCTTTCGGGTTGCACGACCGTGCCACACGACGCGCACACGTAACCTCCGGACTTGCACACGACATGCTTGTCGTCGAACCCAAACCCATAGGCGCCAGACTTGTAGGTGGCGCCGTCGACCTTGCACATGTATCCGCAGTTTCTGCAGCTTATTACGCCGTCGTATTCATCGGAGTCTTCGCGCTTGTGCTCGATGTGGCTTTCGAGGTCGTGAAGCTGGCCGTTGGGGCAGCAATAGCCCACCAGATTTTCGTCTATGGGCGGCTGCAGTATCACTTTCTCCTTGAGCCTCTCGACGATTGCCGAAGCATCCTTTCTACCGGCAAGCCATTGCGCGACGACCTCTGCAAGGAAGCCGGCGTCTTGAATCGATCCGAGAGCCATTGCGATGCCGTCTACGTTTTCCGCCAGGAAGTCGTCAAGCGCTGCTGCGCAGACCTTGGAATCCCCAACCCACCTTCCAGCCTCGAAACGCAGCTGCGCCGGTGACGTGTTGGGCCCGAACTGCTTGCAAAGCCTTTCCATGGCGTTGGCGCTCTTGATTCTGCCGAGCGCCTTCATCGCAATCTGTTCGTTGGTTGCCTCTGAGGCGATGTCGGCAAGCGAATCGTCGTCTTGCACCAGCCCAAGAGCCCTGGAGGCAATTCTCGCGTTCTTTGCCCGAGCGGCGACATCGGCAATTGCCCTGTCGTCTTCCATCATATCGAGCGCCTTCGTTGCCACCGATTCCCTGTCCGCATGAATGGCGATATCAGCGAGCAGCTGGCCCCAGCCTTTCCAGTCGACATCATCGAGTGCAGCAAGGCTTGTCGTCTCGTCAGGGTCATGCATGGCAATCTCGTATCTTGCCGCTTGATGCTGCCCCAGCTTTTCGTTGGCAATCGAGCGCACGCGGTACGAAGGTGCGTCGGTTGCTGCTAGACGAAGCTTGCTGGTGCTCTTTTCCATCGAGATTGCCTCGATTGCCGCCTCCTCATCATCTTCCAACCATGCCGGATCAGACTTGGCGCCCATTGCATGGTAAAGTGCTCTTCCCGCCCATGTGCCAATTGCAGAAATCACGAGGGCCATCGCGATAATGGTGAAAACAGCCATCTTTTGAATCCACATATCTGTGGTCCACACGCCTATGTTATCCCAGCGGTGCGCCAGAAACGCCCCAACGATGGCAACCAGAAAAACGATGACGATGGCAAGCTTCCCGCCGTTGCCCTTCGTTGCAACCTCGGCGACGGCAGCCACCGCCGCGCACGCCACGATAGTGATAAGGGAAATAAGAAAAAACGTTACGCTCACGGTGGCCTCCACGCTAAGCTCTTTGTGTAGGGAACGATGAAATGCGCCCCCTTAGGCGTTTTCATTATAGCGTCGGATAGCGCCAAAGCGTGACAAGTCAGGCTGGAGCACGACCCATTCGACGATGGCTGCACCTGCGCCCTAGCGTGACGGTACGTAGGATGGTGAACTGGGATATGGGGTGCGCGACTCGGGGGCAGGATTGCGACACGTGCAATTATCCCCAAATGAAGCTGGACCGAAGGCTTCTGCTTCCGGCCCGACCGTTGGAGGTTTACTTTTTGCGAGCCCTTTGTAACGAGAGTGGGCCTCTCGTCTCGGGGCCGCAAGAAGGAGCTGCGCGCCGCAAGAATGGGCCTCCCGTCTCGGCTTCGCAAGAAGGGGCTGAGCGACGCAAGAAGCGGCCTCCCCTTCTTGCGGCACTGCATCAGAACCACTGCTTTTCGCCGAGCTCGTAGGTTTGGTAGAACTCCTGGTCGCTCTTGGTAAGGTAGATGATGCCCTCGACGAGGCCGATAATCCCCGTTACCGCGCCTGCCATGCCGAGGGTGAGCACGGTTGCGAGCAGCATGATGACGCCGGCCTTGGTGTAGCCCAGGTAGAACTTGTGAATGCCCAGGGCACCCAACAAGATGCCCAGAATACCCGCGGCGATTTTGCTTTTCTGCCCTGGCGTTGTGACTGGGGGCTGGGGGTACGCTGGCTGTTGGTAGCCCTGCTGGGGATACGCTATTGGCTGGGGCTGGGGCTGGGGCTGGGGCTGTGAACGGTATGCCTGCTGGTACGCATCCTGATTAGGCTGCGGATATGCGTCCTGGCTTGGCTGTTGGTAGGCTGGCTGCTGGTAGTCTTGCTGCTGGTACGTTGGCTGTTGGTAGCCCTGCTGAGGATACACGGGTTGCTGGTAGCCCTGCTGGTACGCCGGCTGCTGGTACGCCTGCTGTTGATACGTCGGCTGCTGAAACGAATCTTGAATCGGCTGCGGTTCCGGCACGTCGTACTGGTCGGCCGAGATGGGGCTTCCGCAGCTGTGGCAGAATACAGCGCCGTCAGATAGAACGGTTCCACAGTTAGGGCAGTTCATGGTGCATGCTCCTCTGTTGAAAATGGGGCTGCAAGCAGCAGCCCCAAAATGACATTTCAAGCCGAACGACTCAAGCCAGAACCATCATGTTGTAGCAAAGGTTATCCCTTGCTACAACAACGCATCAGAACCACTGCTTTTCGCCGAGCTCGTAGATTTGGTAGAACTCCTGGTCGCTCTTGGTAAGGTAGATGATGCCTTCGATGATGCCGATGATGCCGGTGACGATGGGGCCGATAACAAGGAACGCACCCAGGATGCCGATGAGCAGCATGATGACGCCGGCCTTGGTGTAGCCCAGGTAGAACTTGTGGATGCCCAAGGCGCCCAACAGGATGCCCAGAATACCCGCGGCGATCTTGCTCTTCGTGCCAGGGGTTGCGGGGGCACCAGGCTGCTGGTACGCAGGCTGTTGATAGGTAGGCTGCTGGTAGGCCTGCGCGGGCTGCTGGTAGGGTTGTGCAGGCTGCGCTGCCGGAGCGCCCTGGTTAGCGACAGGCTGAGCCACGGGTGCTGCATTGGCGGGGGCGATGGGGGTTCCGCAGTTGTTGCAGAACGCAGCGCCGTCCACGAGAACGTTTCCGCAGTTAGGGCAATTCATGTTAACTCCTCAGATCAGTTGTTGGTTCTAACGTGCGCCTATGATAGCACAGCTCCCGCGGGGTGTCCGTTGCGCAACTTTTCAGTTCTGCTCCGGTTACACCACGAGGAAGAACTTCACCAGGAACAGCAGCGAGATTATGTAGGTGAGCACCGACACTTCCTTGGCCTGACCGCTGAACACCTTGATAACCGTATAGGCGATCATGGCGATGCCGATGCCATGGCCGATGGATCCGGAAATGGGCATGGCGATGAGCATGAGCGTGACGGGAACGGTTACGTCGAGGTCGTTCCAATCGACCTTGGAAAGGCCATTGAGCATGAGCACGCCCACGTAGATGAGCGCCGAAGAGGTGGCGGCAGCGGGGATGATGGCGGCGAGCGGTGCGATGAACATGCAGGCGAGGAACACGATGCCGCAGGTAAGAGCCGTAAGGCCCGTGCGACCGCCAGCTGCTACGCCAGCTGTGGACTCAACGAACGTGGTGACGGTAGAGGTGCCGGTTAGCGAGCCGACAACGGTGCCGATGGAGTCGGAGAGCATGGCTTGCTTCATGCCGGGCATCTTGCCGTTTTCGTCGGTCATGCCGGCGCGCGATGCGGTGCCCACCAGCGTGCCGATGGTGTCGAACATGTCGATCATGCAGAACGTGATGATGAGCGTGATGGCGGTAAACCAGCCCATCTGCAGGAACCCAGCCAGGTCGAACTTGAAGAACGTGAGGTCGAACAAGTCGTTGAAGGCGGGCAGCCACTGAGCGGTTGCCAGGCTTGCAAACGGCGACCCTCCCAAAAACACACTATCGCCGATCCAGTAGATGATGGATGCCACGAGCATGCCCAAGATGACGGCGGCTTTAACGCCCTGCTTCGCCAAGACGACGATCACGAACAGGCCGATGAACATGGTAACCACGGAAAGAACCATCACGGGATAGGCGTTGGTCATGGTAGAGGCCGCCTGACCTGCGGTAAGCGAGCCGAAGAAGTCGCGCATCACGAAGAACTGGTTGCCCTCGGCGTCGGCGATATATACGTTGGACCCCAAGCCGATGTTAAGCAGCATGATGCCGATAGCGGGCGCGATGCCCAGGCGAACGCCCAGCGGAATGGCATCGACGATCTTCTCGCGGATGTTGGCCAACGTGAGCACGACGAACACGACGCCTTCGGCGAAGATGATGACGAGCGCTGCTTGAAACGACGCCACGTAGGAAAGGCCAGTGATTGCTGCGACGTTGGTGACCACGACCGCGAAGAACGAGTTTAGCCCCATGCCCGGCGCGAGGCAAAACGGCTTGTTGGCGACGAAGGCCATGCAGATCATGGCAATGCCCGAAGCCAGGCACGTGGCCATGAACACGGCGTTCCACAAATGCATGCCGCCGTCGGTGGTTCCATACCAGGTGAGGATGTTGGGATTCAGGGCGATGATGTAGGCCATCGTCATGAACGTTGTCAGACCGGCGATCACTTCGGTGCGCACGGAAGTGCCGTTCTCCTTCAGCTTGAAAAACTTTTCCACGAGAGTCCCTTTCCTTGCAAACGGTTGGCAGTTTGCCCACCCTTACATGATACTATGTCGAGCTCCAACCCTTTTCGCCAATCGGGTTATATTTATCTAGGCCTGCATGCTACTATGGCGTGAACCGTCTGGAACGCACACAAAACGGAAAGGGAGCCCGTGAACAGGCAGGAAGCGCTAAGGATTCTAGGTCTAGACGACGACGCCACCATCGACGACGTGAAGATCGCCTACAGGGAAACCGTGCAGATCCTGCACCCCGACCGTTTCGCCAACAACAAGAAGCTGCAGGAGCGTGCAACCGAGCAGTTCAAGAACCTGCAAGAGGCCTACGAATACCTGACGAGCGGAAAGGGTGCGAGTGGCGGGGGCTCTTCTTCCTCGCAACGCGCCTCCGATCGCAGCTACGATGCCCAGGAACTGGAAGCTCGCCTGGCAGGCATCGCTGCCGCGCGCACGCAGCTCGTGGCCCAGCGCGACTTGCTCTACGACTCGCGGCGCAACTCGATTATGATGGCCGTGGGCGGTGCTCTTGTGGCGTTGCTGTTCATACGTCGCGTTCCCCTGATCGGGAGTCTTGCCGCCGCCTCGTTCGTGTGGGGTTTCGTTAACCTCATGTCTACCGGCAAAAGCATCAACACCATCGAAATGCATCTGAAAAAGCTCACCGCACAGCGAAAGAAGCTTGAAGCACAGCTGGAAGATTTGGAAGACTTGGAATAGCAGCTGGGGGACAGATTTCGGGATTCCTTCTGGCTATCGTGGAAAAGCTGGGCGGTCTAAGGCGCAGGGTCGCTTCGTGATGTAGTATTGCGTGCGCAGAACGAAACTAGAAGCCGGCCGTTTCGTGCGGCCTGACGCTATGCATAGGAGTCTCATGAAACAAGAGCATATCCGCAACGTCGCCATCATCGCGCACGTCGACCATGGCAAGACGACGCTGGTCGACCGCCTTCTGTACACGAGCGGCGTTTTCCGCGAAAACCAGCAGGTAGAAGAGCGCGTGCTCGACAGCAACGACCAAGAGCGCGAACGCGGCATCACCATCCTCTCGAAGAACATCTCCATCACTTACAAGGGCGTAAAGATCAACGTCATCGACACTCCCGGTCATGCCGACTTCGGTGGCGAGGTCGAACGCGTGCTGAACATGGCTGACGGCGCGCTGCTTATCGTGGACGCGTTCGAAGGGCCCATGCCGCAGACGCGCTTCGTGTTGCGTCATGCCCTGGAACTTGGCTTGCGCATCGTGGTGGTAATCAACAAGATCGACCGGCCGGGTTCGCGCCCCGACGAGGTGCTCGACGAGGTGTTCGACCTGATGGTGGAACTAAACGCCAGCGATGCGCAGCTCGACTTCCCCGTTATCTACACCAGCGCCATCGCGGGATACGCGCGTTACGAGGCCGACGACGACAACATGAACATGCTGCCGCTGCTCGAAACGATTCTGGCCGAGGTGCCTGCACCTGACTGCGAGCCGAGCGGCCCGGTGGCGCTGCAGATCTGCACGGTCGACCATTCCAGCTTCGTTGGCCGCATCGGCGTTGGGCGCCTGTTCTCTGGCAGCTTGCACAAAAACGATAACGTGCTTGTAATAAAAAACGACGGCACGCGTTACAACACCGTAATGAAGCAGGTGTTCACGTTCGAGGAGCTGGGCAAGAAGGAACAGAAGGAAGTTACCGCCGGCGACATCGTTGCCGTTGTCGGTGTAGACGACGCCGATATAGGCGATATGGTCACAAGCCGCGAAAACCCCGTGCGCCTGGACCCCATCAAGGTCGAAGAGCCCACCATGGCCGTGGTGTTCGAGCCTTCCGATTGCCCGCTCGTGGGTCGCGATGGCGACATCGTGGGTGGCCGCCAGCTGAAGGAGCGCCTGATGCGCGAGGCCGAAAGCAACATTTCCATGCGCATCCAGGAACTTGAAGACAAGACCGGCATCGAAGTGGCTGGGCGTGGCGTGCTGCACCTTTCCGTGCTCATGGAAACCATGCGCCGCGAGGGCTACGAGTTCCAGGTGGGGCGCCCGCGCGTGATCTTGAAGGAAGACGAGGCGGGCCGCAAGCTCGAGCCCATCGAGGAAGCAACCGTCGACGTGCCCAGCGAATACGCGGGCAAGGCCATCGAGGTGTTTGGCAGCGCCGGTGGCGAAATGACCGACATGTACGCCAAGGGCGACCAGACGCATCTGGTATTCCGCATTCCCAGTCGTGGCACCATGGGGCTGCGCACCAAGCTGCTCAATGCCACGCGCGGTGAGGCCACCATGTTCCACCATTTCAGCGAATACGGAGCTTACCGCGGCGAATTCGCAGGTCGCAAGCAGGGTTCCATGATTTCCATGTCCACGGAAAAAAGCGTGGCCTACGCGCTCGACACGTTGCAGGAACGCGGGCGGCTGTTCATCGGCCCCGGTGAGGAATGCTACGAGGGCATGATCGTCGGCCAATCCGCCAAGGAAGGCGACATGGTCGTGAACATCGCCAAGACGAAAAACCTCGGCAATCAGCGTGCGAGTGGCTCTGACAAGGCTATTCAGCTCACGCCGCCCATGCGCTTCACGCTCGAGGAGGCGCTCGAGTACATAGAAGATGACGAGCTCGTCGAAATCACCCCGAAGAACATTCGCCTGCGCAAGCGCATCCTTTCCACCATCGAACGAAAGAAGGAAGCCAAGCGCCTAGCCGGCTACGCCGCCGGAACGCAAGGCTAAGGCGACATTCAAGGGTGCCCGGGGGTGCCAGGGGGGACACTCCAAACGACTCGCCCGCCAAGGGGTGCCGGGGGGTGCCAGAGGGGGGTGCCAGAGGGGACACTCCAAATGTCTCATGCCAGGTTTGAGGACGCTTGAGATAAGTCGAGACGTTTGGAGTGTCCCCTCTGGCACCCCCCTCTGGCACCCCCCGGCACCCCTTGGCGGGCGAGACGTTTGGAGTGTCCCCCCTGGCACCCCCGGGCATGGTGGGGGAAGGGTTAACGCGACGCAGAAGCATGACCTGCTGCCGTGGCCAAGAAGCAATGTTACGTTTGCGTTTGAAAATCACACTTTTGGTTGACTTGCGGGTGGTTTGGCAGTAAACACTTCTACAACAAGAAGCTCGAACGAGAGGAAACATCATGTGCACGAACGGCGTGAACACCGGGCAATTCGAGATGATGATCGACCAGATCGACGACCAGCTGGCTTTGCAGCGCCGTTGGACGCACCGCCTGGCCCACACAGCCGGCGATGCCGGTTTCGCGAAGACCGACGATGCCCTTCATCAGGTGCAGCAGCTGCTCGACGACGCCCGTGCGCTTCTGACCGATGCAAAAGACTACCTGGAAGACGAAGCAGCCAGCGGCACGGGGGTTACGGTAGACCTCGTGTAACGCAGCACAATTGCGCCAGGCGTTCGCGACCGTCGGATGAGTCGGGTGCTCGGGGTCGGTGACTCATTTTTGAGTGAGTCAGGCGTTCGTGGTCGTCGGATGAGTCAGGTGACCAGGGCCGCCGACTCGTTTTCGTTGCCGAAAGAGTCAGGTGACCAGGGCCGCCGACACTGCGCCGACGCACCTGAACAGGCATTGTTTTCAGAAAGGCGTTTCATGTCTGAAGAGCTGGTACGTTTCTCGGTTGCTATTCCCGAAGATTTGCTCATGTCATTCGACATGCTGGTTGGCAAGCGTGGCATGACGAAAAACCGCAGCGAAGCCATACGTGACCTCATTCGAGGCGCTTTGGTGGAAGAGGAGTGCTCGTTTCCGGGCGCACAGGTTATGGGCACCCTTACCATCGTGTATAACCACCACGCGAGCGATCTGCAGGAAAAGCTCGACGGCATTCAGCATTCGCATCTCGAGAACGTGGTGTCCACCGTGCATGTGCATCTGGACCATCACAACTGCCTCGAGGTTATTATTCTGCGCGGCGAAGCTTCGCTGGTGCAAGACATAGCGAACATGATTTTGGGAACCAAAGGCGTGAGCACCGGAAAACTCGTGGTAACCACGGTCGCCGACACTCACGACGACCACGACCACGACCACGACGCTCACGACCACGACGCTCACGACCACGACCACGACGCTCACGACCACGACGGCAAATAAGGCGAGCGCATGCCAACTTTGTTGCCGCCACGGCTCCAGCGTCACGACGGCTCAAGCGCGACGCCCCAAGCCGTTCCCGATTTGTCGCATCGCCAACAACATGGCAAACCAGGAACGGCTAAAGCTGCCACGACGACGTGCGAGTTGTCGTAAGATGGCATCGTTTAGCAGACAGAAGAAGGCTGGAACCATGATGGACGAAACGGTACTGCTTGGACACGGAAGCGGCGGCTCGATGATGAAACGCATCATCGACCAGGTGTTTCTAGAAGCATACGGAAGCGATGAGCTGTTCGAGGGCAACGACGCAGCGGATCTGCCAGCGCCTTCGCCTGGCATGCGCATCGCATATTCAACCGACAGCTTCGTGGTCACGCCCCATTTCTTTCCCGGCGGAAACATAGGGCATCTGGCCGTGTGCGGCACGGTTAACGACGTTGCCACCAGCGGCGCCATCCCGCAGTACCTGAGCTGCGGTTTCATTCTGGAAGAGGGCTATCCCACCAACGACTTGCGCCGCATCTGCCAAACCATGGCAAAAACCGCACGCGAGGCAGGCGTGCGCATCGTGACCGGCGATACGAAAGTGGTAAACCGCGGACATGGCGATGGTGTCTTCATCAACACGAGCGGCATCGGCTTCATTCCCGAAGGACGGCGTTTGGGCGGTCAGTACTGTCAGCCGGGCGACAAGATCTTGCTTACAGGCACGTTGGGCGACCACGGCATCACCATCATGAGCTGCCGCGAGCAGCTGAGCTTTCGCGCCAACATCGAAAGCGATGCCGCGCCCTTGAACCATCTTATCGCCGAAGTGCTCGAAGCCGCGCCTGACACGCGTTGTTTCCGCGACCCAACCCGCGGAGGCCTGGCGTCCACGCTCAACGAACTGGCCAGCCAGTCGGGTGCCGACATGATGGTGGAAGAAGAAGCCGTGCCCGTGAAAGACGCCGTCCGTGGTGCGTGCGAGATGCTGGGCTACGACGTGTTCCAGGTGGCCAACGAGGGAAAGATGGTGTGCGTCGTGCCTGCCGACCAGGCCGAAGCCGCGCTTGCCGCCATGCGGGCGAATCGCTATGGCGCTGATGCAGCCATCATCGGCGACGTGCTTGAAAAGCCCGAAGGTCGCGACCCCCGCGTGACCCTGCGCACCTTCTTCGGCAGCACGCGCATCCTCGACATGCTCGTAGGCGAACAGCTCCCCCGCATCTGCTAGCCGCCGTTTTCGGCGTTGAAAAGAAGAAGCGGGGCGCAAACCCCGCTTCCAATCGCCTTTAATCGGAAACAACCTTAACGGTTACTGCATGCCTCCGGCAATCCAGTCGTAGAGCGGCATCATGGCCCTAAGGTCGTCTTCGGTGACCTCGACTTCCTTCTTCTCGCAGGCCTTCTGCAGCGTCGTGACCATCTGGTCGGACAAATCGATCTTGAAGTTGGCCGTCTCGAAGGTGGCCCCAGCCTCTTCCTCGGTCTGGCCCATGCTTTCGGCCAGGATGGCGATGGCCTCGTCCTGGTTGGCGTTCATCCAGTCGATGGTGGCCTGGTCAGCCGCGAGCCATGCCTTGATGGAGTCTTCCTTCTCTGCGAAGGTTTCCTTCGTGGTGATGAAGAATTCGACGTTATAGGAGTTGATGTCGGCATCGGAGCCGATCTGATAAGAACCCTCGAGCTCGCGCATGGCGATATCCGGGTAAGGCTTGCTGGAAGCCAAGATGTCGATGTCGCCACTGGCAAGGGCGGTCGGCGTGGTGTTGGCCTTCATGTCCACCAAGGTCACGGTGCCTTCGCCTTCGGTGCCGAAGTCGTTAACGCTCACGTCCATGGCCTTGAACCAGGACTTCAAAACGTTTTCGGTTGTGGCACCCTGCTGGACGCCCACCAGGATGGGGCCGCCCTTGGCGGCGGCAGCGGCTTCGAACGAAGCCTTCACGTCAGCCTTGTTGTCGGAATCCTTGTCGTAGGGGGTGATCTGCATATCGCCGGTCATGTTCGGGCCGGCAACCCACAGCTGGCCGTTGGTCCAGCAGTTCGCGCCAGCCAAGATCACGATGTCGTCGCCGTGCTCTTTGATGGCGTCGGCAACAGGACCTTGTCCCGTGGCGGCAACGTCAACGGAGCCGGAAAGCATCGCGGCAACGGAATCGGAGCCAGAGCCCTCGACAACCTTCAGTTCGATTTCCGGGCCGGCCTCGGCGTAATCGCCGCGGTTGTTGGCGACGATGATGTCCTCGTAGAACGCCTTGTTCAGATACGAAATGGACAGCGGGGCGTAATCCACCGCTTCCTCTTCTGCTTCGGCAGCGTCTTCGCCTACGGCTTCGGCTTCAGCCTCGACGGCTTCCGTTTCCAGCTCGGCGGCGGTGTCTGCCTCTTGCGAGGAGCTGCATCCCGCAAGCAGCATCGCGCCAGCCGCGATGACGAAAGCGGTTACCGCTCCTAAAATCATTCTCTTTTGCACGTCCTTCTTCATATTCTTCCTTTCTGCCAAGATGAATCCATCCTCTTATTCCCGCCCGAAGGCGAACGAGCAGGAACTTGAAGGCAAGCTTGCGCGAACCTGGTCGCACACGTCCTTGAAAGGCGGTGCTGAAAGGTCGCGGTCGGCAAGGTCTGGCAGCTTCCATTCGCCGATGACCCTGCCTGGTGAATTCGAAAACAAGACGATGCGCGAAGACATGCGAACCGCCTCGGAAATGTCGTGGGTAACGAAGACGATGGTCTTCCGCTGGCGCTTCCAAAGCTCGAAGAGGTTTTGGTCCAACGCACTGCGAGTCTGCTCGTCGAGGGCGGAAAACGGCTCGTCCATCAGGAAAACCTCTGAATTCATCGCCAAAAGGCGGGCGATGGCAACGCGCTGCTTCATGCCCCCCGAAAGCGTGTTCGGGCGAGACTCCGCAACGTCGTCAAGACCCACCGTTGCCAGGGCGTCCAGCGCCCGCCGCTCGCATTCGGCGGCTTCTAGCCGGCTGCCCCTGGCCTTTGCTGCGTTGCGGACGGCGAACATGACGTTGCGCTTCACGCTAAGCCACGGGAACAGGCTGTATTCCTGAAAGACGACGCCGCGTTCGGGGCAGGGCTTGCGAATGGGGTCGCCCCGAAAGCTCACCGTCCCCAGCGTGGGTTGCTGGAAGCCGGCCATCAGGGAAAGCGTGACGGTTTTACCACAGCCGCTGGGCCCCACCAGGCTGACGAACTCGCCTTCCTCGATGCGCAGGTCAAGCGAGTCGAGCGCAATCTTTGCCGTTGTCTTCCTGCGGTCCACGAAAAACGCCTTCGTCACGCCGCTGAGTTCTATGAGGCTCATCTATTCGGCCCCCATTCCCAGCCGCTGGCGTATAGCGCGTTCCACCCGTGCAAGAACCACGCGATCGAAGAACAGGCCGACAAGGCAGATGATGGTTATGCAGGCGAACGAGCCCACGTAGTTCAGCAAATCGCGCGTGAGGCCGATGGCGTAGCCTATTCCCAACCCCGTGCCGACAATCATTTCCGCTGCTATAAGCACTCGCCAGGCGGAAGACATTCCCAGTCGCAGGGCGTTTACGATGCTCGCTGCAGACTGTGGCACCAAAACGCTCGAAAACACGGTGAAGCCGTTTGCGCCCATCATCCTTGCGGCGTCAACCAGCACGCGTGGCACCATGCGTATTCCGCTGGAAACGCCGATGGTTATGACCATCGACGAAACGGCGAAGATGATGAAGATGGCCGATTCGTCGCCCAGCCCGAATAGCAGCAGGGCAACGGGAAGCCATGCCAAGCCCGGAATCATCTGGTAAACGGCAACGGGCACCATGCCAATCTGGTAGATGCCTTCGAAATACCCCAGGAACGACCCGAGCGATATGCCTACCACAGTGGCAAGTGCAAACGCTATGAGCAGGCGTTTTATGCTGGCGAAAAGGTGCTTGTATATAGAGAAGCCGTACAAAGACTCCTCGCCCAAAAGATAGGCACCCAGCTTCTTGAACGCCTGCAACGGATATGGGAAACCCAACGACGAGCCTCCTGCGTTGAACACCATGGCCACCACCTGCCAGATGGCAAGGCCCACGGCAAGCCCCAAGAGCAAACGGGCCGCGTTGGCAACGACATCGCGTTGCCATACGCCTTTGACGTGCACTATTGGTTCGTGATGCAAAGCACCAGACAGCTGCCGAGCGAGCACGCGCTCATGATTCGAAGAGCCGACCAACCCGTTCCTCCCAGCTGTTTCGCCCAAACGGTGCAAAGTATAATATGACCACGATTTGTGAAATAGTAATTAATCGCATACAAATAGTCAATGGCCAAATCAATAACCGCGCGCTGAGTCAACCGACGGGTCTTGGCGGTTTGCAACACTGCTCACGCGAGACAAGAAGCTCCGATGAGTCGGGCGCCCGTAGTCGTCTGAGCCACAGAAGGTCTCGTCGCGTCCCCATGTGCTTCTTTTGTCTTCTCTTGTTTCCTAGCTGTCATCGGTGTTCTGCCGTGTTTCGACTATAATGACGGAAAATAGGGGTAAAAAGGAGGAATAATGCCTTCTGTTCAAGTGAAAGATTTTCCGCAACCGCTCTACGATGAACTCAAAGCCTACGCTGAAATGAAACATCGCAGCATGGCGCAGCAGCTCATCGTGGCGGCTGAGCAGATGTTGCATGGTGTTGCAAAGCCAGAAGCCCACGAATGCGCTATTACCAGCGCGCTAGATTCAGAAGGGCAGGCTAAGGAAGAGCGCATAGCCAGGCGCCAGGCGCTGTTTTCTCGCATGGATGCATCCATTGCTCAGGCAAAGGGGCGGGGAGCCTGGGAGGACGGTGGCCCCGACAGCGCAATGCTCGTTCGCGCCGATCGAGAAAGCCCAGATCGGCACGGTGGTGGGCCCGGCTGCGAAGCGTTTGCGTGCGATGAATGACGAACGCGTAGGCCGCAAAGAGCGAAGTTGCAAACACCATGCTACCGGAATGCCCTCATCGCTTCTTTTCGCTTGTTTTAAGGGCTGGGATGCTGCCCTGTGCAGAAGCTCGTAGAGCAATAACGAATCATGAGCCGCCAATCCGTAATTTGAAGGCCTGGAGAACGCCGGCTTTCGCAGGAGCTCATGTAGCGGTAGCGATAATTGGAACGACGACTGCTATAGCTCGAGGAGAATAACATGATTGTGCTTGATGCAAGCGCTGCCGTTGACATGGTTCGCGGTACGGAAGAAGGGCTTTGCTTCCGGCAGCTCGCCTTGAAGGGGGAGCCGATGATTGCTCCTCATCTGTACGTCTCCGAAGTCGCAAACGCTCTGCTGAAATACGTTCGCGCAGGATGCTGTGACGCTGGGGCGGCCGTGGTGAAGTCTCAAGAAGCATACGATCTGGTTGAAGAATACGTTTCCGACGAAGAGCTCATGCCCGAAGCTTTGTTGGAAGCGGCGACCAGTGGTCATTCAGCATACGACACGCTCTATCTGGTGCTGGCGCGCAGGCGGAAGGCGACGCTGTTCACGCGAGACAAGAATCTCCAAGATCTTTGCGAACAACGCGGAATCGAATGTATTTACCAGATGTCGCTCTAAGGGCGTTTGGGACAAGGTCTCCTTCAAGGTACGTTGTTGATGCTGCGGTTTTTTCGAAAAACATGGCAACGGCTAGAAACTTGCAAGTAATCGCTTGCAAACGTGCCGACTCATGGTATCTTGCGCATATCGCATATGTAGGCGGCAAGGCGCGGGGCATAGGGGTTTTCGGCTCGGCGCGTGCGCGTGAAAGAGTGGAAAAGGAGATACCATGCCTCGTCCTATTATCGATGAAGACGAATGCGTCGGCTGCGGAATCTGCGTCGATGCCTGCCCGCAAGATGTGCTTGACGTTCCCAGCGGTGTTGTGGAAGTAGTCAGCGAAGACAGCTGCATCGGATGCGGCGAATGCCTGGAAGAGTGCCCCATGGGCGCCATCACCGAAATCGCCGACGACTAGCAACGATTTTTCAAAAGGCACGAAAGGCTCCCAGGGGGGAGCTTTTTGTTTTTCGGGCGGGAAAGGCAAAACAACGCCTAAACAAGGGAGAAATAGGGACGGGTTCTTTTTCTCATCCCTATTTCTCCATGCACGCAACATCAGGGATGAGAAAAAGAACCCGTCCCTATTTCTCGCGTTTCTCATCATGCAAGTTGCGCAACACTACAGGGGGCAATGCTGGTATTCTTGCAATGTTTGCGATTGCCAACGTTTTTGCGAGGTGTCATGTACTGTCCACGTTGCGGGTATGCCGCTGCCGATCATATGCAATTCTGCGCCAACTGCGGTACCAGCTTGCAGGGGGTTTCGTCTAAGGGAGCCGGGGGGCAAGCGGGGTATGGTTACGCGCCGGCAAACAACGCGCATCTTACGTTTACCGTGCTGCAAGATGGCCGCACGCTTGCCGACATCGACCTTACCGAACTGCAGAAGGGCTACATCACCTTCGGCACCGCAATCGATAACGACATCGTCATCCACGATACCTCGAAAACCGTCTCGCGCCATCACGGCGCCATCTCTTTCACGAGCGGCACCCCCACGCTAATCGATCGCGACTCGACCAACGGGCTGTACATGAGCGGCATGCGCCAGAGCAGCTTCGCGATAGGCCCTGGCGATGTGATCACCATCGGCAAGCAGAAGGAAGGTCGCGAAAACGTGGTGCTGCTTATAGGCCATGCCGATATGCGCTGGCGCAGCTTCGACCTTTCCGGGCGCACGTTTGCCACCATCGGCCGTTCCCCGGAAAACGACTTGACCCTTCCCTTTTCCACGGTTTCCGCACGCCACGCCCTTATGGAGCGCGACCAGCAGGGAAACTGGTATATAACCGACAGTGGCAGCTTCAACGGCACGTTCGTGGACGGCTATGCCATTCACCCGCATACGCGCCTGTTCCCGGGGTCTTCCCTTATCGTGGCGACCGTGCCCATGGTGTATTCCGGCAATCGCCTGTTCTACACCGTGGAGCGCCTGGGCGTGGACGTGACGGCGTTCGATCTGGTGCGTCGGCGCAAGCGCGACGGCAAGGAGTTCATCACCAACGACCATATAAGCCTGCACATCAAGCGCGGGCAGTTCGTGGCCATCGCCGGCGGCTCGGGTTGCGGCAAGACCACCTTGCTCAACGAGCTGGTCGGCAACGAATTCGCCGACGAGGGCACGGTTACCGTGGACGGGGTGGACCTGTACGCCAACTACAACAGCCTGAAGAACACCATCGGATACGTGCCGCAGCAAGACATCGTCTACGACAACCTCACGCTGGTGGACATGCTGCGCTACGGTGCCGACCTGCGCATGCCGCCCGACTCCACCAAACAGGAAAAGGAAGCGCGCATCGACGAGATCATCGCGCTGCTGGAGCTTGAAAACGTGCGCACGAACCTTATCTCGAAGATGTCGGGCGGCCAGAAGAAGCGCGCGTCCATTGCCGTGGAGCTGCTTGCCGATCCGCGGTTGCTGTTCTTGGACGAGCCCACTTCGGGCCTTGACCCGGGCATCGAGCGCAGCCTGATGCAAAAGCTTTCCGATCTGGCAAAAGAAGGCCGCACGATTATCCTTGTCACCCATACGACACTGAACCTGCACCTGTGCGACCAGATCGTGCTGTTGGGTTCGGGCGGCAAGCTGTGCTATGCGGGCCCGCCAGCCCAGGGGCTGAGCTTCTTCGGCGTGGACGACTTCGTGGACATCTACCCGAAGATAGGCGGCCAGCCCGCCCAGTGGGCGGGCCGGTTCGAGGCGCAGCGCACCGAACGCATCACGGTGCCCGAAGCGGCGCAGCAACGGGAAACGAAGAAATCGCCGTCGTTTTTCAGCCAGCTCGTCACGCTTTCGGCGCGCTACGTGCGCTTGCTGCTCAACGACCGGGCACGCCTGGTGCTGCTGCTCGCGCAGGCGCCCCTGCTGGCCGCGCTCATCTGCCTCGTGGCCGGCGAAGGCTGCTTCACGGAATACGAGGCCACGAAGTCGTGCCTGTTCGCGCTTTCGTGCGCGGCGTTTTGGGTGGGTATCCTCAACGCCATCCAGGAAATATGCAAGGAACGCGACATCTTCGTCCGCGAATACGCCGGAGGCATGAAGCTGGGGGCGTACGTCTTCTCGAAAGTCGTGGTGCTCGGCGTTTTGTGCATCATCCAGTCCCTGCTGCTTACAGGAGTGTTCTGCCTGTTCAAGGCTCCTCCAACACACGCGTTGATTTCGGCGCCGTTCGAGCTGTTCGCCTCCATCTTCCTCATCACGTTTTCCGCCATGGCGCTGGGCCTGTTCGTATCCACGCTGTTCGACAACCCCGATCGAGCCATCGCCATGGCGCCGCTGCTTATAATGCCGCAGATTCTGTTCAGCGGCCTGGTGTTCAAGCTCGAGGGCGTGGCGAAGCAGGTTTCGCTGTTCGTGAACTGCCGCTGGGGCATGGAAGCTTTGGGAACCACAGCCAACTTGAACGACCTCGACATGAAGATCTATGGCGAAGAAATTACCGTCCCCGCCCAAACGACCACCATCGACGAGGTAACCACCGACGTGCCCAGTTTCGACACCGAGGTCGACGGCATGCCCATCACCGTTCCCGAGCAACAGGACATGACCATCAACGATGTGACCGTGGACGTTCCCGAAGACACGACCACCATCGATGCCGACATGTTCCCGCATGATTTCGAGGCTATGTACAACTTCGCGCTCGCCCACCTCATGCACAGCTGGGGCATCCTGTTGCTGTTCAGCGTGGTTTGCATCGCGGGCTGCTGCATCGTCTTGCGCCTGAAGAACCGTCCGAGCTAGACGCGGTTACACGTGTGTAAGACGGCGCCCCGATCCTCGTCAATGCAGCGAGGAGCGGGGCGTTCGTGCAGTCGTGCCTGCTGTGCGAACCTGCCAACAGGCTAATGCAAATCGGTGTCATGTTTCCCGCGTCTTAAAACCCATGCGAGATTCAGACAAACGGTTGACCACATACTTTTTTCTTCCTATTCTGAAAATGGTGGTTTCACTACCATTATGAATACATAGTGATTCTTCGCGTGGGGCGGTAGCACGATGCCGTACCGATTACCCCACGGTTTCGCGTGCGTGGGGGGATAAGCGCGCGGAGTTGGATTATGGCCGGAAAGGAGGCAAGGAACCGTCGCTTGGCCCGGCGCTAACGGCACTGTTAAGGGGGAATTGCAAGTAGAAAGGCAGGCAACCTCAATGAAGGAAGAGAAGGAGAAAGGGAAGGCGTCGAAAGGCGGGATGGTCTTCGACATCTTCTTCGAGCTGATTCTCATCTTGCTCGTATTGTTCACCGCGATGATGCTCTCACAAGGGGACGTGATTGGAGGACCCTATACGGTCAACGTGCCCAAGACCATCATCACGCTCGGCCTGATAGCTTTCTACCTGGGCTTCACCATCTACCGCAGCAACACGGCAATGGACAAGTCCATGACGAAGTTGCGTGCCGAAATGGAAGCGGAGAAGAGGGAGGCCGAGCAATGATCGCCACAATCGTTAACACCGCAGCGTGGATTGCCGTTGCGGTTTTCGCGTTCCTTCTTCTGAAGGATTTCGCTGGCGTAGAGCGCCAGATTCGCCTCGAAAACCAAGAGAGGGAGGCGAAACACCATGAGCACCAATGAGAAGAAGCTTTCCGCAATTCATATATGGGCACTGGGCGTGGGCATCGTCTTGGTGGGCGAGTTCATGGGATGGAACTTCACCATCAAGCTAGGCGGTTCTTTCGCGACGATAATCGGCATGTCGATCGTGTTCGTCATGTACCTGATGGTCGTGCTCATGACCAACGAGATGGCCTCGGTCATGCCGGAGTCTGGTGGTCAGTACAGTATGTCGAAATACATCATGGGCCCGCTTTCGGCGTTCAACGTGGGCCTGATGATGGTGTTGGAATACACGATGCTCGAAGCGGCAGACGCGTTGGTGGTGGGCGAGATTCTGCAGACAATCGCCCCCGGCGTGCAGGTGCTGCCGTTCCTGCTGCTCACGATTCTTGGATTGGCCTACATCAACTACCACGGCGCGTACGCATCGCTGACGTTGAACTTCTTCATCACGGCGGCGGCGTTCATCGCCGTGATCGCGCTTCTGGTGATTGGAAACATGGGCAACATGCAGGCATCGGTGGAGCAGCTCAAAGAGCTCACCAACGGCATTCCCTACGGTGTGTTGGGCCTGTTCGCGGGACTGCAGTTCTCGTGTTGGTTCTTCCTGGGCATCGAGGGTACGGCAATGGCGTCCAACGATGTCAAGAACAAGAAGCGCGACCTGCCCCTTGGCAGCCTGCTCGGCTTGTTCACCCTGCTTGTGGGCGGCGTTTCGACGTGGTTCATCTGCTCGAGTGCCATTCCTGCCATGACACTTTCGGATTCCGTGTACCCGCTTTATGATGCGGCTATTGCCACCGGCAAGCTGTTCCTGGTCGTGGCGCTGTTCATCGGCACCATGCTTGCCTGTCTGGCCAGCGCCAACGGCTGCATCCTCGACGCGGCGCGTGCGTGGAGCGTCCTGAGCCGTGATAACCTGCTCCCCGACGCCTTCGGTAAATCTCATCCGAAGTACAACTCACCGTATCGTGCCATCCTCTTCCTGGCGCCCGTTGCCGTCGTCTTCGCCATGACGGGCATGCTCGATTACATCGTGACGTTCTCCATCTTCTCGGCGTTGATGGTGTATCTGCTCACGGCGATCAAGTTCCTGCGGTTCAGGCGAATTTACCCGCTGCAGAACCTGAAACGCAGCTTCACCGTGAAGCTGCATCCGCTGCCGGCGATTCTGGTCATCGTTATTGCCACATGCACGCTGTTCGGCATGAGCCTGAACTACAGCACCAGCATGATTGCCGCGGCCGCTTTCTACCTCATCTCGTCCGTGTGGTTCCTGAAGCGCCGCGAGAAGTGCGTGGTCGACAAGACGTTCTACATCTCGTCCATCGACTCCATGGGCTTTCCTGCGAACATCGAGCTGCCGGCTGCAGTGCCCGCTGCTCCCGCTGCGGAAGAGGGCGTGGAGGCCCTGCGTCTGGAGACTGGCGACATGAGGCTTCGCATGGAAGCGCTCGTCATGGAGAACGAGGCTCTGCGCATGAAGCTGGAGGCTTTGGAGCTGGAGAACAAGCTCTTGAGGGAAAAGGCCGCGCTCCCACCAGGCGGTGGAGCCGGAGGCGGCGCTTAGGGGAGTTTGCTGACGCTTCGTTTTGGTGGTGCGTCGGGATGATGCACCACCAGCTACCCTTTCGCCGAGCCGTCTCTTGAGATGGTGTTGTAGTTACGGTCGTGCACGAGGTTCCGTATCGTAACTCGGCAATGGCTTACAGGCTTGTAAGAACCCCTGTAGCTTTAGCGTTGTGACTGCGGTTGTGTTCGAGATTCCGCATCGCAAACCCCCGCGGTGGCTTACAAACGTGTAAGAACCCCCGCAGCTTCCATAGAGCTGCGGGGGTTCGCTTTTGGCTTGGTTACAGCCGTGTTGACGGCATGGGCACGTCGCCGTTTCCCATCATGCGTTTGGGTGACGGCGTCTTACGCCTCCAGCGTGATCCACATCGCGGGACGGATGCCGTGGGCGCCGTAATCCACGTCCATGCCGCTGGGTACCACCAGGCCACCCGGGCCCACATAGGCTGCACCGCGCTGGTCGATGCCCGGCGAGCGCAGGCGCCACCAGGTGTTGCCGTTCGGGGCGACGTATACGCCCTGCTCCTTGGCGTAATCGGTTGCCTGTGCAGCGGAAGGGCACGGCCCCGATTCCTTGTCGAGCCACTCTTCCGCTTCGGAAATGCTCAGCAGGAAGACCTTGTCGGTGGTCTCGTTGCCGCCGCTGATCTTGTAGTCGGCGTTGTTGCCGGGCTTGACCTTGGTGGACACGATGCTGGCACGCTCGGATTCGGAGAACGCCTCGAAGTAGAACTCGCTGTTGAGCCAGGCGCGTATGGTGGAGGTTTCCCACGTGACGCTCGTCCATTTCTCGTTGTACGGCTTGCTGTCCAGGCTCTTCTCGCTGATCAGCAGGACCTTGCCGTCTTCCTTCTTCAGCACCTTCCAGGTGATGGGGCCATGGTAGTTGCCGATCTTGAACTCGTCTCCGCGTTTGATGGAGCCGAAGTCTGGCAGCTGCCTATGACCGCACTCGGGGCAGAACTTGCCCTTTGTTACCATACGACCGCAGGCGGGGCAGGTAATCTTGCTGCTGTCGACTTTCGTGCCACACTCGAGGCAGAACTTCGCGTTCTCCGGCAATTCCGACCCGCATGCTGGGCACTTGTCCTGAGCTGGGCTTTCGCTCAAAGGAGCATTGTTGGTGGTCATAACTGCTGCCTTTCTGTAGACGTTACGGCACGGTAATGGGCAGAATTCGTGCACGGTTTAGCCGCCAAGGGGCCACTTGCGCAACGAATTGTCATCAGCGGAAAATTATATCACAGCAGATGGCGCTCAGAACTTGCGTGGGGACACTGTCTTGGTTTCTTACAACATCAAGTGAAGTCGGAAAGTTTACGAAACGGTGCCAGGATGGGGGCGCTTAGGTTACCTGTTATACTGTCCTGACATAATACCAGTTCAGAGGCCTGAAAAAATCTAGTTCAGCAAAATTTAGAAAACTTGACAGAATCACGCTTAGATTTTATATTGGGTACACCACGAAGGGTTCGCACCGCGCGGCCCTTCGTTGCGAAAGGCCTGAAAGCGTGGGGTCTTTCGGGCAAGAACAAGGTACCAACAGGCAACTGAAAGGACATACATCATGGCAAAGATCATTGGCATCGACTTGGGCACCACCAACTCGGCAATGGCAGTGATGGAAGGCTCGCAGCCCGAAATCCTGGTCAACGCCGAAGGCGACCGCACCACCCCTTCCGTGGTGGGCTTCCGCAAAGACGGCGAGCGCGTAGTTGGCAAGGCCGCCAAGAACCAGGCAGTCACCAACCCCGAAAACACCGTCTCGTCCGTGAAGCGCTTCATCGGCCGCTCCTTCAACGAAACCACCGAAGAGCAGAAGACCGTGGCTTACAACGTACGCAGCGGCAAGGATGGCCGCGCCGTCGTGGACATCGAGGGCAAGGACTTCATGGCAGAGGAAATTTCCGCCATGGTTCTGCAGAAGATGAAGGCCGACGCCGAAAAGCAGGTGGGCAGCCCCATCACCCAGGCCGTCATCACCGTCCCGGCGTACTTCAACGACGCTCAGCGTCAGGCCACCAAGGACGCGGGCAAGATCGCTGGCCTGGAAGTTCTGCGCATCATCAACGAGCCCACGGCTGCGGCTTTGGCTTACGGTCTTGACAAGACCAACAAGGACGAGAAGGTCCTGGTCTTCGACCTGGGCGGCGGCACGTTCGACGTGTCCGTGCTCGAGCTGGGCGACGGCGTGTTCGAGGTCTGCTCCACCGCCGGCGACAACCACCTGGGCGGCGACGACTGGGATCAATGCGTCATCGACTGGATGGCCGACAAGTTCCAGAAGGACAACGGCATCGACCTGCGTGGCGACAAGATGGCCCTGCAGCGCCTGAAGGAAGCGGCAGAGAAAGCCAAGATGGAGCTTTCCAGCACCAGCCAGGCCAACATCAACCTGCCCTTCATCACCGCAGACGCCACTGGCCCGAAGCATTTGGACTACACGCTCACCCGTGCGGAATTCGAGCGCATCACGCGCCATCTGCTCGACCGTTGCCGTGGTCCCGTCGAGCAGGCTCTGCGCGATGCCGGCCTGAACACCGGCGATGTGAACGAGGTTTTGCTGGTTGGCGGCTCTTCGCGTATGCCCGCCGTTCAGGATCTGGTGAAGCGCATCACCGGCAAGGATCCCAACATGTCGGTTAACCCCGACGAGGTCGTGGCCATGGGCGCTGCCGTACAGGGCGGCGTGCTGGCAGGCGATGTCGAGGGCATCTTGCTGCTGGACGTTACCCCGCTTTCGCTGGGCGTGGAAACCATGGGCGGCGTGATGACGCGCATGATCGAGCGCAACACCACCATCCCCACCCGCAAGACGGAAATCTACTCCACCGCGTCTGACAACCAGACCAGCGTGGAAATCCACGTCCTGCAGGGCGAGCGCAACATGGCTGCCGACAACAAGACCCTGGGCAGGTTCCAGCTCTCCGGCATCCCGGCTGCTCGTCGTGGCGTTCCGCAGATCGAGGTCACGTTCGACATCGACGCTAACGGCATCGTAAACGTCTCCGCGAAGGACCTGGGCACGGGCAAGCAGCAGCAGATCACCATCAGCGGCTCCACCGCCCTGTCCGACGACGAAGTCGATCGCATGGTGAAGGACGCC
>JBGUXY010000081.1:0-8749 GCA_045118335.1 Eggerthellaceae bacterium
TTTTGTTTGCTCCGTTTTCTCGGCCAGGGCCTAAAGGCCCCGTCCTCCAAAACGGAGTTGGTCAACCCGTAAAAACTTCACGCCGTGGCGATATCGAGTCAAATAGCTCAATTTGCTTTTAAAGCTCCTCATCATGTGATTGGAATACTGCCGGAGAGCATCGTTCGGCGTCTTTTTCAAAGTGTTTGGCCTGTCGCAATTTTGCACTACTATGAGTATCCAACGAATACTGCATCAGTGACAAATTTTTGGAAGAAGCAAACGATCGCTCGCGTTGGTACAGGAAGGCAACGGTCATGACAAATAAATACGATGGTACTCAAGCAGCCAAGCACTTGGCCCAGGCATTCAAGAAGCTCAAGTCGAGCCTGTTCTTCGACAAGACGCGCCCGATACTCCGATTGAAAATCATGGAGTACGAAGGTGGGACATCCGCCGACGACAAGACGAGTTTCCGCGCGAAAATTGAGGAGCTCGCAAATATGCTCGAATATGGCACGGATGCTGAATGGGATGAGGTTGTCAAGAGAGTCTGCGAAAGCGTGTCGGTTGCGGTATATCCCAAACACGTTGCCGACCAACCAGCCTCCGCCGACGAAGGGGATGGCGAGTGGAGGTTCGTCCCCAACATGAATGTAGGCTCTCCGACAGTCGACAAGATACAGCTCTTCATCGACATGAACGTCGAGGGATTCCTACTCGGGACGCTCTGGGTGATGCTCGTGGGCGCCGGCCTTGACGAAAAGTTCGGAGAATGTTCCTACGGCAACCGCTTGCGCAAGGACGTCGGCAAAAACGGTACGCTGACGTGGTCGCCATACCTGTTCGAGCCCTATTTCTCGCAGTACGAGAAATGGCGCGACGGCGCGTTAGACCTTGCCGAGAGGACACGCAACGACGATAAGTTGGACGTGCTGATGCTCACGCTCGACTTCCGGGCGTTTTTCTATTCGGTGGACATGCGAGATGACGACTGGAGCTGCCTGCTCGAAGAATCAGGAATGAGACCTGATAACGGAAGAAGCCCGTGGAAAACATGCCAGCGCCTGAACGGGCTCGTAAAGGCGGTGGTCGAGACCTACTCCGACAAGCTGTCCAGCAGCTCGAGAGAACACCGCAACGTGTTGCCGATAGGCTTCCCGCCCTCCCAGATCATATCCAACTGGTGTCTCGACAAGTTCGATCGGGCGATGAACGACCAGATCAACCCGCTCTTCTACGGCCGGTACGTCGACGACGTGATCATCGTCGAGAAAGTCGAGCACAATTCCGAGCTGCGGGAGAAATGGGAGCAGGGATTGCTCGGGGCAGAAGATGTTTTCTCGCACATCTTCCTGAGCCAGCCTGGGACGCTTTTTAGCATCGGGGGCGAGCCCGGCGACGGTGAAGACGTCGACGTTCGCGGGCTTGCCACCGACGAAGACGCCTCTGGCAGAGACCAGCTGACGGAGAGCGGAAACGGCCTGTTGGTAAACAGGGAATACGTGAACGCACAGAACTCCAGAATTGAAGTGCAGGGCGCGAAAGTAAAGGTGTTCTACTTCGACAAAGACGCCCCATACGCGCTCATCCAACAGTTCCGCGAGGAGATAGCGAGGAACTCGAGCGCATTCAAGCTGATGCCGAACGTGAAGAGCCTGAGCCTCAAGGACAGCTACTCGCTCATATACGACATGCAGAGGGGCGATTCCCCCAACAAGTTCAGGGAGGTCGAAGGCATCGACATCAACTCCTTCGAACTCTCGAAGTTCCTAGGGCAGGTAGAGAGAATCGGGCCGCTGCTCGGCTCCGACGCCCGTCGGGAGCAATTCTGCGACGAAGTGCTTTCCTTGCTCGAACCCTCCAGTGCTATACGCTTCTACGCTCTGTGGGAAAGGCTCTTCGAGATTGCCATCTCGTTCGGGAACGATGCCATGCTCAAAAAGCTCGTCGAGCGCATAATGGGGGCGATAGCCGAGCTCGAAGTCGTCATAGACGGATCGGACCCCCAATGCGACGTGCTGGCAGAATTCGCGGCTCGGCTGCAGTTCGACAAGCCCGAAGGAAAACCTGGCCGGCTGACTCTCGAGGTCCGGAGGACCCTTTTGCGAGCCCTGGAATCCTGCCTGGCAAGGTCGACGGCGCTTCTGTGGGGAAAAGCATCGGACAAAGCCTGCGAAACAGCGCAGGAATTGCTTTCTAAAGGCGAGCAAGAGGGACAATTCTCCCCATCGGGCGCAGATACCGGAGGCGCAGACCCAGCAACTGACAGCGAGATCTTGAGCGTCGGACGCCTCAATTCCCTTCGCCGCCTCACGTGCGAAACGTACATGCTCGACAAATACGCAGTTCCCGTGCTCCCGCATTTCATCGTTCCCGCCCTCATCGAAAACCTCCGCAATGACGGCATGGCGGAATACCGGTTGACGGAGCTGTCCGACACGCAACGGCTGCTTGCCTCCGCTGACCAGAACGCTTTCCGTGAAGAACCGTCCGGATGGCATCCGAAATCCGGCACGCCCCTGTTCCCCTATATTGTGAAGGCCAATAACCTCGAGTTCTCGTATTACATCTGGAGGATTGAAGGCGGGGATGCCTTCCCATCACCGAAAGAGGTCGACAAGTTCGTGAAAAGGAGCTACCGCCTCCTGAACTACTTCGCCGAAGAAGATGCGTTGTCCGCTAACGAGCAGGAGGTGCTCGTCGAGCGCCTTGGCGGCACGACCCCGCCCCAGTTCGTCGTGTCAGTCCCCTCGGGGAAGAGCGGGCTCGAGAATATGCGGGTGGCTTTGGCGAACATTAAACTCGATGACGCCCTGGTGGAGGACAACCTTCTCGGCCGGCCCGACTTGAACCACGGCCGCTACTCAGCCATCGCCGGAATAGCGGAGCAGGCCAAGCGCGAGGGGGCTAACATGCTCGTGCTCCCCGAGCTCTGCGTCCCTTACCCATGGCTGAAAAAGCTGGTGGACTTCTCCGCGAACAACGACATCGCCGTCGTATGCGGCGTGGAGCACGTGACCAGCGCGCCCGTCCTCGAGGGAGGCAAGAAGCGCGCCTTGAACCTCACAGCGGTAATCTTGCCGTACGAGAAGGAGACGTACCGGTTCGCGAAGCTGACGCTGCATCAGAAGGCCCACCTCGCGCCGCACGAGCGCTCCCTCATAGAAAACGCCGGCCACGAGTCCGTTGAGGGAACTTCCTTCGAGCTCTACCATTGGCGCGACGCCTGGTTCCCGGTCTACTGCTGCTTCGAATTGACCTCCATCAGGGAGCGCTCGCTATTCTCTGCCTACACTGACATGCTGGTAGCTGTGGAGTGGAACCCCGACACCAACTACTTCTCGAACATCATGGGATCGCTTGCGCGCGACCTGTCGTGTTGCTGCGTCCAGGTGAATAACTCCCGCTACGGCGACAGCCGTGTGACCATGCCCGACAAGACGGAGCTGATGGACCTGGTGAAAGTGAAAGGAGGGCTCAACTCCACGGTCTTGGTTGGAAGCATTGACATTGCCCGAATCAGAGATTGCCAGCTGAAGCTTGACGGCGGGAAGCTTAAACCGCCCGCGCCGGATTTCGACAGGGGCATCGCAAGGCTTAAAGTCGATGGAACGCTCGCAGGCAAGATTGCGAATGGCGATATTCCGTAAACGAAAGCGGGTTGCGCATACGACATCGACAACCTAAAACAACATTCATTTCCATTTAGCGATCACCGATGATGGCCTCAATCATGCGTGACAGCCCGGACAGCAGGTCGTCGTAGGTAAGGATGTCGGCAATGCGGCTGTACTGCCGACGAATAATCTCGAAATCCCGCTGTTCCTCCTCGTCCAGCTCGCAATGACCCAGCAGAAACAAACCTCGGGGGTTGACAAACCGCAGCCTCACGCCTTCCGGCAACCTCGCCCCATAGCGCTCTGTCAGCTTCTTCTCTCCCTCAGGGCCCCAGTTAAGCAGGTAGTGAATGTATTTCTCGATTTGCGCGATACCACCGGTGAGCTCCCGTGCCGGGATGTAGTTGTCCCTATATTTCCGCGCCATGATGAGGTGGTGCTTGGCGAACGCCTTCTTGATCTCCAGCACGTCCACATTGCCCGCCGCGTCAATCAGTAAGAAGTCGATTTCGCGATCCTTGCCGTGGATGACATCGCGAACCTTTGCCTTCGGTATGACGCTCACATACTGCGGAAAGAGAGTCGGCAGTATCTCGAGAATCCGCTTCTGCCAGGCCTCCTCGGGCGCACTCTCACCTTGGTTTAGAAGAGATTCAAGCATATCACGTGTATCGAGAAGGGTCTCGATTCGGCTCTGGTCGAGCATGGCAGATCGGAGGTCAAACAAGTCGAACGCAGACTTGCGCTTTGACTTGTAACGCTTCTCGTATTCCGCCGAGAAGTCCTTCGCTGGCGTAAGGTAATCTTGCACGTAGCTCTCGATGACCGTATCCCCGTAGCGCTCGAGCTCGACCGTCGTCGGAAACCTCTCCAAAAGGCTGGTGAAGACATCCATGGGAATGGCGCACTCCGCATCGCCCCCGACGATAATTCGCTCCTCAGACGGGTCCACGACCTTGGCTATCTTGCGAAACACGGACGTATGCCGGTTGTAGCCCACGCAAAACATTCGCCAGTCGAGCTTCACCACGCGATCTATCAACACATCTTGGCTGATGCCGAAAACTCTTCCGCTAACGACGCGATAACCCTCGTAATCGCCACTTGCGTACGACGCGAACCGAAAGACGAGAACCTGCGCATCGTCATCATGGGAAACGAGGTCTTCCTGAACGAAAGTGAACACGCGCTTAATCGTTATCGACAAGTCATCCTGAAGCGAAGAGCGCAGCTGCCTTACTGAAAGAGGCATGTTGACAACGCATACCGTTCAAGACGCCCCTCGTCGTCCAAGCCAAGCCCGAGCCTCGCGAGCATGCGCTCGTCCATGTACGAAGGCCTGTATTCGAATAGAGTTTCGCGCCCATCGTCGCAAAATGAAATCATTATCATCCTCCTGGAGACGGGTTGTTTCGGCATCGTCGCTTGCCTTGCATGTGATTATACGCAAGACGATCAAGTCACTCAGATTCCCGCCTGACCCGCAGCAACGAGCGACCCTCCGATAATCGGCGGTTATCGGAGGTTGGGATGCTGGAATGGAAAAAGCTGGTAGTAGTATCCGATCCGAAAGAGAAAAGGAGAGAGTACTCTATCGAGCGAAACGACTCAGAAGGTTATTCGCAGACTATCATTAGCGATATCGAAGACGCTTTGGCGCAACTTGCCGACGAGGTTTTCGTGGTGGACGATATCGAGGAGTTTGCTCGCTCTGCGGACAAGCTCAGCGATGCTATAGTTGTGCCCTGTTATTTCGGCTCTGCCTCCAGGACGTCGAAGGCCCTCGTGCCAGCGATCTGCGAGGCTACGGGTATACCTTATATCGGAGCAGACTCGTATGTTCATGCCCTTTGCAATGACAAATACTTCAGCCGAATCTACGGAAGAGATTTCGGGCTGAGGGTATCAGAGGCGGTGCTCGTCAGCGACCCGGCTGATTTGGAGCGCTCGACAATTGATCGTCTCCGCTTGCCGGTGGTCGTAAAGCCGAATTTTGGCGGCGGCTCCAACGGGATAGACGCAATCAGCCTCTGCGGCACGCATAAGGAGGCGCGGAATCTGGCACGGAAGTTGCTGGCTTTTCAGGGCGTCCCTATTGTGGTCGAGACGTATGTGCCGGGAGAAGAAGTTCAGGTGATATTCGCAAAGCTTCCCGACGGGTCGACCATCGTCGAACAGGTCGAAATACTCATCGACGGCAAGCGCTATTACGAGTCGGAATTGTTCGACATGTCGGTAAAGAAACGTAAGCGGCAACCTGTTTCCTTTGAGGTCGTTAAGAGCATTCGCCCCGACGATATCGCCATCATGCAGTCGGTGTTCGACTCCTTTTCGCCAACAGGATTCATGCGCGTTGACTGCCGAGTCAACTGCAGCGGCGAGGCGACGCTGCTCGAGCTTTCGCCCGATTGTTCTCTTGGACGTGGTAGTGGGATGTTCTGTGCGTTCAGGGAGCACGGCTTCGATTATGCAGGTATGTTTGAAGCCCTCATCCGTGCTGCGCTATCAACGCGTCGCTGATTTCCCTAGCGACGGTCGTTTGCCAGAATCCGATGAACCCGGGGCGAAAACCCAGCTTTGTTACGTAGCGATATCGGTTGTTTTGGGGCAATCTCCCTCCATGAAGCTGACATTCGATACAGGCCGCCAGCTCGCTATCGGCAACTGCCTGCAGCATCAGCAGTCGGCGTTCGACCTCTGGCAGCAAGGCAGGGTTTGCAGCCCGGCAATACGCGAGAAGGTTGGTGAGGCACATGTGCTTAGGCGCAGACGCCGAATAGTCGTGCTCGCTGCGTTCGAGTAGGGTTTGCGCCATTTCTCCCGCATTAGAGTAGTTCCCGACGAGCAGGTGCGCCGAAAACAGGTTGCATGTAATGAGGGTTTTCACGTAATTCGTCGCAGGGAACTCCATCGCAATCGCAAGGTGCTCGCAAGCCTCTTGTAGGTTTTCCCCGAGCATCAGAAGGCACGCCGCGATGTTGTTCAGGTAGTAACATTCGGGGCACGTGGGATCCTTTCCCGACGAGAAGTCCTCTACGAAAATATCAAGCGCTTCTTTAACCTTTCCGCTGAGCGCCAGTCGAAGGGCATATGTTATACGCGCTCTCGCTGAGAGGTCTTCCATATTGCCTGACTCGAAGTAGTTCGAACAGAGCTCGAGGTCTCTCAAGGCATCCTCGGTCGATAGATATACGGAACGCTGCTTCATGGCCCAGTAGTACTCAGGATAAGTCCGGTAAGCCGACTGAGATAATAGCCAGTTGAGATAAGCAATCGCCTCACCGCGCTCGCGGTATCTCATGCAATATGAAGCGTATCCGAGCGCTACAAGCAGCTTTATCCGCGTGTTGCTCGCATGCTTTGCCATTAAACAATGAGCCTGCCTCTCGGCTTCGAAGCTGCGGCTGGCAGCCACATTCGCGAGAAACTTGTACATGTCGAGCAAGTCGTCGTCATGTTCGATTGCCGACGCGAACGCGCTCATGCCCTCATAATCGCCGGCAGACATGTATGCGTCGAGGATAGCCCGCTCTACGTAGCCAGTAGTCGTCACCGTGCTAGCGTGCAACCGGTTCACCATTTCAGAAGCGCGGGCGGCGAATGCTTCGTCGTATCTCGCCGTCCCCACTTCCCGGGTAATGTGGCCAAGCGTATCGATTATGCCTTCATCATGGATTCGGAGCTGCGCGTTTAGCAGCTTGAACCAATCATCGAGCGTCTTGTTGGCAGCTTGCCGAATCTGGTAGATAACCAGCCGGCAGGCGGTGTTGCGTGAAATCGGATCGTTCAGGCACTGCTCGGCCACATCTCGCGCAATCGCCTTGTAGCCGCGACGGGGATCATAGCTGATCAGACCGTGCTCAACCAGCTTCTCCATCGTTGCCGTTATATCGTCCTCCTGAGAGATCGTTGCGTATTCCGATCTAAGGCATCCCCCCAAGTCCTCCATGTTGATGAAATCTTCTTGCAGGGCAACGAGGGCAAGGATCGCTTTGTCGGCTTGCGTCATGTTCGACGTCGAGAACAATCCTCGCCCGCTTATTTCGCTGCACTTTTGCTTGAACAGCCATAAGTTTCCTGAACTTTGGTTGTAGATCGATTGAATTAGGCTTTCTGCCAGCGGACAGTTGTCGCCGAAGACGACTTGCCGCGCATACCCTATTTCCATCTTCTCAATTTCTTTTACGCACGATGATTCCAACCCCTCGAAGAATCCCTCGGAAAACTTCCGGGCTTCCCCAACATCGGAGTCATCGTATGTCGTGAATTCGAACACGAAGCACGAAGTTGGCACCTTGTCTCTTAGGATGCCGATTAGTTCAAGGGAAGCCTCGTCGATCCTCTCGGCGTTCTCAATGTAGAAAACAGGCCTGCGCGAGGTCTTCCGCTTATTGAACACTGAGACCATGTGATTGGCCTTCCCAATCATCTTCGACGTTTCCGACCTGGAAACGCCCCCGCTGATGCCTGCAATCCCTCCAAGCGTGACTCCAGCCGTCAAGTTCATCCCCCCTATTAAGTCTTCAATAGGGACGGTGATATCGTTCGATGAGAAGTCATCGTAAAGCCGTCTGAAGAAATATCCGGGCGGAACTGTGCCGGAAGGCATAGACTTGGAGCCCGATCTAAAAGGCCTGACTTTCGCTTGATCGAACGCCTTGTTGACAATAGAGGTTTTCCCGAAACCCGGTTCCGAGCATATGACAACAGCGCGTCGCGCTACGCCGTCTTCGTCATCTAAGAACAACTTAAACAGGTCTGCGAAAAGCCTTGTTTCGTCTTCTCGGTCAACCAAGTCCACAGAACCCTCCGATAACCGCCGATTATCATGGGTTGTCAATTTAACTAGACAGCCTCTTGGTTACATAGTATGAATCATTACGATGTGTTACTCAATGAAATACATTGGTTCTCATCACGCAATTTGGACATAGTCTGACTGCAGACCCTTCAGCAATCAACAATTGGCTCATAGCATCGATTTCATGGGCTAAATGCTACCCGTTCTTGTTTATCTTACGAATAGGTACTGGATTACGCGCTTTAGGACCGTAGCCATCAATACGAAATAGTTGCTATCGCCTATCAAGCATCAATCAAGCAATGGGAACGATGTTCATCGAATCGCGAGTTTCAAATTGCCCACGCTC
>JBGUXY010000082.1:0-28871 GCA_045118335.1 Eggerthellaceae bacterium
AGCTGACCGAGAGGCCGAAGGTGCTCGCCTGCTAAGCGAGTATACCCCAAAAGGGTATCTGGGGTTCGAATCCCCAGCTCTCCGCCACGATGATGATGCAGGTCCAGAAATGGACCTGCTTTGCTTTCTCCGCAGGGAAAGGGGGGATTCGAACCCGTTGGGGTGGAATTCCGTGAAGGAAACGCGCCAGTGGCACGTTTCCAGGAATTCGCCCGACCGAGCCTGCGAGGGAGGGGTCGAGCGTCGCGAAGCGGCGCGGGAATCCCCAGCTCTCCGCCACGATGATGATGCAGGTCCAGAAATGGGCCTGCTTTGCTTTTCCCTCAGGGAAGGGGGGATTCGAACCCGTTGGGGTGGAATTCCGTGAAGGAAACGCGCCGGAAAACACGTCGCAGCCAGGGTCGTCCTGGCTGCGACGTGGTGCGTCCTTGTTGGAAGATGTGCCTAGAAATGCACTTGAGGAGCGGTTTCGGCGGCGATGTCGGCATCGTAGCTGGCGAACTTGGTGAAGCCCAGGGGGCCGGCGATGAGCACGGCCGGGAACGACTGGATCGCCGTGTTGTATTTCATCACGACGTCGTTGTAGCTCTGGCGCATGTAGCTGATCTTGTCTTCCGTTTCGGAAAGCTGATTCTGCAGGTTGATGAAATTGGCGTTCGCCTTCAGGTCGGGATAAGACTCGGCAACTGCGAAGAGGTTCTTCAGCGCTCCAGTGAGCATGCCGTCCGCCTGCGCCGTGTCTTCGGGAGTCGTGGCGTTCATGCAGGCAGTACGAGCTGCGGTAACGGCTTGCAGGGTGCCACTTTCGTGAGCCGCATAGCCTTTCACCGTTTCGACCAGGTTTGGAATCAGGTCCAGACGCCGTTGCAACTGCACGTCGATCTGCGCCCAGGCGTTATCGACCATGTTGCGCATCTTCACTAACTTGTTGTACTGGGCAATGACAAATATAACCAGCACCACAATGATGATGAGAATGATGGCTATGATGCTCATGTTCGCTCCTTGCCTCACGGAAATTTGCCTTCGAATAAAGATTTTATCACCTGGCAACACCGATATGACCCGCGATGTCCAACGATATGGCCAGCTCGCGCATATCTAGACATCGGTTTGCGCGAACGCCAGATTTGGGCAACGTTTAGCTCTAGCCTAGCGATTCGAGGGCAAAATGGCGGCACGAACGCCGGAAAACGACGTGGCACGCGACCAATAGCCTGCTCGCTGGGCCATCGCGGCCACGGACTGCGCGCATTCGAATGAATCGCACACGGCAAAGACGGCCGACCCGCTTCCGCAGAGCAAAACATCGCTTACGCCAGAAACGTCCCGAGCAAGCTGGAATACCCGAGGGATGTCAGGATGCAAAACGAACGCCGGCTCTTGCAGGTTGTTTCCCAACTGCACGTCCACCGCCCGCCGTGCATTACGCACCGATTCGAGCTCCTCTTCGCTGAAGAACCGGGGCGATTCGTCGAACAGGCGATACGCCTCGGCCGTGGAGACCCCGCCTTCGGGGCGAATGACAGCCACGGAATCCTTGCGCGGCTCCAACCGTGATTCCAGCCAGTCGCCGCGGCCTTCCAGCAACGCACAGCCCCCGTGGATGAAGAAGCGCACATCGGCTCCCAGCTGACGCGCGACATCCTGCAGCAGCTCGTCGTCTTTCACGCAGTCCACTCCCCACAGGTGCGCAACTCCCAGAATTGCCGCTGCGGCGTCAGCGGAACCACCGCCAAGCCCCGCCTGATATGGAATGCGCTTTTCGGTGACCACGCGGATCGCTTCGTCTTCTTCGCGACCAATCGCCTTTGCCAACGCATGAATAGCCTGATAGACCAGGTTCCTTTCGTCGGGAATATCGATGGGGGCGATGCCGCTAAACCACAGGTTGCGTACCGTCACGGAAAGGCCGCTGCCAGGCTCGACCTTCACTTCTTCCTGGCGTTCGGGCTGAGCGGGATCGTTTGGTTCCACCACCACGACATGCTCTCCGCAGCCGATTTGGGTGATGGCAAGCTTGTCGTGCATTGCGAGCGCGTGCATGACGGTGGTGACATCGTGGTAGCCGTCCTCGCGGCGCTGGCCTATACCTAAAAACAGGTTCACCTTCGCGGGGGCTATGACATTAACGGTCTGCATGTTCGCAATCCTCCTGGTTTGCCTGCGTGTGCGTGCATCCAGCTTCGCACGATTCGTCCGAAGGCTCATCGTGCAAGCCGGAAGAAACGCTCGGTTTGGTTTGAGTAAAGCGGCCTTCTGGCCGTGGGGATCCTGAAGGCGGCAGCGCCTGCTCTTGCTTGAGTTGCTTCGCCTTTGCACGGCGCTGGGCGAAAAAGCCCTTCAGCAGCTCGGCACATTCCTGCTCGCAAACACCGCTCGTCACCTGGAACTGATGGTTCAGACGTTCGTCGGCATGAATGGAGTAAAGCGTGCCCAACGCACCGGCCTTCGGGTCCAAAGCGCCATAAACGCAGCGGTCGACGCGCGCCTGATGCATGAGCCCGGCGCACATCACGCATGGCTCCAGCGTCACATAGACGGTGCAGCCGGTCAGGCGCCACGCGTCTAGTTCCCGTGCAGCCTGCTCCAAGGCAAGGAATTCCGCATGGCCGGCGGGATTGCGATCGGTTTCGCGACGGTTGCACGCTTCGGCGATCACGCGCGGCGATGCCAGCGGGCGCCGCGTTGCCGGATCCACAGGCTCGTATACGACAACAGCACCTATGGGCACTTCGCCCATAGAGGCAGCTTGCCTGGCCTGTTCCAAGGCCAGATGCATGTATTCGGCATCCGAGTTGTCCATATCGGTTCGTATTATATGCTATCCTGATGCATGCAACACGAGCCGAACGGCCCGTCTGCACCAGACAAACGGAGGAATGGCCGAGTGGTTTAAGGCGGCAGTCTTGAAAACTGTTGAGCCGAAAGGTTCCGTGGGTTCGAATCCTACTTCCTCCGCCAGGATATGCAAGAGCTCCAAAAAGGGAGCTCTTTTCGTACTCAAAGGAATCGCGGCAAAGAAGGAAGCAGGGTTCGAACCCGCTGGGGTGGAGTTTTCGCCCCCAGACGGAAGCTTCGCGAAGACGGCATGGCAAGAACTGGGCAACGCCCTTTTATTAATATGGGATCCCCTCTTAAAAAGTAGGTGTGTATTCTTCCAGTTAATCTATAATTAATCACGCCTGCACGCAACGATGGCACGATAGCCACATGGATTAGGAAAGGGGAGTCTATGGGCTTTTCTAACGTAATCGGACTTTTGTCCGGCGTTGCATTGTTCCTTTTCGGCATGACGCTGATGAGCGACGGACTGAAGCGAATGTCGGGAAACAAGCTCGAGCCGATCCTGTTCAAGCTTTCTGGCACACCTATCCGTGGCGTCCTCCTCGGCGCAGCCGTCACGACCGTAATCCAATCGTCTTCGGCTACATCCGTCATGACAGTTGGTTTCGTGAACTCCGGCATGATGAAGCTTCGCCAGGCCATCCCCGTAATCCTGGGCGCCATCCTGGGTACCAGCATCACCGGCTGGATCGTCTGCCTAAGCTACATCGAAGGCGCTGGCACCATCGGCACCATTCTTTCCACGACCACGCTCACGGCCATCATCGCCGTCATCGGCGTCTTCCTGCGCGTGTTCAGCAAGAAGCAGATGCACCATCACATCGGCGACATCATGATGGGTTTCGCCGTCCTCATGTTCGGCCTGTCCACGATGAGCGGCTCGGTAAGCGACCTTGGCGACCAGCCGTGGTTCACTTCCATGCTCACCGCCACCTCGAACCCGATCTTGGGCATTTTGATTGGCGCCCTGTTCGCCGCCATGCTGCAGTCAGCTTCGGCTGGCGTAGGCGTCGTCCAGGCGCTGTCCGTGACGGGCGCCATGACATTCCAGTCCACGTTCCCACTGCTCATGGGCATTTCCGTCGGCGCATCGCTGCCGGTCATGCTCACCGCCCTCAACGCCAACACCGTCGGTAGGCGCACGGCCCTAAGCTACCTGATGTCATGCGCCATAGGCGTTGTCTTCTGCGCCATCGTGTTCTACACGTTAAATGCGTTCATCCACTTCCCGTTCTTCAAGATGACCATGAACCCCTTCTCGCTGGCCTTGGCGAACACGCTGATGCGCCTCGTGATGATATGCCTGCTCCTTCCGTTCGTGGGCATGCTCGAAAAGATCGTCATGAGCATCATCCCCGACAAGCCGGTCGCGGAAAAAGTGGAAGAGGAGCCGGACATGCCCCAGTTGGAAAGCCGCTTCCTCAACCATCCCGCTCTGGCCATCGAGCAGAGCCGTTCGGTCATCTGCGATATGGTTATCCAGGCAACCGATGCGCTGAACCTCTCCATCGACCTGTTCGACAATTGGAGCGAGGAAAACTACCAGAAAGTACGCAATATCGAGGCAGCGGGCGATCGCTACGAAGACGCCCTGGGCAACTATCTCGCAAAGCTGTCCAGGCACACCCTCACGGCTGTGCAAGGTCAGGCAATGTCGATTTTCCTGCACACGCTTTCCGACATCGAGCGCATTTCCGATCATGCGCTCAACATCGCTGACTGCGCCAAGAACTCCCACGAGACGGGCGTTCGCCTTACAGAATTCGGTAAGCGCGAGATGATCATCTTGGGTGACGCCGTTCAAGAGGTCCTCATGACCACGGCAAATGCGTTTGCCGACAACGATCCCGTGCTGGCTCAGCGCGTAGAGCCGCTTGAAGAGGTCATCGACGATATGTGCGACGACGCGAAGATGAACCATGTTTCTCGTCAGCTGCGCGGACAGTGCACCATCGAACAGGGCTACATGTTCAATGATCTGATCGTGGACTTCGAGCGCATTTCCGACCATTGCTCGAACGTTGCCCTGGCCATCGTGGAACTGCATGAAGGCTCAATGGCCTCGCACGAATATCGCGACAAGGTGAAGGAATCGCATACGCCGGAATTCGAGCAGGCTTACGAGGAATTCCGTTCGAAGTACGCATTCTAGCTGCCGTATCGTATAACGAAAGCGGGGCGGGGCCTTTGCGTGAGCCCCGCCCCGCTTTTCTGCGGTCGTCTTGACGCAAGCGCTAGCGCTCGTCGATAGGCTTGTATTTGCGATTTCCCTTATGAGTACTCTTGTAGGCAGGACGGATGATACGCCCCTTTGGAGCGATCTCCTCTAGGCGATGCGCTGCCCAGCCGGCAATTCGGGCACAAGCGAACAGGGGTGTGAACAGGTCTTCTGGAATGTTCAGCATGCGGTACACGAAGCCGGAGTACATGTCCACATTCGCACACATATCTTTCTTGGTGCCCTTTTCGCGCAAAATGACCTCGGGGCTCAGACGCTCGATGCTCTTCAACAAGTTAAGCTCGGCTTCGAATTCCGTTCCCTCGGCAAGCTCGGTAGCATATTGCTTCAGAATAACAGCGCGCGGATCGCTTTTGGTGTACACGGCGTGGCCCATGCCATATATCAAACCAGTGCGGTCGTAAGCTTCCTTGCGTACGATCTTGGCTAGGTAATCGGCCACTTCGCCATCGTCTTCCCAATTCGAGACGTTTTCTTTCAGCTCCTTCTGCATTTCCAACACCTGATGGTTGGCGCCACCGTGTTTCTTGCCCTTCAAAGAGCCGATAGCGCCCGCGTAAGCAGAATACGCATCGGTATCAGAACTGGAAAGCACGCGACACGTGAACGTGGAGTTGTTACCACCGCCGTGTTCGGCATGCAAGCACATCATGATATCGAGCATGCGAGCCTCTTCGGGTGTGTACTGGCGGTCGGGGCGCAGCATGGAAAGAAACGTTTCTGCCGTAGACTCTCCTGGGATGAAGCGGTGGATAATCATGGATTCGTTGTAGAAACGTGCGGCACGCGCGTAATGAGCGAGCACGGCGATACGTGGCAGGCGCGAGATGAGCTGCATGGCCGTGCTTATCTCGTGTGAGATCATGCGCACTTCAGCTTCTGGGTCATGAGCATAAAGCATGAGCGTGCAACGCTCGAGCATGTTCATGACATCGGGTGGTGTGGAATGCATGATAAGCGATCCGGTGAACCCATCGGGCAATTCTCGATGGGAGTCTATGTCAGAAATGAAGACGTCGAGCTCTTCACGCGTGGGCAGCTCACCCATGAGCAGCAGATAGGCAATTTCCTCGAAGTTGAAACGGCGCTCGGCTCCTGCATCGCCAATAAGGTCGTAGATGTTGTAGCCACGCAGCGTTAGTTTGCCATCGTCTGGCACTTTGTCGCCATCGCTGAGCAGATAACCATGCACGTTGGAGATGTTCGTAACTCCGGCAACGACGCCAGAGCCGTCGGCGTTGCGCAGGCCGCGCTTCACTTCAAAAGTGTTGTACCACTTCGGGTCAATGGTGTTCACCCGTAAATAGGTATCATAGAGGTCGATATGCTTTTCTTCCATGGTATCTCCTGCCAGGTTCGATTCGGCGGACAGTCAATTGCAACGTATGCGCAAGCAATACATGCGTCTGAGCATCTTGTGTAACTATTCTAATTGGGATTTTTCCGTATTGTCCCAATCTTTGCGTATTAACACATTGACGCAACAAGCCAAGGATGCGCATAAGCCATTCCCTAGCTATGGAACGAAAGGCTCTGATGAGCTTTTCGACGCGCTTCAAGCGAAGGGGCAAAACCTTGCCTCTGGCAGGGCAGACCTTTCCGCCTGCCCGATGAAACGCCCCCGCCCCCACCGCTGCAGGTATCCGCAAACACCTCCGTCCCTTCCATCTACGCAAGCTTGTGGAAGCTGTGAACATCTGCAAGATTGGGGGTTGACGCCTCGTGGTGCACGTGGCATTATCCTTTTTGCTGTTTTCAAGTGCGCCGTTACCTCAGCTGGATAGAGGGACTGACTACGAATCAGTACGTCGGGGGTTCGAATCCCTCACGGCGCACCACCTGAACTTCTCGCCGCCCCCCGAGCGGCGTTTTTGTTGCCCTCACCTCATGACAAGTTGAGCCTAAGAACAGCCTAGGACACACATTTTTGCCGCCAACCCGCAAAGTCGGGGTTATTGGGGGGGCTTTCGGCATGCCCCCAGATGAAGTTACTTGAATTTCAAGAGTGAACATAGTTCGCCCCGTCTTTCATCGAGCGGACATCACCCAAGAACGAAAGCCTTCTTCGTTGCCCCACCTCTCATGTCCTCATGCAAGAATAGTACAATGAACGCATTGTCAGCACTGTCAAGACAATTGAGGAGGGTATTTATGAAGGCAGAGATTTCAAGACGCACGTTCCTGGGTGGAGCCGCAATGGTGAGCGCAGGCATTTTTGGCGCAAGCCTGGTGGGCTGCGGACCCGATTCGTCCGCAGGGGCAGACACGGAAACAGAAGAAGCCGCCCCCATCGAGCACAATCCCGAAAACACCGAAACCTGCGACATCGTGGTCGTCGGCAGCGGTACGGCGGGACTTTGCTGCGCGGTGCGCGCCAAGCAGCTCGGCGCCAATGTTATCCTGCTCGAGAAGACCGGCATGATCGGCGGTTCGTCGAACTACGCCGAGGGCATCGGCGCGCTCAACTCCTTCATGCACAAGGAAGCGAACCAGGAGTTCGACCTGAACGAGGCGTTCCTGCGCATCCAGGACTATCATCACTGGGGCAGCGACTCCAAAGTGCTGCACCACTTCCTTGAAAACTCCGGCGCCACCATCGACTGGCTGCATGATGAATGCGGCATCAACTTCTTCAAGGCGAGCGTTACCGCACCGACGTCCTATCCCAGCTGGCACCTTGTAGCCGACGCAGAAGGCAACGTCAACCGCGAGCTCGAGGGCTTCTTCATGCCGATGATCGACTACGCCGAGTCTATTGGCCTCGACATGCGTCTGAGCAGCCCTGCCACCGGCTTGATCGTGGACGGCGACACCGTCAAGGGCGTCTACTACGAAGCCGACGGTACGGAGAACGCCATCGAGGCAGACACGGTCGTGCTGGCCACAGGCGGCTGGGCTGACAACGAGGAGATGTGCAACGAGTTCGCGCACGTGGATTGGAACCGCATCACCAATTGGGGCGCTCCCGGACGCGACGGCGACGGCATCACATGGGCGCGTGAGCTGGGCGCCGACCTGCACTTCCCCGGCAACATCATGTATGGCTCTTCCGCCATCCCCAAGCAGACCGAGTTCGAAGACCCCGCGGGCTGGATCTTCACGTGGAACTACGGCCTGCGCGTCAATGCGCAAGCCCAGCGCTTCTTCAACGAGATGCTCATGGCCGACTTCTCGCAGGCAGGCAACGCCATCATCAACGAGGACGCGGTGTTCACCATCATCGACCAAGCCTATCTGGACATGTGCACGACGCAAGCGCTGCCCGTTGGCCTCGACTCGCTGGGCCCCAATTACCTTACTGGCGAACCGTTCACCATCGGCATCGACGCCGTGGCGAAGGCCGTTGAAGATGGGCGCATCGAAAAAGCCGATACCATCGAGGAGCTCGCCGAGAAGCTCGGGCTCGACCCCGCAGCGCTCTTAGAGACCATCGAGGGCTACAACAAGTGCGCCGAGGACGGCGCCGACCCCGTGTTCGGGTGCATCCCCGAGGCAATCATCCCCGTGAAGACCGCCCCGTTCTACGGCGTGAAAAACTCCCCCGCCATGTTCGCCACGGTCGGCGGCCTGCGCGGTGACGAGAACTTCCAGGTTCTGAAGGGCGGCGGCGAGCCGATTCCTGGCCTGTTCGCCATCGGCGGAGACAACAGCACCTACTGCGGTGCGGGCTATGACGTGGGCATCATGGCTGGCTCGCAGCAGGGTTGGTGCGCCACCGGTGGCCGCCTGGTTGCGGAATACCTGTTCGGCGACAAGCAGTAAGCCATCATCTTGCGCAGCGCCCTTCCCGAAAGGGCGCTGCGCCCAAAAGGACGCTCCACCCATACGCCGGTCGACGACCCTTCCTGTCGGCCGGCGTTCTTTTTTGCAATGGCAAAACCCAAGCCATCATTCAAAACGATAAATTGGAAGATTTGGCTCATCGTTTCCGTTTCGCTGCACAATACTTGCGAAAACCGCGCAGAAACGGCAAACGGGCACGACGACGCAGACTAGTCGAGCGTTGTGCGTGCCTCTTCGGAAGAATCTTCGGCTGCGGGAGCTTCAGCTGCTGGCATGGGGGCGTTCGACGCTTCCGCATCGGAGCTGCCCGTATCATGCGGTTCCTCGCTTGCGGCTGTCTGCTCTTGGCTTGCAACGGTCTCGTCTTGGTTTGTCGCATCCTGCTCCACAGAGTCGTTTTCGGCTTTCGCCGCCAGGGGAAGATCGCTTCCGTCGTCGTTGCCCTCCATGTTTCCGGCGCCGTCTTGCGCAGGTCCGCCCGCCATCGGCATGCCGCCTTCCGACTTTCCGCCACCGGCAAGGGCAACATCATCAGGCACCGTCGAGGTAACGAAGGTATTCGACTCGGCTATCTGATACACCTCGGTTGAATCGCTTTTCGTCCTATCGAGCGGAGTATCGTAATCCACGCTGAAATCGAACAGGATCGAACCATTCGGCAGATGCTCGCGGTCGGATTGCTGCTCTAGACCCTTCATGTAGTTGAGATACGCAGTCACGAATTCCAGCGAGGCACCCGTCTCGTAGTCGCCTTTGAAGGAGTCTTCCTGATATATCTGGTCACCGTAGATGAACTTGCTTTCGAAGTGGGCCGTGTCCAGGTACATCTTCACGCCCCGCGAATCCACGGGCGATATATCGTAGATGATCTGGTCGAGCGTTTCGCCTTCGTGCATGCGCTCCAAGATGGAATTCAGACCGTAGCGTATATTCTCGCTGTTGATAACGACGGTGTTCCCATCCCGGGAAACTGAAGACCCCACGCTCGCATCCTTTCTGGCAGCGAGCTCGCCAAGGTAGAGCACCGCCAAGTATCCGCTGACATAGCGAGACGGCGTGGTGCTGACCTGTTTGTCGTCGTCTGGCCAGAATTTGCCGTTTTCTGCATAGCGCAAGCCATAGCCAATAGCCTCACCATCGTTTTCCGCGCTTCCGGTGAAGTTCGCGAAAACGACTTCATCGGTGCACACAGCAAGATACTCGTTGGGGTTGTTCGGGTTTCTGCGCAGGTATTCGAAGTAATCGTGGCGGTACTGATACGTGTTCTCCACCGCAGAGGCGCTGCCCTCTATAAACCACAGCGGGTAGCGAATGGCAAGGTAGGAGTCGGTCACTTCATCCGAAAGCGCGTCTGGGCTATCTGGGCTGTTGACGCCAGCCATGCCGATGCGATTGTAGTCATCCATGAAAGCGTGGAACATTTCATGGACGATGGTGTTCTCGAACGTGACGGCATCTTGCCCATCGCGAATGAGCACGAGACGACCCGCATCGTCGTAATCGGCCAAGCTCGACACGTCCACGCCGATGACGTAGGCATACCGCACGCTGCCGTCGAAGTCTTTTATGTATTTCCCGTTTACATAGGCAAGCGCCCCCGATACGTCCTCGTGCGCAGAATCGCCGTCCTTGTCGCCCGATTCGTAATAGATGTAGAGCCCGATTTGCCTGCCCAGCCAATCTAGCTCCTCTGCATGGCGAAATGCCGGAAACTTTTCGAGCAACAGGTTCACGGCTTGGGGATGAAGCTTGTTGATGATCAAGTCAACCAGGTACTCCAGATCGTCTTGGCTCAGCACGTCTTTTGCCGTCTGGGCGCAGTAGATATCAACCCAGTACCCCAGATCCTCTTGTCCGGCTGAATCGAAAATGTCGCTACCGCCGTCCGCTGACTCCTCGCCATTGGAATCGGCAGCAACAGGCCCCGTGTAGTTGGGGTTCTGGGTCGTGCCGTCGCCAATACCCAACGGCTCGTTCGGCATCTTCGCCAGACTGGCCTGAGCAAAGAAGTCCCGCAAGGCCGCAGGAAGAATGTAGGTGATACCAGTAGAGCTATCGTAAACGGAAATGATGTCTTGGCTTCCAAACAGCCCCACCAAATCATCCGAGAGCGTGATGGTATAACCGCCGGTTTCGTCGGCATCCTGGACGGCATAATCTGTTGGAAGGTAGAACACGAGCGCAGGCAGATAAGATTGTCCCTCGACCGCTTTGGTGGCAAGCTGCCAATCGGACCCTACCCACAAGACGGGGATTTCCCAACTTGCGCCTTCGGCGGACGAGACGACGGCAATGCCATCAAGATCCAGGCCAGCACGCGGAGCCTCCACGTCGCCGATGACAAGGCTGCTTACCGCGGTTGCAGCATCGGAAGAACCAGTATTGCCTTCCATGCGAACTTCCGGCTGAGCAGCTAAAGCCGACAAAGGAAATGTGCAGGTAGCCGCTAGAACAAAAGAGAGCAAAACGGCAAACAGGCTCATCAAACGTTTATGCATATCGGCAAACCTCTCTTGTCAACATATCTGTCCCAATCTTAGCCAGAACAGTTATGCAAATCAACGAACAGCGTGCGACGGATTCTTTTGCAAGCATATACGGAACCTTAGGTGCAATCGATTCAAAAAGCCATGAGAAGTTCAATTTACCTAAGAGGCCGCTCCAAAGCGCAAATCCCCCAGTTGAAAAGAATTGACAGGTGAGGGGTTACCATGGCTTATCTGGTTTGATATGATTCGTCAGTGCACGATTTGCGTGTACGTGCGCATTAATCTATCGAGTGGAAGGGTGTTACTTGAAGGTTCGACGAACGAAACCTCACAGTAGCTAGTCCTTCGACTTCCTCACATGGTGCGGGAGTCGAAAGACAGCTCTCGTACCGTACTGATTGAACATACGGCATTTCTGGCGTTGCAGTGCGCCATGTGGCAAAAGCGTCAGCCGTTTCGCCACGTGCAGCAACGGAAACCCGATGAGCGTGCTTATCAACCGCCGTCGCGCCAACGCAAAGCAACTCCGGAAATGCCCTGTATGAACAGGGGGAAGCTTATGATTTATCTCTCTCAGATGCTGGGGAAGCCCGTCATCGACGCAAAGGGCGAATTACTCGGCACCATTTCCGACATGGCCATTCAAACAGGCGAGGTGTTCCCGCGCGTCACGAGCCTGGCGTTCAAGGGCCCCGGTGGCGTGCCGTTCATGATCAGCTGGCGCAAGTACGTTGACGAGTTCGATGGCGAGCGCATCCTCTTGAAGATGGAATACACGGATATCCGCTTCAGCTATCTGCAACCCGAAGAGGTGCTCATCGCCCGCGACCTGATGAACCGCCAGATCGTCGACACGCAGGGCATGAAAGTCGTGCGCGTGAACGACTTGAAGCTTTCCGAATCGGGATCGCAACTGCGTCTGCTCGGCGCCGAAGTTGGCCTGCGCGGCATCTTGCGCGGACTGGCACCTTGGATCGAACGCGCCTCGATTGCGGTATGCAAGAAGTTCGGCAAGACCATCGACGAGCGCATCATCGCGTGGAACTACATGGACCTGCTCGACCGAGACCTCTCGAAGGTTCAGCTTTCGGTGACGCATACGCGTCTTGAAGAGCTGCACCCCGCAGACGTGGCCGACATCTTGGAGCAGCTTGATCCCGCACAGCGCCTAGCTGTGTTCGAGCACCTTGACGACGAACGCGCCGGCGATGCCATCTCGGAGCTGGAAGACGAGTATCAGGTTGACGTCATCGACGAGATGGACGACGCTCGAGCATCCAAGTTGCTGGGCAACATGGATCCCGACGATGCAGCAGACATCGTGCGAGACCTTTCCTACGAGAAGGCCGAACGCTTGCTGCGGCTGATGGGCGTGGAAACCGCCGAAGGCATTCAGCAACTGCTCGGCTACCGCGACGACACCGCCGGCGGCATGATGACCACGCAATTCGTGGCCTTCCACGAAGACGACACCGTGGACGAAGCCATCGAGACCCTGCGCCAGAACCCCGAAGACTGCCCCTCCATCCACTACCTCTACGTGCTGGACCAATACGAGAAGCTCGTCGGCATGCTTTCTCTGCGAGCCCTTGTGCTAGCGCAGAAAGACCAGATCTTGAAGGAGGTCATGTACGACAGCGACCTAATCACCGCGCTGCCGGAAGACCCCGAAGACGACGTTGTCGAAAGCATCTCGAAATACAACCTGGCCGCGTTGCCCGTGGTGAACGAGGAAGGCAGCCTGCTGGGCATCGTAACCTTCGACGATGCGTTCGACGTCATCGATGACGATGACGACGAAGACGATCGCTTCACCACTACTCTGCGCAACGTCTTGATCGTTGCCGGCGTGATAGCTTTCATGGTGATTTACACGTTGACGGTTATCCAGTTCATGGGAGGGGGGCTGTAAACCATGGCAGAGAAGACCTTCGAAGAAGTATATGCCGAACGCAGCGAGGCGCTGGCGCGCGGCGAAAAGTACGAATATACGCCTGATCAGCCCCAGGAGAAGGCGAAAATCCTGCTGATTCTGGCGGCGATGGGCCCAGGCATCATCACCGCAATGGCCGGCAACGACGCTGGTGGCATCGCCGCGTATTCCACGCTGGGCGCCGAGTTCGGCTTCCAAGGGCTGTGGATCCTGCCCATCATGTGCGTGCTGCTGTGCGTGGTACAGCTAACGGCAGGCAAGATGGGTGCGGCTACGGGCAAGGGATTCGCGGCGCTCATCCGCGAGAAATTCGGCATCCGACCCACGGCGCTAGCCATGCTTGCGCTGCTCATTGGCAATATCGCAACGACGTTTGCCCAGTTCGCCGGCATCGCCAGCGGCATGAACATGTTCGGCGTACCCACGTGGCTTTCCGTTGTGGTTGCCGCGGTGGCCGTTTGGCTGCTTATTTCGGGCGGCAACTACCAGCGCGTCGAGCGGGTGTTCCTGATCTTGAGCTTCGTGTTCGTGACCTACATCATCGCGGCCGTTATGGCAAAGCCGCACTGGGGCGAGGCGCTGGCCGGCACGTTCGTGCCCACCTTCGTACAGTCTCAAAGCTTCATCAGCCTGACCATCTCCATCATCGGTACCACCATCGCCCCGTGGATGATGTTCTATTTCCAAAGCAACGTCGTCGAAAAGGGCACGGGCACCGATGACATGCTCAGCATCCGCGTCGATGCCATAAGCGGCACCATCTGCGCTTGCATAGTTGCCTGGTTCATCATCGTCACCACTGGTGCGGTGCTGTTCCCCGCGGGCATACACATCGCCGATGCTTCCGACGCTGCCATGGCGCTGCAGCCGTTCGCCGGCGAGTACGCGAAGATCCTGTTCGCCGTCGGTTTGGTTTCCGCCAGCTTCCTTGCCGCCTGTGTACTGCCTCTTACCAGCGCTTTCGTGATCTGCGAGGCGTTTGGCTGGGAAGCAGGCGTCGAGTTCAGCTTCAAGGAGGCACCGCAGTTCCGCTCCATCGTCGCGTTCATCATCGTGTTTTCCGCCCTCGTGGTGCTCGTCCCCAACATCAACTTGATGGGCGTCATGCTGTTTGCCCAGTTGCTCAACGGCATCATCTTGCCGGTGCTGCTCGTGTTCATGGCACTGATCGCTGCCGATAAGCGCGTGATGAAAAGCTACGTGAACGGGCGGGTCATAAGCATCCTGCTGTGGGCAACCGTGGCAATCGTCACGGTCTTGACCGTGATCTTGCTGGGAATGCAAGCACTGGGGATAGGGTAGGCTCTCGGGTTGTCTGATCCCGGCGTGGGGCGAATGCCCGTTCGAAACGCCTCGTTCCAACGCCCAGCGGCCTGCGCCCGCTTCGTGCGCCACACCACTTCATGCATTCATTTCGTGGGGTCCTGATGGGCCCCACTGCTTCATTTGCTGGTCAGGGGGTCTTGAACTGGGGACCCGCCCGCTATGAGACCTTCGTTTCCAATACCGTAAGTCATTTTGAACCCAACGCCCTCCCGCCGCCGGGCGCAGGAAAGAACGTGGCGCGATTCATAAGAACCGCGCCACGACAAGCAAGTGATAATGCGTTGGCGAAGCCTACAGGTTTTCGTAGATGGCTTCGCTGTTGAACTCTGCTTCGCCATGCAGGCTGGCCTGGAACTCGCGGTCGATGGCGCCTTCCACATGCGGCGGGTTGACATCGAAATCAACCGACTTGGTAAACAGGCTCACCACCGGCACGATTATGAGCGAGGCTATCATGGCGAACGCGCCGCAGTTGATGGGGGAGGCGAATATCGGAGTAGCGCCTGCCAGACCCATGATCATGTTGCCCGAAGTCAGGGCCACGGCGAAGATGAAGCTTATCCACACGGCAACCTTCGAGATCTTGCCAGAGTACAGCCCCCACAAAAACGGCCCCAGGAACGCGCCGGCCAAAGCACCCCAAGAAATACCCATGAGCTGCGCGATGAACGTGACCGACGAATGATACTGGAACAAGGCCAGCACAGCAGAGATGATCACGAACACCACCAGGAGCGTGCGCATGTACACCACGCGCTTGCGCTCGGTCATTTTCTTCACCACATTGCCTTCTAGCAGGTCGAGCGTGAGCGTGGATGAAGAGGTCAGCACCAGCGAGGAAAGCGTGGACATGGATGCGGAAAGCACCAGCACGATGACCAGGCCGATGAGCACGTCGGGCAGCGTGGAGAGCATGGTAGGAACGATGGAGTCGTACACTGGGGCGCCGTTAGCACCCATTTCCACCTGACCAGCATACAGGCGCCCGAAACCACCCAAGAAGTAGCTGCCGCCGGCGACCACGAATGCGAACAGCGTGGAAATGATAGCCCCCTGCTTCACAGCCGGTCCGCTTTTGATGGCGTAGAATTTCTGCACCATCTGCGGCAGGCCCCATGCTCCCAGCGACGTGAGGATAACCACGCCTAGCAAGTTCAACGGGTCGGGACCGAACATGCTCACGAAAGCACCTTGCATGGGCGATGTTTCGTGCGGAACCTGGGAAAGCGTGGTCATCGCATCCATGAAGCCGCCGTTGTTCGCCAGCACCACCAAGATGACCGCCGTGATGCCAACGAGCATGACGATACCCTGCAAAAAGTCGTTCATGACGGTGGCCATGTAGCCGCCCAGCACCACGTACACGCATGTGATCACGGCCATGCCGATGACGCACCACTCGTAGGGCAGGTTGAATGCCATCCCGAACAGGCGCGAGAGGCCGTTGTAGACCGATGCGGTGTAGGGAATCAAGAACACGAAGATAATTGCCGCAGCCGCCACGCGCAGGCTCTTCGAGCTGTAGCGCTTGCCGAAGAACTCGGGCATGGTGGTGGCGTTTAGGCGGTGCGTCATCTCGCGTGTGCGCGGACCGAGCACCCACCAAGCCAACAAGCTGCCGAGCAGGGCGTTGCCAATACCGGCCCAAAATGCTGCCAGGCCGTACTTCCAGCCAAACTGGCCGGCATAGCCTACGAACACGACAGCGGAAAAGTAACTGGTGCCATAGGCGAAAGCCGACATCCACGGCCCCACGTTGCGCCCGCCCAACACGAAGCCGTCGACGCTGGTAGCGCTGCGGCGGCAGTACAGGCCCACTCCAATGGCCACGCCAAAGAAGATGAGCACCAGACATATCTTTGCAATCATTTGTTTCTCCTTGAGCTTGCTTGAAATATGCGCAGTGACGCAGGATAACACAGAAACGCCCGCTGCGAAACGAAATGTCTACGCAGCAGACGTGATTAATAAAGCACACGACTATCCGCAGGCTCGAAGCCTCGCGAAAACCCGTGTGCTAGCAATATCGATAGAAGCAGATGGAAGCACAGGCGCCGTTTCGCCTGCGGTTGGATTCGATATGTTCGCTTCCATGTGTCATGACTAGCACTCTAGCACATGTATACATCTTTGGAAGTGAAATTCGCAAGATGTATACATTTACGGATGACACACCCACAGGCAACCTCAAGGTTTCCGAGTCCGCAGAAGGTACGGCGAGCGCCCTCGCGAAGCCCAGCATTCACTGCAGGTGCATCTCGAATATGCGGTGCAAGATTAGCCCTATTTCCCGTGACAATCCTTGTATTTCTTGCCGCTACCACAGGGACATGCATCGTAGGGGCCCACGCGCTTCACGCTGCCGTCGGCGTTGTAGAACACCTTGCCGCTGCCCATGCCCTCGCTTATCTCGTTGGGCGACCAACCGTTGTTCGACCACTTTGGCAGCGAGTTCGAAAGGTTCGTGAAAAGCTCCATGATGCGACGCAGCTGGTCGACGCCTGAAAGCACCAGCTCGCTGGAAAGGTAGTCGGTGATGTTTTGCATGGGGTACTCGCCCGTGCACATAACGATCAGGTCGTCCACCACCCCATCGGCAAACGTGTAATCGTCGGCGCCGTCGGGCACGTGCGCATCCAGGTAATCGCGCAGCGCCACTGCAGCGGGCTTCGTGCGCGCCCATGGCACGTATTCGCCAACGGTGGCCATTTCCTCGCTGATGGTGCGCGGCTGCTTGCCTTGCTGCACTGCAAAAAGATCGTCTATCTCTACTGGGAGCTCGCCTACATGAAGGCGGCTGCGTCCGTGCACCTTCTTGTTCCCGGCGTCAAGCGCGGCAGCGATATCGGAGTGCACCAGATAGCACTGTTCGGGTGAGCTTCCAAACCAGAAATCGTAAAGGGCAAGATCGTCACGAGGACCGTATGCCAAAGACAGGGCTATGTCCCCGATATCCCTTGGATTGGACGTGCGAGGAAGGTACTGTTCGTAAACATCTGTCATGGGAACGGCGCCACGCAATTCCACGAGCAGATTCGCCGTGGAAATCGCCAGCTTCAACTCTTCTTGCTCGGCTGCCACCTCGTCCCAGTTCACATGACGGGCAGCCTCGTATGTCTGCGTGGGCATAACAAACTCGAACGTGGCATCGTGCAGGAAGGCGTACGAAAGCATCGGCACGTACGGGAAGAACTGTTCGGGTTTGCGCATTTCCGACGCGGGGACGCTCACGTATCCCCCTTGCCGGTAGAGCTCCCTCACCTTGTCGAAATCCTCGGGATCCATGGCGGAAAGCAGGGCGTTCAGCGATTCGGGAGCAAACGAGCTGCTTATGATGGCATCGGCGATCTGGGCCTTGTTCTTGTTCGACACGCGCGGAATCTGCATATCGCGCGCGATGCTCAGCAGCTCGTTGCGGGTGAACTGCTGGAGCAGCACGCTCAGGTCGCGCTCTGGCTCACCGGCCGTGCAAAAGCGACGGAGTTTTTTGATGGCGGTTTGCCCATCGGGATACGTATGGGCGTATTCGTCGACTGCACGTTTCCTTTCCTCGTCGGAAAGCCCGGCTAGCACCCCGCGATGGGAGCCCTCGGCAGGCTCGTCGGGACTCATTTCTGCCTCGAGCGAGCTGATCATGCGCTCGGCTTCGCGCGATATGCGCTTCTCTTCCAAGTAGGCAGCTCGCTCGACCAGCTGAGCGCCCGTTTTCAACACGGCGCCTTCTTGCTGCAGGGCTTGCCACGAATCGTCTACGGCTCGTTGCAGGTCGGACCCGATGAGCACGGGAATTTCCTCGAGGTAGACAGCGCACACGATGTATTCCTTGAACGGCAGCAACGTGGCGTTGACGCAGGCAGGAAGCGACCCGAGCATGGAAACGACTTCGCGCGAGAGCCCCGTCACCTCGAAAGCGGCATCGGGGTTTGCGAAATACATGGTGCGAGGTGCTGGCTGCAAGGCATAGAAGCTGTCGGTGAACGCCGAGGTCCACGAGCGAGCTATTTGAAGCTCCTCGCTGCTGAGAGCATAGGAATTGTCGGCTACGAACTCGTTGATGATGTTCGTGTTGCGCCATAGTTCCGCAGCGACCTTGCGCTGGTTTTCCTCGTTGACGTATCCGCTGCGCGGGTCGATGACAGCAGGTGCCACACCCCACTTGCCATTCACATAGTCGGTAAGCGCATCGTAGATGGCGAAGAACTGCTCGCAATCCTGCTTGCTTAGAATCAAGAAACCCCTCCTGTTAGTCTCGTTCGTCGTAGACGCGCTTGGTTTTCTTTTCGCTGCGGGGAAGGAAGCCGAGCTCGACTATCTTCACGAGGGGCGTGAAGCCAATCTTGCTCTTCATGCGGGAGGCAACGTCTTTCGATGCGCGAGCCCAGTCGACCGAGCCGCTGGCCTCGACGTAGATGCGCATCGTGTCGCGACCGTCCAGATGCGAGATGCGGATCTGGTATTCGCTGGAAAGCTCGGGGAACGACTGCAAGACTTCCTCGATCTGGGCTGGGAACACGTTGACGCCGTGAATCTTCATCATGTCGTCGGAGCGGCCGGTAAGGGTGTCCAGGCGCGGATGCTCGTCGTGACCGCACGGGCACTTGCCGGGAATGATGCGCGACAGGTCGTGTGTGCGGAAGCGGATGAGCGGAGCGCCTTCCTTCTGCAGCGTGGTCAGCACGATTTCGCCCCATTCTCCATCGGGCAGCACTTCACCAGTCTGCGGGTCGATGATTTCCATGTACACGTAGTCGCTCCAGCAGTGCATGCCATGACCATGCTGGCAGTTGATGCCAATACCCGGGCCGTACACCTCGGTAAGGCCGTAGATATCGTAGAACTCCACGCCCAGGCCGTCGATGATGCGCTGGCGGATTTTCTCGCCAGAACGCTCGGAGCCGGTGACGAGCTTCTTCAACTTGATCTGGTCTTTGATGCCGCGCTTTTCGATCTCTTCGGCCAGCAGCAACGCATAGCTCGCGGTTGCGGTAAGAACCGTGCTCTCCATGTCTATCATGAACTGCAGTTGCTTTTCGGTGTTGCCCGGGCCCATGGGTATGGCCATGGCGCCCAGGCGCTCGCAGCCAGCTTGGAAGCCGATACCGGCAGTCCAAAGTCCGTAACCCGGCGTGATCTGGATACGGTCGTCAGACGTGATGCCGGCATACTCGTAGCAACGCGCGAACTGGATGGCCCAGTCTTCCACGTCCTTTTTGGTGTAGGGAATGATAACGGGCGTGCCCGTGGTGCCCGAAGAGCTGTGGATGCGCACGATCTGCTCGGGCGGCACGGCTGCGAGTCCGAGCGGGTAGGCCTCGCGCAAATCGCCCTTGTCGGTGAAAGGAAGCTTCTCGAAATCGGCTTGGCTCTTCACGTCACCCAAGTCGATGCCGGCGAACTTCTTCTTATAGAAGGGGCTGCGCTCCTTTAGGGTCTCGAGCTGCTTGAGAATCATCTCGAGTTGTTGCGGCTGCATGTTCATAGGTTCTCTCTTTCACATTTGCATGCGGGCGTCTTCGCTGTGAATCACACGAAAACGAACCTCGCCTTTCTGTTTTATCTGGAAAAGTATACGCCTGAACGCCCAAAGTGAACACAGCGGACACGCATCGGCGCTAGGCGCAAGTAAGGCGCTTCAAGCTTGAGCCAAGCTTGAAGCTACAGCCATCGGCCAAACGGCCCTGCAGCCGAAAGGCACATGATGGTGTCATCGAAAAAGCTCATGGCGCCATTCTACGACAAGCCTGCAGAAAACGGCAAACCAATTGAAGGCCAAATGATAAAGCGCGAGCAAGCAGCACCGCCGGTAACACGCAGCCTGCTACAGCGAGCCCTTCCTGCCCACCCGATTCATGGCAGTCTCATCGATGAGCGATATCGCATAGTCCAGGTCGTCGAGCATATCCTGAGTGTCTGGACCCAAGCTGCCCACTAACGGAACCGCATCGAGCGGATGCGCCGCCCAAAACAGGCAGCCTGGAAGGTCAAGGCAGGCGATGAGCTCTTTTTCCTCTTGCAGGTTCTCAATTTCGCCAGCAGGTGTAAACGCGCCGATTTCGATGTCGTCGTTGAGCTTCGTGCCCACGTACGCCGTCATGGTGGTCATCAAGATCTTATGTGGCTTCGCCGCGTTTTCAAGTCGCGCCGCCGCCCGCGCGTTTTCGATGCCCCGGCTCTTGCCTGCCACGCCGAGCATGAGCAAATCGCAGTGACGAATGCCCACGCTGTTCAGCCGCTCGCACTGCTCGAGAGTTTGCCCGGCCGTATAGCCTTTGTTCAGATAGGCAAGCATGTCATCGAGCGCGGTCTCCACGCCGATGTAGAGGTCGTCTACCCCCGCGTCCTTAAGCGCTTGCAGGTCTTCGTCGCTTTTGCGTGCAATGTTGTCGGTACGCGCGTACATGGTGAACACGCTTGCGTTCGGAAGGTAGCGCCTAATCAGTTCGATCCTGCGCAGCAGGTTGTTGGCCGACAGGGCGAAGGGATCCGCACCGACAAAGTACACCCGCTCGACGCCGTCGCAAAGCGCACCGCCCGCCGCCTTCGCCTGGCTCAGGTGCTCTTCGACTTCCGAAAGCGGCAGCATGCGGAAGGGGATGCCCTGGAACATGTTGCAGAAAGCGCAGGTGTTGTGCGTGCAGCCTTCGGTAATGGGAAGCAGGAACGACCCCGCTTCGATGGGCGGGCGATAGATGGTACCGTTGTATGCCATCGCGCTTCCTTTCCACGCGCTATCAAACGATTGTCCCCGTTGTGGCTACAGCAAGCCCAGCTGTTTGTTCGCCAAATCGATAACGGCTAGGTTCATATCCACGAACTGGGGCTTTAGGCACTCGGCGACAGCAGTGCGGAACTCTTGCTGCGAAAGGCCCAAGACGTTGGTGGACATGGCTGCGGTCAAAAGAACGATGTTAAGGGACCGCGAGGTGCCCACGGCCTCCAGCAGCGGGGCCTCGTCCACCACGATGGTGCGGCCTTCACGCAGGCGCAAGGCTTCGAGCACGGGTTCGGCAGCATAGACGGTCTTCGAAAGCGATGCGGTCACGGGCTGAATCACGCGCGAAGCCGTGACCAACACGCCATCGCGCTTAAGCAGGGGCAGGATGCGCGCAGCCTCGCCGGGCTCGAATGCGATGAGCATGTCGGCCTGGCCACGCGAAACCAGCGGACTTGCCACCTCTTCGCCGCAATTGCCCATTCGGACGTGGCTTACCACGCTGCCGCCACGCTGTGACATGCCAATGGTTTCGGCCGTGCGCACGTGCCAGCCGCGGTTTCGCGCTGCCTGTGCCAACACTTTCGCCGCCAAGACCGTTCCCTGGCCGCCGATGCCGGTAAGCACTACGTTGATCATCGCGCATCCCCCATCTCGATTGCATCAAAGGGGCAAACCTGCATGCACAGGCCGCAGCCATTGCACAAAGAATCGCCTATCGCAGCGTAGGTCCCATCGAAGCTGATGGCTGGACAGCCGATGCTCGTGATGCAGCGCTTGCAGCCCACGCAGCGCTCGGCGTCGACGACGACGGAGCGCCCGGGCTTGATGAGGTTCACGCACGGGGCGCGAAACACCACGGCAGACGGCCCTTCGAACGAAACCGCCCGGGTGAGCGCCTCGATGCTCTCGTCTAGATGGTGCGGGTTGACTATTTCGACGCACGAGACGCCAAGAACCCGCAGCACGCCTTCGATGGACAGCGGTTCGGTCTTTGGCCCCATGAGCATGCGACCCGTGCCCGGATGCGGCTGCCCACCCGTCATAGCCGTCGTGGAGTTGTCTAGGACGCAGACGGTGATGTCGTGCTGGTTGTACACGGCATTGGCCACGCCAGTCATGCCGCTGGCGAAAAACGTGGAATCGCCGATGAAGGCAAGCTGCTTCACGTCCGGCTCCGCCACACCCATACCTTGTGCCATCGTGATGCCGGCACCCATGCACAGGCACGTGTCCACCGCGTCGAGCGGCTTGGCGTTGCCCAGCGTATAACAGCCGATATCGCCGTGAAAACGTCCGCGTACGCGCATCTTCTTCAGCGCTTGCTTGGCAGCATAGAACGCACCGCGATGCGGGCAGCCGGCGCACAGCACCGGCGGGCGTGGCGGAAGCTTACAGGGGACGGGGTCGAATTCGGCAGCAACGCAACCTTGGGCAGGAGCAGCGGTGGCTGACGCATCTGGCTCGGCGGCAGCCTGATCCCCTGCATCCTTGCACGCAGGCGTGGTTTTGGGCGCCTGACGTGCCTTTTCCAAGTCGAAGAAGCGAACGAAACGTTCCCTCAGGTCGTCGGGAGTGTTTTCGCCAACGTTTCGAGCATCCCCCGAACGGCGTCCGAGAACGCGGGCAACGTTGGCCCCCCGCACGGCCCGCAAGCCAATCGTGTGCACGAACGCATCTTCGAGCACATGATCGAGCTCCTCGCAGACGAAGATGGACTCAAGACCGTCGCAGAAGGAGTCCGCCAGCCGCTCGGGAAACGGAAACGGTGTTCCAACCTGCATGAACTTGTAAGCTGGCAGCTCGTGGCATTCGCCAAGCATGGCAAGCGCCTCGCGCGCATATGCCGTGGACACGCCACCGCACACAATGCCCAGCTTCGGGTTTTCGCCATGGACTTCAACTGGATTGAACGACAAGAAGCTCGGGTCGTCGGAATAATCGCAGGCAATCTGGGCAAGGCGCTCGTTGATCTCCACGTGACCGCGCGTAGCACGAACGGGGAAGATCACGAATCGGCTGTCGTCTTTCGCGAAACCCTCAGGCTCGCACGCCTGGGTTGTGTCGGCTACGTCCACGAACGTGGACGAATGGGACACCCGCGTGGTCGAACGCACGATGACCGGCGTACGATAGCGCTCCGATAGGTCGAACGCTGCGCGCATCATCTGCATGCCCTGCTCGACGTTTGCCGGGTCGAGCACCGGAACCTTGGCGAAATCGGCAAAGCGACGCGTATCCTGCTCGGTCTGGCTGGAAATGGGACCGGGGTCGTCTGCCACGAAAAGCACGAGGCCGCCCTCTACGCCGATGTAGTTCAAGCTCAACAGCGCGTCGCTTGCCACGTTCATGCCCATCTGCTTGCAGGTGAACAAGGTGCGGGCGCCGGCATAGGAAGCGCCAGCCAGCAGCTCGAGTGCGGCTTTCTCGTTCGTGGACCACTCGACATGCACGCCTCGAGCCGAACCCGCCGCATGCAGCTTGGCAATGGTTTCCACAACCTCGCTGGAGGGGGTGCCAGGATAGCCCGCCACTACGCGAACGCCCGCTTCGAGCGCCGCGTGCGCAAAGGCTTCGTTGCCCATCAACAGCTTCTTCGTCATGGTAGGGCTCCTATGCTTCGGCCATCTGCTGTTTGTAGGCAGACATTTGAGCGCGGCGTTCCTCGTCGCCTATTCCCAGCATCTGCAGGGCCAAGATGGCGGCGTTCTTCGACCCGTTGATGGCGACACACGCCACCGGCACGCCGCTGGGCATCTGCACCATCGAGAGCAGCGAGTCAAGACCGCCTAGATCGCTCGTTTTCATGGGAACGGCGATTACGGGACACGGCGTATAGGCGGCAACCACACCGCCCAGATGCGCAGCCTTGCCGGCTGCGGCTATGATGACTCGGATGCCACGCGCTTCGGCGCTGGACGCCCATTCGTGCACCTCGAGCGGTTTGCGGTGCGCACTGGCAACCTTCACCTCGTAGGGGACGCCGAACTCGTCGAGCTGCTTCATGCATGGTTCCATGTTGGGCATATCGCTCGTAGAACCCATGATGATGCCAACCACGGGATTGTCTGCCATCATAGTCTCCTTCTCTTGAACGCGAAACGGCCAAGCCGCCCCGCAGGAATGTTCACTGGCTTGCTATTCTAACACCTTGCTTGCGTGAGGCCGTTTTCAGAAGGGCGCGGAAGCCGGCCCTTCGAAGAGCCCACGAAAACAGCACGTCTCTTTTGCAGCGCACGCCATTGCGACATTCTAGAAACGCGAGAGCATAGGGTATGCAAAGCGATGGCCGGCCAACCTTGCAGGCTGGCCGGCCATCGGAGACGACGGATTGTCGAGAAAGCTTAGAGCGAGTCGGTGTCGATCTTGTCCCAGCGAGGGGCAAGGGGGATATCCGCCGCTTCGGAATTCTTTTCGACACGACGCCCTGCGTATGCCGGAAGCTGACCGGATTGCGCATCATCGTCTTTCAGGTCGATCTTTTCCCAGCGCGGCGCCAAGGGCACATCGGCAACAGGCGTGGCCTGCACGGGCCGTCCCACGTAAGCGGGAGCTTTCGCAGATTGTGCTGGCTGAGCGGCTTGTTGCGCAGGCTGTGGTGGCTGCTCTTGTTGAAGCTGCCAAGAGGGCTGCGCCGGCTGCGATTGGGGCGCCTGAGCGGCCTGAGCAACGGGTATTCCCTGGATTCCCTGGGCAGATACGGGCTGCGCGGCTTGCGCGGACTGGGCGGGAGCAGCCTGTTGGGAAGCGTTCCCAAACTGCGGGGACCCTGCCGGCTGATACGCCTGCGCTGGCTGCGCAGCAACGGAAGCGGCTTGTGTTTGCTGAGCTGGCTGGGCAAGTCGTTCGGGCTTGGGATAGCCACCCTGTGGTGCAGGCTGAGGATATCCGCCTTGCGATGCGGGCTGGGCGGGAACGCCTGGCGCTGCTTGCCCTTGCTGCGCGTATGGACCAGGTTGAGTCTGAGGATGCCCCGAAGCAACATAAGGGTTCTGCACGCCAGGCTGCTGCTGAACCGGAGCCTGACCGACTTGCACTTGGCTTGGAGCCTGCCCGGCTTGCTGATACTGCTGTGCCTGCTGATACTGCTGTGCCTGCTGGTAGTGTTGTTGGGCGGCTGCGTATTGGGCGGTCTGGGCCTGCATGCGCACCGCGTTCTCGAGCTCGAAGGGCATGGGGTCGTCCTGACCTCCCCAACGGGCAACGTCAAACTGCCGCGTCCAGTAACCAAGCGCACGAGACTGCAGCATCATCATCCACGCCTGAGCCACGTTTATCAGGTAGAACAACACCAAGAAAAGCACGATTGCAATGCCGATGACGGGCGCCAGCATGCCCAGGACAGCTATCAGCTGCGATTCGGCATCGGGGGCGCCATATGCAAGGGCATCGCTTAGTCCGATCCAATCTACACCTACTCCAAGGCCGATACCGCAAGCGATGAGAATCGCCAACACGATGCTGAACAAGATGATCCAGAGGATTCCGACGATAAGCCCCACCAACAAAACCATGCCCAGAATGCGCAGCAGGCCGCTGGCATCGTGGGAAGCCATGGACCATACGCGATTCAGCTGGAAGCCGGCACCCAAACGCGCGTAGATGACCGCACGCATGATGCACACACCTGCGATGACGCTCAAGAAGATGCCCACCGCCATAACGACGATGCTGGCAAAATCGTTGTCTGCGGCAATGCTGGCAAGCACGGAAGTAATCACGCTGACGATCAACATGATGAGCCATACGTGAAAGCCGCGGCTATAGAGCTGCCCGTCTTCGTTGCCGAAGATTCTCTCCGGCAATGGCCGATGCACGTCCCAAGCGATGTCGCGCGCCCATCCGAACAAATAGCCATACATCACGATGGGTCCGAACACGGGAATGAAGAGCAGCAGGCCCAAAAGGCAGCACTTTCCAAACCACCCAGGCGAGTTCTTGATATCCGACCATGCGGTCTTGAAATAGCCTTCTTGCATTGCGGCTCTCCCTTCTGCAAAGCACGAACCCAGCTTTTGGGTGTCGATTCTCTGACAACGAAGCGGACGCTTCCTTCGGCGAAAGTATACGCCCCGCATATAAGGGGTCTTCGTATCGTCAACGCAATGTCATCCACCTGTTCTTCGCCCGTTCTTTTGCTTGGCTGGCAGCACCGCTTTGCCCGAGCGCAAACTTCGTGAAAGCTTGCCGCAATCGAGAGGCTGAAACGCTACCGAAAGCGCATTGAAGAATTCGGAAAGCACACACCCACACATGACGTCGTTCGGCTATGATGCTACATGTACAATACTGTCACCAAACGCGAGCCATATTCAAGGTGCACGAAAAGGGCCGGACAAGACGGCCTGGCGAATAGGAGGATAGAATGGCTTCTCTTGTTGTTCTGGTACGACACGGAAAGGCTCAAGCGCGTCAGGAGGGCGTAGACGACTTAGGACGCAAGCTCACCGAAGCAGGCAGAAGAGCCCTGGCTTCGACGCTGCCAGACACGCTGGCTCCTTTGGGCACCATGCCCGAATACCTGTACGGCACTACCGAGATCTGGTCGAGCGAAGCCGTTCGCGCCATGGAATCCGCCGAGGAAGTGGCCTTCGTTTTGGGCGTTTCCGAAATCAAGACGCACAATTGCCTTTTCGAGCAGCATGTCGAGCGGTTCTTGCAAGAAGCTCGCGAAGCCGAAGCGGACGTGGTCGTGGCTGTTGGGCACAACCCCTTCATCGAGCAGGTGGCTTCGGTTTTGTGCGGCGGCACCGTCCCCTTCAAGACCGGGTCGCTGGGCATTTTCGACATCACCGCGTACGACGGGGTGGCCTACGACGGCACCCTGCGGAGCTTCTCGCAGGGCCCCCGCACCGATAACTGGAAAACGCTGGTCAAAGTGGAGCGCATCTTGTCCGACTCGGCCAAGAAGGTGCAAACCAACATGGACGCCTTCTTGGAGGCACCCGAAGACGTAGAAGCCCTGCACGATTTCCGCGTGTCCATTCGAACGCTGCGCTCGGAGCTTGCGTTCGTCGAGCCTTTCCAGCGCAAGTCCCAAAACAAGTTTTTGCAGACCTCGCTGCGCGACCTGGTTGTTACGACATCGCGCCTGCGCGAGCTGGATGTGCTCACCGACACGATCGGGCAATCCGACTACGCAAGCGAAGAGCTGTCGAAGGCGTGCTCGAAGATGCGCCGTAAGGAATGCGCGAAGCTTTTGTTCCTTATCGGCAACAAGAAGGCACGCAAGAGCACGGCAAAGCTGCTGAAGCGGTTCGACGACATCGAATGGCGTAAAGACATAGAGCGCTTTGGCCTGTCGCGCAATCAGGTGGCGTCGAACTTCGACCTGATGGTGATGGAATTTGAAGCCAATTACCTGGCAACCGACTATCGCGACGTGAATGCAACCCACAAGCTGCGCAAGGACGCCAAGCGCGTGCGCTACACCTCGCGCGAGTTCGGCGATATCATCGGCGATGCCGCAGAAGGCATGCCCGCAGCCATGGAACAGGTTCAAGACGAGCTGGGCGCCCTGTGCGACGCGCGCGTTAACTGCGACCTGATCGATTCCATGCCGAGCAAGAAGCTTTCCAAGAAAGCCAAAGCCGCCTTGAAGGCCTTGAGGCAAGAGCAACTCGACGCCATCGAAGCCATCTTGCAGGCAAACGCTGCCAACGAGACGGAAGCGGCGGAAGACATCGCAACCGAGATCGAAACGGTAGTCGAGGAAGTACCCGAGGTCTGCTTCGACGAGCCCGAGGCCCTGGTGGCTGACATAGAAGACGAACCCGAGGCGAAAAGTGCGCCTGCTTCCGAAGCCGTCGACATCCTCTACGACGTGCCCGAGGCCCTGGTAGCCGACATCGAAATCTTGCCCGAGCTGAAAGCCAATGTCGCCCCCGAAGCGGCCGACACCCTCTCCGACGTGCCCGAGGCCAAGGGCGAGCCCGCCTCCAACAAGATCGATATCCACTACGATGAGCCCGAGGCCCTGGTGGCTGACATAGAAGACGAACCCGAGGCGAAAAGTGCTCCCGACCCCGAAGCGGTCGACATCCTCTACGACGTGCCCGAGGCGTTCGCTGCCGAAGACGAGGTCGATCCCGGGGACGTGGACTAACGTAGCCGGCAATCGTGCAGAAGATGCGAACACGCAGGAACCTCTTCGATTTGTTCTTGACCACAAGGTAGCATCCCTGTACAATAGTTACTTGCGTTTCGGGCAACCGAAACCACCTCTGGTCGGGTAGCTCAGTTGGTAGAGCAGCGGACTGAAAATCCGCGTGCCGAGGGTTCAAGTCCCCCTCCGACCACCATTAACGACAGGCCCCCAGCGATGGGGGCCTTTTCTTGTCCGAGGAACGCCCGTGGACTTGAACCCTGAGAAGGGTGAACAGCCCGGCGGGCTGTTCAGGCCCGAGCACGCCGGCAGGCGAGCGCAGGGCCGCGGATGCGCGCAGCGCATACGCCCAAGTCCCCCTCCGACCACCATTAACGACAGGCCCCCAGCGATGGGGGCCTGTCGCTTTCGGTTGTGACAGATAAGCCAACAGGTTG
>JBGUXY010000083.1:0-4553 GCA_045118335.1 Eggerthellaceae bacterium
TGAACACCAAACCCGTCCCCTGTTCACCTGAACACCAAACCCGTCCCCTGTTCACCTGCTGCGTGTTCATCGACGAGACGACGTCGCTCGTGCAGCTCACGGTCTTCCAAACCATCAGGGCCGCGAGCGGAGCAGCGGGCGAATCGCTCGCAAGCACAGGCACGCTTGCAAGCGCCGGCCTTTTTGTTGGCCCCGCCCTGCCTTATCAGGCCTCGCTCGCATTCTCGGCGCTTCTTGCTGTTGCACTTTTCGCATTCATGGCCACGCGCCTGAAGTAGCTTCGATGCAAAACAGTTATCGCAAGCGTTCGGTGCAGAGCGATTCGAATGAGTCAAGGAATCTGTCCCCCAGATCATTGGATGCTATGCTGATATCGGCATAACCTGCATGAACCAGAGAAGAAACTAAGCCGAGGAATCTGCAAAACACCTGCTAGATGAGCCGCGTTGCGTTTTCCTCGGCTTAATGCATACGCGTCCAGCAAGACTAGTATTTGAGTTCGTCAAACTCCTTTTGGGTTACTGGTTTCAGGTATACGCGGATCGCCCCGTTGTCACAGTTCGCTTTCAACCCCTCCAGAATCCCGACGTAGACAACGTTAACCGCATACTCGTCGCCAGTAAGATAAAGGTCCTCGATAAAGGCACCCGCCCTGTAGAGGAAGCCTGCGTCGCCGTTCGCGAGTGCATGCTCGATGTGCGGACGAAAAACGTCCTCGTAAGTCAGAAAAGCTCCGGTATCCATGCCATCCTGCCACGACACGTACTTTTCGAACTCGCCTTCGAGCTCGGGGAATGCAGCCAACAACGATTCGTTCATCTGCCTTTCGTTCATCTTAGGCACCTCCAAGTGCGTCTTCGAGATCGTCTCTTAGCCTTTCCAGCAACGCCCTATCGGGATGGTTGGGGTTCCTAGCGAGAATCTTCTTTATCTGACGAAGGCGCTCGCGCCCCTTCCGTATGTGATCCCTCCCGCCAACCAGCTCGCCGGTACGCAACTGTTCGCGAATCGCATCGGCCGTACCTCCGTCGCCAGTTTTAGCCTTCGGCCTGTAGAGCTCCTTGACAACCCCACGCGCCTCGCCAGTGACGGCTTCATCTAGAAGCCGTTCGCGTGCACTTCCGACCACAGAGGATGAAGCCCCGTTTCCGGTTTCGGACATTGTACCGCCATCCAAGCCCATACCGGGGCTGCCGCCAGCAGTCCCCGCCGCCCCCGGAAACAGCCCGCCGCTGCTATGCCCACCCATCAGAGCTCACCGCCATGATGGTTGAGGCTACCGCGCCCCTTTGCAGGATACACATGAACGGGAATACCTTTTGAGCAGGGGTAGTCGATGACGCCGTACTGGTCACTACCGTACCACAGTAGGTTTGAGGGCTTTAGGAAATTGACAATGTGCTCGACCGATTTCTTAAGGACCGCGCGATCATCTCGGTTCCTGACCATCGAACGCGCTCCGATAGCTATTGTCGAGTGTTTTGGAAAGCCCGCCAGCACCGATTTATAATCATCGTCCTCGCAACGCGCCTGAGGCACTGCATAAGGGAGATGGTTTTGCAGCCAGTAAGTGCAGACCGAATTGCGCCAGTGGTTGTAGTCTTTGAGCGCCACTGGGAAGTCCCAGCACACGCTGTAATCGAGCCCGATGACCCCTTGGAACTTGCCCAATTTGCCGACATAGGCCTTCGGGTTGTTCCAGAAGCGCTCAATCCTGCAATCGTCCTCGAAGAAGTGAACAAAGCAGTCGAAGTCACGGCATTTGGGGCTCATTGCGTCCGAGAATGCAACGAGACGATTGGGGTCGACGTGAACCGGTGCGAGTTTTGGCATGTCCAGAGGCTTCGCGTATTCCGCTCCCTCCAACATCCAGGCGTGGAACACATCACGAGCATGATGAGGGGGTTTCTTCTTGCCTTTTGCGTTCGAGGCACGTGCTTTTGCGGCGCCAGCGTATAGGCTTTTATCGAACTGCTCCTCCATAATTGTCTCCCTTCTGCTAGTTGACTTGAGGAACAGCTCGAAGGATAATAACTATATATTAGTTTAACTAGTTACGTTATTTAGTTAGGATTAGAATGAACGCAGAACCTAATTTGCCAGAGAACGATGAGGATGACTTCCTCAGTAGACCAGTTAAAAAGGATGTAAGGTTCAAGTTTTCCTCGATACCGATCGCAACTAGAATGCGCGTAGCGACGCCGCCAGTAATCACCGATGGTGCAAATGCCTCGAAATACTTCGACGACTACTACCTTGGGCCCAAGACGCGTACGACGGTCCACGCTGAAGATCTCGACAGCTGTTACTTCTGTTTAAACCTTGCCAATATAGAAATCGGCCAGGAGCCTAACACGGTCGAGCTACCCGACGGCTTCTACTGCAACGAGTTTCTCTCACTCAACCCTCTCGATATCTCTGAGCTGCTTAGGTTCCAGCAAGAGTTCGGATGGATATGCGGCGCGCGCAAGATCAAACCGATGACGAGCGTGCGCGAGCAAATCAGGCCGGAGCCCGATGACAGCATCTTTGCAGGTATCTATGAGAGCATACTCCAGGACCAGCGCAACGGAATCCTCGCCTCCCAAGCGATATTCGACAGCGTCCCAGACGAGGAGTATCAGGAAGAACGCGTGCTCATGAAGCAATCTGCGGTCACCTTCCGCGAGGCAATCGCCACGGTCTTGGATGCCCAGCGTGCCATACGCGATACGACACGCGTTTTGAGGGACGATCTTCCACCAATGACAAACATGGAAGCAGCCGATGCGAAGATTGCGGTAGATTACGTCGCAATGATTCTCAACCAGGAGTTCCCGAGTATCCAGCTCGTCGTGGAGGGTGCACCCGAACAACCCACGAGTCTGATACGCGCCGTTTTCACGCAGCTCGCACGCGGTTTGCTGAACAACGATGCGTATAGGTTGTGCGCGAATCCAGAATGTGCCAGACTGTTCACACCACGCGACCTCGGGCGCAGGGTCGACACGAAGTACTGCTCATCAGAATGCCAAGAAAGGGCAAAGCGACTGAGGTATGTAGCAAGACATCAGGCAAGCTGAGCCGAGGAATGCGCGGAAGCATCTCATCTGGCAGGTGCCCTGAGGATTCTACGATTTGCTCTTTTTCTCCAGTTGTTGGCAGCAATTGCCTAACGAGCCACCCTATTCTTGCGGAAGCCGATCGATGCCAGCGCGAAGAACACAACGACGAAACCCCAGACGACAGCCAAATCAAGCCCGATCTGCGCAAAGCCGGCACCACGCAGCATGATTGCGCGCAAGGCGTCCACGCCATATGTGAGGGGCAAGCAGGCGCTGATGGCCTGGAGCCATCCGGGTGCAGCCGAAAGGTCGAAAAGCCCCGAAAGCAGAATCTGCGGAACGACGAACAGCAACATCAACTGGATCACCTGGAACGCGCTCGATGCCAAACCGCTCACCAAAAGGCCCAACGTCACGCTGACGATGGCCAGCGAAACCGCGGTGAGCACGACCAGGGCGACGTTCCCCTCGCACGGGAACCCGATCAGCGTGAGGGCGATCAGCACGATGATCGCCGACTGCACGAGTGCCAAAACCCCGAACCCCAGCGTGTAACCCCCAAGAACCTCTGCAGGTTTGACGGGCGTCGCAAGGAAGCGCTTCATGGTTCCCGCGCTGCGCTCGTTGACCAGGGACATGCCGCTCGTAATGAACACGAACACAAACAGGAAAATGCCGATGAACACAGGTCCGTAGAAGTCGAACATCTTCCACTCGTCGTTTCCGTGAAGGTACAACACCTCTACGTTCGATACGGGCAGGTAGTCGGACAGGTCGAACCCGAAATCATCCAAGTTGGGGAACTCGATGTCATCGAATTCGGCGGCAATGTCCAGGTCATCTTCACTCACACCCAGCTGCTGCTTGAGCGCATCGGGCACGTTGTCGAACGTCGCGCGGAGATCCTCCGTCCTGTCCAGAACGTCTTGGCGCTTTTGCTCGGCTTGCAGCTTGAGGTCTTCGAGCTCGGCTCGCTTCGATTCGACATCGGCCTTCATTCTGTCTGCGGCGTCGGCTCGCATGTCGGCCAGCGCCTCAGTTGCAACGCGCAGCGAGGCAGACGTCTTCGTGGAATCGGATCCCTCGGCCCACACCACCAGTTCGTCGCCTTCCTCGCCCGCACAGTAGAGCACGGCATCGACCTCGTTGGCACGCAACATGCGCTCTGCTTCGCCCATGTCAGCAATCGTGACGGTCGCGTTCTTCTCGACCAAGCACGCCTCGAATTCGGATGGAAGGTCGACCGCAGCAAGTCTGGGCTCGTACTCCCCCTGACCGAGCAGGACGGTGAGCAACCAGAGCACCACGATTGGAGCCACGAACAACAGCCCGAGCGTGCGCTTGTCGTGTGCGAACTGCACAAGGATGCGGCGGGCGATGGCCAACACGTTACGCATCGGTGGCCCCCTTTTCCACAGCGGGCCCCTCTCCTGCTCCGGACTCCTTTCCCGCATCGGGCTCTTCGCCCGCACCAGGCCCCTCTCCTGCTCCAGGCGCCTCACCCATGTC
>JBGUXY010000084.1:0-12251 GCA_045118335.1 Eggerthellaceae bacterium
CGATGTCTTCCTGAGTCAACGTGGAGGAATCGTTTTCAGGATCGAAGCCGAGCTTCTTGTTGATCTTGTAGCGGCCCACCTTCGCCAAGTTGTAACGTTGAGGGTTGAAGAACAGCCCGTCGAGCAGCGTGCGGGCGGAATCGATCGTGGGCGGCTCGCCCGGACGGAAGCGCTTGTAGAGCTCGATGAGGCTTTCGTCTCGCGTGGTTGCCGGATCGCGGTCGAGGGTGCGCAGCACCATTTCGGAATCGCCAAGCACCTCCAAGATTTCCTCGCGCGTTTCGGCTAGGCCCAAGGCGCGCAGCAACAGCGTTGCCGGCTGCTTGCGTTTGCGGTCGATGCGCACGGAAAGGATGTCGCGCTTGTCGGTCTCGAACTCAAGCCAGGCACCGCGGCTGGGAATGACCTTGGCGTTGTAGATGGTCTTATCGCTGGTCTTGTCGCGCTCGGCACCGAAATAGACGCCGGGGCTGCGGACGAGCTGGGAAACCACCACGCGCTCGGTACCGTTGATGATGAAGGTGCCACGCGGGGTCATGAGCGGGAAGTCGCCCATGAACACATCCTGTTCCTTTATCTCGCCCGTTTCCAGGTTCGTGAAGCGAACCTCGGCGAACAGGGGCGCCTGGTACGAGACGTCCTTGAGCTTGCATTCGTCCACGGTGTATTTGGGATCGCCGAACTCATGCTTGCCGATTTCGACGCGCATGTCCTTCGAGCTGCTCTCGATGGGGCAGATGTCGTTGAAAGCCTGATCGAGACCCTCTTCGGTAAACCACTTGAAGCTTTCGATCTGGATGGCGATAAGATTGGGAACGTCCATGACGTCCGGAATCTTCGCGAAGCTTCGGCGGCTCCTATAAAGGCTGGTGGGAGCTGTTTTTTCTGCTTGCGCCACGGTTTCTTTCCTCCTTCAAGAATGACCGCAATTCTGCAAAAAATCGTAATTTGCTATGATACGAGCGCAAAATGCCCAGGTCAAGAAAAAGTTTTACGAGCTATGGAGTTTTCCTGTTAAATTTGGCCATTTACCTGGGGCAATCTTACAGAATCTTTTCCAGCCGCACCGCACTGGAGAAAGGAGCTGTCTTTTCTGCAGCACCTTTTATCGTCTCCCGCACTCGCCGTCATTTGGACGTGGTATATTGTGACACCAGTTTGACAGCAAGACGCGAAGGCGAAAACATGGCGAAGCATAGGGAAAAGCTGCTCATCGTGGATGGGTACAACGTGCTGCGGTCGGGTTTTAGATATCGCAAGATGCGCGAGAACCCCGATTGGACAGACGACGTGCTGAACAAGTCACGTGAAGTGCTGCTGCGCGATGTTATCTCGTTTGCGGGACGCGACTATTCCGCCGTGATCGTCTACGACGGCGGCGGCAACGACTTTTCCAACGGCAAGGCTGATTCCGTCGGAGGCGTGCGCATCATGTTTTCCCCCAAGGGGTCTACAGCCGACAAGGTGATCGAAAAGCTCGCGCACGACGCACGCGAGAAGGGCATCGAGGTGCTGGTCGTAACCAGTGACGCCACCGTGCAGGACACGGTATTCGGCGGCGGCGTCGACCGCATGAGCTCAGATGGCTTTTCCCAGGAAGTAGAAATGGCGGAAAGCACTGCCCGCATCGAGCGGGCGCCCCGCCTGGCACCCAAATCCACCATCGCAAGCCGCGTGAGCCCGGAAACCCTGGAGAAGCTCCGTCGTATGCGCGACGGTCGGTAAAGGCCACCCGCGCGCAGCCCGATAGCATCTTTCGGGCGTTGCGATACCAACCAAAACAGCGCGACCTATTTCGCAGTCACCACCGTCAAGGCAGCGGGATGCATGCTGACGTTGAACATGCGTCCAACGAGCTTTTCGCCATCAAGCTGGGCCAAAGGCAGTTCATCGAAGGATATCTCGAGTGAACGTGCCGTGTGAAGCTCAACGCGCGAATCTCCCGTATGCCAGCCGCTTTTCGCCCGAGCGAACAAGGTAACGGCTGACAATGCCGACATGGGCGGATGCGCCAAGCACACATCGAACAGGCCGTCGTCGATTCGCGCGTTTGGGCAAATTCGAAAATGGCCCCCATACGTTGGCCCGTTTTGCACGGCGAAGATAAACGACTCGCCTTCGAGGCGCAGGTCCTCGTCCTTGCCATCTGCATGGTGCAGAAGCGTTTCGTAGCGCAACGGAACACGGTGGTGGAGAAGCTGGTCGATGCCTGCCTGAGCGTAGAGCATGGTGCCCGTGCGCCCGGTTTCTCTTCGCAAATCAACCGTCGACAGCGCGATGGCTGCATCCAAGCCGAAAGAGAGCGTCTCCACGAAGTATTCCCCGTTGCATTCGCCCACATCCGCAGGAACCCGCCTGCCAGAGAGCACTTGACGGGCGGCGGTCCCCAGCTTCATGGACATACCCAGCGTGCAAGCATAATCGTTGCCCGATCCAGCGGGAATCACGGCTAACGCAGGTCGATCCGCACGATTGCACCGCATCAGGCCATTGGCGATCTCGTGCACCACCCCATCGCCGCCAAGCGCAACCACGGTTCGCACGTCGTTTCCCACGGAAGCTGCGATTTCGACCGCATGACCCGCATGCTGCGTATAGGCGACCTCGAAGCTATCTTCGCCAAGCGCCGCGCGAAGCGCCTCGACCACATGCTGTGCAGCAGACCCCGCACGCCCAATTTGAGCAGTGGGGTTTGCGATAAGCAGTGTCTTTCCCAAATCATTCATGACCACAGTATAGCGCCACATGCGCAATCGGAGGACTTCGATAATCGACCTGGAAGTGCGTTTCGCATAGGATTCCAAACTGCATGTTCGGCGCTCGCACGGTGCGCTCCGTGGCATCGGCGCGAGTCGGTATAAACCCGTATCACCTTAAAATCCGCGAAACCGCCTTTTCAACGGAATGCAAGAAAACGGGGCGGCCTGCCCGACCGCCCCGTGCTAGACGAAGGAAACCAAATAGCTTTCCGCTTACTTGTCGTCAAGTTGCGGGATGGGTGTCTCGTCCTTCTCGTCGATGTTGCCATCCCAGACGTAGTGATTCGTGTCCTTCGTGATGATGGATGCCAGCGCCCAGATGGCGATGACGTTGGGAACGACCATGAGGCCGTTCATGACGTCGGAGAAATCCCACGCCAGCGAGGTGAGCTCGGGGCCGATGCCCGTGCCGACAGCACCCAGGGCGCCGAAGAACACGAAGCACAAGAAGATGATCTGGTAGGGGCGGATGCCCTTCTTGCCGAACAGGTAGGCAATAACGCGGTTGCCGTACCAGCTCCAACCAAGCAGCGTGGTGTAGCTGAACATGACCATGCCCACGCACAGGATGAGGGGGCCGAAGATGGGAATCTGATCGAAGACCGATGTGGTGAGCTGCAAGCCCTTCGCGAAACCGGACAGCAGCACGCTGTCGGTGCCATAGGTGGCAGCCATGGCGGAAAGCGTGGCCTCGTCACCCACGGCCAAGGCGTTGGTGGCCTGATACATCGCCGAGATGTCGGCATTGGCCAAGATGGAGCTGGTCAGCGTGATGCCCGTGATCGCGCAGATGATAACCGTGTCCCAGAAGGTGCCGGTCATGGAAACGAGCGACTGGCGTGCAGGGTTGCGGGTGGTGGCGTTAGCGGCTGCCAGCGGAGCGGAACCCATACCAGACTCGTTCGAGAACAAGCCGCGAGCAGCACCGAAACGCAGGGCGGTTGCCACGGCGAAGCCTGCGCCGCCGCCAACCATGGCCTGTGGGGTGAAGGCGCACACGACGATCCACTTGATTGCCTCGAAGAAGTAGGCGCCGTTCATGATGATGATGACGATACAGCCGATCACGTAGAAGATGGCCATGAAGGGAACGATCTTCTCGCACACGCGGGCGATACCGCGAATACCGCCGATGATGACCAGACCCACGGCCACAACCAAGACGATGCCCATGATCACCGACATCGCCATGTTCGTGCCATTGGGGTCCAGGTAATGCTGCATGATGCCCAAAACGGAGCTGGACTGGGCGATGCCGCCGATGCCAAACGAAGCCAGTGCCGCAAACAAGGCGAACAGGAACGCCACGATCTTGGCCCACGTCTTGCCGGGGAAACCGCGCTCGAGCGCATACATGGCGCCTCCGAGCATGTCGCCTGCATGGTCGCGTACGCGGTACTTCACGGAAATGAACGTCTCAGCGTACTTCGTCGCGATGCCGAACACGCCGATGATCCACATCCAGAAGATAGCACCAACGCCACCGGAGACCACTGCCGTGGCCACGCCGACGATGTTACCAGTGCCGATGGTTGCCGACAGCGCCGTGGTGAGCGCGCCAAACTGGCTCACGTTGCCCTCGGCGTTGGGGTCCTTCACGAACGACATCTTGATGCCGGTAAAGACCTTGCGCTGGATGCCATGCGTGCGAATGGTCATATAGACGTGCGTGCCGACGAGGACGATGATCAAAGGCATGCCCCATAGCCATCCGTCCACTGCGCCGACGACGCTGTGAATTGCAGTTACGAAATCCATGTTGTTTTTCTCCCCACTCCTTCTTATACGCACTCAATAACAATAGCTGAGCTAAAGCCCCACAGTTTAACAATTGTCTAAGGCTTTCTTTGCAGATTTGTTAACAATAGACGCTTTTTCGCGCACGCCGCATCACATGACCGCAGGCGGCGTGGCCTTGCCAGGCCAATGGCAATGCGACCGCAGAGCCTTACTCGAAATCATAGAGGTCTTTGGCAGCCACCCTGAACGCTTCGTAGGCTTCAAGCGCGATGGCTTCGTCTTCCACGAGTTCGAAGCCATCGGGCTGGCCCTCTTCGTCCATATCGGTGACCTGCAGCACCACGATCTCGCCCGACGAGGTTGCCGGCGCATCCTCGGTTACGGGAAAGAAGAATCCATAGCGCAGGTCACGCAAGATGACCAAGCCCAGAAACTCCAGGTTCACCAGGTCGCCGTTCTCGTCTTCGAAGGTGAAGACCACGCCCTCCTCGACCGGAGGGCAGAAGTTCGCAGCGCTTCCCTGCCTCATTGCTTCTTTCCCTTCCCCGAATAGTGATAGTTGCCCTTGCCGGACTGGCCACCCTTGTTCTTGTTCGCCTTACGTGCGGCCTTGGCAGCCTGAGCACCAGTCTTGGGAGCCTGGCTTGCCGCCTTTCCGCCGGAAAGGTCGCCAACGGGCACCTGCACGTCGGAGTCGATGTCGACCGGACCGGCTGCCACCGTTGCTGCCGCTGGCGCAAGTTTCGTTGCGCTCAAGGCACCGCGAGCGAACTCGAAGCGCCCGACTTCGCTGCCATATTTCTTCTCGAGCTTGGCATATTCCGGCTCGCGGGTCTTCCACATCGAGAACAGCGGGCAGGCGATGGCAATCGACGAATACGCGCCAGAGATGAGACCGATTACCATGGCGAACGCGAAGTCCTGCAACGTTTCGCTGCCGAAGAGCAGCATGAACACGACGGGGAACAGCGAAGTGAGCGATGTGTTGATCGAGCGCAGGAACACCTGGTTCATGGAATGGTTGGCCATGGTCATGAACGTGCACTTGATATCGGAATGCTCCATGTTGTCCGCGATTCGATGGAACACCACCACGGTATCGTAGAGCGAATAGCCCAAGATCGTGAGCAGGGCCGCGATGGTGTTGGGATTCATCTCGCGACCGAGCAAGGCATAGATGCCCACAACCAATATGATGTCGTGCAGCAAGGCCACCAACGCGGTAAGGCCCATCTTGTATTCGAACCGAAACGCGATGTAGAGCACGATGAGCACGAAGGAAACAAGCAGGGCGATTACCATCGAACGGATGATGGTGATGCCCCAGTCGGGCCCGATGGTGTTCACCTGGAAGCTGTCGGTGGAAATGCCCAGGGCGTCGGCAACCTGCGTTGCGGTGGCGGCAGCGGCGGCGGCATCGGTTTGCGTGATGCGCACGATGAAGCCCTCGTTGCCGCTGGTCTCGGTAGTCTGGATAACGGCGTCGGGCTCGCCGGCTTCGTTGAAGGCGTCACGAATCTGCTCGAGCGTGATGTCACCAGTGTCGTTGAACTCGATGGACGTGCCGCCAATGAACTCGATGCCGTAGTTTAGCCCCTTGATGCCAATGCACAGCAGACAAAGCACCATGGCTGCCGCGGCAACGCTCAAAAACACCTTGCGGTACTTCAGGAAGTTGATGTCGTGCTTGAGGAAACGACCCTTGAGCTTGCCGGCTTCTTCGGCGAGCCGCTCGCCTTCTTCGCCTCCGCGACGACGGGCGAATTCGCGGTTATCTTGCTGGTTGATGGCTTCGGCGGAAGCAGCGGTTTCCACCGTCGTGCCTTCGGCCGCCGCCAGCGCACCGTAGGTCTCGGCCGCAGCCTGGCAGTCGTTCACGCCCCAGAAGCCCGGGTTGCGCTTCATGGCGTGTGGTGCGAGCAGGCGGATGATGGGAGCCTTGAAGATGAGCATCATCACGATGTCGCAGATGATGCCCAAGGCCAGCGTGAGGCCGAAGCCCTTCACCGAACTCGTGGCCAAGAAGAACAGGGCAAGGGCCGTGACCAGGGACACCAAGTCGGCGTCGATGGACGTCATGATGCCGTGACGCACGCCGGTGATTGAGGCGGCGCGAATGGAGCGGCCGAAACGGATCTCCTCGCGGAAGCGTTCGAGCGTGAGAATCGAAGAGTCGGCTGCCATGCCGATGGTGAGCACGACGCCGGCGATACCGGCAAGCGACAGGCTGAAAAGCCCGAAGTGCGAAAGCGTGGCCAGCAGGCCAAGGTAGAGGCATGCGAACACTGCCATGGCCGCTGCGGTGAGCAGGCCCAGGCCGCGGTAGAAGAACAGCAGGTAGAGCATGACCACGAGCAAGCCGATGCCAGCCACCAGCACGCCGGTCGAAAGCGCGTTCTGGCCAAGCGTCGGGCCGACGGTCTGGCTCTGCTCGTAGACGAAGCTCACGGGCAGCGAGCCGCTTTCCAGCACCGTCTTCAGGCCTTCCGCCTGCGCCTGGGTGTAGTTTCCAGAAATTTCCACGCGACCGCCATCTATGACAGATTGCACGGCGGGAGCAGACTGCACCTGATGGTCCAAGATGATGACGATCTTGCCGTGATCGCCAACCAGATCGCGGGACGCATCGGCAAAGGCCTTCGTGCCTTCCGCATCGAGCTCGATGTCGACTACCCAGTACAGACCCGCTTCGTCTTGGCTCAAGCGTACCGAGCGGATATTGGAACCGGTGACGATGGGCTCATAGGTACCTTCTTCCACTTCCATGTAGGTGGTTTCACCCGAAGGTAGCGAGTTGCCATAATCGTCGGTGTAGGTGCCCTCGGTCACGTATTGACCGGTGTCGATCTGGTTGCGAACCGCCTCGTCGGTAAACGAGTCGAGTCGGGCGAATTCCAGCTGACCAGTCCTTCCGATGGTGTTGAGAGCCTCTTCGGTGTCGGACAAGCCGGGAATCTGCACGAGGATCTGATTGTTGCCCTGGACCTGCACCGTGGCCTCGGATGCACCGAGTGCGTTCACGCGCGTCTCGATGATGCTGCGGCTCGTCTCCATGTCTTCGGCGGTAACCTGGGAACCATCGGTGCTGTTCGCGGTGAGCACCACCGAAAGGCCGCCCTGGATGTCGAGGCCTTGGTTTATCTTCTGGCTTGGCGGCATGAACATGATGATCGAGCCCACGACCAGAAGGGTTGTCAAGACGAGCAGCCAGACATTGCGGCGGTCGGCGCTAACGTTGAGCTGCTTGTTGGTTTTCTTCGCTTCAGCCATAAAAAGGCCCTCCGTAGAAACACGATGAAACGGTAACTTTCGCATTATGACACAATTATGCCTTGCCCATGGATAATTTCACCATGCGCTCAGCTCTTTGGCCGTTGTTTCGCAACAATGTTCACCGAAACCGTCTAAATGCGGCAATGATCGGGCGAAGATCAGTAATCCCGAGCGGCAGGAGACGACATCCACTCTTGATAGAACTCTTCGTACGCATCGGCGAGGATGGCCTTTCGAGCTCGGTGCATGAGGTCGAGCAGGTAGTGGAGATTGTGCTGCGTGAGGAGCACGGCTCCAAGCATTTCGTTGCTCTTCACCAGATGGCGGATGTAGGCACGGGTGTAATGCCGACAGGTGGGACATTCGCATGCATGGTCGAGCGGCGTGAAATCGCGTTTGAACTTCGCATTGCGCATGTTCATGCGGCCCGTGCTGGAAAAAGCCGTTCCCATGCGCGCCGTGCGGGTGGGGAGCACGCAGTCGAACATGTCCACGCCCTCGCGCACGGCACGCACGAGCGTCGTGGGATTCCCAACACCCATGAGGTAGCGCGGCTTGTTCGGGGGAAGGGCGCGCGCCACCGTTCCCATGGTCTGGAACATGACGTCGTGCTCTTCGCCTACCGAGTAGCCGCCGATGCCGAAGCCGTCGAAGTCGCGCCCCCCTGCAGTCGCGTTTTCGGAACCAATCTGCAGCAGGCGACGAATGGATTCCATGCGCAAGTCGAGTTCCATGCCGCCTTGCACGATGCCGAAAAGTGCCTGGTCTTTTCGCGTGTGAGCCACCAGGCAACGCTTGGCCCATTCGGCAGAGCGGTCTACGGCTTCCTGCACGAACTCGTGTGTCGCCGGATAGGGCGTGCACTGGTCGAGTTGCATGGCGATATCGGCTCCCAGTTGCTCTTGGATGCGCATGTTCGACTCGGGGGTCCAGCGCACTTTGGCCCCATCGTAGATGGATTGGAAATTCAAGCCATCGGCATCGAGTGTGAGAGTGTCGGCCAGGCTGAACACCTGGAATCCACCCGAATCGGTGAGAATGGGGCCATTCCAATTCATGAACCGATGCAAGCCCCCCGCTTCGGCTACCAGGTCGGCCCCTGGGCGCAGGCTCAGATGGTAGGTGTTTGCCAACACGATCTGCGCACCCAGGGCATGCAGCGTTTCGGGTAAGGTGCCCTTCACCGTGGCATGCGTGCCCACCGGCATGAACAGAGGCGTGCTCACAAGCCCATGCGCCGTCTCGAACGTGGCCGCACGGGCATGCCCGCTTTGGGCGTCTACGGTGAAATCGAACAGTGCCATGGATTCCTCCTGAGCTTGCAAACGATACGCGCTTTATACGAGAGAAGCGTCGAGAGCACGCCCTCCTGTGCTCTTACGCCCGGCAATCGGGAAGCGACTCTGCGAAATCGGCGAAGTCGGAAAGCGTGCCGTGCTTCACCGTGTCGATATCGAAGTCGTTGGGGTTGATAAGATAGTCGGTGACCAAATAGGCGTCCATGCCCAGCTGCATCGCCACCAGATCCTCTTCGGTGTTGTTGCCCACCATGAGGATGCGCTGCCCGCAAACGCCCGCACGCTGGATGCTCTCACGGTAGTAATGGAGATGGGGCTTGCAGGCAGTCGAATTGTCATAGCAGGTTAACAGGCGAAACGCAACGGGGTCTACACCTGCCCAGCGAAGCCGGCGTTCTACCGCGGCCTTCGGGAACATGGGCATGGTGGTAAGGTAGAGTGGGTATCCCTTCTTGCGCAAGGCGTTCACGGCGCGTGCCGCCGCTGGATTCTGCTGCACGCCCTTTCCCACCAAGTCGAAGTCATGTTCGTAAAACTCGTCGAAGAAAGCCCGCTCGCGATCGCCGACATGCCCCCATTCGCATTCGAAGCGATTCCAGAAAGCGTCGGCATTCAAGATTTCGGGGTCGTGTTCCGCCATGGCCTTAACCGACACGCCCACGGCACGAGAGAACGCAGCAGGATCGAACCCATGGCGCGCGGCGCTTTTCGCCAAGACGACGAAATACTCATCGATGAAGTCTTCCAGCTCCATGGGCAGCAACGTACCGTCAAGGTCGAAGAATATCGCCTGGTACCCGAGACCATCCGCATCCCCTGAACGTGGCGATGCCGCGCCACCATCCAAGCAGGCGTTGCCGCTTTTGCCAAACGCTGCGACTTTTCGTTCTTTGGCATGCCCAACTTGTGCGTCGGCGAGCCCGACTTCGCCTGTCCTGTGTTCGATATACTCGTTTAGTGCCATGGTTTCACCGTTTCACGTGTCCGTTCGTCAACGTGGTAGTATACGGGACGTTCGAAAGGAGCATGCTGGCTACCATGAAAATCCTACTTCACGCCTGCTGCGGCCCCTGTTCGCTCGAGCCGGTGCGACTGCTGCAAGAAGAGGGCCATGACCTGGTTATATCGTATGTGAATCCCAACATTCACCCCAAAGGCGAATACGTTCGCCGCTTGGAGACGTTGCTCGAATGGGCGCGCGAGGAAGGTGTTTCTGTGATAGAAGGTTCCTACGATCCGAATACCTGGCATGCGACCGTGGGATCTTCCTGGCTCGAAAACGGGGACCGCGAAGCGCGCTGCCGGGCATGTTACCGTATGCGGCTCGAAGAATCTGCCCGCTATGCTGCGGAAAACGGGTTCGAAGCCCTGGCCACCACGCTCACCGTGAGCCCCTACCAGTACACGTTCACCATCGCCGAGGAACTCGAGCGCGCTTGCGAGCCATGGGGCCTCGTGCCGGTGTTTCGCGACTACCGCCCCTATTACCACAACGCCACGTTACGCAGCAGGGCGCTGGGCATGTACCGGCAAAACTACTGCGGATGCGTGTACTCCGACAAGGAAGCCCGAGACGAGCGCGAAGAGCGCAAGGCTGCCCGCGAAGCAGAAAAGGCACGCCGTGCAGCCGAACGTGCACCTCTGGAAGCCCAACGCGAGCAAGAGCGGAAGCGCAAGGCCGACATGCGGGCAGCATACGATCGCAAGCAACGTGCCAAGCGCGAGATGCGCGACAAGGTCCGAGCCCAACTGAAAGAGCAAGAGCAGACACGCAAAGCGGCGTGCAGGTAGACGAGAGGGCGATGGCCTTTATGAAAACAGCCGACTTCGATTACGATCTGCCCGAAGAGCGCATTGCACAAGAACCCTGGCCCGTGCGCGACGAATGCCGGATGCTGGTGATGGATCGGCAGACCGGTGAACTGCAAGATCGCGTTTTTCGGGACATCTACGATTACATCGAGCCGGGCGATGTGCTCGTGGCCAACGAGACGCGCGTGCTGCCCGCACGGCTTCTTGGTTCGAAACGATCAACGGGCGGCGCCGCGGAAGTGTTCCTTTTGCGCGAGCGAATGGATTCCCATGCGAGCTCGAACCAGATGGCACTTTGGGAGGTGTTGGTCCGCCCCGGCAAGCGCCTGAAGCCGGGAGCCGTCATAGAGTTCACCGACCAGTCGGGCGCAGTGGCCCTGGTGGCGGAAATCGTCGATTGGACGGAAGGCGGCAAGGGGGAGCGCATCGCGCAGCTGAGCACGGCCACCTATTCCACCCTCGATAAGGCGTTGCATGCCGTGGGGCACACCCCGCTGCCGCCCTACATCCGCAACTACACCGGCGACGAGGAAATGTACCAGACGGTGTATTCAACTGCGGAAAAGTCCGCTGCAGCTCCCACCGCAGGCCTCCATTTCACCCCAGAATTGATCGAACGCATAAAAGACAAGGGAGGCCAGTTCGTAACCGTGGAGCTGCAAGTGGGAATCGACACGTTTCGCGTAGTGGACGAGGAAGACCCCACGCAGCATCTGATGCACACCGAAACCTATACCGTGTCTCAGGCTGTGGTCGACGCTTGCCGAAAAGCTCATGGTCAAGGAAAGCGGATCATTGCCGTAGGCACCACGAGCGTACGCAGCTTGGAGAGCGCATGGGATGAAAGCGCAGGGACGCTCGTTGCCCGAGATAACGCGAAAACATCGTTGTTCTTGTTGCCGGGGTCGCAATTCCACGTGGTCGACGCGCTCATCACGAACTTCCACGTTCCCCGTTCGACTCTGATGATGCTCGTTTCCGCCTTCAGCACGCGTGAATACGTGATGGCCGCCTATCGGCACGCCGTCACATCCGAATACCGAATGCTCTCATTCGGCGATGCGATGTTCATACGATGAACCACAACGTGTCGCGCACGAGATCGCTCGACCAGCCCCCGTGCGCGACTCTGAGTTAAAGGATTCGAACGTTAACCGCTTGAAGCTTTCCGTCTTGGCCTTCTTCAACCTCGAAAGATACACGTTGACCCTCTTCAAGGGTCTTGAAGCCTTCTTTGTCTTTTTCGATTTCCTTGTAATAGACGAACAGGTCTTCCCCGTTATCCTGAGTGATGAAGCCGTAACTGCGCGTCTTCCCGTCAGGTTTCTTACCGCCGAACCACTTGACCGTTCCCTCAGCCATAGCACTT
>JBGUXY010000085.1:0-23982 GCA_045118335.1 Eggerthellaceae bacterium
GCACCGCCGTCGTCAAGGACGCCGACGGCGAGGACGTGACCGGCCAGTTCACGGTCAAGACCACCAACGGCACCCTCGAGATCGGCCCGGCCAAATTGACCATCGCGGCCAACGACCAGACCTATGTCTACGATGGCAAATTGCACGGCCCGGAAGATGCGGTATATGATGATCCAGCTGATATTGCCAAGAAAGTGACTGTCGAGGGCTTGAGGGGCAGCGACGCGCTCGAGTCGATCACGCTCGATGGCCAGGCTAAGGACATAGGTAAGTGGAATGTGCTTGAACCGTCTAGCGCCAACCTCGGTTCAGCTACCGACAACTACAAGATCACCTACGTCAACGGCAACATCATCATCACGTCCTCTGATACGCCGCTTGCGATAAGCTCCTCCTCGAAGAGCTGGACCTACGACGGGAAGACTCATAAGAGCGAGGTTTACGCCGTCACCTACGGCGGGAAGACCGTTGAGCCCGATAAGACTGGCAAGATATTCACGCTGCCCACCGGCGATACGCTGACCATCACCGCGACTTCTGCTGGCGTCAAGAACGTCGCCGACACGGCCGAGGGCAACAACACCTTCACTTACGATTTGACCAATGCGGACGGCTACAACAACATTAGCGATGAGTCCGGCACGCTGACCATCACCCCGCGCACCGTCACCCTGACCTCCGCGACTGACACCAAGGTCTACGACGGCACGGCACTGCAGAACCATAATGTGACGGTCTCAGAAGACGGATGGGCTGAAGGCGAAGGCGCAAGCTACGACTTCACCGGCTCTCAGATGCTGGTAGGCAGCTCGCCCAACGCGTTCGGCTACACGCTGAAGGAAAACACCAAGGAAGGCAACTACGACATCACCAAGGCCGAGGGCACGCTGACGGTCACCGACGACCTGGTCGACCCGGACACCGTGGTGACCAAGCGGCACGAGGGCACCTCCTATGGCATCGGCGAGACCATCACCTGGAACATCAGGGTCACGAACATCTACGACGAGGCCAAGGACATCACGCTCGAGGAGCAGGCTGGCGTGACGCTCGCCCAGAGCACGTTCGCAAACGTCGCACCCGGCGTGACCGTCACCACGACGGCCACCCACGTGGTGACGGCGGCCGACGTGGCGGCTGGCACCTACAACAACACCGTCAAAGTCAAGTTCAGCGGCGGCACCGACGTGCCTGGCAAGGATCCCGACCCCGTGCCCATCACGCAGCCCAACCCGAGCTTGCTGGTGACCAAGACCATCACCAGTACGCCTGCGAGCGGCTCTGCCTACAGGCCCGGCGAGACCATCTCGTACACCATCACGGTCGTGAACAACGGTGACACGCTCCTGACCGGCGTGACGGTGAGCGACCAGCTGCGCAATGCCACCGGCAACGTGTACTTCACGGGCATCAGCGGCGGGACGCTCAGCGGCAACACCGTGACCTACCAGACGCTCCCCGTGGGCGCGGTACGTACCATCACCGCCAACTACACGGTGCGCACGGAGGACGTGGGCGCGGGCATCGTCAACGCGGCCACGGCCTCGGCCCCCAACCCGGCGGACCCGGACGACCCGAACGGCCCGAGCGGCAGCGCCGAGACGCCCGCGTCGCCGATCGAGGCGAACCCGGCGCCCGGCCCGACGCCCGGCCCGACCCCGGGTGGCGGCGGCACCACGACGCCGGCAGCTATCACGCCAGCCGCTCCTGCGCCGGCCCCGGCGGCCCCGGCGGCCCCGGTGGCTACGACCCCGGCTGCGCCGACCGCGCCGACGACCGCCATCGACGACAACCCGACGCCTAGGACCAACAACATCGACGACGACGGCAACGCGCTGGCTGGCGACACCGGCACCTGGTCGCTGTTCGACTTGCTGTGCACCGTCCTGGCGGCCATCCTGTGCATCGTCATGCTGATCCGCGCGTTCGGCAAGCGCCGCGAGGACGCCGAGGACGAGGGCGAATCCGAGTCCCAGTCCCCGGAGACTCAGCCCGTGGTTGCGGCTTCCGACACGCAATCGCAGGAAGAGGACGAGGAAGGCAACAGGATCAAATACCACCGCATTCTGCGCATCGCAAGCCTGGTCCCGGCGATTGGATCCATCATCCTGTTCGTCCTGACCCAGGACCTCACGCAGCAGATGGCCTTCTTCGACGCCTGGTCGATCGTGTTCGGCATTGCCGGAATCGTGCAGATCATCCTGGCAGTTGCTTCCCACAAGAAGACCGACGACAAGGACGACGACGAGCAGGAGCAGGCCCCGGCCACTCCGCAGGGAGCAACCCCCGCGATGGCTTAAGAAGAAAAGCGGCCTGTAGGGAATGCGGTTATTCCTAGAAACGACACCCCCGGAACCTGAGAGTTTCGGGGGCGTCTCTGAAATGGATAGCGGATAGCAGATTGCACGCTCTTAAGGAGGAGATCACATGAAGAAACTCGTTGCAATTATCGTCGCAGCGATGTTCGCCCTTGCACTGGCTGGATGCGGCTCCACGGTAACCACCACGGATGACGACGCGAACGTGGACGCCAACAACGATACAGCCGTCGAGGAAACTGATGATGGCGACATGGAGACTGACGAAGGCGACTCAAGCGAAGATGCAGAAACAGCCGCAACAGCTTGGAGCGATTCAGATGATGCTGCTACTGCTGCGGAGGATGCCGGCATTGCCAATGGCTTTACACTACCTGACCCTTTGCCCGTTGGAGACTATGCATGGTCTGATCCGGTTTTCAGCAATATGGACAACATTGTTGAAGCGAGCTTCGACGGCGATGTCGTGGGGTTGGTCGTACGCAAAGGTGAGGGCATACCGGTGGAAGAACTCTCCGCCGACGCCACCGACTATGGGCATGACTGGACCCAGGATTGCAACGGCATCCAAGTGCAGTGCCACGGTTACGAGGACGGAATTGCCAACTTCATTGAGTGGGAAAACGATGGCAGCTCTTACGACGTTTGGTGCACGGGCGTCAAAGGTGACAACATCGGCATGAGCCCCGAAGAGGTAACTGCCATGGTTGCTGGCGTGAAGTAGTCCGCTCCTACTTCCATGGCTGTGCGCTGCGCAGCCGGCTTCGGCAACAGCCCCGACGTCTGGCTGCTTCGAGCGAATCAAACTACGACAATAAAGAACCACGACCAAGTAGGCCCGCCAAACCAGCGGGCCTACTGTCGCACTGCTCTCACGACACAACGATTCCGCCACGGATGCCGCCAAAACCCTGTGGGCAAGGCGCCTCTGCGGAAAACGGGGTATTCTAGATGAGCACATTGCGTTCGCCCGCCTGTTCGATGAGAAGCGGCTCGAGCTAGGATGCTCGCTCAAAGCCGTGCAAGCCACGATAGAAACTTGCATAGAGCAAGGCATCTTGAGAGAATATTTGACGAAACGTCGAGAGGAGGTAGTCACCATGATGACCGGACTACTCGATCGCGAAGAGGCAATGGCCGCCTATCGTATGGAAATCGAGAGGGAGGCAACCCAGGCGGGCATAGAGCAGGGTTTTGCTCAAGGTTTGGAGCAAGGCCGCGCAAAGGGGCTCGAACAAGGTCTGGAGCAGGGCCTGGAACAAGGTCTGGAGCAGGGCCTGGAGCAGGGCCTGGAAAAAGGCATGCAGCAGGGCCTGGAGCAGGGCCTGGAAAAAGGCATGCAGCAGGGTGCCGAGCGTGCTCGCCTAGAGAGCGTCAAGGCGATTATGGTCAATCTGTCTCTGACGGCCGAAGAAGCCATGGATGCTCTGGGCGTTTCGCATGACGACCGTCAACGACTGCTGGAGCAGCTCTAGCTGCAGTTGGCTTGCCGACGGGGCTTCGACTGGTGGCATAATAGTGCACAACAGCTGATGAGAACAACGCAACGCGGTGCAGCATAAACCTGTGCGATGGCTGATGGGAACAACGAAACGCAGAGCAGCACGGTCCTGCGCAAAGGAAGATGGGAACAACGAAGCGCGACAAGAAACAAAGCAATCAGCGCGAGCGCGCCAAGGGCGGCGGGTTCGTTCCTATTCTGTGCAACGTGCTTGGCGTAGCGTTGCTGCTTGTGGTCGTAGGCCTTTGCGCGCCGCTTGTTGTTCCGTCGATTGTGGGATATCAGGCTTACGAGGTCGTAAGCGGCAGCATGGAGCCAGAAATTCCCGTCGGCAGCGTCATCTACGTGCAGGATGTGGACCTTACAAAGGTGCAAGAAGGCGACATCATCGCCTTCAACGACGGCAACAGCGTTATTGCCCACCGCGTTACCACGAACCGTACCTCGTTGGGCGAGTTCGTAACCAAAGGCGACTCTAACGAAATAGAAGACTTCGACCCCATCCCCTACGATGCGGTCATCGGCAAGGTGCAGGCGCACGTGCCTTACCTGGGGTCGTTCATGTCCATTTACACAAGCACCGTGGGCAAGGTGTATTTGCTGCTCACGGCTGCCTGTGGCGTCATGTTCAACGTGCTTGCAAGCCGTATTCGCGAACGTCGCAGACGTGTTGCGGCCGAGCGCGAATTGCGCATGGAGCAAGCCCAGCGAGCGCTTGACACCGTCGAGGCCGGTCGTTCGGGCTCCGCAGACGAGCAGGCTGCTCTCGGTTCGGAATCGAACTCGACGGCTTCGCGTGTTGCGTCGGCTCCTGGTTCGGCAGGCGGCGCCAAGCCGCGTGCAGCCAAGCGCGGCAGCGCGTTCGACATCGTCCGCCGTGCGCTCATCATCGTGCTGGCGGTAGTATTTCTGGGCTCTGCTGGCGTGATAGGCTTCGTGAACTACCAGTACAGCAAAAGCGATGCCCTCTACAGCAAGGCTTCCGAAACGTACACGCGTGCAGGCGACGCTGCGCCCATCACCATCGATTTCGACAGCCTGTGTGCCGAAAACCCCGATATCGTAGGGTGGATCTATTGCGAAGGCACCCCCATCAACTACCCGGTGCTGCAAGGCAAGGACAACGACCAGTACCTCTACACCGACTACACGGGTTCCTACAACATCGATGGCTCCATCTTCGTAGACGGCGACAACCGCCCGGGCTTCGCCGATTCCAACACCATCATCTACGGTCATCACATGAACTCTGGTTCCATGTTCGCCTGCCTGGAAAAGTGGACCGATCAGGCGTTCTACGAAGAGCACCCCGTGGTGTGGCTGCTTACGCCCACGCAAGACTACCAGATCGTGCTTTTTGCCGGGCACCACGTGAACGCCTATTCTGAAAACTACGACATTATTTCCGGCCCAGGCCCCGAGCTCGATTCCGTTCTGGCCAAAGCTCTTGAGGAAAGCGATTTCGACGCCAATGCCACAATCGTCGCAACCTCGTCGGGAACTGCAGCCACCAACGGCAACAGCGCTATGCAAGCCGACTCGCTGGCGGCAGCGCCGGCGGACGACAGCACTACCCTTGCGCAGGGCGAAGCCGCATCCGGGCTTATCCAGTCGACGCCGTCGGCAGCTCCTGGCGAAATCCAACTGAATCCACTGCGAGACCACTACGTTATGCTAAGCACCTGCGCCTACGTGTTCGACAATGCCCGATACGCTCTCCACGGCGTCTTGGTTCCCGCCTCCACCGCTGGCGGCAAGCCCCTTGCCTAATAAGTTGCGGTCAGATCCGCATCTCGCCCACGACTCGGGCAGAACAAAAGAACGACCTTCGTTGCCGAAGGTCGTTCTGCTTGTTTGTGGAGCGGGTGACGGGACTCGAACCCGCGAATACGAGCTTGGGAAGCTCGGGCCTTACCACTTGGCGACACCCGCGTGGCGAAAAACGATAGCACAGCTGCGTCAGAAGACCTGCATCAATCTGGCAAAACAGCTCATGCACACGCAAAACTCAGAGAATGAGGCCAGCTTTGAAAACCGTGCCCACGTGCCTAGTATTCAACCAGAGGGGCACGCTTTAGCTCGAGCAGGAATTCGAATGGGCGCAGGCTGTTGTCTTGGTCGGCCGTTTCCTGGATGCGAACGAGCGCGTCGTAGACTTCGGCAGCAATCGCATCAATGCTCCCCTTCTGTTCGTCATCAAGGTACTCGGGTAGCCTGCCGCCGGTATACCCGCCTTCCGTCACGCCCAAGAATCGCGCTGCCAGATTGGCGTCGTAGCGGCCGGTTGCGCAGAGCAAACCCACCACGTCGGCGGTAATTTCGTCCCATACGGGCAAGATGTCTTCAGGTCTGGTGCGCCGGCAAACCACGTGGGCGCATTCGTGATGAAGCCTGATCTCGCGCGAGATGCGCAGCCACTCTTCTTGGTCGTAGGGAGTCTCGTCTGCCGATACGTTGCTGTAAGGTCCTTCCGATATCACGATGAGCTCGGTTCTAAAAGCCCCTGGCTGCTTTGCTAGACGCGAGAACTCGCAAGGCCAGTCGTCGCCCCCACCTGCCAGGTACGCTTCGCGCTCCTGCGCAACCTTTCCCCAATCGGCAAGCCCGGTGTAGGTGATGGCGCCAACCGTGCGGGCGATAGGCGCAGGCTGCGACCTGTGCCCGATAATCTGCAGAAACGTTTCGAAGTCGGCGCGGTTTTTCAAGAACAGGACCTCGATTGGCCCAGCGGGGGTGCTCACTTCGCGAAGCTCGTCTTCGTTGCTGGTTATGAAGTGGTCAAGCTTGGCGTTATCGGGGGCTATGCCGTATCCGCTGGCCATCTTGTGCGCCTCTTGGGCCCCGTCTGCCGGTGCGACGTAGAGCTGGGGGAACCGCGCAGTCAGCGAAGCGATCGTATCATGACCCATCAATTTGAAACCCCTTTCGGAAAGCGCGTCTTTCACTTGCATATTATCAATCTGCAACTCGCCCAAGTCCATTCATGCACAATCATCACCATCTGCTTGCCTATTTCCTGTGGCGTTCGCGTGATGGGTCTTGTGCGAGCTGGAGCTACTGTTCATACTCGCATGCGAAGGGCGAAAACCAAGGGAAGTTCCCGAGGCTACGCCCACAAGGGACGGCAACGTCCCCCAACAACGCCATATCAAGGTGCTTGCCTGAAACGAAGACGCGTGTCTGACGAAAAGGCTCGGTGCTCCAACCGGACTTCTCAAGTCGTGTCCTCGTCATGGGCGCGGCTTTTTTGATGGGCATCGCAAGAAGGCGGTTCCTTCTTGCGACGAGAAGGAAGACAAGCGCAACACGTGCGCTTCGTCGCCAAAGGAAGGGAAAGCGCATGACCAGCAGGGTTGCCGTGATGGGCATCATCGTAGAAGCGCCAGATGCCACCGAACGGCTGAACGCGACGCTTCACGAATATGCCGGGTGCATCATCGGGCGCATGGGCGTGCCGTACCGCGAGCGCGGCATCAGCATCATCAGCGTGGCGCTGGATGCCCCGCAAGATGTTATCAGCGCCCTTGCGGGCAAGATAGGCAACATCAACGGCGTTACCGTGAAGACGGCTTACTCGAATGTAATGACGCATAGCTAAGGCGACAGGTTTCCAACAAAGGCGTATGGGTGCCTGGTTGGATTTGTCGATGCGGCGTGGCGGGGTAGCGCTCCGATACACCCAAAGGACGAGATGAGTAGATGGAAGACCGATTAATCAACACGATTGACAAGCTGGAACAGGGGCAAGGGCTGTCCGTGGATGAGTACGCCCTCCTTCTCAACAAGCGTACTCCGGATCTGGCTTCCGAACTGGCACGCCGTGCCGTGACCGCACGCAAGCGCGTTTACGGCACGGCTGTGTTCACGCGCGGCCTCATCGAAATCTCGAGCTACTGTAAAAACGACTGCAGCTATTGCGGAATCCGCCGGGGAAACGAAGGTGCGACTCGCTACCGCCTAACGCCCGAGCAGATTTACCGATGCGCCGACGCCGGTTACGATCTGGGATTTCGCACGTTCGTGCTGCAAGGCGGAGAAGACCCGTGGTTTAGCGACGAGCGGCTGTGCACGATCGTGCGTCGTCTCAAGGCGGCCCACCCCGACTGCGCGGTAACCCTATCTGTAGGGGAACGCAGCCGAAACAGCTATGCCGCCCTGCGCGAGGCGGGGGCCGATCGTTACCTGCTGCGCCACGAGGCGGCGAATCGCGAGTTCTACGAGTCCTTGCATCCTGCGTCGATGAGCTACGATAACCGGATGCGCTGCCTGCGCGATTTGCGCGATCTGGGCTACACCGTGGGCGTGGGCTTTATGGTGGGCGCACCGGGGCAGACCGCAACGCATCTTGCCGAGGACTTGAAGTTCATCGAGGAATACCAGCCGGAAATGTGCGGCATCGGGCCGTTTGTCCCCCATCATGCTTCGCGTTATGCAGATCACGCGGCCGGCTCGGCGGACCTTACGTGTTTTTTGCTCTCGATCATCCGCCTGATCAAGCCCAATGTGAACCTGCCTGCAACAACGGCGCTTGGCACCATCCACCCGTTCGGGCGCGAGCGCGGTATCCAGGCGGGGGCCAACGTCGTGATGCCCAACCTGTCGCCAGCAGACTTGCGCGGCGCCTACGATTTGTACGACAACAAGCTCAACACGGGCGCCGAATCGGCCGAGCACCTGGCCGACCTTAACGCCCGCATGCAAGCTGTTGGATACGAGCTTGTCGTCGACAGGGGCGACCCTGCCGACATCTAGGACTTATAAGGGCTGCTTTCGGCTTCTTTGTCGAAACGGTTTGGTTAATTGATGCCGGTCTGCAAGCGGTCCGGTTGAAAAGAAAGAGTCTAACGGGGAAGGAAAGCCTGACCCGAAGGGAAGGAGAAACAGAAATGACCGGATTCAAGTACGATCCGAAGAGCCGGTGCGCCGACGAGTTCATCAACCACGAGGAAATCATGGACTCGCTCGAATATGCGCAGCAGCACAAAAACGATGTCGATTTGTGCTACGAGATCTTGAAGAAGTGTCAGCCGCACCTGAACCCGGCGGTGGAGCACGGCACCATGATCACGCATCGCGAGGCGTCTGTGCTGATGGCCTGCGAGGACCCTGGTGTCAACGCCGAAATCAAGCGTCTGGCTCGCGCCATCAAGCTGGCCTACTACGGCAACCGCATCGTGTTGTTCGCCCCGCTCTACCTTTCCAACTACTGCGTTAACGGGTGCCTGTATTGCCCCTACCACGCCAAGAACAAGACCATACCGCGCCGTAAGCTCACCCAAGACGAAATCCGCGCCGAGGTAATCGCGCTGCAGGATATGGGCCACAAGCGCCTTGCCATCGAAGCTGGCGAGCACCCGAAGGAAAACCCCATCGAGTACATCTTGGAAAGCATGGAAACCATCTATTCCATCAAGCACAAAAACGGCGCCATCCGCCGCGTGAACGTGAACATCGCGGCTACCACGGTGGACGAGTACCGCATGCTCAAGGAAGCCGAAATGGGCACCTACATCCTGTTCCAGGAAACCTACCACAAGGAAAACTACCTTAAGCTGCATCCCACCGGACCAAAGCACGACTACAACTGGCATACCGAAGCTCACGACCGTGCCATGGACGGCGGTATCGACGACGTGGGCCTGGGCGTGCTGTTTGGCCTGGACAACTATGCGTACGAGTTCTGCGGCGTGGTCATGCATGCCGAGCACCTGGAAGCCGTGCATGGCGTGGGGCCGCACACCATTTCCGTGCCGCGCGTCAAGCCTGCCGACGACATCGACCCCACCGACTTCGACAACAGCCTCACCGACGAGCTGTTCGAAAAGATCATCGCGCTCATCCGCATTACGGTGCCGTATACGGGCATGATCATCTCCACGCGCGAAAGCGAGCGCGTGCGTCAGGCGGCCTTGCAGTACGGCATCAGCCAGATTTCCGGTGGCAGCCGCACGAGCGTGGGCGGCTACACCGAAGAGGAGCGCCCGCACGACACCGAACAGTTCGACGTCAGCGACCAGCGCACGCTCGACGAGGTCATCGCCTGGCTCATGGACAACGACCACATTCCCAGCTTCTGCACGGCATGCTATCGTGCCGGGCGCACGGGCGACCGCTTCATGAGCTTCTGCAAGAGCGGCCAGATCCTAAACTACTGCCACCCCAACGCGCTCATGACGCTAGCCGAATACCTAACCGACTACGCGACCCCTGCCACTGCCGAACGTGGTTGGGAAATGATAGAGCGCGAACTGGTGAAAGTGGCCGACCCCCGCAAACGCGAACTCTGCGCTCAGCACGTGCAGGAAATCCGCGCCGGCGTGGGCCGCGACTATCGTTTTTAAGGAGAAAGAGCATGGCGGGATTGAACGAGACCCCGAGTGGGGAAAGGGTCCACATCGGATTCTTCGGCGTGCGCAATGCGGGAAAGTCCAGCGTGGTTAATGCGGTCACGGGTCAGGACTTGGCTGTCGTGTCGGATACGTTGGGCACGACGACCGACCCGGTGAAGAAGGCCATGGAACTGCTGCCGCTTGGCCCGGTGGTCATCATCGACACACCCGGCATCGACGACGAGGGCGACCTGGGCATGCTGCGCGTGAAGCGCGCCAAACAGGCCTTACGTCAGTGCGACATCGCCGTTTTGGTGGTGGACGCCACTTGTGGCCTTCAGCCTGCCGACGAAGACCTTATCGCCACGTTCAAGGCGCGCCGAGTTCCGTATGTGATCGCGTGGAACAAGGCCGACCTGCTTTCCCCAGCACAGCGACAGCAGATGGAGGCTGCGGGCTCCGCGCCTGCCAGTGGCCAGCCCGATCCGCAATCGGGCCAGATGCTCGTAAGCGCTCTTACCAGCGAAAACATCTACGAGCTGAAAGACCTCATCGGCACGTTCGCATCGAAGGCGGGTCCGAAAAAGCGCCTGGTGGCAGACTTGCTCGACGATGGCGACGTAGCCGTATTGGTGGTGCCCATCGACTCGTCGGCCCCGAAGGGGAGGCTTATCCTGCCCCAACAGATGACGATTCGCGACATCTTGGATTCGCATGGCACCTGCATGGTATGCCAGCCGCAGGAACTTGCTACCACATTGGAGGCGCTGGTGCGGCCGCCGAAGGTCGTCATCACCGATTCGCAGGCATTTGGTCAGGTGGCAGGCGTGGTTCCCAAAGACGTGTGGCTCACCTCGTTCTCCATCCTGATGGCACGCTATAAGGGAAGCCTCGAGCCGTTCACGCTCGGCGCTTCCAAGCTGGCCCAGCTTACCGACGACAGCCACGTGCTCATATCCGAAGGCTGTTCGCATCATCGCCAGTGCGACGATATCGGCACGTACAAGATTCCGAAGTGGATCGAGGGATTTGCCGGTGCGCGGCCCCAGTTTACCTTCACGTCGGGAGGCGAGTTCCCCGAGTCGCTTGACGGCATCGACCTGGTCGTGCATTGCGGCGGTTGCATGCTCAACGACAAAGAGATGGCCCATCGCATGTCCGTTGCTGCTGCCAGCAAAACCCCCATCGTGAACTACGGCATTGCCATAGCCCAGATGCATGGCATCCTCGACCGCAGCCTGGAACCATTCCCCGAAGTGCACGATCTGCTCTAAACCGCACCTAGCTCCTTCTGGGTGTGGGTCGCAGAACCCTTCCCGGGCGGGGCGCGCCTAGCCCCCTTCCTGGTGGGGGTGTGGAATCCTCCCTGGGCGGGGCGCCTAATCCCTTCCCGGGCGGGGCGCGCCCAGCCCCCTCCCTGGTGGGGGTGCGGAACCCTTCCCGGGCGGGGCGCCTAAGCCCTTCCCGGGTGGGGTGCGCAGAATCCTTCCCGGGCGTGACGAGTTCCGTCGCAGAAAGCAGCTCGAGAAAATGTGTACACGAACTTGAAAGGTTTTGCAAAACCTCAGATCGCAACATGGCATTTTCGGCGAAGCCCCGATCGCGTGCGCTAATTCCCACAACGTCCCCTGCAAAGCTACCGCTTGTTCGTGTTGTTTCCACAGTTCCCTCTGCAAAGCTTTTATTCGCGTACGCTAATTCCCACAACAACTCAGCGGAGACGCCGCTTGTGCATGCCGCCCGCGTAGCGCTCTCTGCATAACTCTCGCTTGCGTACGCTAATCCTCACGACACGATGCCAAGGTTGTGGCTGGCTGGGGCTGTACGTTGCCTTTCGCATCAATTATCCTAAGGTTCTTAATCCTAAGGTTTTGACCTGCGAGGCGGCAGGTTGCGTCATATTGCTGGAAGACCGGAGGCCACATGCACGACTGCTTCATTTTCGACTTGGATGGCACGCTTCTGAACACGTTGCACGATTTGGCCGATTCCACAAACTCCGTTCTGCGCGCCTTCGGTTATCCCGAATGCAGCGAGGAGCAGATTTTGGGTTACGTGGGCAATGGTGCCCGTCGGCTCATCTTCCAGGCTGTACCCAAGGGCACTCCCGTCGAAGACGCCGAAGCGGCGCTTGCGCTATGGAAAGAACAGTATCCCGCGCAAGGATACCCGCGCACTAAGCCCTACGAAGGCATTTGCCAAATGCTCGACGAACTGCGGGCAGCGGGAGCAAAGCTTGGCGTCTTGTCCAACAAATTTGACGGTGCGGCGAAGGGCAACATCGAGCAGTTCCTGCCCGGCAAGTTCGACGTCGTGTACGGCGAGCGCGTGGGAATTCCCCGAAAGCCCGACCCCGCGGGCCTGCTTGCGACCATCGAAGAGCTGGGAAGCGTGCCCGAACGCACCGTGTATGTGGGCGACTCGCCCGTCGACATGCAAACGGCCTGCAATTCTGGAGTCTTTGCGCTGGGCGTGGCCTGGGGCTTTAACCCAATCGAAAGCCTGATTCAAGCAGGTGCCGATGCTATAGCAGATACCCCTATCTGCATCGCTGAATACCTGCGCTGAACGCTCAGCAAAGGAAGCGTTGCCCCCGAATTGGTGCGGCCATACGATAACCGCGGAAGAGATGCGGCGCTTTCGGTCCTTCATGCCCCGTCGTCTTTGCGCCTAAATCGCAATAGAATGTCACAAAAACCGATTTGCCGACAATAAATTGTGCGATAAGCGCCGAAACGAGCCACCTCACGACGACTATCATATACATTTTCCCGTTTGCTCATCCCAGAGCGGATTATTTCTCCCGAAATTTGTCGGCAAATCGGAAATTGTGACATTCTATTGCGATTTAGGCGCACGAAGGCGCCATGTTCCAGCGCTTTCCTCGTGGTCACATCAATCTCAAGCAAGGGTTCGCATTCAAGGATGCGACATATCGCCACGCTTTACTCGTGCCCGAATCAGTTTCGGGTTAGCAGCCCCCAAAAAGGGATAGCCCCATGATGCGCCTTTGGTTTGGGTTGTGCCGGATCTTGTTTTTGCAGTGCGGCAGCCGGGGGCGGCGAGGCGCGGCAGCCGGGGGCGGCGAGGCGCGGCAGCTGAAGAACAGCATGATACAGCAGCCGGGGAGCATTATTGTGTGAAACAAACCCGCCGTTCAGGTGTTCATATGCCCCGCTCAGCGTTGGGTTTTATATTCTAACCATGTTATTAATCTACAGATATTCGTAATTTGTGGCAAAAGCTGCGCCGTTTTTGTGAATAGCGACGTATATTTGTATGTAACGACAGGCCACCTTCATGAGCAGGCAAAAGGCTCTAGTAAAATGTACCAGTTAGACCTCTAGGAGGGGATGCATGTCTTCAAAGGGCAAAAGAGCCGGAAAACACAGTTTCGATTTCATCAGCTCTGGTGAAACGCTGGATATTCCGCGTCTAGACGATGACTCGCTGCCGCGTGTTGACAACTATCTAGACGACGACTCGCTGCCGCGTGTGGATGACTACGCGGACGATTACGCACCCGCGCAGGCGGGCGGTTTCAAGCCCGCGTTCTCCGCTTCCAAGAAAAACAAAAGCGTTAGGGACGAAAACCCCTACATAAGCCGCGGTCAGAGCCTGAACTCGTTTTCGGAGCACTCGCGCAACAGCGGGCGTTACACGGCGCGCAAGCAGAAAAAGAAGACGGGCCGAAACCTGGCCATTGCCGCCGTGCTCGTTGTGGTGCTTTTGCTGGTGGGCGCTGGAGCTGCCGCGGCCATTTACGTGAACCAGCTCAACAACCAAATCGGCATTCAGGACCAGGAACAGGCCGAAGCCATCGATGCCGTGCTGAAGGCCCCCGAATCCGACGTGCCCGACGAGCCGTTCTACATGATGCTCATCGGTTCCGACACCCGCCACGACGAATGGGGCCAGCGCTCCGACACCAACATCGTGGCGCGCATCGACCCGGGCAACGCCACGATCACGCTCATCTCGATTCCGCGCGACACCGCCATTAACCTCGAGGGTTACGGGACGGTAAAGTTCAACGCTGCATACAACTATTACGGCACCGCCGGAACCATCCAGGCGGCAAGCGACTTGCTTGGCGTTGACATCTCGCACTATGCGGAAATCGACTTCGCCGGTCTGGTCGAGCTCATCGATTCGGTCGGCGGCGTCGAGATCGACGTTCCCATGCGCATCGAGGACGCCGACGCGGGCGACATGGTAGTGGAGGCGGGTCAGCAGACCCTCGACGGCGAGCATGCGCTCATCTTCGCCCGCTCCCGTTCGTACACCACGGCCGACTTTCAGCGCACCACCAACCAGCGCCTGCTGGTCGAGGCGTTCGTGAACAAGGTCATGAGCCTTCCCGCAACCGAGCTGCCTGGCGTGGTAAAAACCGCCGCCGGTGCCGTGACCACCGACCTGTCCGTTTCTGACATCTTGGGTTATGCCATGAAGTTCAAGAACGCCGACGAGGTTACGATGTATTCGGTACTCATGCCGCTTACCACGGCCGAAATGGATGGTATCGACTACGTAGTGTGCGATACAGAAACGCTGGCCGAGGTCATGGCCGTTGTCGATGCTGGCGGCGATCCGAGCACCGTCACGAACGACTTCACCATCTCGTCGAGCGCGCAGGCCGAGGAAATGGGTGAATCGGGCATTCCCGTGTACGTTAGAACCGACGATGGCAACGACGATCTCTACGACGGTGAATATTACGGCGATAATTACACGTACGATCCCAACGTTTACTACGACCCGAATGTGTACTACGATCCAGGCGTCTACACCGACCAGACCTATGTAGACACCGGAGGCGGTGACGCTACCTACGTGGACACCGGAGGCGGTGACGCTACCTACGTGGACACCGGAGGTGGCGATGCCACCTACGTTGATACGGGCGTGGTCGACGAAAGCGGGGCTGTCTACAGCGACGCCACCGGATACTAAAGCGCCATCGCCCGTTCCGTCCGCATTGCGCCGACCTGGCGTTTACGCGAAGGTAACCAAATGGAATCAATCGTGTGCCACGTGATGGAAAATCGCGTGGCACCGTGCTTCAGGTGCACATGAATTCAAGCGATGGGATAAACTTGTAGCAACAACAAAGCGGTCGACTCCATGTTTTGAAATGACATGAACCACAAACACACAACCGTTTCGACGCTTGACGGAGGCGATAACATGGCAGAGAGGCAAAGGATCGACGATCGGGTTTTGCTTGCGGCGCGACGTGCAATCGCGCGGGCTCGCGGACAGGAGATGATCAGCGTCGAGCCGGTGGAACAGGGCGTCTCTCCTTCGACGAGCGCTAGGCTCTATAAGATCAGCACGACAGGGGAAATAGACGCCGAGGCAGTTTCAGCTGCGTCGGCTCCGCATGACGAGTCTCACGTTCCACGTGAAACCGGTGCTTCTTCGAGGGCAAGCAGGGAAGGACGTGCGTCGGGTTTCCGCTCTTCGTTTTCTCGCCGCGATGAAGAATCCGCAGCAAACGTGGTGGTTCCGCGTGGCCCCGCAGCCGACACGGCCGCTCGCGTGCGAGCGGATGCCGCTGCGGGTGCCAATCGTCGCTCTGCCGACGACGAGCACCGCCCTGCTGCCGTCGCCGCCCATCGCTCTGCCGCTGGTGCCGATCGCCATTCTGCCGCTGCTGAGCACCGCTCTGCTGCTGACGCAGAATACCTCCCTGCTACCAATGACAAGCGTCGTCACAACGAAGCAGATGAGCGTCGCCGTGTTGCCAGCGCCGAGCACCGTCCTGCCGCTGGCGCCGATCGCCATTCTGCTGCCGACGGCGAGCGCCGTTATGACAAGGCAGACGAGCGCTGTTTTGCTGCCAGCGGTGAACACCGTTCTGCCATCGGTGCCGAGCACCGTCCTGCTGCTGGCGCCGAGCGTCGTCACGACGAAGTCGACGACCAGGTCAAGGCAGACGAGTGCGCAGTTAGCGCAGACCCGCAGCTTGAAGAACTTGCGCCCGCACTGCGGCGCGTTGGCTCCGACAGCCCCAGCGCCCACGCTGAAGGTGACGCCAGCGACCTGGGCCGGCCAAGTGTCAATACGCAAAACGAACCGAGCGTCGATGACAAAGATGCGTCGCGCGTTGACGACCACAACCGCCTCGAAGCACCGGGTTTTTCTGCCGCCGACGCACAATCAGAGCCGGCCGAGCCCAAGCCCGTCAAAGCCGATGCTCGACCCACCGGGTTTAACACGCGTGTTGGTAGCACCAACGCTGCTTGCGAGCAGGCTCCCGACATTCAGAAGACGGCGCCACAACAAGTGACTACACCCCAGGGAACCAAGCCGATTCGCGAAGCAGCCGCAATGGCAGGGCGGCCGCTCGACAGCGTTGGCCGCTCGACGCAAGCTTCGGAAGACGACATGCTCGCAAAGGCTCTCGAGCCCAAACCTCGCTCTGCGTTTCGCGACGATTCCGCTCCCGTGCCCCGCGTGGGTGCAGACTTCAAGTTCTCGGAGGGCTTACCCACCCGTAAGGCTTCGGTTCCCGAAGAGGCCGGGGCGTTTCTGGACGTTTTTTTCGCACAGCTGAAACGCTGCGGCGTGAAAAACGTGGTTATCAGCCCTGGCTCGCGGTCGACCCCGCTGGCCATGAAAGCATACGAACATTACGGCGATGTATATGTGAACATCGACGAGCGCAGTGCAGCGTTTTTCGCGCTGGGTCTGGCGAAGGCGACTGGCAACGTGGTTGCGCTGGTGTGCCCCGGTGGCACCGCCGTGGGCAACTGGATGCCCGCCGTGCTCGAGGCCGAAGCCAGCCGCGTGCCGCTCCTGCTGCTTTCCGCCGACCATCCTTCACGCCTGCAGGGCGTTGGGGCGCCGCACGCCTGCGATCAGCTGCACCTGTTTGGACAGCATGTTCGCAAGTTCGTGCAGATGCCGCTTCCCTCTATGGAGCCGGAATCGCTTGCCTACGCACGGCAGGTTGCCATGGACGCCTGCATTGCCGCACACGGGGCGCTGCCCAACGTTGCAAGCGCCGATGCAGGTCCTGTGCATCTGAACTTCCCGTTCGAGGAGCCGCTCAAGCCCGAAAGGTGCTGCGAACCCATAGAGACAAGCAGCCTTCCCGCAGCCGTCGTTGCAGGTCAAGGCCTGCTTGCCGCCGACGTGAAAGGGCTGTTCGGCCTTATCAAGAACAAGCGCGTCATCGCGCTTTGCGGCGAAGGTACGTGCGAGAGCGTGGCTGACGCCCGACAGCTGCTCAACTTCGCCCACATGCGCAACGTCCCCCTGCTTGCCGACCCGCTTTCCGGGTTGCGATGCTATTCCGACTCCATGATCATCGACCACTACGACGCCATCTTCGGAGGCGACCGCGCGCCGCATGCCGAAGTCGTGATTCGCTTCGGACGCTGGCCGGTTTCCGAGCGCGCCATGCAGGCCGTGCAGAAGATGGACGCCATCCAGGTTGTGGTGGACATGCGCGAGCCGCGCGACGCCACCAGTTCCACCACCCTGTTCGTGCGTTGCGCCCCCACGGTGTTTGCCGAAGCCATGGCAGTCTTCGATTCGCGTGATACTGCCAGCACGCGCGCGTGTAAGGAATGGTGCGAGCTGAACAACGAGGCTGCCGAAGTGGTACGCGGCGTTCGTCTGCGCCGCGATAACGGCGAAATGGAGGGTGCCTATGTGTACGAGACCATGGAGGCGGCGCCCGACGGGTCTTTGGTGTTTTGCGCCAACTCCATGAGCATCCGTGCGCTCGACACGTTTTATTGCAAGGCCGACAAGCAGCTGCGCGTGCTGTGCAATCGGGGTCTTGCCGGTGTCGACGGCACCGTTTCCAGCGCCTTGGGTGCTGCGCAGGCATACGAGCAGACCACTCTTATTGTTGGCGACCTGGCCTTCCTGCGCGATGTGAACGCTTTGGCCCTGCAAAACGAGATGCGCCTGCGCGAGATGCACACGCTTAAGCCCACGCCCTCGGTGATCGTGGTGTTGCTGAACAACGGTGGAGCCGGCATCTTCGACATGATGCCGCAGAAGTCCACCGAGCCCTACTTCGAGCGCCTCTTCCTAGCCCCCCAGGCGGTCGACTACAAGCGCATAGCCGATGGCTTCGGGGTAACATGCCGCACGGTCTCGTCGGTGAACACCTTCCGCCGCACCTATGCCTCCCTCGTTGGCGAAGCTGGCATCAACATCATCGAAGTCCTAGTCCCCCTGGCCGGCATACAACAACGCTACGGCGACTACTGGAAGCTATAGGGTTCCGCCGTCCTGCCGGACGGCGGCCCCTCCGCACCACGCGCTGCGGCTGCTGGGGGTTTACGGGAACGTGGGGAACTGGGTGAAGTCGGGTTTGCGGTGCTCCTTGAACGCGTCGCGGCCTTCCATGGCCTCGGGGGTGGTGTAGAACAGCAGCGTCGCGTCACCACCGAGCTGCTGCAGGCCGGCCAGGCCATCGGTGGCAGCGTTGAACGAGGCTTTCATGAAACGCAGGGCGGTGGGACTCATCGCCAGCATCTCGCGTGCCCACTGCACGCATTCGGCTTCGAGCTGCTCGAACGGCACGACTTTGTTCACCATGCCCATTTCGAGCGCTTCCTGTGCGGTGTACTGGCGGCATAGATACCAGATTTCGCGAGCCTTCTTCTGTCCCACCATGGCAGCCAAGTATCCGGCACCGTAACCTGCATCGAAGCTACCCACCTTAGGTCCGGTCTGGCCGAACTTGGCCGTTTCGGCTGCGATGGAAAGGTCGCACAGGATGTGCAGCACATGCCCGCCGCCGATGGCGTATCCGTTCACCATCGCGATGACGGGCTTGGGAATCACACGGATCAGGCGCTGGACGTCGAGTATGTTCAAACGTGGGATGTTGTCTTCGCCCACGTAACCGCCAGTACCGCGCTTTTTCTGGTCTCCGCCCGAGCAGAACGCCTCGTCTTCGTGCCGACCCCCGTGGTTCGCGCCGGTAAGAATGACAACGCCCACCGAAGAGTCGTCGCGCGCCTCGGAAAAGGCGTCGAATAGCTCCATGGCCGTGAGCGGCGTAAACGCGTTGCGGCGCTCGGGCCGGTTGATGGTTATCTTCGCGATGCCATCCATGGTCTCGTAGATGATTTCGCGGTATTCCTTTGCTTGTGTCCAGTTGAAGTCGCCCATATGCAATCTCCCTGTCTGAAGACGTCGCGGTCGGCTGCTTTGCCGCAGACGGTTTCTTGTTTCCATACTACAACAGCTTGAATGGATAATTCCCGGCGTCTGCAACCAGGTCTTGTCGACACAATCGATATGCTGCGTCGCAAATGAAATGAATAGTCTACAAAAATGCGGCATTTTGCGTACTCGGTCCGCATATTCGAAGCAAATTGCAAAAAAACCACTATATGGTGTGGATTTGAAAGGGAATACAAGGCGAGCATAAGGAACAAGAATTCAACGACCTGGGAAAATACGATTGACCATGCTTTCTGGTTCTCGTTATAACCGCAAGAACTCGCACCATATAGCGGATTTTTTGCAATTTGTCTCGGAATTGCGGACTCAACGCGCTCTATGGCCGTAATGCGCACGATGGCGTAGAATGGGCATCGCGGGGAACCGCTCAATCGGGCAAATACACTACTGAAACGAACTACACATGATCGAAACGGGAATCATCGACGCCATCGAGACGGCGCATGCCCTCGACCCCGATGGCGTATGCTTCTACATCGCTGCGAAACCCGGCATCCCGGGTCCTCCGAACTACGAAAGCGTGACGTTTTCGCAGTTGCGCCTGCGGGCTGCTCGGCTGGCGCGAGCCATTGACCGCATGGGCGTGCATCGCGGCATGTGGTGCGTGACCGACATGGACAACTGCTCGGCGTTCGTGTACCTGCTGGTGGCGGCTGCTATAGGTGGTTTTGGCATCGTCGCGCTGAACACGCGACTCACGGAGCCGGAAAAAGCCGAGCGCTTGCGCGAAATCCACGCTGCGCTTTGCCTAGACGACCTGCCTGTCTTTGGCGAGCAGGCGGTGAAAGATGCCATCAAAGACGACATGGCGTTCGATTTCGTGGAGAAGATGGACGTGCCCCGCTGGATGCGCCGCGGCATAGGCTCGTTTTCGCGTAATGCCGATGCGGTTGCCCTGTTCACCTCAGGTACGACAGGGCGGCCAAAAGCAGCGCCTCTCACCTGGGGAAACATTATTGGTGCAGCGGCTGCTTCCAATGCGTCGCTGAACCGGGAAGGCGAAGGGCTCTGGCAGCTGGCCTTGCCGCTGTACCACGTGGGCGGCATGGAAATCGTCGTGCGCTCTTTGCTGAACCACAACCCGTTCATACTCTACCGCAAATTCGACGCCGCCCAGCTGCTGCGCGATGTGGTGGCGTTTGGTGCCACGCATGTTTCGGTGGTGGACAAGATGCTGCACGACATGCTCGAGGTCGACGCGGCGCAGGCTAAACGGGAAAGCCGGGGAACGACTCTTTCCGAAGCTCAAGACGACGACGAAACGTTTGATCCAGACGAAGGCGAGGCCGACCCCGTTGGACTCAAGGGTGCAGACCCCGAAAAGCTTGCCGCTGAATCCGACGATCCTTTCGATGCCCTGGACCCCTTCGAAGAGCATCCGCCGAAACCAGGCTCTTCGGCCGACCAGGCGTTGGAAGAGCTCCGGGAAAAGGCTCAAGAACACGCCCCCAAACGGTTTGCCAACGTGCCCGACCCAATAGATACCATCGACCCGTTCGAGCAGGAAGAATGCGAACAAGAGGACAGCGAGCCGGATCACACGGCGGCCATTGGCGCCTTTGCTCGCCCACTAGCCCGTTACCAGGTCATACTGCTTGGCGGCGCAGCTCCCAACACCGCGACGTTGCGCCGCGCCGTGTCGGCCAACGCACGCGTATACGCCAGCTACGGTATGACCGAAACCTGCAGCCAGATTGCATCGCGCTTGGTCACGGGGGAATACGACGGAACGCTTACCCCTCTGCCTGGCTATCGGGTTACGGTGGTAGCACCCGATGAAAACGGCTATGGTCAGCTGGCCGTGAAAGGCCCCGGGGTCATATCCGACTATCTGAATGCGCATGCCCGTTTTACTGCCGACGGTTTCTTCCTCACGGGCGATACCGCGCGCATGTCGGGCCGCTGCATCCGCGTGGCCGAACGGACAGAGGACATGTTCGTCTCGGGTGGTGAGAACATCTACCCCGAAGAGGTGCGCTCCAAGCTGCTCCATGTACCCGGGGTTACCGATGCGTATGTATTCGGCGACGAAGATCCCGAATGGGGCAGGCGCCCCGTGGCCGTGGTAGAGGCTTCGGAGGTGTCGCGCGAGCCGGGGTTCAACCTGCAGCTCATGACCGACGACATCCGCCTGAGCCTGGCAAGCCGCCTGTCGCGTCTGTATCAACCCGACCACATCATCGTGGTGCCCGAGTTTCCGCGCACGGGCATCGGGAAAACGTCACGCCGCGCGCTCAGGCAGCTCTACGAACAGCGCATCGACGTGCGCAAAGTAGAAATCTGGCACGTGAAGCAGCCGTTGGCGACACCTTTGCAGACTGCGAAGGTGAAGCTGCGCACACGCGATTCGCTGCTGGTGCGCGTCACCGACTGGGCGGGGCGCACGGGAATCGGCGAGGATGCGGCGTTTCCCCTTGGCTGGTACGTGCCCGAGACCATCGAGCAAGACCTGTCTGTGCTCCAAGACGTGCTTGCGCCGCTCGTGAACGATTACGTGTTCGTACACCCCAGTCAGGCAAGCGTGCTGTTCCGCGCGGTCGAGGAGGCGGCGGCGTATCCGGCAGCCTGTGCGGCGCTGGAAAGCGCGCTGTGGGATCTTTACGGGAAGGTGGTGCAGCGCAGCATCGTGCGGCTGATAGGTGGGCGCGACAACGTGAGCGAGCGGGGCTCGCTGCGAGCTGTGCAGCCTGGCTGCGTTTCCGGTGGTGCCGTGGTGAATGCGACGGGCAAGCGCGAGGTGCTCGTGCAGGTCCGAAAAGCCCGGGAAGCGGGTTACGGACGCGTAAGGTTGCAGGTAAGCCCAGGACGCGATTTAGAAACGTTGCAGCTGATACGAAAGGAATTTCCCGACCTGGCCCTTGTCCTGGATGCCGGGCTCAGCTTCACCGAGGAAAACGCATCGGAGCTGAAGGCGCTTGATGCGCTGGGCGCCGCTTGCTTGGTCGATCCGCTCGACCCGAGCTACCTGCCCAAAGTTGGCCCTCAGGATTTTTGGGCGCGCATGGTGCGTTTGCAGCGCGACATGCGCACGCCTTTGTGCTTAGACGCTTGCTGGACCGATGCCGAGGAGCTGCAGCAGGTGATCGATGCCAACCCATCGCTTCGCTACATCACCATGCGCGTGGCCAAGCTTGGCGGCGTGCAGCCCACGCTCGAGTTTTATTGGTGGGCTCGAGAACGCGGCATTACCCTGTGGATGGGCGGCTCCTTCGAGATGGGAGTGGCAAAGCGAATCGACGCGGCGTTTTCGACGCTGCCGGGCATGAACGTTGCCGGCGATGTGGAAGATGTGACCCGATACCTTGTGGCAGACATTGCAGAACCAGCATTTGAGCTGCAGCGCGGTATGCTGCGCGTAAACCCCGAGGGGCACGAGTTCGGCTTGGGCTGCGATTTAGACGAACAGGCCCTAGGTCGCGCCTACGTGAATCACATTACGCTAGAATCGCGCTAGTACCTGCGTGCAGGCTTCATGTATTTGCCAGCAGATTGCCTTACGAGATCGTAATTCCCGCGAAACGCTCGGCGTTGCGCCAGGTAATCTTCTCGAAGACCTCTTCCGAAACGCTTTCGTGCAAAAACGTGTTGATTTCCTCTGCGGGGTTGAACAGCGGATAATCGCTGCCGAACATGATCCGGTCGCTACCGTAGAGGTTGATGAACTCGCGCAGGCGCCGCTGCCCAAGCAGCCACGAGCAGCTCGAGGTGTCCACGAAGCAGTTTTCGTTGTGCAGCCAATCGTAGCCGATGTCGTAGATGGACCATCCGCCCAGGTGAGCGGCGTCTACCACCAAATTCGGGAACGCCTTCAGCACTTTTTTCAGGCGCCGTGGGTGCGAGTGGTCGCGACGATAGTCGCCCGTGTGGATGATGATGGGCAGGCGGCCTTCGATAATCTCGTAGAGCTGCATGAAGCGGGGGTCGTCGATGTCGCACTCCTGCGTGTCAGGGTGAATCTTCACACCGCGAAGCCCCAGGTCGATAGCCCGGTTAATCTCTGTTTCCATGTCGGGGTAGTCCTGTTGCATGGTTGCGAACCCGATGAATTCCGAGTGCTCTTCGCAGCGTTGGGCGATAAACGAGTTGATGGTTTCCACATGAGAAGGCTTCAGCGCCACCGAATGAACGATTAGATGGGTGACTGGCGAATCCGCGACCGAACCAAGGAGATGCTCGCTGGTGCCATCACCGTAAAGCGGCAGCGTGTAGTAGTCGGAAACGGCACGGGCTGCCTTCGCGGCAATTTTGTGGGGATAAATGTGCGCATGGGCATCTACTACGGGCATCGGTTCTCCTCGAAAAGCTCGGTAGCCAACGACTTCTGATTGTATTACTTCAAGCGCACTGCTGGGATGCGTTTTGTGTGGCGATGGGGTTTGGTTTTTCGGGCGGTTTCGGTCTGCAGTACGCATTCCGTCAAGCATTCGATTTCTTGATGTGCAGAAAGAATGGAAATAGACATTCCCGGAGGCGTGGCATTTGCAATTCGAGTCGGGAGCAAGTAACATAATACCCTGCCTTTTAGGCATACACATAGTGCGGGGTGGAGCAGTCTGGTAGCTCGTCGGGCTCATAACCCACGTCGCAGCATTGAAAACCGAATACGGAATTCCACATA
>JBGUXY010000086.1:0-56007 GCA_045118335.1 Eggerthellaceae bacterium
GTTCGCGGCAATCCACGACATGTTCCCGAAGCTGCAGGAAGCGGTGAAGGGCCTCTATCTCGCCGGCGAGTACAAGTACCTGGTCGCCTGCACCGAAGGCGGCTACCTGACCGGCAAGGCCGACGCCCTGGCGATTGCCGAACAGCTGGGTGCCTAGCGCCTTCGCGTTGAGCAACGAGCATCTGCGCGGGTGCTTGATGTGCGTACTCTGTCCGAATGATGAGCAGGCAAGGGCTGGTTTTCGCTGGCCCTTGCCATAGCAGCATTTATGGAGCAACTGCAAAGATTTGGAATCGGTTGTGTGCTACCTATCGCGTGTTTGACTCACGTGATACAATGCTGCACCGATTTTTGTGTTTTGTCCGCCTCGAGGAAGAAGTAGAAGAAAATGGATCTAGCAAAGCAGGCGAAAATCGTCGATTCCATCCACGATACCCTGGATGAATTCGTCGGCCAGCGTTTGTCTGTGCGCGCCAACATGGGCCGTTCGAAGATCGTGGAATCGGAAGGTGTTCTCATCCAGGTTCATCCACAGCTGTTCATCATGGAAGTAGACCGCAAGCGAGGCCGCACGGCCCGTCAATCCTATCAGTACGTCGATGTGCTCACCGGCACGGTAGAGTTGAGCCAAAACGGCGAAGCCATCTTCGGTGCCTTCATCGAAGAGGACCCCGAAGAGGATTACCTTCCCATCAGGGAGTTCGATTCACTCGACTAAAGTCCGCGCTCCGTTGCATGAGATTTGCCTGGTTGAAGGCGATTTACATGAAACGGGACTGCTGTCAGACAGGCATCGTGTGATTTTAGGTTTTCAAATGTCACGCATGCTTGAGACGCGAAACGGAAAACGCCACCTTTGGGTGGCTTTTTTCTCGAAATCGTATTTCCCCATTGACATCGAATGGGTATCGGGGCAAAATTCTTACCTGCCGTCTAGGCTCCAACGGGGATGTAGCTCAGTTGGGAGAGCGCGGCGTTCGCAACGCCGAGGCCGTGGGTTCGATCCCCATCATCTCCACCAGATTAATCTCGCAGGCCCAAAGATGGGCCTGCTTCGTTTACCGTGCCTGGTCGTGGGAATCGAGCCCGTGAGGTTGGTTTTCATGTAACCAATATAAATGAAGGAGATAAGAAATGATTGATGGAACGTACAAGATAGCGGTTGACGTTCCCTTTGGTCGCAAGGAAGGTACGGTTGTCCTGCGCACGGAGGGCGACGTCGTGTATGCCGATATCGACGCTCCCATTATCGGCAAACGGCAAACGCAGGGCCATGCCGAAGGCGACACGTTCACTGTGCAGGGTTCTGGGAAAGTCAAGCTCATCGGTCAGGTTGACTACACCCTGTATGGCGAGGTCTCGGGCGATGATCTGCTCGTCAACATCCAAACGAACAAGGGCGATTACAAGCTTACGGGTGTTCGCATCTGATTTCCAGCAACCTCTGGAGCGATGATGTAGCCGATTGTCCGCGCAAGCGAGGGATTTGCCTGTATAATGCTTTGCATGATTGCATCGAATAGGATGATGGGTCGTTCGTGAGCGAATTCGAGGAAAAGATCGCGCAAGCACAACATGTCGAAGATGCGTCGGATCCGTTGTGCGATGAGCACCAGGATGTTAAACAGTGCCCATCTAGCGTCGCCATGGCGAAGGAGGTATTGCTTCCAGCCATTCTCGAGAGCGTCCCGGCTGCGATAGAGTTCGTGAAATGCAGTCTCGATGAGTTGGGATGTCCTCGAACGGCACAGACGAAGGTCATCGTGGCAACCGATGAAATTGTTTGCAACATCGCCAAGTACGCCTACGGGTTTTTGGCGGGAGACTTCACGATCTGCGTTTCGGCAAAGCAAGACGGAAGCGTTGTCGAAGTTTCCTTCATCGATGGGGGGATTGCCTTCAATCCCCTTGATGCGCCGCAGATCGACGCCACGGCTGCCATTTCAAATCGCAGGATTGGCGGTCAAGGCATTCTGATCGTAAGAAACATCGTCGATGAAATCGAATACGAGCGCAAAGATGGGAAGAACATCTTGCGCATTCGCAAGCATATCGAGCAATAGCCCGAGAGGAACGACAGCATGGATATTAGCAAGAAACGCGAAGGGAACCTGCTTACAATAACGTTGGCCGGAGAACTCAACACGGCAACTGCACCCGATCTCGAGGCGGCAATCGGGGACGATGTGAAACCCGAAGACACCATCGTCTTCGACATGACCGATCTCGCCTACATAACTTCGGCTGGCCTTCGCATACTCGTCGCCTGCGACCGTGCGACGGGAAGGTGCGGCGCTGTCGTTTTGCGTGGGGTCTGCGACGAGATTCGCGAAGTGCTCGAAGTGACCGCTCTCGACACCATCATGACTATCGAATAGCTTTGTCACGCAAGGTAGTGACGTCATGGGTGCTGTCAGTCTTGGCATTCGAGGTTTGTTCAGGATCTCGATACTCATCGTCGTCGTTTTTGCGTATCTTCTTCTCGTATCCATCAGCTACGCGAACGTTTCCGTCGACGAGCGCATGCGGGCGGAGGCTTCCATCCGCAGCGAGGTGAACTACCTCTGCCTTCAGTTGCAGTCCCAAGGAAATCGCGCGGATGCATTCGAGCAGATCGTGAGTTCGTCTGGCATGAGCCCACAAGAGCTGGAATCCGATAGCTCTGAAAGTTATCGACTCTTATCCGATCCGGTCGGCGATGTCTTGTCGGGTTATACGCTTGCCGAAACCGGCACCGTGGCCATCATCGACGATGGCGCGGTGGTTGCAACTGATGATGTGCGGGTTCCCGTTGGCGGCAATGTGCAGCAGCTATTGGGAGCCGAAGTATGCGGTGCCATAGATGCAAGTCTTCAAAGTGGCCAGATGCAGCCTATACCCTTCCGTGGCGTATTCGACGAAGCGGGTGGCGAAGGCGCGTTTGGCGATGGGGACGAAGAAGCCTATCTGCTCGCTGGGAAACAGGGTGATTACACCGTCGTGGTGATCGAGCCGAAGAGCATGGTATACCGAGATCGGCTTTCGATCATGGGCCGCGAGGCCGCTGTTGGCCTGGTCATCCTCCTCGTGGTGTTTGGAATAGTGAATCGCTTGCTCAGCCTTATGGTCGCTCGTCGCATCGACAAGACAAACGAAGCGCTCGAGCGTATCACCTTGGGCGATCTGAAGACGCGCGTCGAAGAAAAGGGGACGCGCGAGTTCGTATCGCTTGCGTCTGGCATCAACGTCACCGTCGAGGCGCTGCAGGGCTGGATTACGGAAGCCGAAACGCGCATGGATTCCGAACTCGCTGCCGCGCGAGCTATCCAGGAATCCGCCCTTCCGAGAACCTTCCCGCCATACCCCGAAATCACCAGGTTCGATTTGTTCGCAATTATGGATGCCGCAAGGGAAGTCGGCGGCGACTTCTACGATTTCTTCCTCATAGGCGACAGCGGGCCCGATTCCGGCAAGCTGGCTTTCCTGGTTGCAGACGTATCGGGCAAAGGTGTTCCGGCAGCGTTGTTCATGATGAAAGCGAAGACGCAGGTCCGTCGCGAACTGCTGAGCGGTTTGGGGTTGAGTCAGGCCATCTCGAATGCCAACGAGGAACTAACAGAAGGAAACGACGCTTGCATGTTCGTTACGATGTGGGTTGGCTTGCTCGACTACGAAACGGGACGGATAGATTATGTAAACGCCGGCCACAACCCTCCACTGCTTTGGCGAGAGGAGTCCGGATGGTGCTGGCTGAGGGAAAGGTCCGGGTTACCTTTAGGTTTTAGAGCTGACCGTTCATACGAAGCTCGTTCTATTGATTGCGAAATCGGCGACAAGATCTTGCTCTACACCGATGGCGTGACCGAAGCTGTGAGCGAAGACGGCAACATGTACGGTGAAGACCGCCTCGAGGCCATGGCGAAGGCAAGCTTTGCCGAGCATCCCGAAGCACTCGTCAAGTCAGTGCGCCAAGGCGTAGCCTCTTTCGCGCAGGGTGCAGAGCAGTCCGATGACATTACCATCTTGGTACTCGAAGTGGGGGATTCACCCAAGTAGCGAAACTGCCCGAGGTCCAAGCGTGATGTCTTCATGAGCGCATCCTCACAAGGTTTCGTGACGAACGCTTCATTTTGCTTTCACGAGCGCCGATTGTCCACTCTGCAGATTGGTATAATGGGCGATGCGGAAGCAGCGGAAGGGGGTAGCGTGATTAGGGAAATACAGCGTGAGGATTACGTAGAGGTCGCCAGATTCTGGCGTGAGTTGCTGGATGTTCCCACGGCTACAGATGAAAACGTGAGTCAGACGTTTGAGAAAATGCGGACAGACGATCGCTACTGCACCTATGTCGCCGTGGAAGATGGAATGGTCGTCGGCTTCATAACGTTGGTCGAGGTTTTGTCAATCGACGACCCGCAAGGCTATATCAAGATGAACGGCATTGCCGTTGCGCCAGAATACCAGCATCGCGGAATTGCGCGGCAGCTCATAGCGCGCGCTGAAAGGGCAGCTTGCGAACGAGGTGCGTCATCCATTGGATGTGCGTCGAGTTTCAAGCGAATGGGATCGCAAGCTTTGCTTTACAAGCTCGGGTACCAGAAGTCTGCTTTCTGGTTCCATAAATCATTCGGCTAACCGAGGAAAGCATGAATTCGATTCCGTTTCTTGACGAGCGTTATCCGGTCAAGACGGTTTGCACCGACAATGCAGACTGTCAACGATCTGTCGGCTGGCATCATCTCGATACCAGAAACGCGATGCTGCAGGATTATCTGGACGTGCCCTTAAAGCAGGTCATCTACGCGTGCGAAACGCATTCGGGCAGTGTTCTTGCCATTTCGGGCGAAAACGGCGCAAGTTTGGAGAGGGTAGAGGAAGCCAATGCCCTGGGACCTTCTGGCGGCTACGACGCAATGGTGACAAACGTCCCCGGAATCTTGCTGTGCATCTGGACATCGGATTGCCTGCCGCTTTTTCTCTTCGACCCGGAAAACAACATCGCAGCCATCGCCCACTGCGGATGGAGGGGCATCTGCGATGGGATTGCATCCAATACGGTCAGCGTGATGAGCGAGTGCTTCTGCGTGAATCCCAAAAACATCCTCACCGTCTTTGGACCTGGGATTTGCGGAAAATGCTACAAGGTCGGTGGCGAGCTGATCGAAGCCTTTTCTAGACGGTTTCCGTCAGAAGAAGTCAGGGACTTCTTCTGTCCGAATCAAGACGGCGAATACCTTCTGGACCTTCGAGGAGCAATTGCATTCGACCTTTCCCGCATGGGCGTTCGGCCGGAAAACATTCACGATGTCGGGATCTGCTCGTATGAATCCGAAGACTATTCGTCTTACAGGAGGAGTGGGGAATCGTGGGTGAGCAAGCTAACGCTGTCGGGGATCGTAGTGATCGAGCAGTAAATGGATGGCAAGATGGACAAACTGGACAATGAGCAAGGCGACGATGTGTTCCGCAAGCCATCGCTGATAGCAGGACGAACGAAGAAGATGGCCCTGACGTATGTCGGGAGTACCCTGTGCGCCGCCGCCGTGGTTGTTATCGATTCTCTAGTCGCGGGTGTTAGCATCGGCCCGAAAGCACTCGCGGCAATCGCGGCTGCCGGTCCCTTGCTCACGGTCGAGCAGATTCTTCATTGTCTTTTAGGCTATGGCATCGACAAGCTGATGATCCAGGCGATAGGACGGGGAAACAGAAGAGAAGCCGATCGGATTTTTGGTGCGATTCTGATAGCGGTGCTTGTCGTCTATGTGGTCGTGTTCATCCTGCTCACCGTGCTTGCACGTCCGCTGCTCCAGATTGGCATAGACGACGCGGAATTAATCGACATGGCGGTTAGCTATACCTTGCCCCTGTTTGTAACGGCGCCCATCTTCGAGGTGTTTCTGTGCATCGAGCGAGCCTTCCGCATCGATGGGAGAGCAAGGCTGTTTTCTTTGCGCAGCATCATCACGAACATAGCGAATATCATATTCGACATCCTGCTGGTTTCGGTTTTAGGCTTGAGCGTAACCGGCTTGGCATGTGCTTCTGTAATTGCCACCGCAATCGGGTATCTCGTTACGCTCAGCCACTTCTTCAGCAAGAAGCGGACGGTCTCGCCCGATTTCTCCGTGATCTTTTGTCTGGGAGAGCTTCTTTCCTATGTCAAGAAGGATGTTCGCTTGGGAAGCTCCGCAACCTTGGACGAAGTGATGGATAGCTCGGCACTTGCCGTGCAGACTATAGTCATCGGTGTCGCCGGCGGGTCGGGCGGGCTCGCGATCTGGGCGGTTTTCAAATCGCTGAGGGGGGTTGTCCTATCTGTGGGCAATGGGGTTTCTGCAAGCGTCTCCGTTCATGCGGGCTTGCTGTTTGGCCAGGATGATTTCGAAGGTGTCAGATACGCGGTAAAGGAAGGCATCAGGATAGCCCTGATGTCGTCGTTGGCAGTTTTTCTGATTGTATTCGTCTTTGCCGGGCCGATTGCCGACATGTACCACATCGAACCTGCGTTCCGTTCGCTTTGCACCCAATGCCTGCGTATCGGTTGCGTGGCTTTTCCTGCTATCACGTGTATGATCGTCGTCAATTCCTATCTGCCAGCCGTGGACAGGATTGGGCTGACAAACCGGCTCGTGGTGATCGAGCATGGCCTGGTCATCATCAGTGCGGCAATTGGGTATATCTTGAGCGTACAGAGCGTTTTCGCGCTCTATGTGCTTGCGACATGGGTTGCGGCGTTGGTTTTCGCCCTTCACTTGGCTCGCGATCGATTCTGGTTCGTGCCCAAGTGCAATCCGGAAACAATCGCAGATTATTCGATTCAGCTGGAACCAGATCAAATCTCGGCCATGGTTGGCTACGTGAAGAAGAAGTTGAGCGATACTGCATACCCAGAGTCCGTATGCTCCAAGGTGGCGTTGGTGATAGAAGAGAGCATGAGCTATATTGCCGGGCATAATCCGGACACGGTGGTTTACTCGGATATCGAAATGAAACGATGCGAGAACGGTATCCAAGTCATCGTGCTAGACGACGGATTGCCTTATAACCCGCTTGTCGAAATCGCCGAAGCAGATTGGGTCAAGCCAGGGACGCTGGAAGCGGTAGTCGTTTTGGGATTTACCGAAGATGCGAACTATGACAGGGTGTTGGAACTCAATCAGCTGTCCCTGATCGTCGAATCTCCCACAACGGTGTGAATGAAAAGCGGGAAAAGCAGGCGATGGAGGAAGCATATAAGAACTGGCGGCAAGATGATCCGCGCTACAACACGACCGAAGCATGGCCAGCACAGCAGTTTCCCACTGCGAAGTACCGTTATTTCCGGGATTGCGGTTGTCTTGTATGTGCTCTTGCCGTGATGTTGCGGCATTACGGCATCGAGAAGACAGAGGATGAAAACCTGTTCAATCCATGGATCTTGAACACGAGGCTCATCGACTGCGGAGCGTTTTTTCCTGATGCCGATTTGGAGCTTCTAGACATCAGCTCCCTCTACCCGCTCGAGTATGTGGGTGCCCAACCCTATTCCAGAGAAGCCCTGGTGCAGATCGCGAAAACCGGATCACCTTGTCTGATCACGGTACCCGGGAATAACGCATACACTCATTTCACCGCGTTGTATTGCGTGTTGCAAGACGATGCGATGGTCTACGATCCAATTTGCGGGGAAAAGATGCTTAGCTCGTATGACCGGATTTGCGAGATTCGCGTGTTTCGGACACTGTAGCCAGCTCGGTCAGCGTTTTTTCTCTAGAGCCAAAACGGCGAATCGTTTCGTTTCGGCGCTACGACGTCAAACCTGCTCACCAAGAACAGGAAAAGTTTTGTAAAATATCGAAAAACGGAAAACAGGAAAACGGAAAAAACGATTCGGTCGATGACGAGAGTTGGAGGGTTTATCCAAATGTCGGGGTTCATCAGTGCTTTGATCAAGCAGCGCAGGGACGCGAAGAAGGCTGGTCCAGACACCAGCGGAAGACTCAAAGAAATTATCGATATCATACGGAAATACGACTACGATGATGGGATCACGCCCGAGATCGTGGTGGGCATCATCCAGGACCTGGGGCCGACCGCCGTCAAGATCGGCCAGATCGCCTCCCAGCAAGCCGATCATATCCCGCCTGATTACTGCGATGCCCTCTCGAAACTTCGCTCGAGCGTAGCCCCCATGGATCTCGATACCGTTTATGCGCAGATCGAAAAGCACCTTGGCAAGTCGCCAGACGAACTGTTCGCCTCCTTCGACGACAAGCCCCTGGGATCGGCCTCCATCGGCCAGGTGCACAAAGCCGAGCTCTTCGATGGCACCGTCGTAGCGGTCAAAGTGCGCCGTCCCGGCGTCGTGGACACGGTCGCACGCGACTTCGCCCTTATCGAGAAGGTCCTCGACACGTTCATCAAGGAAGACTCCGGTGGTCTGGACATCAAGGCCTTGATTCTAGAACTCGAGAAGACTTCGAAGATGGAGCTCGATTTCACCAACGAGGCGGTCAATCTCGAGAAGTTCTGGAAGAACAATGCCGAGCGCGTTGTCGAAAGCCCGAAGTGTTATCGCGAGTACACCAACGAGGCTATCCTCACCGAGGATTTCGTCACTGGCCACGAAGTCGGCGATATCGCTTATCTGGATACCCTCGACGACGACGAGCGCGATCGCATCGCTGCTCTTGTTGCGGACAACTTTGCCTCGCAGGTCCTTATCGACGGCTTCTACCATGCCGATCCCCATTCGGGCAACGTGCTGATCAAGAAGCCGGCTTCTGACGAGCTGGTCGATGCGAGCGAGGCGCCCGTCGAAGCGGAGGCAACCGTAGATGAGTTGGCCGATGTGCCCGAAACCGACGAGGAAGCGTCTGAGGTGGAAAAGATCCAGCTTCCAGAACACGGTGTCGAGTGGATCGACTTCGGCATGATGGGCGTGCTCACCGCGCAGCAGCGCCAGATACTGCTCGACCTCGTTACCGCCATCGTGATGCAGGACGCCTACAGCCTCAAGCGCACGGTGCTCAAAGCCGCTCAGCCTCAGGGCGATATCGACCACGGCGCCATGCTGGAGCTTTGCGAGGGTATGTGCGGCCAATACACTGGGTCGGATTTCGGCGATTTCGAACTGGGCGACCTGCTGGGCACTGTCATCAGCAACCTCCAAGACGAGAACTACAAGATCGACCCCTTCCTCACCAACCTCTCGCGCGGCATCATCGCGGTGGAGGGCACTGTCAAGACATTGAGCCCACGCATCAACATCTTGAACTACTTCATCGACAAGGTTGATGTTGGAATCGGTCTCGATCTGGATTTCAGCAACATGGACGACGATGAGCTTGCAGCCATGAACGGCCCGATAGCCATGGAGCTGCTGAAGTTCTTCGACGCCGTTTCCAGGTCGTCGGCAAAGACCGCCGAAACGCTCGATATGCTCGAGAAGGGCCAGATTAGGGTGCGCACCGACTTCAGCTTCGAAGAGAAGGCGCTCAACACGGTCAACCGGATTTCGGGTTATGCCATCCGGGCGTTCATGGTTGTCGCGCTTTTCATCGGCTCTTGCCTGCTGTGCACGGTGTCCCCGAATGCGATGGACACCACGCCCTTCCTTATCGCCTTCCCGGTTTTGGGCTCCATTGGCATCGTCGTCAGCATCTTCTTCGCATGGCGCCTGTACAAGGGAATGAAGAAGGAAAAGTAGCCGACGGGGCTTGTCTTAAAGCGACATCATCTTCGCCATCATTGAACAAGGGAACGCGCTTGCGCGCGTTCCCTCTGCGTTACAGCATGCTGCCTAGCGTGCGCCATCCGAGCTCGGCGCATTTCACTCGCGCCGGCATGCGCGAGATGCCTTCCAGTTCAAAGGCTTCGTCGAGGTCCTCTTGCTCCTCGGGCGAGAGCTTTTCGCCTTGGATCATCCGAAGGAACACGTCCATCAATCGCCTCGCCTCTTCCACCGTCTCACCGGTCACGAGTTCGGCCATGATGTCGGCGCTCGCTTGCGACACTGCGCACCCATGCCCGGTGAACGCGGCTTCCTCGATAGTTGATCCATCAGCGGACAGGCGCAGTCGCAGCACCATCTCGTCGCCGCAACTGGGGTTAACGCCTTCATGTTCATGCGTGAAGTCGTCCAGCTTGTACTTGTAGTCCGGGTGGGCGTTGTGCTCCATCAACGCCGCTGTATATACGTTTCCGCTACCCATGGAACATACTCCAAACGTGGTTGAGGCCGTTGATGAGTTGGGCGATGTCCTCGCTGTCGTTGTAGAAGGCAAGCGATACGCGGCAGCACGAATCGATGCCCAGATGGGCAAGCAGCGGCTGGGCGCAATGATGCCCGGCGCGTATCGCGACATTGTCCATGTCCAGGATGCTCGCAACGTCATGTGGGTGTATACCGCATACGTTGAAGCTGATTGCACCATGATGGGCGGCTGGGTCGGAAGGGCCGATGATCCGCACGAAGCCCAGATCGGAGAGCCTGCGCATGCACAGTGACACAAGCGCCTGCTCGCGGGCCTTCATGCGATCGAATCCAACGTTTTCCACATATGACAACGCTGCATCAAGGGCGAAGATGCCCGCAGCATCCTGAGTACCTGCCTCGAACTTTTCGGGTACGGCCGCCCACGTGGCGCCCTGCTCGGTGACTGCATCGATCATCTCACCGCCTGTGAGAAACGGTGGCATGTCGTCGAGCAGCTCATGGCGACCCCACAAGACGCCGATTCCAAACGGCCCGAAGACCTTGTGTCCCGAGAATGCGAAGAAGTCGCATTCAAGTTCGGTGACGTCCACGGGGAAGTGTGGTATCGATTGCGCACCATCGACGATCATCGTGGCACCGAACTCGTGGGCTATCTTGCCCATCAGCTTCACGTCGTTGGCCACGCCTAGCACATTCGACACATGAATCGCACTGACGATCTTCGTGCGCGGTCCTATCTTGGCACGCATCTCCTCTTCGCCGATTACGCCCTGGTCGTCGGGGTGCAGGTACACCAACTTGGCGCCGGCAATCCGACACGCCTGCTGCCAGGGGACGAGGTTGGAGTGGTGCTCCATGATCGTGATGCATACCTCGTCATCCGGCTCCAATACCGTGGGCGCATATGCATAGGCCAGCAGGTTCAACGCCTCCGATGTGTTGCGGCAGAACACGATATCGCGTGCATCGTCGCGTCCTTCGAGTCCCAGGAAACCGGCTATATGGGCGCGCGCCGCGTTGATGGCCTCGGTCGCTTCGACCGAGAGTTGGTAGAGCCCGCGCAGCGCGTTGGCGTTCATGGTCTCATAGAAGCGCTTTTGGGCGTCGAGCACGACCTTCGGTCGCTGGGCGGTGGCAGCGCTGTCGAGAAATGCCAGGTCGGGATTGTGCGCGAGAAGCGGGAAGTCCTGTTTGAACGGCGAGGTGGCTAGCGCCGAAGCACGTGCGCCACGAGCGCCCCATTCTGCGCGACCCGCGTCGGTCAACATCCCTTCTCCGTGCAGTTTCCTCTGACTCATCGCATTGCCTCCTTACATGAAGGACAGTCCCTCGTTATGGCCTTTCGATCAGATTTCCGAATCCTGGTGCAATTTGTAGTCCCAGTCGCATGACGCCGGCTCGTGCGGCATCGTCGGGTGCATCGATGGCCGCTTGTTCCAAGGCTGCGCTCACGAACATGGCTTCGGCAGCTGCTCGGGAAAGGCCACGGCTTGCCAGGTAGAACAGCTGCTCTTCGCGGATGTGCCCGATGGTGGCGCCATGGTTGCCCGCCACGTCGTCTTCGTTGCACAAGATCACGGGCACGGTCTTGTTGCGCACGTTCTCGTCCACGAGGAGCACGGTTTCATGTTCGATTCCTTCGGCTCCCTTGCAGCCTCGAACCAGGTCGATCGTGCCACGCAGCGTCTTGCTGCTTCGTCCCGCGAGCACGCCGTTGGCGTTCAGGTCGCAATGGGATTTCGTTCCGTGGTGGCGCAGAGAGTAGTTGAAATCATGTTTTTGATCGCCATGCCCGAGGTAGCGAGTATCCACCTCGACGCTTGACGAATCGCCGCGCAAATCTCCCGCCAAGCCAGTGAACGTGTTGGTACCGCCCAGAACGGTCTGGCGGATATTGATGCGCGCTCCATCGCCTGCGAACAGGCCCATGTCGTCGATGTCGATGAACCCGTCGTCGAGCGTTTGCGTGCGCACGATGTCAACTCGCGCGTCCTCGTCGGCAAATACGCGTAGCGTCGTTGCCGTGAGACCGTGCTGGGACGTTAGATCGGGTGTCGTCTCACACCCGTCGACGACGATGGAGAGGTTCACGGCGCTGCGCTTGTTGGCGATGATGTCGATGGCAGCCGCTCTGACGGTGTTGGGTGTGGCTGTGACGATCGCCTGGGCGTCAACCACTTTCCCGGAATCTGCCTGGATGACGATACGCTCACCCGCCGCTTGGCGTATGAAGTCTGCCGTCTGAACCCCCGTTCCATGCTCGAAAGCGTTGACGAGAGCGTGGGATTCCTCGACTGCATCGGCTGCGACCTGATACGGTGATTGGGCTGTACCACCGTAGGTGGCATCAGCTTCGGCGGCGAGGAGTGCTTCGCGTTCCGCGATCTCCTCGGCGGTTGGTACAGGGTGATTGGCTTCCCATGTCGCCTGAGCCGCCTCCATGGCTCGTTCGAACGCATCATGGTCTCCATTCGCTCCCAGCACCTTCGTTTCTGGGTAAAGTGCGAACCCTTCGGGAATCTCGATGGTCGCGTCGTTGATTTTCAGGAAATGCCAAGTTGCAGCTGGCATGGCGTTAGCCCGCTCAATGGTTTTCTCAAAAGTCTCCATCAGCCAATCGCACCTTCCATTTCCAGCTTGATGAGATTGTTCATCTCGACGGCATATTCCAGTGGGAGTTCCTTCGAGATGGGTTCTGCGAAGCCGTTCACAATCATCGCACGGGCTTCTTCTTCGGAAATCCCGCGGCTCATCAGGTAGAAGATTTTGTCGTCTCCAATTCGTCCGATCGTGGCTTCATGGCCGATGTCCACGTTCTTGCAGCGGATGTCCATTGCGGGGATGGTGTCGGAGCGGCTTCGGTCGTCGAGCATCAGCGATTGGCATGACACCGTGCAGCGAGAGCCGTCAGCTGCTGGCGTCGCAACAACCGATGAGCGGAACGTCTGGATACCACCGTCCTTCGAGATGCCCTTCGTCTCCACGGAGGCTGCTGTGTCGGGTGCGGCCAGCACCACCTTGCAGCCTGTGTCCAGGTTCTGTCCGCGTCCAGCGAACGTTATGCCTGTGAAGCTGGCACGTGCTTTTCGGCCCGCGAGGATGGACATTGGGTAGAGGTACCCCACGTGGCTGCCGAAAGAACCCGAAATCCACTCAACCTCGCCTTCCTCATCGCAGCGGCAACGCTTCGTGTTCAGGTTGTACATGTTCTTCGACCAGTTCTCGATCGTGGAGTAACGCAGATGCGCCCGCTTGCCCACGAACAGCTCCACAGCGCCGGCATGCAGGTTCGCCACGTTGTACTTCGGCGCACTGCAGCCTTCGATGAAATGCAGATCGGCATCGTCTTCCACGATGATGAGCGTGTGCTCGAATTGCCCAGCACCCTTCGCGTTCAGGCGGAAGTAGCTTTGCAGCGGGTAGTCGAGCTTTGCACCGCGCGGCACGTACACGAACGAACCACCCGACCACACGGCCCCATGCAGGGCTGCGAACTTGTGGTCTTTTGGGGTGATGAGCTTCATGAAGTGCTCGCGGATGAGCTCGGCGTATTCGCCATGCAGCGCTTCCTCGATACCTGAGTACACGATTCCCATCTTGGCCGCGCTCTCCTGCATGGAATGGTATACGAGCTCGGAATCGTACTGCGCACCCACGCCCGCAAGGTAGCTGCGCTCGGCTTGGGGAATGCCCAGGCGGTCGAACGTGTCCTTGATGGTGTCGGGCACGCTATCCCAGTCGGATTGCTGGTTGGTGTTGGGTTTCACGTACGTGACGATGTTGTCCATGTCCAGCCCCGCGATCGAGGGACCCCAGTCGGACATCTCGATCTGGTTGTATATCTCGAGAGACTTCAGGCGATGCTCGAGCATCCATTTTGGCTCGTCCTTGCGCTCGGAGATCTCGCACACGATTTCAGGGGTCAACCCCGCTTCGAGCCGTTCGGCATCGGTATCCTCGTAGCGGAAGTCGTACATGCTGCGGTCGACGTCATCGACTTGCGTTCGTTTCCTCTCTGCCATCGCACATCGCCTACTCGTAACGCTCGAAGCCCTGGGCGTCGATTTCTGTTATGAGCGATGCGAGGCCGGTGGCCACCATTCGGCCGCGCACCATCACGTGCACGCAGTCGATGGTCAGGCGCTCCAGGATGCGTGTGTTGTGTGTGATGATGAGCAGCGTGCCATCGCAGGTTTTCTGGTAGAGTTCCATGCCATGTGACACCACCGAAAGGGCATCCACGTCCAGGCCAGAGTCGGTTTCGTCCAGGATGGCGAGCTTCGGCTTCAGGAGCAGTAGCTGCAGCATCTCGACTTTCTTTTTCTCGCCACCTGAAAAGCCCACGCCCAACTCGCGATCCAGATATGAGGGATCCATGTCGAGCACCTCGGCCACCTCGCGTATGCGCTTCTTGAACTCCTTGTTCTTCAGCTTCGGTTCGCGACCTTCCATCGCAGCGCGTAGGAAGCTGCGCAGTGGGACGCCGGGGATTTCGACCGGCGCTTGGAAGCTTAAGAACAACCCTGCGTGGCTGCGCTTGTCGGGGGAGAGCTCTGTTACGTCCTGCCCATCGAAAACGATGGTGCCCTCGGTGGCTTCGTATGCGGGATCTCCCATGAGAACATGACCCAGCGTCGACTTGCCTGCGCCGTTAGGACCCACGAGCACGTGTGCTTCGCCCCGCGGAATCTGAAGGTCGATATCGTGCAGGATGGGTTTTTCACCCGCTTTTGCGCTCAGTCCTTGGCAAGATAGCAGTATCTCGTTCATGTTCGCCGTCCTTAGATTCCTTCGTACACGCAATGTCTGCGCTGGTCGTGTCTCTTGGGTTTCGGGTAGGCGCCTATCCGATGTGGAAGCGCTACGATGCTCGAGGTTCTCGATGTAGCGCAATGCCGGTCACCATCGAAACCTCGATGGCTCATTGTCCCAATCTTCTTTCATCCACCCTTGGGGCATTTCGGCCCACAAGTAGTCAGAAACCGTTTGCAAAATGGATGTGGGGCATGGCTGGAGACATGGCGGTCGTGCTGGAGGGGGAATGAGGGTTCCCCTTGGAAGGTAGGAGGCTTCAGTCTCCCTCTATCTGTACTTTCGCCAGCGCTTGACTTGCAACTCGCTATGCGGGCAGGTTTATCTGGCCGTTCGCCAGATCGGCTATGGTAATCGAGCTGAAGAAGTCGTTGGACATCGAATCGAATTGCTTCCACATTGGAAGCGTCTTGCACGAATCCGATCGGTCGCAGTCGACGACTCCGCATGCAAGGCATGCGACGGGAGCGAGCGTTCCCTCGGCAGCCAAGAGTACATCTGCCACCGAGCAATCTTGTGGCGCCCGGGCCAGCAGATAGCCTCCGCCCCTGCCGCTCGTTCCAACGAGCAGTCCCTGATCCACCAACATCTTCGCTATGTGCTGCAGGTATTTCTCCGAGATGCCCTGTCGTCGCGCAATATCTCTGAGCGGTACGGGGGCTTCCGCTCCCTGTTCTGCCAGGTCTATCAGCACCCTGAGCGCATAGCGTCCCTTTGTGGAAATCATCGTGCTCCTCGAATCGCGTTTCGCTCATTATACCTTCTTCATCGTTCGCTTGCTTTTGATTAAATTCCTATTGACATACTATGTTGGTATGTTATTGTACACAAGCGCAAACACATTGCAAGAGGAGGAAAAGGTGACTGCTTTCCGCTCGGGACATTTCAATATGTGTCGTCGAATGCCTAACTCCCGAATATGTCGGAAGCCGATTGCTCGCGGGCTGTAGAGGCTCGCTGTTCAACAAAGTGCGCAATCGCTTTTGGCATGTTCGGGAGCCCTGAGGCTCTCTTTTCATGTGGAAACAACGAGCAGGAAGATGCGGACCCGCTCGTCTTTGGGAAAGGGAGTCGAACCCGGCAACCGTTCACATGGAACTCGAACAGGAGACAACACCATGAGCACCTACAGATTCGAAACTCTCCAACTTCACGTCGGCCAGGAGCAGGCCGACCCTGCAACCGATTCTCGTGCAGTTCCCATCTACCAGACGAGTTCGTACGTGTTTCACGACTCAGCGCATGCAGCTGCCCGCTTCGGGCTGACCGATGCCGGCAACATCTACGGACGCCTGACGAACTCCACGCAGGATGTTTTGGAAAAGCGTGTCGCAGCGCTCGAGGGAGGTGTGGCAGCGCTCGCCGTTTCCGCAGGTGCGGCGGCCATCACGTACACCGTCCAGGCGCTGGCGCAGGCAGGCGAGCACATCGTTGCCCAGAAGACCATCTACGGAGGGAGCTTCAACCTGCTCTCGCACACGCTGCCGCAGTACGGCATAGACACGGCCTTCGTCAATGCACACGATCTGACCGAGGTGGAAGCCGCCATCCAACCGAATACGAAGGCGCTGTTCGTGGAAACGCTGGGCAACCCCACGTCCGACATCCCTGACATCGACGCGCTGGCCGACATCGCGCACGCGCATGGTCTGCCGCTGGTCATCGACAACACGTTCGGCGCGGCGTACTGGGTACGTCCCATCGATCACGGTGCAGACATCGTGGTGCATTCGGCCACCAAGTTCTTCGGCGGTCACGGCACGACGCTAGGCGGCATCATCGTGGATGCAGGCACGTTCGACTGGAAGGCGAGCGGCAGGTATGCGCCCATCGCCGAGCCGAATCCCAGCTACCATGGCGTATCGTTCGTGGATGCAGCAGGGCCTGCGGCGTTCGTCACGTATATCCGGGCCATCCTGCTGCGCGACACGGGATCGTGTATTTCGCCATTCAACGCGTTTCTGCTGCTGCAGGGCATCGAGACGCTGTCGCTTCGTCTCGACCGCCATGCCGAGAACACGGCGAAAGTGGTCGAGTATCTGGCGAATCATCCGCTCGTGGAGAGCGTGAGCCATCCCAGCCTGCCTAGCCATCCGCACCATGACGTGTATCGGAAGTACTTCCCCAACAAGGGTGCGTCCATCTTCACGTTCGATGTCAAAGGCGGGCAGCGCGAAGCGTGGGCGTTCATCGACGCGCTGGAGATCTTCAGCCTGCTGGCAAACGTGGCCGACGTGAAGAGCCTGGTCATCCATCCGGGGTCTACGACGCATTCGCAGCTGACCGAAGAGGAGCTGCTCGATCAGGGCATTCGCCCGAACACGATTCGCCTTTCCATTGGCACCGAACACATAGATGACATCATCGGCGATCTCGAGAAGGGCTTTGCGGCAGTCGAGGCACTGCAGTGAAGGCAACCTATTGGAAACGGGGATTAGCAATAGAGGCAACCGAGCATCTCGGGGCAACCGACCAACCGTACTGTAGATACCGCAAAAAAGGAGACTATCATGACGCAACCGAAGGTATTGGACAAAAACATCGCGCAGAGCGTGATCGAGCTCATAGGAAACACGCCTTTGCTGCAGCTGAACCGATACGGAGCAGCACGCGGGTTGGGAGCGACCGTGCTCGCGAAGCTCGAATACCGAAATCCCGCGGGTTCGGTGAAGGATCGTATCGGCTATTCCCTGATCGCTCAAGCCGAGGCTGATGGCATCCTGAAGCCGGGCGGCACCATCATCGAACCTACGAGCGGCAACACGGGCATTGCGCTGGCTGCCTATGGCGCAGCGCTGGGATACAGGGTGGTGATCGTGTTGCCGGAGTCGCTGTCCGTGGAGCGGCGAGCCCTCATCCGCCAGTACGGCGCCGAGCTCGTGCTCACGCCTGCGGCCGAAGGCATCAAGGGCTCCATTGCCAAGGCCGAGGAGATCCGCGACGCCACGCCGAATTCGTTCATCCCACAGCAGTTCGAGAATCCGGCGAATCCCGCCATTCACGAGACGACGACCGCCGAAGAGATCTGGCGTGATACCGCAGGTCAAGTTGATATCGTCGTTGGCGGCGTGGGAACGGGCGGCACTATAACGGGCATCGGCCGTGCGCTCAAGCCGCGCAAGGCGAGCCTGCAGATCGTCGCCGTGCAGCCGGCAGAATCGCCCATGCTCGATGGCGGTAAGGGAGGACCGCACGGTATCCAGGGCATCATGCCCGGGTTCGTGGCGGCTAACTACGACGCGTCCGTCATAGACGAGGTGGTTTCCGTGCCCACCGCCGAGGCCATCGCGGCTTCACAGGAGCTAGCGCGTATCGAGGGCGTGAACACAGGCATCTCATCCGGTGCAGCACTCGCCGCCGCCGCACAGCTGGCGGCACGTCCGGAAAACGCCGGCAAGAACATCGTCGTCATCCTTCCCGACACGGGCGAGCGCTATCTGTCCACCGCCCTGTTCCCCAAGGTGGACGAATGATTCACAGCAAGGGAATGTCCCCGATCTCAACAGGGGGCATTCCCCGCTCATGATTTGCAGGCAGCTTCTCAATGGTATCTCCTTCTCTGTGCGGGTGGTATTTGGTTTCGTGGTATACTCGAGCAAGCCAAATTCCACCTGCGTTTACCTCTTTCCGTAGTGCAGCGGAGCGCGGGTTATCTGTCCTTGCACCGGGCGCAGCGAGGTGGCAGCCGTTGCGTCGACCACGAGAAAGGTGCAACGGATGAGCAATGGCGCTCCTGTTCGCACGAACGGTTGCGAGAAGATCAAGGTAAACGAGACCGCGAAGGCCCTTGCTGAAGACCTGGGCATTGACAACCCGCTCATGGTTTCCGATCAGGGGCCGGCGCCTGCTCGGGGCGATGTTGGTGTGGTGGTGTCTGTGAACACGTCGCCGAGAAAGGGCATGCGAAAGGCCCCGGTCGAATCGGGTGTCATTCGGCTCGTGGGCGATTTCGGCGTGGCGGACGACGCCCATGCGGGCGACTGGCATCGTCAGGTGTCGTTTCTAGCCGAAGAATCCATCCAGGTCGCACGCGAGCATGGCCTGGACGTGGGCTACGGTGACTTCGCAGAGAACATCACGACAAGCGGTATCAACATGAAGGAGATGCCGCTTGGCACGTTGCTGCGCGTGGGAACGGCTACGGTGGAGGTGTCGCAGATCGGCAAGGTGTGCCATACTCGTTGCGCCATATACTACCTCGCTGGTGACTGCATCTTCCCGCGTGAGGGCATATTCGGCTGGGTCGTTGAGTCGGGTGAAGTGCGCACGGGAGATGAGGTCCGCGTGATCGAACTCGGAAGTGGCGAAGTGCACCGCGCGCTGTCCGACAAGCCGCTCTAATGGAATGCTTCGGGTTGGCCACCATGGTGCCGAACTCGTTGGCCATCTTCATGATGCCGTTGAGTCAGGAGATCGGCATTGCATCCAGCATATTCTCCATCCAGCCCGCCACAGCTACCATTGTTGACGGATGCAGGTGGCAGTCATGCGGGCGCAGTGCGTGCCAAGGTCATCGTATACGTCGATGGTATAGAATCCCAGGCGCTTGCCCGAGCGGTCGGGATTTGCCTTTGCAATCAGGCGCGTGCCCTTGCACGAGCGCATGATGTTGATGTTGCTGTTCACCGACGATGTCGGCTCCTGTCCCACATTGCAGCAGCAGGCGAGAGCGAAATCGGCCAATGTGAAATACACGCCGCCCATCACGATGCCATGACCGTTCAAGTGCCGCTCCTGCACTTCCAGCGTCGCTATCGCCTCGCCTGTCTTGAAATCGTAGGATTCGATGTGCGCCCCCATGCATTCGGTTGCGAAGCGATCGCTTTTGAAGAACTCTCGGATGTCATCCATCGTCTCGAATGCCTGTATCATGTTACCGTCCTTACCGATTCGTTCGCTTCCGGCGAGAATGAATCATACCCTGAGATCATCTCGAGATATCCTCCATCATCTTCTAATTCATCAAATTGTTGTGCAAGAGTTGCCCTTTCTCGAAGGTGTTTCCAAGTTGTGGGGTCGGGATGCAGGGATGTGCAGTGGGATTTTCCCGCGAGCTTCGCAAACGTCAAAATTACGCTGGAAACGCGGGTTGCAAATGGTACAATCTTCCTGATAATTGCCGTAAAAGGCGTTTATCGTCATGGGGTGTTGCATAAATGCCCTTTGTTGCCGAACTTCGTTCGGCAGTCTTTATGGGGGACGATTGGGAAGGAAAGGAGGACGAGATGAGCGAAGAGAGCGAGAAGAAAGTCGCTGAGGAGGAGCAGGCAGCTGCAGAGCCTGCTGCGAAAAAGGGAAAGAAGCGGCTTCCTATCATCTTGGCGGTAATCGTCGTGGTTGTTGCCATAGCCGGTATCGGTTTCTGGAAATGGCATGAGCAGCCCACGTTCTGCAATGCGATTTGCCATGACACCATGGACGAATACGTTGCGACGTATTACGCCGAGCCTGGTGCCGCCGCTACCGACAAATGGGGGAACGAGGTCGAGAACTCCAACTCCATGATGGTAGTCATGCACGCGCGGGCAGGCGTGAACTGCCTCGGCTGCCATGTGCCCAGTTTGGGCCAGCAGATCGGCGAAGTCATGGAAACCATCTCGGGTAGCTATGTCATGCCGCTCGAGGAGCAGGGCACGGAAAGCCTGCTGCGCAACGCGGGCAACCAGAATCCGGCAGACACGTTCTGCCTGAAGGACGGCTGCCACGAGATGATCACCCGTGACGTGCTCACCGAAGCCACTGCCGAGATGGACTTCAACCCGCATCGTTGGCAACATGGCGAAATCGAGTGCAGCGAGTGCCACAAGTCGCACCGCGCATCGGTGTTCTACTGCACGCAGTGCCACACCGAAGCCGAAGCGAGCATACCCGATGGCTGGCTCAGCTATGCTGAAGGGCAAGCCATAGAGGATGCGGCTATGGCGCAGAGGGAGGAGTAAGCGCATAAGGGGAAGCGCTGAACCTACCTTAAAGCGAAAGATCAGGGACCTGTCTTCGATGGGTCCCTGTCTTTGTTTCGGGTATGAAGGTTCGGCTTTTCCATGATTGTCTGGAAAAGCGGTCAATACCTCGATGGGGCTTGATGCGGCACTTGGCAAAGTCCCTTATCATAAGGGACGCTCGAAACGTCGGCATGTCATCGGACTCGACGATGCGATGAAAGGAATGTGAGCGTGAACACACGTATGAAAAGGCGCCTTGTCGTTGTTACGGGGCTGATCGTGATCGTGTTGGCCGTTGTTTTGGCAGTGGTGGGTGGCAACAGCGCCGCAAAAACCATATCCATCGCCGAGGCCATGAGCGGCGATTTCCAAAACAAGCGCGTGCAGGTTACCGGCAATGTGGTCGAAAACTCTTACGTTACGGAAGGCGATGTGCTCACGTTCTCCATCCACGATCCCGAAGATGCCTCATCACCCGAATTGCGTGTCAGCTACGATGGTGGCGTTTCGGCAACCTTTGGAAACGACGTCACGGCCATCTGCACTGGCAAGATTGCCGAAGATGGCGTGCTCTATTGCAGCGAGCTCGTGACGAAGTGTCCATCAAAATACGAGAGTGGAGCCGATGCGCTGCAGGTGGCGCGCATGCTCGAATACGGGGATGATGTGCTGAACAAGACCGTGCGCGTGACTGGCACCGTGAAGGCGGGTTCGCAAAACGCCGCCGGACAGGGTGACCGTTTCGTGTTGGTTGATGCCGAGGACGGCGCTACCGAGGTTGCCGTGACGTATGGCGATGCCATTTCGGAAGAGACCCTGGCCGATGGGGCCGTGGTGGTGCTCACGGGCCATATGTGCGACAACGGGAAGTTCGATGCCACGAACGTGGCGCTGGAGGGATAACGTTTCATGGCGGTATTTGGCCTGTTCGGCCTGCTTATTGGTTTTGCTGGAATCATCGTGTCCATCGCGTGTTTGCTGGTGGGCGATATCGTGCGCCGCAAGGGCAGAGAAGACACGGGCGAGACGCTCGTATGGGGTGGCCATGTGGCCGTGATACTCGCGTTCTTGTGCCTGACGTTTTGCTGCGGTTTGCTGCTGTTCTGTTTCCTCACCGGCGATAACAGCATCGAGTATGTGGTGAGCGGCCGCAGCAAGCAAACGGGCCTGATGGGACTGCTCTACAAGATTGCAGGGCTCTGGGAAGGCCGAGAGGGGTCGTTGCTGTTCTGGGCGTGGCTGATCTCACTGTTCAACACCGTCGTGGCACTGCGCAACATGAAGACTACCGAACGCCTGGATTCCATGGCTTTGCTCGTTTCGCAGGTCGTGCTCGCTGGATTCGTGGGAATCATGCTCTTCTCCGAGGCGAACACTCCTTTTGCGGCAATGCCCCAAGGCTATTTCGATGCCAACGGCAACCTGACCGGTTCGGCGATGTACATGGGGATGAACACGCTGCTGGAGCACTGGGCCATGGCGGTTCACCCGCCGGCGCTCTTCATCGGATATGCAGGCCTCACGATGCCTTTCGCCTATGCCATTGCTGCTCTGATCTGCAACGACTCATCCGATTTGTGGGTGCGCAAGTCACAGCGTTACACGATGGTTTCGTGGTTCTTCCTCACCGTCGGCATCGGCCTTGGCGCCATCTGGGCTTACGTGGTGTTGGGCTGGGGTGGTTACTGGGGCTGGGACCCGGTGGAAAACGCCAGCCTGCTGCCCTGGCTGATAGGCTTGGCGCTCATTCACAACTTCACCGTTTATCGTCAGCGGGGCGCATTCAAGCGCTGGAGCATCATGTGTGCGTGCATCACGTTCGCCTTCGTGATCGTTGGCACGTTCATCACGCGATCGGGTCTGGTGGAATCGGTACACGCTTTCGAAGGTGATCCGGTGTCGCTTTGGCTGTTCGGCCTGCTCATCGTCGTCTCGCTTTTGGCGGGCATCGTGGGGCTGGCGTTGCGCTGGAAGACGTTCGGTCCCAAGCGTTCCACCGACGAGCAGATCGACAGCTTCGCTTCGCGCGATGCGGCATACTACTTCAACAACGTTATCCTGCTCTTGTTCGCCTTAGCCGTCCTCTACCTCACGGTTTCGAGCGCTTTGCCAGCATTTCTGCCCTTTGGCGGCGAGTCGGTGGGGCAGGGAGCATACAGCGCCATTGCACGGCCCATGGGCATGGTCTATCTGCTCATGATGGCCGTCTGCCCGCTGCTTGCTTGGGGTCGCACCGATCCAGCGGAGTTCAAGAAGCGCGCGATAGTGCCGGGCATCTGCGCTGTCGTGCTGTTCGTGGTTCTATTCGCCTATGCGCTGTTCTATCTGTTCCCCAGCTACGATGCCATGGTTGCTGCTGGTGGCGCACCGGCGCAAACCCTGATCGAGGCGGGTCCGGCTCCCTATTACAAGGCACTTGCCCTATTCGGCTTGCTCGTCGCTAGCTTGCTGTTCTTCAATACCCTGATCACCATAGCGCGCAACACGGTGAAGTGGTCGAAAGCTCATGATACGAACCCGATAGCTGGCTTTTTTAAAATGATGCACAAGCATGCTCCCACCTACGGGGGGTATGTGTCTCATCTGGCCATGGCGGTGATCTTGGTTGGGCTCATCGGGTCGTCCATGTTCGTGACCGAGCATGCAGGCTACCTACCCTACGATGAGTCGTCTGACACCGTCGAGCAGGATTTCGTGGTGCAGGAATTCACATTGAGGTACACAGGTAACTCCATCGACTCCGACGAAGCCACGATGCAGCTCTTCTACACCGTCGAGTTCGACGTGTACCGAAACGGCAATCTGGTGGGTCATGTGGCGCCCAACTTGCAGCTGAACGCCACCACCCAACAGACCAAGGCGAATGCCGCCGTGCTGCACTATCCCACCAAGGACCTCTTCATCGTGTACAACGGAGTGAACACTTCAGGGGATTTCAGCATGGACGTGCGTGTGAATCCGCAGATCAGCACCGTTTGGGTCGGTTTCGCGTTGCTGCTGGTGGGCATCGCCATCGCCACGTTTGGCAATCGTGGTGCAAATCGCTTGGAAGCGGGAGAGCGAAAGTGAGCCAGTCGGTGGAATCGTACGCAATCGAGATCGAACACTTGAGCAAGGTATTCGGTACCCGTCGCGCTGTCGATGACGTATCGCTGACCGTGCCTCGTGGTGCGTTCCTGTCCATTTTCGGGCCGAATGGCGCCGGCAAGACCACGCTGCTGCGCATCCTGGCCACCTTGAGCCGTCCTTCCGAAGGATCGGTACGGCTGTTGGGTATCGATTTGAAGGAAGACGCCGATAAAGCCCGTGCGAATATCGGGCTCATTTCACATAACTCCATGATCTACGGAGACCTGACCGCCGAAGAGAACCTGCTGCTTGCCGCGAAGCTCTACGGCGTGGAGGAGCCCGTCGTTCGCGTTCGGCAGATGCTCGATGCGGTCGAGCTTTCGCATCGCAGACTCGATTGCGCCCGCACGTTCTCGCGCGGAATGTTGCAGCGCCTTTCCATTGCGCGAGCGCTCATCCATGATCCGCAGGTGGTCTTCCTCGACGAACCCTATTCGGGTCTCGATCCGCATGCCGTGGAAATCTTCGATGGCCTCATCGATTCGGTGCGCGAAAACCGCACGTTCGTGATGGTGAGTCACGACCTGCAGAAGGGATTTGCCTCCTGCACGCATGCGCTCGTGATGGCGCGTGGCCGCAAGGTCGCATATGCCGCAAAAGAGGACATCGACTATGCTGCGTTCGAGCGTCTGTACCGGAAGACCGTCGGCATGGGGGTGGCCTAGATGGGCGTGCGCATAGCCACCCCGAGCACCTGGCAGCAGTACAAGACGCTGCTTGGCAAGGACCTGCGACGCGAGCTGCGTACCCGCGAGATGCTCACGTCCATGGGTGTTTACGCCCTGCTCATGATCGTGGTATTCGGAGCTGCTCTCTCGCAGACAGGACGGCAGTTCGATATCCTGCAGATGAGCGGCGGCTTGCTGTGGGCTCTTATCGTGTTCACGTCGTTGCTGGGTTTGAACCGATCGTTTTCCTTCGAGAAAGAAAACGGTTGTCTGGACTCCATCCTGCTCGTCCCGCTCGACCGGTCAGTGGTGTTCCTGGCGAAGGCAACGAGCAACTTCGTCTTCATCGCGTTGGTGGAACTGGTCGTGTTGCCGCTGTTCTACTTCTTCTTCCTCACCACGACTACACCTGCGCCCACCTGGCCCATGATGGTTGGGCCGCTGCTCGTGGGCACCGTCGGCATGGCAGGCATCGGCACCCTGCTCTCCACGATGACGGTAAACACGCGCGGGAAGGACGTGTTGCTCGCAGTGCTGTTCATTCCCCTTGTGTTCCCGCTGCTCTACGCGTGCGTTTCCGCTACGACGGTGGTTGTAGCTGGCGGAGATGCGGGCACGATCTACCTGAATTCCATGTTGCTTGCAGCGGGCTACGACGTGGTGATGCTGCTGCTTTCGTGGGTGCTCTACGATTTCGTCATAAGTGCGTGATATGCGCATGACAGGTTTCGGACAAAGGAAAGGCATGGCAAAAGACGCAAGCAAACCAACGGTTGGCGGCGCGCTCGACAAGGTAGCGCCTGCGGTCACGGCGCTCGGCGCTCTGCTCACCACGATAGGCTTCATTCTGGCGTTCACGATGGCCGGGGTGGTTATCGGAGCTTCCGTGGATGGGGTCGAGCTCATTGGCGACGAGATGGTTTCCAACCAGCTCCTGTTCTCTCAGAAGATCTTCTATTTCCATATGCCTTCTGGTGCCAGCTCGATGATCGTGCTGGCATTCACGGCTTATTATGGCATTCGGTTTCTCGTGACTCGCGATCCCCGCTATGACATGCGTGCCCGCGTGGCCACCGAGGTCGCTGCAGTGCTCGTGCTGTTCACGATGTTCTCGGGTCTGATGTGGGAGCGTTTCGAATGGGGAGTGTGGTGGACATGGGAGCCGAGGCTGACCACCTATCTTATCCTCACATTGCTCGTGGTGGCGTACTTCGTGCTGCGCGCTGCCATCGACGAGCCCGAACGCCGCGCTTTGTTCTCGAGCGTCTACGGCATCATCATGTTCATCGACGTGCCTATATGCTTCATGATCACGCGCCTGGTTCCAAGCAGCGTGCATCCGACCATCTTCCGCACGGATTCGGGGCTTTCCCCCGATATGCTCGTGCCGATGCTCCTCGTGATGTTCGGCATGTTCTGCATAGCCTTCGGCTTGTTCAGGTTGCGCTTGCGCGTCGAGGTTCTAGCCGAGCGTGTCGAAGCCTTGAAGCGGCAGATAGACGAATAAGTATGCAGCTGGCTTAAGCCAGCTGATCACGGCAGCTTCTTTGCGAGCTTGCTGCTGGGCGCAGGCGTCTGCGCATGAGGTATGAGTTAGCGGCATCGTGTCGCTGGGAATGGAGTAGGACATGAATTCGGTTTTGGAGCAGATTTACGCAACCATTCTTCCTTCTGCACCGTATGTGATTGCAGCGTATGCGATAATCTGGTTCGTGTTGCTGGCGTATGTGGTGATCATCACCGTGCGTTTGAAGAAGACCGAGGCTCAGATGGCCGTGCTCGAGGAGATGTTTGCCAATCGCATGGCAGATACGACCGAAAGCATCTTGAAGAGCTAGAGGTTTCGTCTTCGAGGGCGAATGATCAAGGCGCTGCGGCAGCAAATGAGCATTGCGAGGGCGCAACCTCGATGAATCGGATAGCGTTTCGAGACGCGTGCGCAAGCACGCGGGAAAGAGGGGGATTATGAAGGCACTTATTCCTGCAGCTGGCATGGGAACGCGCTTTCTGCCGGCTACCAAGGCAGTTCCAAAGGAAATGCTGCTGGTGGTTGATCGGCCGACCATTCAGTACGTGGTAGAGGAGGGCCTTGCCTCCGGTGCCGATGAGGTGGTTATCATCAACAGCCGCGAGAAGAAGTGCATCGAGGATCATTTCGCTTCCGACGAGGCGCTGGAGGCCACGCTGCGCGAGCGCGGCAAGATTGCCTATGCCGAAGCCGTGCACCATGCGGGCAATCTGCCCGTGAGCTTCGTCTACCAAGACGAACCGCTGGGGTTGGGGCATGCCGTGCATTGCGCGGTCGAGAAGATGGACGGCGATCCTTTCTTCGTGCTTTTGGGTGACGTCATCGTGCCCGACAACAAGATGTGCGTGCGGATGCGCGAGATTTCCGAGGCGCACGGCGGGGCCAGCGTCATCGCGGTGCTGCCGGTTCCGATGGAGCAGGTGAGCCGCTTCGGCGTCATCGAGGGCGCGGAAGTGGAAGAAGGGGTGTGGAAGGTCGACCGTCTGGTGGAAAAGCCGCCGGTAGAAGAGGCGCCGTCCAACCTGACCGTGTTCGGCCGCTATCTGCTCTCACCGCGTGTGATGGAGCTGCTCGCAGAAGTGAAGCCTGGTGCCGGTGGCGAAATCCAGCTCACCGACGCGCTCGACGCCGTGCTGCGCGAAGAAGAGATGTATGCGCTGGTGATCGACGATGAAGATGGGTTCGACACTGGCACGGTGGAAACCTGGCTGGATACCAACAACCGCCTGTATGCCCGCAAGATGGGCAAGTAACGCGGTTTTCAGTTGGATTTGCGAACAGGGGCTTTCGAGTCCCTGTTTTGTTTTCGGTTGCCTGCTGTCGGCTCGCTGCTGTGCAGCATGGGTGAATTGCCAATGTCCCTATCGACTCATTCGAATGCGATGACGGCTTTCAGGGCGATAGCGCCGGATTCGCGGCGGGCCAGGACTTCGGCATAATCGTCGCAGACACGGGTGAGCACATCGATGGATTCGCCCTCGTAGCATTGCTCGACGTATTCCAGTTCCAGGTCCGCTATGGGGTGCTCTTCGTAGAAGCTGCTCGCGAAGGCGTTTTCCACCAAGTCGACGTAGTGCAGGTTGTTCATGTGGCGATTGTTGTCCAGGTCGCTGTAGCGCACGGTGTAGGTGTATGCCAGATTCATGCCTTCTTCCTCGATCTTGAGCTTGCGCACCTTGGGAACATCGATGTCGCAGTGCTCGCTCTCATCGTCGGGGAAATCGATTTGGCTCAGGCGAACGAGGCTGCTTTCGGCGACGTTTGCCAGGCACAGCTCCATCTGGCCCAAGGCGCATGTTTCGCCATCGAGCGAGATGCGCAAGTTGGGGCGCAGCCTCACGGGCGACTTGCTGGGCTCGAACCAGGTTTCCAGTTGCAGATCGCTTGAGACGGGGGCACGGCGCAGCACTTTCAGGTGGTATTTCGACAGGATCCAGCAAATGCCATACTCATCTGGCACACGGTCGTTGCCTTTCCCGAAACTGCAGAAGTGTCGGGCGGAGCCGTCTTGGAAATAGTACAGGTATCCGCGCGCACCGATGCACGCATCAATTTCCGATTCGCTGTAACGTGGCTTGAAGCTTAGGGTGTATGGCATGGTTTGACACGTCTTTCTCTGGGAATCGTATGCATCCGAATGTCGCATGCCTCCTTCGGCACGACTGTTCGCAATCATAGATTCTATGGTTTCAATGCTTTGCATGCAAGAAAATGGCCCGGCGTTGGGGGGGACTGCCGGGCCTGCAAGGAGGGGAAATGATGCGTTCGCACCATCGCTGTCCAAAGTGAGGAAAGGGTGGAGATGGACAGCTTTCAAACTTCCGGGAGAAACTCCCTTGCATTTGACATGTTCGATTATAAACAACGGGCTTGCAGAACTCATGACTCGCCAATGCCCCTTTCGTGTAGTAGGTGTCAGTAGAGTTACGGTTGCGTGACGAAGAAAACGGGGATTGGGAATCATCTGTTCCCCATGCATGCTGTGCCGTCTTCGATGCCCGCGAAATGTCTTCCCGCCAAGACGCATGGCTGTCGTTTGCCTCGAGGATTCTTGTCGTTGGCGTTTTTCAGACGCGGGCGCGATGTATGGTCGGGCATATCGCGTTGATGCGCATACCGGGGTGAACCTGAAGTATAATGCTGCATCGAAGACAAAAGACGCATTGCACGTTCGGCTAGAGCACAAGAGTTCTCGATTGGCCCGGATCGAAAGGATCGTCATGCCTGATATCCAGCTCAGATTCCATAACGACATGTTGGTGCTTTCCGCTCCTATAGACGTCACCTTGAAGCGGCAGGGTTTCGAGTCTGCGGCTGATGTGGAGCTGCTCTGCCTGACCGAGGAGGAATCCGTGCACGAAGCTTTGCGGCTGCAGCATCTGGCTGGCGCTCAATGCCTGCTTGCGCCATCGGCTGGTATCACCGAGGCGCGCCTGGCCCATCAGCGCCTCGAGGGCCACGCTGCGCAGATCGCCGAGACAAGTTTGGGGATTGCCCAGGCATTTTGTCCCCAGCACGTGATAGCAGAGATCGGGGCGACAGGGCTTCCCATAGATCCTACGTCAAAGGCCTCGCTTATGGCTAACCGCGACCAGTACGCCGATGCCGTGCGGGTGTTTGGGAAAAGGGGTCCTGAAGCATTTCTCTTCAATGGGCTGGAGGGGCTAGACGATGTACGTTGCGCGTTGATGGGAGCCCGCAAGGTCACCGACGTGCCCTTGTTTGCAAGCGTTGATGTTGATGCGCGGGGTTTCCTGGTCGGTCGCAAGCAAACCGTCGAAGAGGCTGTCGCGGTGATGGTGGAGTACGAGGCAAGCGTGGTGGGTGTTCGAATGGATGCTGCAGTGGAAGATGCTGCCGCCATCGTCCGACGCGTGGCAGCTGCCTGCGATGTTCCCATCTTGGTGCAACTCGATGTTCGTCCCGAGGAAAGCCGTTTGCCGCGTCACGAGCACGAAAGCCCGTACTGGCACCCAGACACGATGCTGCAGGCAGCCCTTACGCTGCGCATGGCGGGAGCTCAGTTCCTGCGCGCTGTCGGAAAAGCCACGCCCACCTATACGGGAGCGCTGGTGGCGGCTACCATGGGATTGAGCGCCATTCGATAGGGCGCACGTCATGAACCGGCCCATAAGCAACCTCGAACGCAGCGAAGATTTTGGCGCCTTGCAGCGGGTGGTGGATGCCCTGTTCAAGGATTGCCAATTCGTCCGAAGGCTCGATGTGGTCATCTTGGCCGAATCGTTCGACCTGCCCGGTGACCTGATAGAGATCGTGCAGCTGCTGCCCCCGGGCACGTATTCGCGCCGTTCCCTCTGCGACCAGCTGAACTCCTCGATCGCCGGCCACGCCTGGGGCCAAGTCTATGGCACGGTGGAATAACCAAAACGAGTCGAACTGCTACGGGCAAATGACTCACCGGTCGTATGGTGAGAATAAACGCCGTTCGCGAAACGGCGCAAAAAAGCCCCACCCCCGATCTAAGGATGAACCCACCCGAAAAGGTGGGTGCTCGCAGCTGCCTTCCTGGCTTTCGCGTCGACAGACGCGAATCCCCATTTCAACAGCAATGTAAAGCTCCCTAAGAATGTGCATCGGTCCATCGCGTTAATAGGATGCGAGGGTGAAGCCTCTTTGAGTATAAGCATGTCCCCAGCCAAAAGAAAACCCTTGACTTTTTCCACCCGAGGGATTCGTGCCGGTGCGATATGTGGTGGGCTCGTCATGTCGTCGTGGCCTGTGGTAAAGTGACGAATATGGAAAACTTGTTCAGCGAAATAGAAGATCGTGCGCGCCTGGACGTAGCGCCGCTTGCTGTGCGCATGCGGCCTCGAACGCTTGACGAATTGTTTGGCCAGCGCGAGGCAACAGGCCCAGAAAGCTGGCTGCGCGCTGCCATAGAGCGCGATGACCTTTCCAGCGTGATTCTTTTCGGTCCTGCAGGCACGGGCAAGACTTCCATCGCGCACATCATCGCGCAGCACACCAAGGCCACGTTCGTCGAAGTGTCTGCCATAGGCGGAACCGTGGCCGACCTGCGTCGAGAGATCGAGGCGGCCCAACATCGGCTCACGCTGCAGGGAATGCGCACGATCTTGTTCATCGACGAGATCCACCGTTTCAACCGCAGCCAGCAGGATGCACTGCTCCATGCGGTGGAAGACCGCGTGGTGGTACTCGTCGGTGCCACGACCGAAAACCCGTTTTTCGAGGTGAACTCGGCATTGCTTTCAAGAAGCCGGGTGGTTGAGCTGCATGCGCTGCTCGATGCGGACATCGAGCAGCTCGTGGTTGCCGCCGTGCAAGACGAGCGTGGGTTCGCCGGCCGCTACCGTCTCACGTCCGAGGCGCTTGGCGCCATAGTGCTGCTCGCTGGCGGTGACGGGCGCAGTGCGTTGACCACGTTGGAGTTGGCTGCGGCGCTCGTCGATCCTGGCTCATCCGAAGCGCCAGCCACAATCGACGAGGAGCAGGTGAGAATCGCCACGCCGTATCGCACGTTGCCCTACGACAAGAAGAAGGATATGCACTACGACGTGATATCGGCCTTCATCAAGTCGATGCGGGGAAGCGATCCTGATGCCGCCCTGTACTGGCTCGCACGCATGATAGACGGCGGGGAAGACCCGAAGTTCATCGCTCGGCGCATGTTCATTCTCGCCTCGGAAGACATCGGCAACGCCGACCCGCAAGCCCTGCTCATTGCCGAAGCCGCCTTCAAGTCGGCTGAGGTCATCGGCTATCCGGAATGTCGCATCAACTTGGCGCAGGCAGCGATTTACCTGGCGCTTGCGCCGAAGAGCAATTCCTCAGAAGCGGGAATCGACGCCGCGCTCGCCGAAGTGCGCAACGGTCCGGCTCGCAGCGTGCCCGCGCATCTGCGCGATCGACACAGGCCAGGCTCGGAAAACTACGGCAGCTATCTTTATCCGCACGACTATCCAGGGGGCTGGGTGGAGCAGCGCTACCTTCCCGAAGGCCTCGAGCGCGGCTGCTTCTACCAACCCGGCGAGCGCGGATGGGAAGCATATCGTGTGGAAGCTACCGCTCGTGACCGCGTTGGCGGTGCTTAGTGCTAGAATGGCCAAGTTAACCTCCTGAAAGGATTGTGAAATGGACGCTTCTTCCGTAATCGGCATCATCGTTCCCATCATCTTCGCGATTGTGGGCGTGGCACTCATCTGGCTTATCGTCGAGCTGGTCAAGACCATCAAGGTGGCGCGCAAGACAATCGTGGATCTGGAGAAGCAGATCACGCCGACGCTCGACAACGTGGAGGAAATAACTACCGATATCAAGCCGGCGCTTGCAAAGGTCGACCCGCTCGTCGACCGCGTATCCCTCACCGTGGATGCGGCGAACCTGGAGCTCATGCGCGTCGACTCCATCCTGGAGGACGTCAATGGCGTCACTGGCACGCTCGCCAACACCTCTGCTGCCATCGACAACGTTGCGAATGCACCTCTGAACGTGGTGAACAGCGTATCCGAGCGCGTGCGTGGCGTCCTGCGCGGGCGTCACAGCTCGACCACCTCTGCCAACCTGGCGCAAGCTGCAGCTCAATCCCAACAAGGCGAGCTCGAGGCTGCCCAGGAAGAGCTGGAAGCTCCCAAGCACGAGGCTGTTTCCGGAGCCGAGATCTCCGAGGCCATGGACAGGATCGCCGATGTCGCCGTCAACCAGGCCCTCGCCGACACCGCCGAGGAAGCCGAGCCTGCAGCCGAGCAGTACTACACGTACGGCTCCAACGAGCCCAAACCCACTGTGCCCGAAGAATAGGATTCGCGCTTGCAACCCCAAGACCTCATCGAGCACCAATTGGAGCATCCCAGCCGCCTGAGAAGGTGGCTGTTGATGCTTATCGTGATTTGGACGTTCGTGGGCGTGGGCGTGCTGTTCTATTTCTTCGGTAGCGTCTTAAACGTCCTCTCGATTCCCTTGGGCATCATCGTTTGGAGCGTCATCTTCGTGTTCGGTCTGCGCTCGCCCATCAACTGGATGTGCTCGAAGGGCCTCCCACGCGGGCTTGCCTGCGCCATCGCCTTCGTATTGCTCATCGCCTCGGCTGTGGGGCTGATCATCTTGGTAACCTCTCCCGTGCTTGGCATTGGCGACCAGTTCGGTTCGATGCTAAGCACCTCGAGCTCTGCCACCCAGGGTTTCCGTGGGTTCGCCGAAGATCTCTACGCGCGCTATCCCATCCTGTTCCAGGACCCCACCGTCGCAAGTTGGATCGAAGGCATGATCGACAGCTTGGGAAATTGGGCTGAAAAGCTGGTTTCAGGCATGGCGTCGAGTCTGATCACGCTCACCGCGTTCACCGTCAACGCCATCATCACCATTGCATTCTCGCTGGTGGCGTCGTTTTGGATCCTTCTCGAGATGCCCAACCTGCGCTCCGAGTTGAGCAGGCTGTTCGGCGAGAAGCGGATCGACGATGTCGACTTCCTCCACTTCGTGTTCACGCGAACCGTAGGTGGCTACCTGAAGGGGCTCGTCATCATATGTGGCCTGATCGCCATCAGCTGCTCCATCGGCTATATGGTGGTGGGGTTGCCCAATCCCATCGCCTTTGGCATCGTCACGGGCTTGTGCAACATCGTGCCCGTCATCGGGCAGTGGATCGCCGCCATACTGATTCTAGTTGCGGTCGTGTTCACCGCGGGGCCGAAAACCGCCCTTCTGGCTGCTGTGGTCGCGATCATCTTGCAGCGAATCGTCTACACCGTGATCTATCCCAAGGTCATGGCAGATTCGGTAGACGTGCACCCGGTGCTCGTGATCGTATCGATGATGGTCGGCTATGCGCTGGGCTCCACGCTGGGGGGCGTTATGGGCAGCCTGGTGGGAATGCTCGTGTCCATCCCCCTGGCGGCAGTGGCGAAAGCCCTGTTCGTGTACTATTTCGAGATGCGTACCGGCAGGCATCTGGTTGCCGAAGACGGCGTGTTCTTCAAGGGTACGCCCAACGAAGGCGACGTGCCCGATCCCGCCCGAAACGCCTCGTCGCCGCATCCCGCCTTCGCGCACCTGTCCCGACATTCAGGCTACGTAAAGGAAGGCGGCTCGGCTTCACCTTCGGGCAGCCCGCCCGATGGCGCTGATCAAAAGCCTCTCGAAAAAGATGGTGGATCGGCTCGGCTCGATGCCCTAGACGCCCGAAAGCCATCTGACGGCCACGGTGACTAGCAAGGAATCCAAGCGCCTTCTGGCGCTCGATGCATAAAGACTATCTGGAAGAAGGAAGCAATTCGATGCAATACATGACCACCGCAGAGATCCGCGAGAAATACTTGCGATACTTCGAGGACAAGGGCTGCAAACGGTGGCCCTCGTCTTCGCTTATCCCCGACGACCCGAGCCTGCTGCTCACGAGTGCCGGCATGGTGCAGTTCAAGCAGTACTTCCTGCAGCAGAAGCACCTCGAAGCCCCTTATGTGGGCACCACGAGCGTGCAGAAATGCGTGCGCACCAACGACATCGACATCATCGGCACCGATGGGCGTCACCTGAGCTTCTTCGAGATGTTGGGCAACTTCAGCTTCGGTGCTTACTTCAAGAAGGAGATGTGCGAGTGGGCCCTCGACTTTTCGGTAAACGAACTTGGCCTGCCCTTCGAGAAGCTCTACTTCACCGTGTTCGAGGACGATGACGAAACCATCGAGATATGGAAGGGCTTAGGCGTGGACGAAAGCCATATCACGCGCCTGGGCGAAGACGACAACTTCTGGCGTGCCGGTCCCACCGGCCCGTGCGGACCGTGCTCCGAGCTTTACTACGACCAGGGCCCGAGCGTGGGATGCGGGCGCCCGGATTGCGCTCCTGGTTGCGAGTGCGACCGCTTCCTGGAGTACTGGAACTGCGTGTTCACCCAATACGACGGTCAAGAAGACGGCTCTCTCGTCCCGCTGCCGAAGAAGAACATCGACACCGGCATGGGTCTCGAGCGCATAGCGGCCATCATGCAGGGCGTGCAGTCGAACTTCGATACCGACGTGCTGCACGGCCTGATCGAAGTGGGGGCATCGCTTAGCGGCAAGACATACGGAGAAGTCGAGTCCGTGGACATGGCCCTGCGCGTTATGGCCGATCACGCCCGTTCCGTGACGTTTATGATCGGCGATGGCATCCTGCCTTCCAACGAGGGTCGCGGCTACGTGCTGCGCCGCCTGTTGCGCCGTGCGGTGATGAAGGGCCACCTGCTGGGTATCGAGGGGCCGTTCTTGAACCACTACGTAGACAACATCATCGAGGTCATGGGCGACGTGTATCCCGAATTGGGCGAGAACCGCGAGCTCATCCACCGCGTGGTGCTTTCCGAAGAAGAACGCTTCGGCGCAAGGCTGCGCCAGGGCCGTGCGTATCTGGCCGAAGCTCTGGACGACCTAGCTTCCAAGGTGATGCCCGGCAAGGTTGCCTTCACGTTGCACGATACCTATGGCTTCCCGCTGGAGGTGACGCAGGAAATCTGCGCCGAGCAGGGAATCGAGGTTGATGAGGAAGAGTTCGCCGTCTGCATGCAGCAACAGCGCGAACGCGCCCGCGCCGCCACGCAAGGCGATGCCGAAGCCGCCTGGTCCACCTACGACGGCTCGATGACGGCCATTTTGGAATCGGTGGGCGAAACCGAGTTTCGCGGTTACAGCAAAAACCAGCTCGATGCCGAAGTCGTGGCCTTGCTTAAAGACGGCAAGCGGGTTGAATGCCTTGAAGCAGGCGAGGCTGGCGGCATCGTTATGAGCAACACCCCGTTCTATGCCGAAAAGGGCGGTCAGGTCGGCGATACTGGCATCATGTATGCACCGGGCGTGCAGGTGGCGGTCCTCGACACCCAGGAACCCGAGAAGGGCCTGATCGTCCATAGCGTGCGCGTGGAAGAGGGTGCGGTTTCGATGGGAGACGAGCTGCGTGCCTCGATCGACGTCTTGCGCCGCGAGCGCATCCGCCGCAACCACAGCGCCACGCACATCCTGCACTGGGCGCTGCGTCAGGTGTTGGGCGATCACGTGAAGCAGGCAGGCAGCCTGGTGGCTCCCGACCGACTGCGTTTCGACTTCACGCACTTCGAGGCGGTTTCACGTGAGCAGCTCGACGAGATCGAACGCTTGGCGAACCAGAAGATCATGGAAAACCACCGCGTAAACACCTACGAGACGAGCTTGGCAAGCGCCCGTGAATCAGGTGTAACCGCGCTGTTCGGCGAAAAGTACGGCGAGTTCGTGCGCGTCGTGGACATGGAGGGCTTCAGCCAGGAGCTTTGCGGCGGTACGCACGTATCCAACACGAGCGAAATCGGCTTCACGAAGATCGTCTCCGAACAGTCGGTAGGCGCCAACCTGCGCCGCATCGAGGCCGTGACGAGCTTCGATGCCCTGAACTACATGAACGACGTGCTTCGCGAGCTGCGCGAGACGGCCGAAGAGCTGCACGTGCCGCTCATGGACGTAAGCGAGCGCACCGCTTCCAACATGGCCATGTTCAAGGACATGCAGATGAAGATGAAGCGCAACAAGCAAGCAGCCGAATCCGGCAAGTTCGCCGAGCAGCTCAAGAAGGGTCTGACCACTTCCAAGGCGGGCTATCCTTTGGCCATCATCCGAACCGACGGCATAGACGCTGGCGGTCTGCGCAATGCATGGGACGTGATTCGCGCGCACATCGGCGCCTCGGGTGCTTGCGTGCTGGCCAGCGACAACAACGGCACGCCGCTTCTTTTAGCGGCGGGCACCGAAGAGGCGGTGGCAGCTGGTTTCAACGCAGGAGCCGTGATCAAGGCCATCGCCCCTGCCATCAAAGGCGGCGGAGGCGGCAAGCCCACCATGGCCCAGGCGGGCGGCAAGGATGCATCTGGCCTGGATGCTGCCATGCAGGCAGCTCGTGATTTGCTGCTGTAGGCGATAAGGGAACAAAGAGCGCGACGGGGCGGGCTCACTCAGTGCGCCCCGTCGCCTTTTCATCACGCGTACGCTCGACGAAAGGCTCATGAGCATGCGATGCACGAACGGGAAATGGCATCGCGGCGAGAAAGGAATCCCATGCGCGTTATGGCGCTCGACATCGGCAAGGTAAGGTGTGGTATTGCCATCTGCGACCCGGACATGAAAGTCGCTTCGCCCCTGTGCGTGTTGCCGACACGCGAGGTTGAGCAGAAGGCGCCATCGTTTCGCCGTCTGCTGGAGGATTGGGAACCCGAGAAGCTTCTCGCGGGGTTGCCGTACACGCTTTCGGGACAAGAGGGTCCTCAGGCGGCGGATATCAGGCAATCGGCTTGCAAGATAGCCGATAGCTGTGGGCTGCCGCTCGAATTCGCCGACGAGCGCCTAAGCTCCAGCGAGGCCAAACGTAGTTTGCGTGAAAAGGGACTGAGCGAAAAGGAGATGCGGGGCAAAATCGATATGATAGCCGCATCCCTCTTCCTGCAAGCATGGCTCGATTCGCGTAATCGGGTCGATTCACAACGATAGGGGAACATCATGGCCGCTCGTCGTTCAAAGGTCACCTATTCCGAGCATTCCAGCCACGCTGCGCGTGCTGCCCACGCGAAGGGGGAACGCCAGTTCAAGACTTATGACACCTCTGCCATCAAGCCGAAGCGCCCGAAGGGGCCCATCATCTTCGGCATCATCTTGGCGGTGGTCGTGATCGGCGGAGTGGGCCATTTTCTCAGCACGCATGACCTGTTCAATTTCGGCAGCTCCGACCAGTACACGCTTGCCCAGGAAGGTGTCACGGTCACGGTTAGCATCCCCGAGGGCTCAACGGTTGGGCAGATGGCTGACACATTGGGCAAAAGTGGTCTTGTGGCGAATTCGCGCGATTTCACCAAGCGCGTGAAGGAACTCGGCGTCGAGTCCGACCTCAAGCCCGGCACTTACAAGATCGTGGCGGGAACCAGCGTCGACGACATCATCAAGATGCTGGAAGCCGGACCAGAGGCGCAGGGCGTCACCATTCCGGAAGGCTACACGGTGGCGCAGATAGCGCAGGTCGTCGAGGAATACACGAAAGGTCGCATCTCCACCGACGATTTCCAGGCTGCTGCGCATGATGCAGAATCCTACGTCGAGGACTATCCCTTCGTGGAAGACGCGTACGATGGTTCCCTGGAAGGTTTCCTTTTCCCGAAGACCTACGAGGTCACGGAATCCGACACGGCCGATACGCTGATCCGCAAGATGCTCGACCAGTACGAGACCGAAACTGCCGGGCTTGATTATTCCTATGCAGAGAAGAAGGGCATAAGCCCCTACCAGGTGCTGGTGATGGCGTCGGTGGTGGAAAAGGAAGCTTCCGAAAAAAACAGGGCAACCGTCGCTTCGGTATTCTACAACCGCCTGGCACAAGACCCCAAGATGAAGCTGCAAAGCGATGCCACCGTGGCATACGTGGTGGGAAAGGATCCCACGCCCGAGGACCTGGAAGTCGACAGCCCCTATAACACCTACAAGGTCGATGGGCTTCCCGCCGGCCCCATCTGCTCGCCGAGCCTCGAGAGCTTGCAGGCGGTTTGCACGCCCGAGGAAACCGACTACCTGTATTTCTACTTCACGGAAAACGAAGATGGCACCATGGAGTACACGTTTAGCGAGGAGTACGACGAACACCTTGATGCCATCGAGGAGTCGTAGGGTTTCACCATGGGATTCTTCGAGCCCGAACGGTACTTTTCGCGCGTGTCGAACGTCCATATCGAGCACGACCTGCTCGATATGGGTTTTGTGAACGTGCTCATCGACATGGACAACACCTTGGTGTCGCGTGCGACTCACGATGTGCCGCGCGACGTTCGCCTGTGGCTTTCCCAGGCGCGCGAAGCGGGTGTTCGCATTTGCCTGCTTTCCAACAACTGGCACAGCTCGCCCTACGAATGGTCTGCCGAGTTGGGCATTCCGGTGGTGGCTAAGGCTTGCAAGCCGCTTCCCCATGCCTTCATGATCGCGCGCGACCGCATGGGTGCCCGAAGTGCCGATACCGTCGTGATAGGCGATCAGCTGAGCACCGATGTGGTGGGAGCTCACCTGCTGGGGATGAGGGCGTATCTGGTATGCCCTCTTGCCGAGGTCGACTTGAAGCACACCATGGTCCTGCGAAACCTCGAACGCATGCTCTTGGGCGATCGCGTGCCCGAAGGCGCATAGGAGAAGAAAGGGCAGAACGTGAACGAACAAGACGAGCTCTTTCAATCGCTGTACACGCACGAGACCATCTATTTGCCCGTCAGCGAAGAGGGCAGCGCTGCGTTGGAAGTGTGTTTGGGATGCAGCTGGGGCAAGTGTCGGTTCTGCGACTTCGCTCGTGATACCTTCCGCGTGAACGACATGGAGCTCATCGAGCGCGATTTGCAACTGTTGGCACAATTCAAGCCCGAAAGCTCGCGCCTATTCTTCTTGGGCGAGAACGCATTTTGCTTGCCGGCGGTCAAGCTGCTGGAAATCATGAAGCTCGCGATGCTTCACATGCACAACGTTCGCGAATTTGCCATGTACGCACGCGTGGATGACGTCGAACGCAAGACCGACGAGGAGTTGGCGCATCTGGCTGAAGCCGGCTTGGATGCATTGCATATCGGGGTAGAGAGCGGTTGCAACGAGGTCCTTGAATACATGAACAAGGGCATCACGGCTGAACAGACGATTCGCGAACTCCATCGCCTTGATGACGCCGGCATCGGGTATCACATCACCATCATTCCGGGTTTAGGCGGCAAGACATACTCGAAGTTTCATGCCCAGCAAACGGCGCGGCTCATCGACCAGATCAACCCACGGAGCGTATGGGCTCTTAAGCTGCATCTGTTCCCCGGCACGCCCCTTCACCGAGAGCACGAGATAGGGCAGTTCGACATGATGACCCCGGTTGAAATCCTGCAGGAAGAATACTTCATGCTGCAGAACATCCACAGCGTGCATACCCGCTTCATGGACACGACCGTGTTAGACAAGGTCACCTTGCAAGGCGACATCCCCGAAGACATGGAAGAGCTGCTGTTGGGATGCAGCATGATCATTCGCAGCGCCCATCAGCTGTGATGCCGATGCTCGCCCAGGCCTGCGGACGGGGTGATGATAACGCCTCGTCGCGCTGCTCGGGCAGCTTCGCCGCTTTCATGCGCTGCACTGGTTCATGCATTTCTTGACGAGGCACTGCGGCATGCCCTTGTTCTCGCGGGGGTGAGTGGGGCGTGTTAGAATTCTGGTGATTCACAGAACGTGCAAGCAATTGGGGGGGGCGTATGAAATTCGTCACAGCAGGGGAAAGCCACGGACCGTGTCTTACCGCCATCGTCAGCGACGTTCCCGCCGGACTCAAGATCTCCGAAGGCTCGCTTAACGCCGACATGGCACGCAGGCAGCAGGGTTACGGTCGCGGTGCCCGCCAGCAAATCGAGTGCGATACCGTGAACGTCCTTTCCGGTGTGCGCTTCGGTGTCACGCTCGGCACACCGATCACGCTGCAGGTGGTCAACCGCGATTGGCAGAACTGGACAGATTGCATGTCGGTTTTCGGCAAGCCCCCAGCCAACCTTCAGCGCGAGGTGACGCCACGTCCCGGTCATGCCGACTTGGTAGGGGTGCTGAAAAACGCCACCGACGACTGCCGTAACGTGCTCGAGCGTTCGAGTGCCCGCGAGACGGCCGCCCGCGTGGCCGCCGCCGGCATAGCGAGGGAGTTCTTGGCCGAGATGGGCGTGGAAGTGTTCAGCTACGTCACGGGTATTGGCACAGCCGTCCTGGAGGAAGAAGATCCCATGGCCAAGGCGCCGCTGTACACGCCGCTTGACATCGAGATGAGCGAGGTGCGCTGTCCCGACCCTGAAACCAGCGAGAAGATGATGCAGATGATCGACGTCGCCCGGGTGAAGGGCGAAAGCCTGGGCGGGACGTTTCGCGTGGTGGCAACTGGCCTGATTCCTGGTCTGGGCGATTTCAGCAGCGGGCCGCAGCGGCTCACGAGCCAGCTCGGCGCGGCTGTGTTCGGCATCCCGGCCATCAAGGGCGTGGAGTTCGGCCTTGGCTTCGAAGCCGCCCGCCGCGAGGGCTCAAGGGTGCACGACCCCATCGTGCATTCCAATAGCAGCGGCTTCGTTCGGGAAGGCAACAATGCCGGCGGTCTTGAAGGCGGCATGACCACGGGATCTGCACTCGTAATCACCGCTGCAATGAAACCCATCCCCACGATGGCCAGTCCGCTTGCCACCGTGAACATCGACACGATGGAGCCTGCGCTGGCCAGCAAAGAGCGTTTTGATGTCTGCGCGGTTCCAGCTGCTGCCGTTGTGGCAGAAGCCGAGGTGGCGCTAGTGTTGGCCGATGCATACACGCGAAAGTTCGGCCACGATAACATGACCGATATCAAGGCCAACGTGAGACAGTATCGTCAGCGCGTGAAGATGCAGTCGAGGTAGACGAATTGCAGCGCTTTGAACTCACACGCCCCGTATTCCTTATCGGCTTCATGGGTGCCGGCAAGACGACGCTTGCGCGAAAGCTGGCGCGTCGATGCGGCTTGGCGGCCGTCGACACGGACCGCTCCATCGAGCGGGAGACCGGCATGCGCATAAGCGAGCTGTATCCCAGCATCGGCGACGAGGCGTTTCGCGAGCTGGAAGCCGATACCTTGCTGCGCTATTGCAATGGCTACCCGCTGCTTATAGCGTGCGGCGGGGGAATCGTGTGCGGCGATCGCAGCCGCCAGATCATCAAGGAGCGGGGGTTCGCCATACACATGGTGGTTTCCGCCGACGAGAGCGCCTCGCGGATCAGCAACCATGCCACGCGGCCCCATTTCGAGTCGATGGATTCCATCTGCAGCGTCAACGAGCAGCGAATGCCCCTGTACTGCGGATTGGCGGATGCCACGGTGAACACCCGTGACAAGTCGTCTGCCCAGCTTGTTGGGGAAGTGCAATCCTTGCTGGAAAAGGAGGGAATACTGTGCCCATTGCCAAAGTAGTGGTGAACCTTCCAGGCAAGCCCAGTTACGATGTGCGTATCGGCGCAGGTCAACTTGAAGGGTTGGGCAGTCGTCTACGCGCATTGCTGCCTTGTGCCACCCAAGCCGCCATCATCACCGATACCAACGTGAACCCGCTCTACGGCAAGGTTGTGCGCGATTCGCTGCGCGCTGCCGGACTGTCCTGCATGCTGGTAGCCGTACCTGCAGGCGAGGCGAGCAAGAACGCGGAGTGCCTGGTCGAGATATGGCGTGCCATGGCAGCGCGCAAGATCGACCGTGACGCGGTTGTGGTGGCCCTAGGCGGGGGAGTGGTGGGGGATATGGCCGGCTTCGCCGCCGCCACCTACCTGCGTGGCGTTGCCTTCGTGCAGGTGCCCACTACGTTGCTGGCAATGGTCGACTCGTCGGTCGGGGGCAAGACGGCCATCGACCTCGAAGCGGGCAAGAACCTGGTAGGTGCGTTCAAGCAACCTGCATACGTGTGTTCCGACCTGGCCGTTCTCGACACGCTTGACGAGCGGGAATGGGCATGTGGCTGTGGCGAGATAGCCAAGAGCGCCGTCATAGACTCCGATGATTTCTTCTTCTGGCTGGCAGATCATGCCGAACAGCTCACCGGGCGCGACGTGCAGATCGTGCAAGAGGCCATCACGCGGTGCGTGGTGTTCAAAGCCGGCGTTGTCGCTCGCGACGAGGAAGAGCGTGCTGGCGTACGCGAATGCCTGAACTACGGGCACACGCTGGGCCATGCCATCGAGAAACTAGCTGGCTTTGGTGCGTTTTCTCATGGACATGCGGTAGCGGAAGGCATGCGTTTCGCCATGAGGCTTGCAGCGGTTCTGGAACAAGCCCCGGTGGAGCTGGTATACGCGCAAGACGAGATGTTGGATACGCTGGGTTTGCCCGAGCTTGACTTCGTTGCCGATGCGGACGACGTGATAGAGGCCATGCGCTGCGACAAGAAGTCGCGCGATGGTCAGATTCGCTTCGTGTTGCCCCGTGACGTGGGAGACTGGGTCGTGCGCGAAGTGGACGAAGCTGTCCTGCGGGAGCACCTCGAAGCCTGGTCGCGCAGCAGGCAATGAGGCTTGCCCGTGAGCCGGGTGCCCAAAGCTGCCCAACTCACGATCAGCCGCAAAGCCCGGCTTCAGCTTCACGTTAGATGTGCGCGAATTGACTTGACCAGATCGTCTGGAATGAAAGGTCGGCTGCTATGGGCGATACGAGTGCGCGTTTCGCGCGGGAGCGCATCAAGCGCCTGCGCGAAGAGTTGACAGCGCAGGGTATGGATGCGTTCTACGTACGCGATACGTCAAACATTGCATGGCTTTCGGCGTTCGAAGGCGTTTTCGATGGCGAATCGGCTCATGCGGCATATGTGGACAGCCGGGAAAGCAGGCTGCATACCGATTCGCGTTACAGCTCGGCTTTCCGCGTGGCCGCTGCAGGTGGTCCATGGGATGTCGACGACGATGCCATGCCCCATGCGAAGTGGCTGCGCAGCTTGCTGGCTGCAGGCTTCGATGTTGGAGAGCTTCTTGTCGAAGATGGCGGCAAGGATCAGAAAAGCCCAGAGGCTTTGCAAAGGTCGGATGAGCGGTTTGGGCAAACTCGACGACCGGGATCGGATGGGAAAAGACTGCCAATCGTTGGCATCGAGCAGTCCATGGCTCTAGGCGAGTTCCGCCGGCTCGAGAAAGCCCTCATCGAAGATGAAGACAAGCGGGATTTCGCCCCCGAAATCGCGCGGTTGCGCGAGACGAGCGGCCTTATCGTGAACCTGCGTGCCGTGAAAGACGCTTACGAGCTGAAATGCCTGCGAGCTGCCCAGGCTGTCACGGATGCGGCGTTCGCGCATATGCGCGGGTTCATCCGTCCGGGCATGAGCGAGCGGCAGGTGCAGCTCGAACTCGAGGACTTCATGTTGCGTCACGGGGGAAGTGGCCTGGCGTTTTCGTCCATTGTGGCCACTGGCGCCAACGGTGCGAACCCCCATGCCATTCCCGGGGATGCGCGTTTGGAAGCAGGGCAGTGCGTGGTCATGGATTTTGGCGCGAGGGCACGCGGGTATTGCTCCGACATGACGCGCATGGTGTTTCTGGGCGAACCCGACGAGCGCATGCGGCAGGCATATGCCACCCTCCGCGAGGCGAACGAGCAGGTAGAGGCCATGTTGCGTCCGGGTGTGACCGGTGCGCAAGCCCACCAGCTGGCCGAAGACATACTTGCAGCCGGTGGATTTGGCGGCAAGATGGGCCATTCGCTTGGGCATGGAGTGGGAATCGACATTCACGAGGAGCCCGTTTTGGCGCTGCGCAACGAAAGCCCTCTTGCGGCGGGCAACGTGGTCACGGTCGAGCCCGGCATCTACCTCGAAGGAGATTTCGGCATGCGCCTGGAAGATTGCGGCGTAATCACGAATGAGGGATTTGATGTTTTCACGCGTAGCACGCACGAAATGGTTGTAATATAGCGGAACTCACCGAGCAGAGAAAACCAGGTTTTCCGCATCGCCCAGCCAGCTGGGATCGAGGTCGCAGGATGTCGTACACGGGACATCGCGCGACTGGCCCATCGATTGGATGGCGCGATTTGGGAATCCGACAATAGGAGGTAACATGGCTATTTCCACCGCAGATTTCAAAAACGGCATCGCAATCGAGTACAACAACAAGTTGTGGACCATCGTCGAGTTCCAGCATGTGAAGCCCGGCAAGGGTGGCGCGTTCGTGCGCACCAAGTTGCGCGATGTGCGTACCGGCCGTGTGGTGGAGTACACGTTCAACAGCGGTACCAAGTTCGAATCCGTGCGCATGGAAACCCGCAAGATGCAGTACCTCTACAACGACGGTGCCGATTACTACTTCATGGACAACAACACCTACGAGCAGGAAGCCATTCCCGCCGAGGTCGTTGGCGAGGGTTCCAAGTGGTTGAAGGAAAACGACGATGCCTCGCTGCTCTATGCTGGCGAAGAGCTGATCAGCATCGAGCCCCAGATGTTCGTGGAGCTCGAGATCGTCGAGACCGATCCTGGCTTCAAGGGCGACACCGTACAGGGTGGCACCAAGCCCGCCACCCTCGAAACCGGCGCCGTGGTGTCTGTGCCCATGTACATCAACGTTGGTGAAATCGTTCAGGTAGACACCCGCGACGGCCGCTTCATCAAGCGCGTTTAGCAGTCTAGCGGTTCTTTGAGCCGCTAGACGAACTCGCCATAGGCTGCGACGCTGCAAAGGGCCCTGCAAGCAGGATTGCATGCAGGGCCCTTTAGGTTTTTGCCTTAAAAGCGGCGATTCTACGCAGCAGCGTCCTCGATTACATCGCGACCGGGCGCGAACTGTTTTCCGGCCTTCTTCCAGATGCGGTATTCGGTGGTGGCGGTGAACAAGGCGTCGGAGCTGGAGTTCAGGGCGGTCTCGCAGGAGTCCTGGATAACGCCGATGATGAAGCCGATGCCCACCATCTGCATCGCTATGTCGCCATCGATGCCAAGCAGGCTGCAGGCCACGGGGATGAGCAACAGGCTTCCGCCCGGCACGCCCGAAGCGCCGCATGCTGAAACGGCGGCGAGCACGCACAAGATGATGGCGGTGATGGGGTCGACGGAAACTCCCACCGTCGAGGCAGCCGCCATCGAAAGGACCGTAATGGTGACGCATGCGCCCGCCATGTTGATGGTGGCGCCAAGCGGGATGCTCACGGCGTAGGTGTCTTTGTTCAGGCCCAGCCTGCGGCACAGCTCCATGTTCACGGGGATGTTCGCGGCGCTGCTGCGGGTGAAAAACGCCATGATGGCGGAATCCTTCAGGCAGCGCAGCACGAGCGGATAGGGGTTCATGCGCAAGTTGAGGAACACCAGGATGGGGTTGGTGACGAAGGCGATGACGAGCATGACCCCTACCAGCACGGCGACGAGCATGCCGTATTCGGTGAAGATGCTCATGCCACTTGTGCTCACCGCGTTGTAAACCAAGCCGGCTACGCCGAACGGGGCAAATGCGATGACCCAGCGGACGACGCAGGAAACGGCGTTTGCCAGGTCCTGCATCAGGTTCTTGGTGCCTTGGCTTGCATGGCGCAATGAGACTCCCAACAAAACGGCCCAAAACAATATGCCCAGAAAGTTCGCCTCGGACAGGCTCCCAAAGGGGTTGCTGAAGATGTTGGCCAGCAGGTTGTTGAGCACTTCTGCAACGCCTGAAGGGGCGGTGTTTTCCGCTGCTTCCACGCCTCCGAGTGTGACGTGGAGGGGCACCAGGAAGCTGGCGGTGACGGCGACGATGCCGGCGATGAACGTGCTTGCCAGATAGAGCAAGATGACGTTGCCCATGCCCTCGACCTTGTTGGCATTGCAAAGGGAGCTGACGACCAGCACGAGCACCAGAAGAGGCGCAATCGCCTTAAGCGCGGATACGAACAGCGTGCCGAGCATGGAAAGCCAGGGCAGCGCGCCGATCCAAGGCGCGAGCAGCGCGAGTGCGGTTCCCAAGATCAGGCCGCCAATGATTCGCAAGATCAAGCTCCACGAATTCCATCTTTCCCATAGATTCATTGCGAAACACCTCTCCAATTCAATGCATCCCGGTTCCACAAATATATAGGAAAGTGGCAGTTTGGAGAACCCTGTATTTGCCATGGGGTGGTTTAGGGAGCGCTTCGCCGCCAATGGGGAATATGTTGCTTGCGGGTGAAATTCATGCGAGGTTGGCTTGCGTGGACGGCATCTCCTATAATCTTGACTTTAGTTAAAGAGGAGGTGCAGACGTGCCAAAACTTCAGATCATGGATACCACCATCCGCGACGGGCAACAATCCTTGTGGGCTACGAGGATGCCGGTCGGCGACATGCTGCCGATTTTGCCCAAGATGGATCGCGTGGGCTACTGGGCCATAGAAGCCTGGGGCGGCGCCACGTTCGACACGTGCCTCCGCTTCCTGGATGAAAACCCCTGGGAGCGGCTGCGTTCCATCAAGGCCATGACCCCCAATACCGACCTGGCCATGCTCTCGCGTGGTCAGAACCTGGTGGGCTACAAGCATTATTCCCGCGAGGTCTGCGATCGCTTCATCAAGGCTGCCAAGCGAAACGGCATTCAGGTCTTTCGCGTGTTCGACGCCTTAAACGATGCGCGCAACATCAAAGACAACGCCGATGCCATCAAGGAATGCGGCGGCTGGTTCGAAGGTGCCATCAGCTATACGGTCAGCCCCGTGCACACGCTCGACAGCTATCTCGAATACGCGCAGCAGCTCAAGGACATGGGTGCCGACTCTATTGCCATCAAGGACATGGCGGGCATGCTCACGCCATATCGCACCGAACGCATGGTAAAAGCCCTAAACGCCGAAATCGGCCTGCCCGTGCATGTGCACTGCCACTACGTGGGCGGCATGGCACCGGCAAACATCCTGAAGGCTGCCGAAGCCGGCGCGGCTATCGCCGACGTGGCGAGCGCGCCTCTGGCTTTCGGCAACAGCCATCCGGCAGTCGAGATGATCGTGGCTGCCTTGCAGGAAAGCCGCTACGATACGGGCCTCGACCTCGACCTGCTCTTCGAGATAGCCGAATATTGGGAAGAGGTGCGCCAGCGCAATCGCCAGAAGCGCGGTGTCTCGAGCCTGCTTCACATGCAGGTCTACAGCCACCAGGTTCCCGGCGGCATGATGAGCAACCTCGTCTCGCAGCTGGAAACCCAAAACGCCGGCGACCGCCTGCCCGAGGTGATGAAGGAAATCCCGAAGGTACGTGCCGAAGTGGGCTATCCTCCGCTCGTTACCCCCATGAGCCAGATCGTGGGCACTCAGGCGGTGTTCAACGTGCTCACCGGCAAGCGCTGGGGCGTGGTTTCCAAGGAAATGAAGGACTACCTGTGCGGTTACTACGGCAAGGCGCCCGGTCCTGTGGACAAGGCGATTCTGGAAAAGGTCGTGGGCGACACGCCGTGTCTGGGCCCGGACGTATCACCCGGTTCCCTGGTGACGACCACCTTCCACGAGTTGGAAGAAGAGATAGGGGAGCTGGCCCACAGCGAGGAAGATGTGCTCATGTACGCGATGTTCCCCGCTTCGGCCCGCACCTACCTGAGCAAGCACCGTACGTCTGAAAGGGTCGATTTCCTGCTCGAGCAGGAGTCTTCACTCACCAAGGAGGATGATTACGTGGACATCAATCAGATTCGCGAATTGGTTCGCGTTGCCGAGGAAAGCGGCGTCGGCGAAATAGTGGTCGAGGAAGAGGGCGTGCGCATAGCCGTGCGCATGCCGGGCGCCATGCCCGCTCCCGTAGCTGCCCCCGTAGCCGCTCAGCAGGCTCCCCAAGCTGCGGTGGCCCAGGCTCCGGTGCAGCAGCCAGCAGCCGAGCCTGCCGGCAACCGACCCGCCACCTGGGTGCCCGTGAAATCGCCCATGGTGGGCACCTACTACAAGGCCCCGGCTCCTGGCGAGGCTCCCTTTGTGCAGGTGGGAGACAAGGTTTCTGCTGGCGAGACGCTATGCATCGTGGAAGCCATGAAGCTTATGAACGAGATTCAGGCCGATGAGATGTGCACCGTGCGCGAAGTCTGCCTCGAAGACGCAACTCCCGTTGAGTTCGGCTCTGTCTTGTTCTATGTCGAGCCGATAGCCGGCATGGAAGTCGCGAAACCGGAGAGCGAATAATGTTCCAGAAGATCTTGATAGCGAATCGTGGCGAGGTGGCTTTGCGCATCATGCGCGCCGCCCGCGAACTGGGCGTGAAGACGGTGGCGGTCTACTCCACTGAAGATGCCGACACGCTTCCCGTGCGTTACGCCGACGAAAAGGTCTGCATCGGTCCCGCACCGGCAGGCAAAAGCTACCTGGTCATGTCCAACATCATAGCGGCTGCAAAAAACACCGGTGCGCAGGCTATCCACCCGGGATACGGGTTCCTGGCGGAAAACGCCGATTTCGCCCGTGCCTGCATCGACAATGACCTGGTCTTCATCGGGCCGGCCTCCGAATGCATCGAACGCATGGGCGATAAGGCAACAGCCCGCGAGACCATGATGCGTTGCGGCGTTCCCACCGTGCCCGGATCCGACGGCACGGTCGACACCGTCGAAGAAGCCCGCGCCTTCGCCGAAGCCGTGGGCTATCCCGTGCTCATCAAGGCGAGTGCGGGCGGCGGCGGCAAGGGAATGCGCGAAGTCCACGACCCAACCGAACTGGAATCGCAATACAAGGCGGCCAAAGCCGAAGCCGGTGCCGCGTTCGGCAACGACGAAGTCTATCTGGAAAAGCTCGTGCAGCGTCCGCGACACGTGGAAATACAGGTGCTCGCCGATGATTTCGGCAATTCCGTAGCGCTTTGCGAACGCGACTGTTCCATCCAGCGTCGTCATCAGAAGCTGCTCGAAGAGGCTCCCAGCCCAGCCTTGGACAACGATATCCGCCGTGCCATGGGGCGTGCCGCCATCAAGGCAGTTCGTGCCGTCGACTACCGCAACGCCGGTACCATCGAGTTCTTGCTCGACCAGGATGGCAAGTTCTACTTCATGGAGATGAACACGCGCGTGCAGGTAGAGCATCCGGTCACCGAGATGATTACCGGCGTCGACATCATTAAAGAACAGCTGCGCATCGCTTCGGGCGAGCCCATGAATTGCGCCTCCCGTGCGCCGTTTTTGCCGAACGGGCATGCTATCGAGTTCCGCATCAACGCCGAGGATCCTGAAAACGGCTTCCGGCCGAGTCCGGGTGCCATCACGCGCTTTACCGTGCCCGGTGGACCTGGCGTTCGGGTGGAAAGCTACCTCGAGCAGGGTGCGCGCATCAGCCCGTTCTACGATTCCTTGGTGGCGAAGCTCATCGTTTGGGGCGAGGACCGCGAAGAGGCCATGGCCCGCGGCCGGCGCGCTTTGCGCGAGTTCAGAATCGAGGGCATCAAGACCACCATACCGTTCCATTTGCAGGTGCTCGACATTCCCGTTTTCCAGCAGGGTCTGGCTTGCACCGATTTCATAGCATCCGAGATGGGAGAATAGATCATGTCCGACCTCACTTTCGACGGCATGGCGATTGCCGAAGGCGTAGTGGAAACCATCGTGTCCATGGCCGTGCAGGAAGTGGAAGGCGTCGCAAGCGTCAGCGGCACGGCGGCTTCTGGCATCCTGAACTTCAAGAACAAGCCTGCATCCAAGGGCGTGGAAGCCGTTGCAAACGAAGACGGCACCGTTTCCGTGTCCGTGCGTATCGGGGTGGATTACGGCTACCCGCTGCCCGTGGTTGCCGAATCCATCCGCCAGGCGGTCGCCGATGCCGTGGCCATTCAGATCGGCCTGCAGGTTTCCAACGTTGACGTGTATATCGACAGCATTCAGTTCTCTTAGGATCTACCATTGGCAAAGACGCACGAACGCATGCTTGCACGGCGCATGGCTGTGCAAGCGCTCTACAAAAGCGAGATCATGGATTGGGAGATTGGTCAGGTAGCCAGTCCCGAGACTATCATTCCCGACAGCGGTGCGCTGCCGCCTTATGCGGTGTCGCTGCTTCTTTGCGTGCAGGAACACATCACCGAAATCGACGAGCTCATCTCGGGTGCTTCGAAGAACTGGTCTCTCGATCGCATGCCCATGGTCGATCGCGCCATCTTGCGTTGCGCCGTCTGCGAGATGCTTTTCGTGGACGATGTTCCCGTGAAGGTGTGCATCAACGAGGCGGTCGAGCTGGCGAAAGATTTCGGTGGGGAAGACGAATCGGCAAGCTTCGTCAACGGCATCTTGGGCAACATCGCGCGCTCCGAGGTTCCCGAGCTTAGCGGGGAGCGACCCGACTCCAAGTCGGATCGATGCTAGATGGGTGAAAAGTGCATGAGCGAAATCGATTCTTCCAAATATGGCCCGGTGAACGACCGGTTGAAGCAGATCATCGAGCAGGTGAGCGACGAGTCAATCGGGCTCGATGCCGCTCTTGACCTGTTCGAGGAAGCCGTGCAGTTAGGCGTCCGCGCGTCTACTCTGCTAGAAGAAGACATCGTCTCGCGTGACGAACAGGCGCACGACGACCAGGCAACTGTTGCAGATACGCAAGAAGAGCCGGCAGCGGGCTTGGATGCAGCTTCCGATTCGGGCAACTAGGTTCGGGGGCGTTCATGCAAGCTGGTATGCGCATACTCGATGCGGTCAATGGTCCTTGCGATCTCAAGTGCCTCACCGACGACGAGCTCGAAATCCTGTGTCAAGAGATTCGCGAGGAAATCGTGTATACGACTTCCCGCAATGGCGGGCACGTTGCCTCGAGCTTGGGTGCGGTGGAAATCATCGTCGCACTGCATTCGGTGCTCGATTGCCCAAAGGACCGCATAGTGTTCGATGTGGGACATCAGTCTTATGCGCACAAGTTGGTGACGGGCCGTCTTGAAGAATTTGCGACGTTGCGCCAGATGGGTGGCATGTCGGGTTTCCCGAAGCCGTCCGAAAGCCCCTTCGACACGCATCCTTCAGGCCACGCATCCGATAGCCTCTCCATCGCGATGGGCCTGGCAAAGGCGCGTGACCTCGACGGCGGCGACCAGAAGATCGTGGCGCTCATCGGCGATGCGTCGCTTTCCGGTGGCATGGCCTTCGAGGCCCTCAACCACATCGGGCAGGAGCAGACCCCGCTCGTGATCGTGCTCAACGACAACGGCATGTCCATCTCGCGTCCCGTTGGTGCGCTCGTCAGGCATCTTGGCAACCTGCGTGCATCGAAGAGCTATCTTTCGACGAAAGACGCCTTGCAGGAAAAGATGGAAGAGGGTGGCCGCATGACCGGCGGCCTGCTCAGCTTCGGACGCAACATGAAGGATTCGGTGAAGCAGTTCCTGGTGCCTCACGTCATGCTCTTCGAGCAGCTTGGCATCACCTGCACGGCTCCCGTAGACGGCCACGATATAGGTCAGCTGCGCGAAACCTTCGAAGTGGCGCTTGGGGCCGAGCGTCCCGTGCTCGTGCATGTGGTCACAAAGAAGGGCGCTGGTTATGCGGCCGCCCAGAACAACCCCGAGCTGTTCCATGGCGTGGGACCCTACGATATCGCCACGGGCGAGGTGAAGAAGAAGGCGGATGCAAACCCCAGCTACACGTCCGTGTTCGGTGACGCGTTGGTGGCAGAGGCACAGCGCGATTCCCGGATCGTGGCGATTACGGCTGCCATGAAGGATGGCACGGGTCTCGCCCCGTTCGCCAGCTTGTTTCCCAGCCGCTTCTTCGATACCGGCATCACCGAGGAACATGCCATGGGCTTGGCGGCAGGCTTGGCCATCGCAGGCAAGAAGCCGGTGGTGTCTATGTACTCCACGTTCTTGCAGCGTGCAATCGATCAGGTGATTCTCGACAACGCCCTTTCCAACCTCGACGTGGTGCTCTGTATCGACCGCGCCGGCCTGGTGGGCGACGATGGTCCCACCCACAACGGCATGTTCGACATCACGTTCTTGCGCATGATTCCCAACATGCGCATCCTTGCTCCTTCCAACGAGGCGGAGCTGGTAGACGCCCTGCATACGGCGCTCGCGTTAGAAGGACCCGTGGCTTTGCGCTACCCGCGTGGCGAAGCCGAGGGTGTTGCGGTTCCAGACAATCCCAAGATGCTCGAAGTGGGCAGAGGAGTCGTGCGGCGCGAAGGTGAAGACATCGCGATTCTCGCCTTCGGCAGGATGGTGAACCAAAGCTTGCGCGCAGCGGAAATCCTGCAGGAATCGGGTATTCAGGCACGGGTGGTCGATATGCGGTGGGTCAAACCCATCGACGAAGATGCCGTGGCTTCCGCCGCCGCGACGCAGCTTGTTGTAACCGTCGAGGAAAACGCGCTCATCGGGGGAGCAGGTACGGGAGTGCTCGAGATCATGGCTCGTCGCGGTCTGGAGGCGCCCGTCTTGAACCTGGGCTTGCCCGATGCGTTCGTGGAACAGGGCAAGGTCTGCGACCTGTTCGCAAAACTGGGGCTCGACGGAGCCGGCATCGCCCGCTCCATCTTGGAACGGCTCGAAGAAAACCGATAGTCTGGTTCCGCCAATTCGTCTCGATGGGCTCACGCCTGCCCATCTTTCATGGTAGTTTCCTTGCGGGTTGCATTGCGCCCATGCCCTCATGCATGCTAGAGGGCAATACCTTGACACAACAGAGAGGATAGCCTATGAGCGTCACGTTCGATCCCGTCTTGTCATCCCAGCAGATCGAAGAGCTCGCCGCTATGGCGGAGCAGATCTGGAACGAGTACTGGCCCCCTCTCATCGGCAAGGGACAAACCTGCTACATGGTGCAGAAATACCAGAGCATCCAGGCCATAGAACGCGACATGCGCGATTGCTCCTATCGCTACTGGTTCGTGGTCGACGAGCGGGGCAAACGAGTGGGCTATACCGGCGGCGCAACAGAGATCGCGGTTGACAATCGAGAGCGGGACGAGGAAGCCTGCCACAATGCCGAGGTGCAAAGACGTTGGGCGCGCCGCTTTTTCATCAGCAAGATTTACCTGTACGCCTCCGAGCGCGGTAAACACTATTCCTCTCAGATCGTTCGCTTCTTGGAGGACCTGTGCCGCAAAGAAGGCCTGCAGGTCATGTACCTGACCGTGAACAAGGGCAACGAACTGGGTATCCGCGCCTATATTGGCAATGGGTTCGAGTTGGTTGACAGTCAGGTGGTCGACATCGGCTGTGGGTTCGCGATGGACGACTACGTCATGGCCAAGGAAATCGCCAAAGAAATCGCCTAGAGAATGCTAAAAAGCAGCCATTGCGCCCTCATGTTCGGGTTGAATAACCTATAATCTTGATAGCAATACATGCGGCGCATGATTGGAAAGGAGATGCTCGCTGCGTCGGGTACTGAAAGGGGCGCATGTCGATTGTTTTGACTTTCTCGCTCGCTTGGGAAACTGAATGCATCGACATGTCTCAGTTGTATGGAATTGGTAGTATACTAACAACGTCTTTGTTGTCATCAGATAGTAGGTGGATATGTTTTCGACAGCGCAAATCATTTCAATTGTGGTGTTCGTCGTCGTCATGGCCATCGTGGCGTCCGAGAAGATTCACCGCTGCCTTGTCGCTTTGGCTGGCGCGGTGGTTCTTATCGTCGTCAGGGTCATCAGCTACGATATAGGTATCGAGAGCATCGACTTCAACACCATCGGCGTGCTGCTGGGCATGATGCTCTTCGTGTCGGTGGTGAAGGAATCGGGCTTGTTCGAGTTCGCAGCCATCAAGGCGGCTAAGATCGCGAAGGGCAATCCGTGGCGCATCATGGTGGCGTTCATGATCATCACGGCTGTGCTTTCAGCCCTGCTCGACAATGTGACCACCGTGCTTTTGGTGGGCCCCATGACTTTGGTCGTGTGCGACCTGCTCGAAATCAACCCCGTGCCGTTTTTCATCACGGAAATCCTTTCCAGTAACATCGGCGGTACCGCAACCCTCATCGGCGACCCGCCCAACATCATGATCGGTTCTGCGGCGAACTACTCGTTCCTCGACTTCGTGCTTGTCGACACGCCGTGCGTCATCATGGTCATGATCGTGAGCGTCCTCTGCTTCAAGTTCATCTTTGGACGTGGTCTGCATGTGGATGCAGAGCATGCCGCCAAGATCGAGGCGCTTGAGCCCAACGATTACATTCGTGACAAGGGCCTGTTCATCAAGAGCGTTTCGATGATCGGCGTGGTCGTGGTGCTGTTCATGGTGCACGGTGCACTTGGTCTCGAGAGCTGCGTCATCGCCCTCGGCGCTGCCGCCACCATCATGCTCATCTCCAAGGCCGACCTCGAGCAATGCGTGTTCGGCGTCGAATGGACCACGATCGGCTTCTTCTGCGGCCTGTTCATGGTCGTCGGTGCCATGGAGCATACGGGTGTTATCACCATGCTCGCCGAGGCTATCATGGACCTGTGCGGCGGCAACCCGCTCGTCATGATGCTCGTCATCCTGTGGGCATCGGCCGTCATCAGCGCTATCCTCGACAACATCCCGTTCGTAGCCACCATGATTCCGGTCATCATCGCCATCGAGGCTACCGGTATCGAAGTCACCCCGCTTTGGTGGGCCCTGTCGCTGGGCGCTTGCCTGGGTGGCAACGGCACGCTCATCGGCGCCAGCGCGAACGTGGTGCTCACGTCCATCTCTGGCAAGAACGGTCATCCGATCAGCTTCATGCAGTTCACCAAGTTCGGTTTCCCGGTCATGATCATGACGGTTGCCGTGGCCATGGTCTACATGATGCTGCGCTTCGGGCTCGCCCTCATGTAACAGTGCATCTGGCATAAGCGAATCGCACAGGCCGCCGCGAGTGATCGCGGCGGCCTTTTGCATAGGCATGTCATGGGAAGGGACATCCCCTTCCCATGACATGTCATCAGGGACGGGGCGTTCCCTTGCTCTATCTTCGCCTGTCGCGTTGGATATTGATCACAATCTCGTCAAGGACGGCGTAAAGCTTTGCTGAACCACCTGTAAACCATGCTGGGTTATGGTTGTTTCCAAAAGCCGTGCCGACGACGAGAGAGGCGATTGCAGTGATGGTTCTTGATATGCTGAGAAGCTGTTTCATGGCGATGATGCTTGTTGCTGTCTCGATATCAGATGTGCGTCACAGAACCATCTGCGACGTGCTGGTATTGGGAATCATCATGGTTCAGGCTTGCTATTTGGCGGCAACTGCTGCGTCGGCCTTACAGGCTGTTCGAAGCGTGATGTCTCACGCTGGTTCAGCTGCGCTGGTAACAGGGGTGCTCTTGGTTGCCTGCGCGATAGCTCATCGAATCACTGGACACGATGGAATGGGCGGGGGAGACGTGAAGCTCATCGGTGCGCTTGCGTTTGCCCTTGGCGTGCGTGGACTGGCGCAAGCCGTGTTCGCAGCCAGTCTTATTGCCGTAGCGTTCAGCTTCATGAAACGTCGGGCGATGGACGAGACGTTTCCATTCTGCCCTTACTTGAGCCTTGGCTGGCTCGTGGCGCAGATTATCGGATAACGTGATACCCATTGTCTCAATGCGCGAAAAACCCGTGCGCATGCGATGCGCATTGGTGAATTGTATGCATAATGGGAATCTCGAAAGGAAAGGTTTTTGGCAATGTAGTTCTAACATGTGCTGTGCTACAATAATACGGCTTGTGCGGATGGGCCGTGCAAGTAGGTAATGTTGGCCCCCGAGACATGTTTGGTAAACGTTGCTGCGGCAACGCCGTGACATGGAAAATGAACACGCAATCATGACGAAGGGTCCCCACGATTTTTTTGAAAGGGGTCCATTTTGACCGAGATCAAGAATCCGTCCGTTATCGATTTCGAA
>JBGUXY010000087.1:0-27688 GCA_045118335.1 Eggerthellaceae bacterium
CCCCCCGCCCCCCCCCCCCCCGGGCCGCCGCTGCGGCCAATCCTGGCGGCACGCTAGGCCCTCGTTTGCTCCGTCACAGCCCTTAAGGCTGCTCCTGCGCAAGTCGGGCCTATCGCACTCGCCAGGATCGCCCTCGCTGTCTGGTTTGGACCTGCGATATCGAGGAGCCTCCTTTACCGGGGGCTCCTCTTGTTTCGGTCACCTTGCCTTGCCCCTTGTTCCGGGCGCTGCGCGTACCGAAGTACGCTTGGCCCTAAGGCGAGGCAACCCAAGGCACCTGGGGCCGAACCGTCTCATCGATAAGCTTTTGCTGGACAAAACCTGGTCGTTGCGATTAACCTTGTGTTGTCTGATTGTGGGTCTAATCTGGGCTCCGTATCGTTTTGGGTTTTCGGGACGAAATGGGCGAAGCTGGCGTATAAAGAGCAGGAAGCATCCGCTGCGGTTTGAGGGGAGGCGGGATATGGACGATCAGGGTTTCGAACACATGCTGGAACGGCTGATGAAGCAAGACCTATCAGCTGGTACCGATGGTTTTCGAGATTTCCTGTTGAACCGCTGTCTGGCCGTGCTGGATGCGGACAGCAATGGCGTGCCCATCGATGATAGCTCTCTGGATCTCCTCGCTGCCGCCGGAGACCCAGATGCGATTCGTGGATTCGATGATCGATGGAATGATAGACTATAACTATGAACAAGAAGGGACGGCCCCTGCTATGCGCATAACAGGAGCCGTCCCTTCTTGTGTGCTCGAACAAGCAAGAAAAGCTTCCTGTTTGCCGCTTGCCTTTCGGAGGCGAGACGTCTAGTTGCGCTCTCTCGTTAGATAGAACGAGTCCCTTATCGCGACCATCTTGCATCATGGCGGCGGGCAACGAGTTGGTCCCGTTGCAATCCGATGATTGCATGGTGCGTGATACAATGCGCTTATCTATGTAGTGAGCTGGGAAGGCGCATCACGGGCACAAGATTGCGGCATATGGGTATGGAGCTTTCACCGAAAGAGAAAAGAGCGCGAGAACGCGAGTTCGAGCGGCTCTACCTGGAAAGCTTTGGAACCGTGTACGGTTACGTGCGCGCGAGGATGTCATGCGATGCCGATGCCGAGGATGTGGTTGCCGAAGCGTATCTGAAAGCTGCCCGTTCGTTTGGGTCCTTCGACCCGACGCGTGCCAAGTTCAGCACCTGGGTTACCACTATCGCCCGCAACTGCATGATCAGCCACTATCGCAAGGCACGTTCCCACGCAGCGCTAGACGATGTGCCGCAAGACGCATACGCTGTCAACGGTGGCCAGGAGGCGGTCGACGATATGCTGCTCGTGAAGAAGCTGCTTGCATGCCTTGACGATGACGAGCGGGAGTTGGTGGCTTGCAAGTATCATGAAGGCTTGCGCAACGTGGACATCGCGGCCAAGCTGGGCATGAATCCCTCTACGGTGTCGACGAAGCTGACGAGGGCCCTTTCCAAGATGCGTGAAGCCATGCAGAGGAGCGCGTGATGGCAGACGCTACGAGTTCGATATTCAACAAGAAGGCGACCGAGAAACTGCGCAGCCCCGATGACCTCGATAAATACGTTCGCGTCACGAATCCGAGCGTGTGGGTGGCCTTGATTGCATGCGTCGCACTGTTGGCCGGGCTTCTGGCTTGGGGCGTATTCGGGTCCGTTGCCACCAGCGTTACGGCTACCGGTGTGGTGGTCGACGACACGGCGATGTGCTTCCTGTCTGCCGACGATGTGGCAAAGGTGCACAAGGGCGATGCAGCTTATGTCGGTGGCGAGCAGATGTCGGTAGCCGATGTGGCTTCGGTGCCCAAGTCGCGTGAAGAAGCGGGCAAGATTCTGACAAACGATTATCTTGTGGCTACGCTCGTAAACGGCGACTGGGTTTATCAGGTGACTTTTGACGGTGACGTGTCAAACCTTGCGGAAGGCTCGCCGCTTTCCGTGAGCATCACGACCGAGCGCATTGCGCCCATAAGCCTGATTCTCGGAGGTGACGCACGATGAGCGCTATCGTCAGCTGGCAACGGCAATGTTTTGCGTCCTCGCGTGTTGGCGAAAGGCTGTCATGACGAACAAAGCCGTCAAAGTTCCCCAGGTTATGCAAATGGAAGCGCTGGAATGCGGCGCCGCCTGCCTGTCGATGATTCTTGCCTACTATGGCCGCTGGGTGCCGTTGGAAAAACTGCGCGTGGATTGCGGCGTGTCCAGAGATGGCTCCAAGGCGTCGAACATCCTCAGAGCCGCTCGCTCCTACGGTCTTACTGCCAAGGGCATGACGTTTTCCACCAGCGCCCTGCGCAAGAAGGGCACGTTTCCCTGCATCCTGTTTTGGAATTTCAACCATTTCGTGGTGCTGCGAGGGTTCAGGGGCAAGAACGCTTTGCTAAACGATCCAGGTCGCGGGCAGGTGAAAGTACCGATAGAGGAGTTCGACCAAAGCTTCACCGGCATCACGCTCGTGTTCGAGAAGACGGATGCCTTCGAGATGGGAGGCAGCAAACCCGACACTGTCAAGTTCGCTCGCAAACGCCTCGAAGGACTTGGGCTGCCCATCGCGTTTGTCATGCTCACGGCTGCGATAACATCGCTTGTGGCCATTGGCACGACATCGCTTGGCCAGGTGTTCATGGACCGGATACTCACTGGCGAAAACCCAGGCTGGCTCGTGCCGCTAACGGCGGTGATGCTGGTATTGGCGTTGATTTCCGGTGTCGTGTCGGTGCTCAACGCCGTGTATCTTGTGGCGATCCAGGGGAAAATCGCAGTCGTTTCCTCGTCGCGTTTCATGCGACATCTGCTGCACCTGCCCGTGGGGTTTTATGCGCAGCGCATGGTGGGCGACTTGCAGCAGCGGCAAAACATGAACGAGACCATCGCGTTTTCGCTGATAGGGCAGTTGGCGCCCGTGCTCATCAACATGGTGATGCTCGTGCTGTACCTGGCCGTGATGCTCAACTACAGCGTTTTGCTCACTGCGGTGGGATTGCTTACCGTGTTCGTCAACGCGTTTTTGGCACGCTTCATTTCCAAGAAGCGCGTGAACATTGCGCGGGCGGGTGCCATGAATTCGGGCAAGCTCTATGCCACGACCGTGGGCGGCATCGAGATGATCGAGACCATCAAGGCCGCTGGTGCCGAGACGGGCTACTTCGGGCGTTGGGCCGGTTACCAAGCGGCAGTGAACGAAGCGTCTGTTCGCACGACGAGGCTAAACGAGTACTTGGGAATGGTACCTCAGCTAGTCGCCCAGGTTGCCAACATTGCCGTGCTCGTGCTGGGCATCTGGCTGATCGTGGAAAACCAGTTCACGCCGGGTATGTTGCTTGCCTTCACGGGCTTTCTCGCGGCGTTCATGTCGCCTGTGACCCAGATGATCAACCTCGGCCAGACACTGCAGGAGATGCAAACGCAGATGGAGCGCGTCGAGGATGTCATGCGCTATCCCGTGGACGTACCCGAAGGGCCGATTTCCCAAATGCAAGGCGACGAGAGCGCTTCACCTTCAGACGAAGGGGCCTTTTCTGCCCCCATCGTTTCCGTTCAAGATTTCGGGCGCGAAAAGCTGCGTGGGCAAGTTGACCTAAAAGGCGTGACATTTGGGTATTCGCCGTTGGAACCTCCGCTCATCGAAGGCTTCGACCTGCATTTGGAACCTGGGGAGTGGGTTGCGCTCGTAGGCGGCTCCGGCTGCGGGAAGTCCACGGTGGCAAAACTGGTCAGTGGTTTGTACGAGCCATGGGGTGGCGAAGTGATGTTCGATGGCGTGCCGTTGCGTGACGTTCCGCGTCCCATATTGCGCGGATCGCTGGCGGTCGTCGACCAGGATATCGTGACCTTCGACGATACGGTGGCCGAAAACGTGAAGCTGTGGGATCGTTCCATCGAAGATTACGAAGTCATACTGGCCTGCCGAGATGCAGACATTCACGATATCATCATCAGCCGCGAGGGCAGCTACTCGAGTCGCATGCTGCCAGGCGGGCGCAATTTCAGCGGTGGACAGCTCCAGCGCCTGGAAATCGCCCGCGTGCTTGCTCAGGACCCAACCGTGATCATCCTCGACGAGGCGACGAGCGCACTTGACGCTCAGACCGAGGCCGAGGTCATCCGCCGCATCCGCAATCGCGGCATCACGTGCATTGTCGTGGCGCATCGGCTTTCCACCATTCGCGACTGCGACGAGATAATCGTGCTCGACGACGGCAAAGTCACAGAGCGCGGCACCCACTCCGAGCTCCTTGCCGCGAACGGCGCCTATGCGGAGCTGGTAAGGAACGACTAGATTGAAGTGGATGGAATCACAGATCGAAACGCGCGCGAGGCTCGACGCCGAGTTGACCGAACGCGCCTATGCCGAACTGGCCTTCAGCGTGAGCGAACCTGCCAGGTTGTCTCGGTTTGCCGTCGATGACGTCGAGCAGGCCGATGGCGCGGTGCGTTCGTGCCTTGCCTACATCGGCGTGTCGCCGGGAATGGTTCCAGAGGGCGTGCGGGATATCGAAGAGCGCATCGACTGGTTTTGCCGTCCCACCGGCACGATGCGACGCACCGTCCGACTTGACGAGGGCTGGCATACCAGAGCCTTTGGGGCAATGCTGGGCAGTCTCGACACTGGCGAAGCCATTGCCTTGTTGCCGCGCGGCGTGCATGGGTATTACTACCTGGAGCCAGGTACTGGACGCAAGGTGAAGGTGACGCGCGAAGTTGCCAAACATATCGACAAGAGCGCGATGATGTTCTACCTGCCGTTGCCAGCCAAGCCATGCAACATACGCGATTTGGTGACGTTCATATTTCGCATATTCGATCGCAGCGACTACCTGCTCGTGCTCGTGGCTGCCTTGGCCGTGACGCTCATCGGCCTTGCGCCTGCCTGGGCGAACCAGGTGGCCTTCAGCGTGGTGGCTCCCTCTGGCCAAGCGGGACTCATCCTGCCCATCGCGGCGCTTCTGCTGGGCGTGGCGGTTTCCACGGCACTTATCGGCACGTGCCGCAACCTGGTGATGGCGCGGGTTTCGACCAAGCTCAACGTGGTCGTCGAAGCGGCAGCCTTCGCGCGCATCTTGTCGTTACCGACTTCGTTTTTCAAGCAGTATTCATCGGGCGATTTGGCCAACCGCATTTCCAATGTCACCAACTTGTCGTCCCAGATCGCATCGATTATGCTCGGCACCGGATTGTCGGCGGCTCTTTCGCTTGTCTACATCGTGCAGATTGGCGCGTATGCTCCGGCTCTTGCGATACCTGCGCTGGTCATAGCCTTGGTGCAAATTGCACTCACGGCCGCGATGACGTTTGCCACCATGCGCTACGTGCAAGATACGCTGTTGGCTAACACCAAGCTCTCGGGCGTGGTGACGGCGCTTTTGAACGGCATTCAGAAGATCAAGCTCGCAGGAGCCGAGGATCGCGCTTTCGCGAAATGGGCGCATGGCTACGCAGAGTACGCCCGTGCCGCCTACAACCGCCCGGCGGTTTTACGGGCGTTGCCTGCGCTCGTTGGCTTCGTTGGGGTATTGGGAAACATCGCCATCTACTACCTGGCGGGGACCACGGGGGTGACGGTTGCCAACTATATGGCGTTCAACGCGGCTTATGGCCAGGTTACCGCAGCCATCATGGCGCTTGCTGGCGTTGCTGGGCAGGTTGCTCAGGTTAACCCCATGCTCGATATGGTGGCTCCCATCCTGGAGGCTACCCCCGAAACCGCCGAAGACAAGCCGTCCGTCGAATCGCTGAACGGAGTCATCGAGGTTTCGGGCGTGTCGTTTCGCTACGACGAGAACGCTCCCTACGTCTTGCGCGACCTTTCCTTCAAGGTGAGGCCGGGAGAATACGTGGCGCTCGTGGGCAAGAGCGGTTGCGGCAAATCCACCATCATGCGCCTGCTGCTGGGTTTCGAGGCTCCCGAACGTGGCTCGATATTCTATGGCCCTCATGACGTATCGAAGGTAGACCTGCGCAGCCTGCGAAACCACATCGGCGTGGTGATGCAGAACGGGAAGCTCTTCATGGGCGACATAGCCAGCAACATCACGATATCAACTCCCACCGCAACCCTCGACGACGCATGGGAGGCAGCCGAGATTGCAGGCATCGCTGACGATATCCGCAAGATGCCCATGGGTATGCAGACCCTGGTGACCGAAGGTGGTGGTGGGGTTTCCGGCGGCCAACGTCAGCGTCTGATGATAGCCAGGGCAGTATGCGGCAAGAGGCGGATCTTGATGTTGGACGAGGCCACGAGTGCACTGGACAACGTCACGCAAAAACACGTTGCCGATTCGCTCGATGCGCTGAAGTGCACGCGTCTTGTGGTTGCGCATCGGCTTTCCACCGTGCGCCATTGCGACCGCATCCTGGTGGTCGACGAAGGCAGGATTGCCGAGGAAGGTACTTTCGAGGAACTCATAGCGAACAACGGCATTTTTGCCGAGCTGGTAGAGCGGCAGCGGCTCGACAATGAAGGATAATGGCCAAATCGGCTATACTTGTCGAAACCATCATCGCTAGTTTGGGCGGCGAAGAGTTCGGGTCTTCGGATAGGAGCGGAGCATGGAGATCAAGACGAGCGTCGATGACAACAAGGCAACAATCGAAATAGCGGGCAAGCTCACCGTGAACACGTCGCCGGATTTGAGCGCAGCGGTGGAACAGCTTCCCGAGAATGTATGCAATATCGACGTTGACTTGGCGAATGTGGACTATATTGCGTCGGCAGGGTTGCGCGTGCTCGTGGCTGCAGACAAGCTGGCTGTGAAACGCGGTGGGCGGATTCGTTTGCTTAACCCCACGAGCGAGGTCATGGAAGTGTTCGACATGACGGGTCTTTCCGAAGTTTTCTCGATCGAATACTCGTAGCCAGTGGGTAGATAACCGTGCGGGAAGCGGTCGAGCATACCCGAAACAAGAAGAAGATACTGGGTTGGCGAGGTGTCCTAGACGGATATACTCCCATAGTGCGGTTAATGATCGCGGTCGTGCTCGCGGTAGCGGGTTCTGCAATCACATTCACGCAGCTGGGGTTCGTAGACGTGGTGCTTCCAGGTGGAACCGTGATATACGTGGTCGTCCTGCTCCAGATCGTGGCACTTGGCGCGCTGCTTTTCGGAACGCTCGCCGGCGTGGCGTTCGGCGTGGCGATTGGCGCCGTGCTGTTCGCACATTCCCACTTCCTCCCCCTCGACCATTACGAGCTTTCCTTCATAACGCCTATGACGTCCATGGTCATGCTGGGCATCAGCGGTCTGCTTTTGGGGGTTCTGTTCGCACTCGCATTGCGCAAGAGCCCTTCGCGCGCCCGACGCGTTCTTCGCATCGCAATCGCGTGCATTGTCGTGTCGTGGCTCTACAGCTTGGGATTTGCAATCAACGTCTTCGTGTCTTCGCTTGTCGAGCTGGTCGAGGATATGGGGGTGGAGGTTTCTGAATCTTATGTGAGGCAGAGGGCGGCCGCTACCGCCATGGGTTTGGGTGACATGGGCTTGCAGGCATGGGCGGATGCCATTCTGATGATTTTCCTTTGCACGGTGGGAGACTATGCGTCGTGCAAGGCGAAGGAGCGAAGGGGAACCTTGGGCTTGCGCACCTTGTTCGGAGCGTGGCTTACCGTAGTGGTGGCGCTTGGATTCATGGTCATGTCCGCCGTGAGTTTCGCCGTCATTTCCGAGCATGAGCTAAGGGAAGCCGAAGACCTGATGCGAGACGAGGTCGACTACCTGTCGGGCCAGTTCGAAGACTCCGATAAACGTAGCGGACTCATGGCAAGCCTACTCGAGCAAGCTGGCTTGGAATACGATGAGCTCGACGACGAAATGACCGTTCAGCTAGCCGAGGCGTTTTCAGATGATCGAATCCTGAGCGGCTACTCGACCGACGAGGACGGCGTCGTCATCGTGACGCTCGACAAGTACGTGTATGTGAGCAATGTCGACAGCCTCGAGGGCGGCGATGCCATCGAGGATGTTCTTGACAGGGATATACTCAATGCTTTTGAGCTGTGCATCGAAACTGGAGAGATGCAACGGTTTGTCTATGATGGCTCTGCCGGGGTCGCAAATCAGTACGAAGATGCGGATGCGGAAAGGCTCCATCCGCATATTGCGTATCTGTATGCCAAACGCATGGAAACGTCTTACGACTGGGGCCAGGACTACCACCAAGACGTCATCATGATTCGACCGTCCAGCTTGGTGTTCGAGCAGCGCGGCACGTTCATAAAATGGATGGTGATTTCCGAGCTCGTGTTGCTGCTTGCTGTGTTCGCGCTTGTGTTTCAACTGCTGGAACGCGTGGTCGCCCGCCGTATTGACGAAGAAAACGAGGCGCTCGCGCTCATTACCGCCGGTGAGCTCTATACGCGAACCGAAGCAGGTGGGACGCGTGAGTTCGAGTCGCTATCCGAAGGCATCAATACCACAGTGGACGCCTTGCGTGGCCTGATTGCCGAGGCCGAAACACGCATGGACGAAGAACTGGATACGGCAAAGGCCATCCAGGAGTCGGCGCTCCCGCAGATCTTCCCTCCTTATCCCGACATTCGCAAGTTCGACATCTATGCTTCCATGCAGGCGGCCAAGCAGGTTGGCGGCGACTTCTACGACTTCTTCCTCATTGGCGATGACAACAGTGCGAGTGCAGGCAGGATCGCCTTCGTGGTGGCCGACGTGTCTGGCAAGGGCATACCGGCTGCGCTGTTCATGATGAAGGCGAAGGCTCAAATCCGCGGCTATGTGGGCAGCGGTATGGAACTGGGCGAAGCCATGGAAGAAGCGAACCGTCAGTTGTGCGAGGGTAACGAGGCGAGCATGTTCGTGACGGCTTGGGTGGGTGTGCTCGACTACGCTACCGGGCATGTCGAGTACGTGAACGCTGGCCACAATCCACCGCTTTTGTGGCAGCGCGACGGTGGCTGGCGCTGGATGCGGCAGAAATCAGGGCCGATGTTGGGCTTGTTCGATGTTTCGTATCAGGCACATGCGGTCGAGTGCATCGCAGGCGACACGTTCTTGCTCTATTCCGATGGAGTTACCGAGGCCTTCGATGTGGACGAAGCGCTCTACGGTGAAGAGCGGTTGCTGGCTGTGGCAGAGCTGGGATACCGTCTTCACCCGCGCGAGCTGCTCGAATCCGTGCGTGCCAACGTGGCAGAATATGCAGCGGGCGCCGAGCAATCGGACGACATCACGATTCTAGCCTTGGAAGTGGGCGTGCCGCCCGAAGTCACCGCCACGCTGGAAGTGCGGGCTGTGATTGAGGAGCTGAGCCACGTGAACGACTTCCTGCATGCCGAGCTCGAGCGGCGCATGTGTCCGCTGCGAGCCCAAACCCAGCTTGACATCGCGGTCGAGGAGCTGTTCGTGAACGTGTGCAGCTACGCGTATCCGGAAGCGGTGCCAGACGATCCGGGTATCGTGCGAATCCAGCGCACTTACAGCGCTGACCCTCCCTCTATCACCGTGGACATCATCGACGAGGGCGTGCCGTACAACCCGCTGTCAAAGCCCGATGCTGTGACGCCAAGCAATATCGAGGACGTGCCAATCGGCGGCTTGGGAATCCTCATGGCCAAAAAAAGCGTCGATGAGATGCGCTACGAACGAATGGGCGACAGCAATATCGTGACCATTATGAAGAAGTGGTAATGAGAAATAGGGACTGAGGGACTGAGAGAAATAGGGACGAGAAATAGGGACGGGTGCATTTTCTCACCCAAGACAAATGAGGAAAGAGAAATGGGAATGAGAAAAAGAACCCGTCCCTATTTCTCCTATTTCTCATTGTTTCTGATGGGTGTTCGCTATGCTGACGCCGGCGACGATGATGGCGGCGCCAATGGCTTGCCAGGCGGTGAATGGCTCCGCTAGCAACAGCGTCCCGGCGACGATCGAGGTAATTGTGGACACGCCGATGAAGGAGACGGTGCGGTTGACCCCAATGTTCGCAATTGCCACGTTCGAGAGGAAAAACGCGCCGATGGAGCAGCCGATGCCCTGGTAAAGCACCACGGTCGCGAACTGATAATTATCGAACGGCAACGTGAGTAGTTCCCGTGTCGTGCCTAAAGCGATTCCTTCTGCAAGTGCGAGAAACACGAAGACAACGGCACCTGCCGCCAGCATGACGTAGGTGATTTCGATTCCGTTGTAACACGCCGCCTTGTCTACGGAAACGGTATAGAGCGAATAGGAGATCACGGCGAGCACGAGAAAGCCGTACCCGATGGGGGAAAGGCTCGTCGACGACCCGACGGCGAGCACGGTTGCGATCACGCCCGCCAAGGTGATCAATATCCCCGTTACCTGTAGGCCAGAGGGCTTCTTCTTCAGAAGTATGGTGGATGCAATCAGGGATGCAACCGGGATGCAGGCTAGGAACACCCCGCTTTCCGATGCCGTCGTGTGGCTGATTCCCACCGTCTCGCCCACGAAGTAAAGGCATGGGGTGAACAGCGCGACCAGAAGCAGCGGGCGTAGCGATTTCCCCTTGAGGTTCACCTTTACCAAGCGCATCGCGACGAGAATGCTCATGATGGTAAATGCGGTCAGGAACCGCCATCCGAGTAGGGTGAACGTGCTTACCTCGCCCGTCACTTGCTTGGTGAACACGTAGCTCAGACCGAACAGAGTCTCGCATCCGAGGGCGCACAGGCAGCCTGCGATCACGCTATTATTCTTGACATTACCCAATCCACACTCCTAAAACGTGTCAGCGAGACCCTTACCCATTTGTCGCATTTGCGAATGAGCGGGTCAGCTGCCCGTAGCAGCTGACCCACTTACGCCGAATGGCTGCTAGCATAGGTTTACGCGCGAACGCTGCTGCACGCAACGGGGAACGAGAAATAGGTTTCGGGATAGGGCTCGTCTGCAAGGGTGAAGTGCCACCATTCGCACTCGTAGGGCTCGAAGCCAGCGCGCATCATGGTCCGCTGCAGGAGCATCCGCGCCTGGTACTGCTCTTCGGTGATGTTCGTATACGAGGGATGCGACACTTCCCCGAACAGGTCGAAGGGGCTTCCCATGTCAACCTCGAAGCCTGTTGCCATGTCGAGCAGCGTCAAATCGACGGTGCTGCCACGGCTGTGGCTCGACAGAGAGGCGATGTAGCCGAGCTTGAAGGTGTCAGTCTTGTCGATATCGGGGTAGAAGTACTGCTTCATGCGCTGGTCGGTGTCCTCGATGCCCCAGAGCACGAAGTGCTTCACTGCGGTGGTGGGCCGGTATGCGTCGAACACTTTCAGCCGATAACCCTGCACCAGAAGCTCGGCTGCCACGCCTTTCAGTGCACGCGCGCATTCGCGCGTGCACAACGCCACGGGTTCCTCGTAGCCGTCGATGCGGTCGCCAATAAAGTTGTAGGTGGAGTAATAACGGATTTCCTGAACGATGCTTGGCACGAAATCGGCCAAAAGGACGAATTGCGATGCATCCATATCGGGATCGGGTCTTCTCATGGTGCTCCTGTCTGCGTGTCGACGAGCGTTAGGTTTCTTCGCATACTCTAACACAGCGGGAAAACAGAATAGAGCATGCCCGCGCTTGCGGTCTGCGGACTGGGCACTGTGCCGCATGGCCTCCTGCTTCTTGCGCCGTCGACGACGAACGCCCGCCTTCCTTTTGAGTAAGAGTACGGTTATTTCTCGTGGCGCGGGGTTAAGGTGCGCGCTATTCGTATAAGATGAGGGCAACACAACGACAGCGATGCCGAGTGGGCGGTTTGCGGAAAGGTTGTCTTCATGGGGTCTGTGCCGAGAAGATCTGTTCGTGGTTACCTAGCTGGAATCCTAGTTTTGGCTCTTGCTGCCGTAGCTTGCATGCTCATCGTGCCGCATCATGCCATGGCGTCAGAAGACGATACGCAGGTCGTGCGCGTGGGCTACTATGAGAACGAAGTGTTCGAGGAGGGCGCACAGGAAGGTGCCGTCAAGACCGGATACGCTTACGAATACTACCGCAAGCTTTCCGAATACACGGGCTGGGAGTACGAATACGTCTACGGCGAATATGGCGAACTGTATCAAATGCTGCTAGACGGAGATATCGACTTTCTAGCCGGCCTCGCATGGAAAGAAGACAGAGTAGGGCTTATCGGGTATCCAGACCAGCCCATGGGAAACGAGTCCCTGTCGCTCGTGAAGCACATTTCTGACGAGAACGTGACGCCTGACCCCTCCACGCTTTCGGGCAAGAGGATCGGCGTCTTGGATAGTGCCTTGGTGGGGACTTTGGAGCAGTATCTGGAAGACCACGACGTTTCTGCCGAAGTGGTGACGTATCGGGATTACGGGGAGCTCTTCAATGCCTTCGATGCGGGGGACATAGACGTTTTGGCAGCAGAGGGCGACGGTGCCTATGGCAGGAGCGATGCAGAGGTAACCGCGTCTTTCGGTTCGACTGATTACTATCTGTGCGTGAACGTCAATCGCCCCGATTTGCTGGAAGAGGTTAACTCCGCGCAAGAGCAGCTTCTGTCAGATGAGCCGGGCTATTTGAGCTCGCTTCATGATAAATACTATCCCGCCAGTGTCTCGTCTCGTGCGTTTTCCCAGGTAGAAAAGGAATGGATTGCAGAGCACGATACGCTTCGCGTCGGATATCTGAACCACTACCTTCCCTACAGCGACACCGACGATCAGGGTAACGTGACGGGGTTGGTGAAAGATGTCTTCCCGGCAATCTTGAATAGCTTGGGGGTGTCGGGCGTCGAGACGACGTTTCAGGGGTACGACAGCTACGACAGCATGATTGCCGCCGTGAATTCCGGAGAAGTCGACGTGGTTTTCCCCGTGGGCGGTGGTTTGTACTACTCCGAGGAAAACGGCATCTACCAGTCGAATGTGGTGGTGTCCTCTTCGACCAATCTCGTCTATCGTGGCGATTTCAGCGAAAGCACGACCAGTCATTTCGCGGTCAACGAGAGCAATCGCATGCAGTTCTACTACGTGAAGACGCACTTCCCAGACGCGCAGATCTCGTTTTACCCATCTATCGAAGAATGCCTGAACGCCGTGCTCTCGGGCAAAGTGGAATGCACCACGCTCAACGGTCTGCGCGCCAACGAGATGCTGAAGAACCGTAAATACGAGCAGCTGTCGCTTCGGCAGCTCAGCCAGAGCGACGATAGGTGCTTCGGTGTTCGAATTGGAAACGAAGGTCTGCTGAAGCTGCTGAATCGTGGTGTCAACGTGATGGGAAGCGAATATGCCACGAGCATGGCCTCCCTGTATTCCGATGATCTCTACCGCTACACCATGGTGGATTTCCTCTTGGACAACATGGCCCTTTTCGCCTCTGCCATTTTGGCTATGGCGGCGTTGGTCATCGTCGTGCTGGTGCGCGACTCGAGGCGCACGAAAGCCCAGAAAGCCGCTCTTGCAGATGCACTTGATGCTGCCGAGCATGCGAACAGGGCAAAGACGGTTTTCCTTAGCAACATGTCTCATGACATCCGCACGCCCATGAACGCCATCGTGGGCTTCACGTCGATGGCGGAGCAAAACATCGACGACAAAGACCAGGTGGAGGAATGCCTTCAGAAGATCTCTGTTTCCAGCGAGCACCTGCTTTCGCTTATCAACGACGTGTTGGAGATGAGTCGCATCGAGAGCGGGAAGCTGGTGATCGAGAAATCGGCGGTCAACTTGTCCGATTTGGTCAACGGCCTTAAAACCGTCATCCAGCCAGATGTGGCGGCTAGGGATCAGGACTTGTCGGTGGACATGCACCTGGAGCACGAGGTTGTCGTTTCCGACGAGCTGCGCCTGAACCAGGTCCTGCTCAACATTCTTTCGAATGCCACCAAGTTCACGCCATCGGGTGGTGCTATTAGCATGAGCGTGACCGAGCATCCCGCAAGCGAACCCGATATGGCGGACTTTGAGTTTTGCATCAAGGATAATGGCATCGGCATGAGCGAGGAGTTCTGCAAGACCGTCTTCGAGCCGTTCACGCGCGAGCAGACCAGCACGGTCAGCGGCATCCAGGGAACCGGATTGGGCATGGCCATCACCAAGAACATCGTGGACATGCTGGGAGGCTCGATATCGGTGAGCAGCACCGAAGGGCAGGGAAGCGAGTTTTTGGTATCCCTTCCCTGTAGATTCGCCGATGACGAGAGCTTGAAGTCCGATGGTTCCGATGGATTGCCGGCTGAAGCCGACAACTCGGATGCCGTCGCGAACTTCCAGGGGAAACGGGTGCTCCTTGCCGAGGACAACACGTTGAACCAGCAGATCGCCAAAACCATTCTGGAGGGTTGGGGCTTTGCCGTGGATGTGGCCTTCGATGGCGAAGAAGCGCTTCGAATGGTGGATGGCGAGCAAGCGGGGCACTACGATGTCGTCTTGATGGATATCCAGATGCCGAACGTGGATGGTTTAGAGGCAACCAGGATGATACGTGCGCTTGACGACCCCGAAAAGGCAAACGTTCCCATCGTTGCGGTGACGGCGAATGCGTTCGAAGAAGACCGAAAAGCCGCGTTCGACGCTGGCATGAACGGACATTTGGCCAAGCCGTACGACATCCCGAAGATGATGCAGACGCTTACAGCAGTAATTCGCGATGGGTCGGGGCCTGCGACTCATTCCGCGTGATTTGGGACAAAGCCCCAAATCATCGCCTGTTGCGCTGGAAGACGAAAGCGAGTTGGGGGATACGGCGATTCGCTACGCGATGTTCGGCGCAGACTCTAGAGCTGCGGGCTCCAGATAGGCGGCTTCGAAGCGGCGGGTGTCTTCGATGGCATTGGCTATGGTGCGCTCGATGCGCTCGCGGATGCACTCGTCTGCAAGGTCTCCTTTTGCAATTGCAATCTTGGAGTCGAAGTCCTCAGCCGCAAGCGCCCCGTCTTCTTTGGTGCCAACACCTGGCTTGCGTTGGCGGGTGTGCAGGTAGCCTTCGAAAAACATCGTGCCTTCGGGCTCGAGCGAGCGCACCAGCTCGAGCTCCTCTTCCATGCACTCTACGTTTCCAGCGCGTACGAACAGGCCATCTTCCTCCATCAAGCCCAACTGCGTTACAGGGCCGATGAATAGGCAGAAATCGCAAATGTAGGTGGGCTGCAGCTCGTTGAGCAACGCTGCCGTGGCGCGTGCGTTTTCGATGCCGCGGCCTGCGCCCGCCACTCCTGCCATGATGTGCGCACCAAAGTCGATGCCCGCTGCGTGCAGGCGTGCGATCTGCTCTCGTGCTTCGGTGTTGTCGTGGTCTTTTGACATGAATGCCAGCACGTCGTCGAGGCCCGATTCTATGCCCACGTACACCATGCGAAATCCGTGCTGTGCCAGCCATGTCAGTTCCTCGTCGGTCTTGGTGGCAATAGCCTGGATAGAAGCGTCGCTGCAGATGGCCTCGCACGAGGGCAGGTTCTGCTCGATTAGCGTGATGATGCCTTTCAGGCGCTCGAAAGGCATCCAAAGCGGGCTGCCGTCGCCGAGCATGATGCGCTTTGGCTTGCCGCCAGCATCGCGCACGCGCACGATTTCGGCTTCGATGGCCTCCATCGGTAGCTCGTGGTAGCTTAGATGCTTGTAGAGCATGCAGAATGCGCACTTGTTATAGGGGCAACCCACCGTGACGGGAATCTTGTACGTGAACCGCTCGCCGGTCACTCCGCAGATGCATCCTCGGTAATCCATGACGCGCCTCCTTTCAAGCGTGATTATCGGCTCTTGTGCTTAATGCGTCAACGAGTTGTGCCTTTTCGTGTTGTCCCGCGCAGAGCGAAGTTTGCGCGAGCCTTGATGTTGTCGCTGGGCTTTCGCAGCAAGTAAATGGGACGCTTGCGCTTTGGCAAGCTGGTCAAACTCATTGCAAAGCCACCTCTTCGGGATGGTGATGGTAGAATCGCGAGTGGAATCGTTGGCATGCTTGCAGCTTGTCTGCGGGCTATGGGGGTTTGCCTTGAAGTACGTGATTGCAAGCTGTTTGGCCATGGCGGCATGCTTGGTTGTGGGCGCAATTGCAACGCACCTGGCGAAGCGGTGGCTGCATGCCCGATGGCCGCGGTGGTTGCAGGCGGTGCTGTCGGTGATGTGCAGCATGGTCATTGTGGCTGTGGTTTGCGTGGTATACGTGGAGCAGTACTATCATGCAACGCTCGAAGCGCAGGCTGCGCTTGCTGGGGTAGAAGGCGTGCAGGTAAGCGAAGCGTCAAATGGCTGGTTGTTCGACGGACCAGGTGAGGACACGATACTGGTGTTTTACCCGGGCGCCAAGGTGGAGGCTTCGGCGTACGCCCCGCTCATGAGCCGGGTGGCGTCGTCGGGCGTGGACTGCTATCTGGCCCGCATGCCGATGCGGTTGGCCGTTCTGAACGTGGACGCTGCAGACCCGTTGATGGAGGCATATGACTATGACCACTGGATGGTTGGCGGCCACTCCATGGGCGGGGTGTCGGCGGCGCTCTATGCAGCAGAAAGCGCCGATTGCGTGGAAGGTCTTATCTTGTTGGCGGCGTATCCCGCAAAGCCAATCGATGACGACATGGTGGTGGTGTCTGTCTACGGCGACCACGATGAGGTTTTAGATCTCGAGGCTTACGAAGAAGCCCGTGGCCTCCTGCCTTCCGATATGGACGAGTTGGTAATCGAGGGTGGCAACCACGCCGGCTTCGGCAACTACGGCGAGCAACGCGGCGACGGTCAGGCATCTATATCCTCCGACGTTCAGCAAGACGAAACGGCAACCGCCATTGCGCAGGCCGCCGATAAGGTTCAAGGTGCATGAGGAGGCTGCCATGGACCGACAGCGCGCATTGAGCGTCTTTCAGGAGTATGTGAGCGCCTATAATCTTGCCAATCCAAGAATTGCGCTCAAAGTGGATCATTCGCTGCGCGTGGCACAGCTTTGCGAGCGCATTGCGCTTTGCGAGGGATGCACCGATGCGAACGCCGACCTGGCATGGCTGCTGGGCCTGCTTCACGACATCGGGCGATTCGAGCAGGTAAGGCGCTATGACACGTTCAACGATGCCGTAACGGTTGGCCATGCGGCCCTTGGTGCCGAGGTGCTGTTTGACGAATGCGTTGGCGAAACGCCATTGATTCGGAAATTCCTGCAAGATAGCTCATACGATGCGCTTGTGCGCAAGGTGGTTGAAACCCATAGCGACTACCGTCTTCCCGAAAGCCTTGACGAAGACACACGCTTTTTCTGTAACGTTTTGCGTGATGCCGACAAAATCGACATCGTGAAAGTGAACTGCGTCTGCGCCGTCGAGGATATCTATGGCGTCGTTGAGGCTGATATGACGAAAAGCGCGCTTTCCCCTGAATGCGTACAGCTTTTCTACCAGCACCGTTGTCTGCCTCGAGATGTGCGATCCCATCCAGCCGATGTCATGCTGGGCCATATCTGCTTCGCCTGGGAACTCGTCTTCGACGAGAGCCGCCGCATCATGTTGGAGCAAGGCTATCTGCGCCAGATGCTCGGTCGTCAGTGGAGGGATCCGGCAACGCAGGATGCCTTCCGCGCCATGGAGGCATATATGCTCGAAGAGCTTGTCGGTGCTATCCCCAAAGGGGAATTTCGCGGCAAGTGTCAGTCTCCTTTTGCATGTCCAGAGCTGGCAGAACATGTTGCGTTTTCAGCTTCCTCCAAGCATGAAAGGTCAGCGGCTGCCGGGGCGTTTGGTGGGAAAGCGGCATGTACAAGATGAACAAGACGACGGTAGATGTGCGTTTGCCCATCGAAGATGCATCGGAGCTGCTCGCCCTGGAGACGGCACTCGATATCGCCATCTGTGGCGTCGAGCTTGGAGGGCATGGCGCCACGAGATTGCGCGCTCAAGGAGCGCACGACCCCACGCCGACGCATTACTTCGTGCTCGACGAGCTGTTCCGGCATTTCAGCTTCAAGAGCGAATCGCACCTGCTCGATGTCGGCTGTGGGGCGGGGCGCGTGTTGGCGTATTTCCTGTACCGGGGCTTTCCAGGCAAGGCGACGGGCATCGAGCTTGACCCGCAGCTGGCCGCCTTGGCGCAATCGTGGACAGCGCTACGCGAAAACGTGGAAGCATTGCAGGGCAACGTGCTCGAACTTGACCTGAGCCAGTTCACCGATTTCTACCTGTTCAACCCGTTTGACTCCGATGTGCTGCAGAAGTTCATCGCACGGATAGAAGCGCAGGTCGCACGGCCATGCACTGTGGTGCACATGTCGGACAACGGCGATACTTGGTGGTACATGGGAAGGCAAGGGTGGACCAAGCTCGCATCGGGCGAGATCTTGAGCTGCCGAAACGCTCGGGGGCTTTGCGTGGATGCCTACGATAGCCCGCAGCACTACACGGTCTGGCGCTACGATGGCGAAGGCGGTCGGGAGCCGTCTGCGTTTCCATTTTCGTTTGCGATATAGACGAGTGCATACGGGCTTCATCACGACCACCGGTTTGCCATGCTTGGCGCACACCTCCAGGCAAGCGCGGCTCTGCACCCATTTGCTGTCCCAGTCCAGGTTCGTTTCGCTTGGCTTGGGGTGAGCAACGATTGCGTCAGATGCGTTATCCTGTACATGCATGGAACTTGGCGCTATGGAAACGGAAGCGGGTATGGCAAAAAAGCGCAGCAAGGATTCAGAGACCGCAAGCGTCGGCATGCTGGATGTCGAACGCAACGGGCGGCTTGGCGAAACGGAGCACTATCCGTGGTACGTGCGTGCTTATGGCTGCTTGAGCATCGTAGCCGGTGGGCTGCAGGTCGTCATGTTCGTGCTGGTGATGCTGGCGCTTTTGCTGGGCGATGTGGATTTCTCGGAACTGGAGGCAGTGGGGCATGGATCCCTGACCACGGTTGTGATCGCAATCGTGGCAATGGTGGTATCCGTTGTGCTTTCCGCCATGTTCTTCGTGCTGGGCGTGCGCTTGGTTCGCGGCAAACGTCGGCGTGCGGCGTTGCTGGCGAACATCATGATAAGCCTGGAAATCGTAGTGCTCGTATGCCATTTCTTGCTTGCGGGATTGGACAGCTCGCTTATCGGATCCCTAGTCAACCTGGTGATTCTTATCGTTGTGCAGTCATATTCCGACCCGGCGCTTGCCGACGAACGCCGACTGCAACGCCGACTCCGGGAAATGGAGGTACGCACCGAGGCAGAAGAGGGCACGCTTGGCCGCGACACAACGGGGCGCGGTTACATCACGCTCAACTTCTTCAACCTGTTTTGGGTGTTCGTCATCTGCTGCGTGTTGGGTCTTGGCGTCGAGCTTGCCTACCATATGACGATCGTGGATCCGGGCGTCTACCAAGATCGGGCGGGCTTGCTCTATGGGCCGTTCAGTCCCATCTACGGGTTCGGAGCTGTGCTCATGACGGCGGCGCTCAACCGCTTCTACGATAAGAACCCCATCATCATCTTCTTGGTGAGCGCCGTCATCGGTGGCGCGTTCGAGTTCTTCGTGAGCTGGTTCATGCAGACCGCGTTCGGCATAACGGCATGGGACTACTCGGGTACGTTTCTTTCCATCGATGGTCGCACGAATGGCAAGTACATGGCCATGTGGGGTGTGCTGGGTTTGGTGTGGGTGCGTTTCGCGCTGCCCATCATGCTAAAGACGGTGAACCGCATTCCATGGAACTGGCGATACGCCGTCACCACGGCATGCGCTGCGCTCATGTTCGCGGATGCGGGCTTGACCCTTGCGGCGTTCGATTGCTGGTATGAGCGGCAAAACGGCAGCATGGATTATAAGGATGCGTCGCTGATTGTGGAATTCTGCAATGACCATTATGGCGATGACTTCATGCAAAACCGGTTCCAGACGATGGACATCAACCCGGACAGCGCTTCCCGTGCGCAGTAGCCGCCACGTCGTCTAGCGCGGATTCACGATGGCATTTCTGCGGTTCAGAAAGAAGGCGGGCGCTCATCTGTCGGATGCAAGGTGGAAGCGCTTCCTTCTCGTAATCGGACGGGATGGCGCGGGCGTTGTGTTCGCGCCGCACATGACGCCCATGGCAAAACTCGACTCGCTTGGGATTGGCGGATGGGAAACATAGGCGCATTGATGCGTGCGCTATACTGAACTGGTATCGAACTTGGGAACGGGGGTAGGTGTGAATGTCATCGAGGTGAATACGCTCGACGATCCGAGGCTCGATGTATTCGCACGCTTGACCGAAGCGCAGCTGCGCAACAAGCTGGAGCCTGAGCGCGGCATCTTCATCGCCGAGTCGCCGAAGGTGATCGAGCGGGCCTTGGCGGCTGGGATGCAGCCGCTGTCGTTTCTGATGGAGCGCAAGTGGCTTGACGCGGCAGAGCCGCTGGTGGCAAGCCACGTTGCCGAAGACGGTGGGCAGGTGCCGGTATTCACGGGGGAGCGCGACGTGCTCTCGCAGCTCACGGGTTTCCAGCTCACGCGCGGCGTGTTGTGCGCCATGCGCCGACCAGCGCTGCCCAGCGCCGAAGAGCTGCTGGTAGATGCGCATCGGGTGGCAGTGCTCGACGGCATCGTCGACCATACGAACGTCGGGGCGATCTTTCGCAGCGCGGCAGCCATGGAGGTGGATGCTGTGCTGGTCACGCCCACATGCTGCGATCCGCTGTACCGCCGGGCGGTGCGCGTTTCCATGGGCACGGTGTTTCAGGTGCCTTGGACGCGTTTGGGCGATTGTGCGGCGGATTGGCCAGCGGCAGGGCTTGCGCGGCTTGGGGCTTGCGGGTTCAAGACGGCAGCGTTCGCCCTCACGCGCGATTCCGTTTCCCTGCGCGACCCTGTGCTTGCCGCCTGCGACAAGTTGGCAATGGTGTTTGGAACCGAAGGCGATGGGCTTGCGCAGCGCACCATAGATGGCTGCGATTTCACCGTGCGCATTCCCATGCGCGAGGGTGTGGACTCCCTCAACGTCGCCGCCGCCAGCGCCGTGGCCTTCTGGGAACTACAATATCCCCCACAGCTTGAGAATGAGAAATAGGGACGGGTTCATTTCATCATTGTCTACTAAAGGAACAATGTCGTTTTGCAATGAGAGGGCATGCGGTGATATGTACCTGCCCCCATTTCTCGCTCTCAGATGATGAAATGTACCCGTCCCTATTTCTCGCTGATGATGAAGAGTCTTGGGCATTTGGGTGCGACTACGCACCATCGTGGCTATGGGTGCTAAACTTTGCGGGCAATACAACGGCAAGAGAGGACGAATCATGGCAAGTCTTGAAGCGGGCATGACACGCGAAGCGGCGCTTGAGCTGCTGAAAGAGCATAACACCGATGAGTTCCATATCGAGCATGCGCTCACCGTGGAATCCACCATGCGCTTCTTCGCGCGCGAGTACGATCCAGAAAACGAGGAGTTCTGGGGTATCGTGGGCCTGCTGCACGACCTGGACTGGGAAGAGTATCCCACACCGGAAGATCACACGCTGCGCGCGGCGGAAATGATAGAGCCCGCAGGAGGCACACCCGAGCTCATCCATGCCATTCAGTCGCACAACTTCGACTTCAACGAGGCTTGCCCGGCGCCCGAACTGTGGATGGAAAAGATTCTGTTCGCTACCGAGGAACTTACGGGTCTTATCGGTGCGGCAATCGTGATGCGTCCTTCGAAGAGCGTGATGGACTTCAACGTGAAGTCGTTGAAGAAGAAGTTCAAGGACAAGCGTTTTGCCGCTGGCGTGTCGCGTGATGTCATCCGCGAAGGAGCCGAGATGCTGGACTGGGAACTCGACGAGCTGTTCGCTCGCACCATCGAGGCCATGCAAAGCTTCGCCCCCGACCGTGACACCTTCCAGCCTGCCGAGTGACGAGCGCGCGTGAACAGGGGACGAAGGAGCGTTCAAGCCCCCTTTAAAGATGCATGCATGAACAGGGGCTTGAACGCTCCTCCGTGCCATGTTCACGCTCAAGCGCGATGCAAGTTCATGGCGACAGGGTGTCCGTAGCTGGTTGTCCTACGAGAACAGTTCGCGCGCGATTTCGTCGGTGGGCATATCTACGCCATACCAGACGCGCTCGCCTTCAGCAGCCTGCTCGAGCAGCATTCCCAAGCCTGGGACCACCGTGCAGCCGCATGCCCGTGCCGTGCGTATGAGCTGTGTTTCGCGAGGCAGGTATATTGCGTCGGCCACCGTCATGCCGGGGCGGATGGATTCCGCTGACAGGGGCAGGTCGGTACAGCCTTCTCCCATGCCGACGCTGCTCGCGTTCACGAGGATGTCGCTCGACGCGACGGATTCGCGCAACTCGGAGCTGCTGGCCAGGTCGTGCAGCTCGAGCTGGCAGCAAGTCTGCGCCGCCACGTTTGAGATGAGTTCCTGCGCGTGTGCGAACGACTTTCCGCCTCCGCGGGCGAATACGTCGATGCGCGCCACGCCGTCGAGCGACGCCTGCACGAGGATGGCGCTGCCGGCACCGCCCGGCCCGATGAGCGTCATGCGTGCCCCGTCCGTTTGCACACCGTGCTTGCGCAGGTTCGCCATGAAGCCAGCTCCATCGGTGTTGTGGCCGGTCAAGCGCCCGTCTGCTTCCTTCCTGATCACGTTCACGGCGCCCATGAGCCGTGCTGCCGGCGAGAGCTCGTCGAGGAAGGGGATAACCGCCTGCTTGCACGGCATGGTCACGTTCGCACCGTCCCAGCCATGCATCACGCGCAACGCTGCGATGACGTCGCCCGCGTCTTCGGGTTGCACGTCGAAGGCGAGGTATACGGTGTTGATGCCCAGCAGCTCGAAGGAGCGCGTATGGATGGCGGGCGACATCGAGTGATCCACCGGGCTGCCGATGAGGCAGACCATATGCGTGTGGCCGTCTATGCGTTGCATCTTTTCCATGCTGTTATCCTATCGCGTCGTGGAGATCGGCCATGATGCGTCTTGCCAGCTCCAGGTCGACTTGACCCGGGGCGCTCGCGCTATCCAGCGCGCAGAACGTGCCTGCGCTCCCGAAAGCTTCCCCGACCAGCCGGGTGATTGTCCCTGCGCGGCCCATAGCCATGGTGACGAGTGGCAAACCGGTTTCGCGTCTTGCCTGTTCGGTAGCCTGAAGCAGGCGCAGGGCGTCGCTCTCGTCGTGCGCCATGACTGCGAGCTTGGGGATGTCTGCTCCGAGTTGGGCCATGCGCACGAGCAGGCCGTACATGTCATCGACGTTGGGGGTGGCTTCGAAATCATGGTGACTCACGATCACCTTGACCCCGCGGCAATGCGCTTGGCGGACTGCCTCCCGCACGGCTTCGTCGCCGATGCGCAGTTCCACGTCCACTGCATCGATGGCGCCAAGCTCGACTATCGCGTGGACGAGGTCGATGTAGTCGGCATCGGCGATGTCGGCGGCCCCGCCTTCCTGCGCCGTGCGGAAGGTGAACAGTACGGGAGTGTTCGGGACCGCGGCTACAAGTTCGTCGGCGACTTGCGTCATGTCTGCATATCCACTTGCTCCGGCCATGAAATCGGCGCGCCATTCCACGAGGTCCGCCCCCGCTTCGGCCGCTCTTCTAGCTTGATCGATGCACCCTTCAACATCCGAAGCCATGAGCGAGACGATGGTTTTCGGCGCACCTTCGCCAAGGCGCACGTCTCTGATCGTCAGCGTATTCATGTAGCACCGTCCAATCGTCGCCGGAGAGCTGGATGCACCCGCCCCGCCGGTCTTGGTTCGTCAGCCGCGCGGTTGCGGCTCCGTGCAATTATAAGTCGATTGCATAAGATTGGGCTTCCAAAGGCATCCTGCTAAGAGGTTTTGACGTAATCTGACGTTCATGACGGTTCTGCACGGGCGAATCGCGATAAACGATGCCCTTGGCGGCAAAATGGGGCTCACGATTGTCGTGACTGAACACTAACATAGTTCAAATTGTCTCAGATGGACGCCGAGCTCGTGCAGAACCGTCATGAACGTCAGAAATGGTGCAAAGTATTGGGAAACGCAGAGCGGAAACCGGTCAAGCTGGGAGGTGTCATGCGGGCAGGCGACAACGGTGACTATCGGCTCACCAAGCCGGTGTTTCTCATCGGTTTCATGGGGTCGGGGAAAACGAGTGTGGCAGATTACCTGGCTCGCGAGCGCGGCCTTTCGGCTGTCGACGCCGACGACTATCTGGAAGCATGTGAAGGCCGATCCATCGCAAGCATCTTCGCCGAGGATGGGGAAGGGCATTTCCGCGACCTCGAGACTCGCTATCTGCGAGAACTTGCCGAAGGAGAGCCGTGCCTGGTCAGCACCGGTGGCGGCGTGGTGAAGCGACCCGAGAACGTGGCCATCATGAGTGAGCGCGGTTTCGTGGTTTACCTGCGAACCACGGCCGAGGAATCGGCGGCGCGCATCCCCGATTCATCCTCGCGTCCGCTGTTCAAGAACCTGGAAACCGCGCGTGTGACCCTTTCCGAGCGCGAACCGCTCTACGAGGCCGCGGCGGACATTCGGGTCGAAACCGTTGGCCGCCCTGTCGAGGAAATAGCGCAGGAGGTGCTGTCGATTCTCGAGCATGCATGGGTCGCGATGCGCCGTTGAGCCGAGCTGGCGATGAGGCAGTCGACCTTCCAACCGGAAACTTTGCCCCCAATCGGACATCTTGCCTAGATCTGGATCATTCCGTTCGCGTAGCCAGCTTCACTGCGCGGTAGGCGCCGTCGTAGGTGCCTGCGGCGGCTGCAGCTTCGATGCGGTCGCACATGAAGGGTACGAGTTCGCGATCGACTTGCAGCAGGTCGATGGCGGCGCATGTTTCCTCAAGCGTTTCCAGCTCGTAGGTGCCGTCGCCCACTTCGGCGGAACGTATTGCGCCCCACGCCTCATGGCCGCCTACGCGGCGGATCATCAGCTTCGGTACAGGGTAGAACGAAAGCTCACTTGGTTTGGTGATTAACACGTCAGCTATGCGCATGAGCAAGTTGGTGGAATAGACAGCTGCAAAGATGTTATCGTGGCAGAACGCATGAATGCCATAGACGGTCTCGGTGCGTGCCACTTCTGCAAAAGCCTGCGTGTGCGCATAGTCGTCGAAATAGGTCTCAGCTTGGGACAAAGAGGGCAGCTTGCGCGCGAGCTTGTTCCACACTTTCCGGTGGTCGCCAACGTTTATCATCAGCGTTGCGCGTCCCGCCTCGATTTCGGGCAGTAAGTGCTCGATTATCCCTGCGAACAGGTCGAACTGGGCGCCAGCGCCTCCGACGGAAAGCAAGTAGCGCACGGGTTCGCCGGCGGCAGCCCGCGCACGTCGAGCGGAACAGTCGTCTTCAATGCCCACAACCAGCTCGTGGTCCACATAGTGTCCCACGTAGTGCAACGCATCAGCTGGCATGGGCTTGAGCACCCGATTTTTGTCCATGCCGCGCAGCTGACGATATCCCCAGTAAGCGCTGGGAGTCTGTACGGTGTGCGCAGCTCCTTCTGCCAGGTGCAGCGCCATGGGCCAGTTATCGGGGATGGCATTCACCACATGCGTGAGTCCCGCATGCACCGCCGCTTGAGCTGGCCAAGCGTGCGTGGCGACAAAAGGCACGTCGCGAGGAAGCTCGGCGAGCACGGGCGCCATCAGTTCGGCAACTCTTTGATCGGAGGCGTTGTAGGATATCTTGCGGAATCCTTCCGAGTTCAGAGGTTCCCAAACCAGTTTGTTGAACGCCCCCACCTGCTGGCTTAAGCGCGAGCCCTTCGAGTACAGGTCGTTTTGCCACCCCACGACCTTCGAGCAGGTGCTTTCCGGAAAGGCCATCAGGTCGAACCAGAACGGATCAAAGCCCAGGGCGTGTGCAGCAGAGGCTATCGCCATGGAAATGCGGTAGTGCCCGAACCCCATGCGGATGTTTCCCACGACTACGGGCAAGCTACCTTTGGGGAAGGCGAAGCGAGCCGTTCTCTGTCGGGCGGGCACTACGTTGCGCACGCCCAGGGCAGGCCCTATCACCGGGATTTCCGCAATCTGCAGATGATGCGGTTCGTCGGAATCGTCGCCAAAGCGCTTCGCGAACTTTTTCTTCGCGTTGACTGCGTGTTGAAGATCGCGTTTTCCGATGGCGTTTCCGAAGATGGTGGTAGCTCGGTCGGTAGTGTCGTGCATTGCCGGCCCTTCTATTGACAGTCGTGGGGTAAATCTGATAGTCTAATATCTCAATGATAGGTTTACTATCATTATGCAGAAGAGACTACCATCATGCGAAGGGATGTGTCAATTGAGCACCGTGGGAGCAACGCGTCAGATGAAACGTTCTGCCAGAGAAGGCGTCATCGTGGAGGCTGCAGCAGAGCTGTTTCCCGAAAACGGCATCGAACCGGTTAAGATGACCGACGTTGCCACGGCTTCTGGCGTGGGCGTGGCGTCGCTGTACCGTTACTTCGGCACGAAGGTGAACCTCGCTTTAGAAACCGGCGCCTTGCTGTGGAGGCGTTTCTGTGAGCATTTCACCGACAACCTGACAAAAGAGTTCGATGGCAAGACTGGCTATGCGCAGATGGAGGAGCTGTTCGGCCTCTACAGTCACATGTACTCGCAGCGTCCGCAGTTTATTGCCTTTCTCGATGAGCTTGACCACATGGTGCTCATGAACGAAGTCGACCCCGACCGGCTGGCTTCTTACGAGGCGGAGATCATGCGGTTCTATCCTCTATATCTGGCGTCGTTCGAGCGCGGTGTGGAAGACGGTAGCATCCGCTCTGACGTGGACTTCCCGCTCTTCTACCTGACGTGTTCGCATTCGCTCATGGGTGTGGCGCAGAAGCTCATTCGTGGTGACATCCTGCCCTCGGACGACTTCGCGCAGGGCAGCGCCGAGTTGAAGATGGCTGTCGATGTGGTGCTCAACTACCTGAAAGCCTAACGCGAAGGGCCGTGCAATTCCGATAGGAGACTTTCATGTCTGAGCTCACCCAACCGAAGCTCGCCAGCAACAAGATCCTGTGGCTTTTCGCCGTTGGCCAGTTGGGCTGGTCGATGCTTTCGGGCATCATCGCGAACTGGCTTGTGTACTACTACCAGCCAGGAGAATCGCTGCTAGCACAGGGCCATCAACTCTTCATCACGCAGGGAGCGGTGTTTTTGGGGCTCACCGTCATCGGCATGGCCACGGCTTCGGGGCGCGTATTCGATGCCATTACCGACCCGCTCATCGGCTCGCTTTCCGACCGCTGCAAGCACCGCTTGGGGCGGCGCATCCCGTTCATGCGTTTTGCTGCTATTCCGTTTGCGTTGATCACCGTGCTGGTGTTCTGCTCGCCCGTGGCCGGGCAAAGCCCGCTGAACAACGCGTTCCTGGTCGTGATGGTGCTGCTCTTTTACCTGTGCATGACCTGTTACTGCACCCCGTTCAACGCGCTCATTCCCGAGCTCGGCCGCACGCAGAAGCTGCGCATCAACGTGTCCACCTACATCTCCACTACGTACTTCTTCGGCACGGCGTTTGCCTATCTGGTGCCCAACATCGCGGGCGTCTTCGAGGCTTCGCTGGGCTCGGTGGGTAGCTTCCGCGTGACCATTGCCATCTTGGCGGCGTTCGCCATGGTGTGCATGCTCGTGCCCACATTCGCCATCGACGAGCACACCTATGCGGACACCACGCCGTCGACCACCCCGACGTTCTCCAGTCTGGCGAAGACGTTCTCCAACGGGCAGTTCCGCACGTTCGTGTGCTCCGACGTGCTGTATTGGATTGCGCTCACCATGTTCCAGACCGGCCTGCCGTTCTACATCACCGAGCTCATGGGGCTCGACGACGGCATGACGTTTCCGCTGTTCGCGCTCATGACC
>JBGUXY010000088.1:0-18145 GCA_045118335.1 Eggerthellaceae bacterium
GGCGGCGGTGCGCTTGCCAACGCGAGTCTGGAGCATGTAGAGCTTGCCCTGCTCGATGGTGAACTCGATGTCCATCATGTCGCGGAAGTGGTTCTCGAGCAGCACGAAGATGTCTTCGAGTTCCTGGCCGGACTTCTCGAGACCCGGGGTCAGCTTCAGCTCGGCGATGGGGCTCGTGTTGCGAATGCCGGCGACGACGTCTTCGCCCTGGGCGTTGACCAGATAGTCACCGTAGAATTCCTTCTTGCCGTTGGCGGCGTTGCGGGTGAAGGCCACGCCGGTAGCGGAGGTCTCGCCCTTGTTGCCGAATACCATGGACTGCACGTTGACGGCGGTTCCCAGGTCGTCGGCGATCTTGTTCTGCTTACGGTAGAGGACCGCACGCGGGTTGTTCCAGCTGCCGAACACGGCTTCGATGGCGAGCCTGAGCTGGGTAGTCGGATCCTGCGGGAAGGCCGCTTTGCCGTCTACGTTCAGATCGGGATAGGCCTCGAGGTCAACCTGCTCGGCGAAGATGTCTTTGAACTGGGCTACGAGTTCTTGCAGGTCCTCAGCGGTGAGGTCGGTGTCGCTCTTGGCGCCACGCTGGTTCTTCATGGCCGTGATGGCCTTCTCGAACAGCTCGCCATCAAGACCCATGACCACGCTGGAGAACATCTGGATGAAGCGACGGTAGGAGTCCCATGCGAAGCGCGGGTTTTCGGTCTGCTTGATGAGGCCGTTGATGGAAACGTCGTTCAGGCCCAGGTTGAGCACGGTGTCCATCATGCCGGGCATCGACAGCGGAGCGCCGGAACGCACGGAAACCAACAGCGGGTCTTCCGGATCGCCGATCTTTTTGCCCAGACGGGTTTCCAGGTCGATGCGATACTCGCGGATGGTGTCGAGGGCACCCTCTGGCCAGGCATTGCCTGCATTGGCGTATTCCATGCAGGTCTGGCAGGTGATGGTGAACCCGGGCGGGACCGGAAGGCCAATGTTCGCCATTTCGGCGAGGTTCGCACCCTTGCCGCCCAGAATGGCCTTCATGTCGGTGTTACCCTCAGTAACGTTGTTGCCTTCTGCATCTTTACCAAATGCATACACGCGCTTTACTTCTTCAGCCACCTTATTCTCCTTATACCGTAAGATTCACTATGTCATACCGCAACAACTGGTCACAATCGTTGTGGATGGACCAATATATAGTAACTCAAAAACACCCGAGACGTTTCCTCAACCACGCGATTCTCGGTATGTATCACAAATCGCCCCAATACGGAGCAAAAGAAACCGGCGTTGGACAGTGACAGTCTAGCCAACAACGACACATGGGGACCCATCCAGGTCCCCATGCGATTTCATCGTAGTCTGCATTGCCACCCACGGCGCCGGCAGCCAAAGCCGTCGGAGGTGTGGGCGTTATGCCTTTGCCAACGTGGAAAAGTCGGCTACGCTGGCGAACACCGACACGAATCGATTGAGCAGACGCAGGCGGTTGCGCTTCAAGGCCTCGTCCTCGTCCATGACCATGACGTTCTCGAAGAACTGGTCGATGGGCCCACGCAAGCTTGCCAACTCGCGCAGCGCCGCCGGGTAATCCCCACCTTCCAGCAACTGCGGGATGGCTGCGGCAGCGGCATCCACGGCCTTGGACAGGGTGGATTCATCGGATACCATGAGCGACTCGTCGACGTCGACACCAAGCTGTGCATCGCGCAGGTTGTTGGCGCGAGAGTAGGCGGTGGCAAGGTCGGCCATGACTTCGGGCATGCCCGCACGGGCTTCCTCGAGCGCCTTGGTGCGCACGTCGATAACGGCAGGCTCGGTGACGCCAGCGGCCAAGACGGCGTCGATGGCATCGGCGCTGCAGCCTTCGTCGCGCAAGATCACCTTCGTGCGGGTGACGAAGAAATCCACCACGGCGGCATGGGCCGCGTCACGGTCGAAGTCGATGCCCACAAAACCGTCGAGCGCGAAGTCGATGGCCGCGTCGAGCGAGACGGGCAAGCCGGCGCGCAGCATGTTGACGATGCCAATGGCGCTGCGACGCAACGCGAACGGGTCGGAGGAGCCGGTGGGTCCCTGCCCGATGGCAATCAGGCCGCAGATGGTGTCGAGCTTGTCGGCGAAGGCCGCAAGCTTGCCCACCAGGGTGTCGGGCGCATCGTCGCCGGCAAAGCGGGGACGGTAGTGCTGCTCGATGGCACTCGCCACCTGCGGTGTTTCGCCCGATGCCAGTGCATAGTAAGAGCCCATGATGCCCTGCACGCTCGTGAACTCAATCACGGCATTCGTGACCAGGTCGGCCTTGCACAGCAGGCACGCGCGACGCAAGTCGGCGGAGTCGGTCTCGCTTAGGTTCGCATCGACGGAAAGGTGATCGGCCAGCTTCACCAGGCGGTTCGCCTTGTCTCGCACGGTACCCAGGCTTTCCTGGAACACCACTTCGTCCAAACGCTCGACATAGGACTCCAACGGGTTTTTCAGGTCTTCCTCGTAGAAGAACTTGGCATCGTCTAGGCGAGCACGCACCACGCGCTCGTTGCCATCGATGATGGCGGCGTTGCACGCCGGGTCGCCGTTGCTGACGATGATGAAGCGGTTCGTGAGCTTGCCTTGCGCGTCGTAGAGCGGGAAATAGCGCTGGTGCATGAGCATGGCGTCGACGATGATCTCCTCGGGAACGCGCAGGAACTCTTCGTCGAACGTGGCGCACAACGGCGTGGGATACTCGGAAAGGTTCACCACTTCCAGCAGCGTCTTGGCAGGCAGCTCGGCCCGCAGGCCCGTCTCGGCCTCGATTTCGGCTACGGCGCTGCGGATGACCTTCTCGCGCTCGGACTGCGTGGGAACCACCTTGGCGCTACGCACCACTTCGAGCAGGTCGGCAGCCGTGGACACCTTATGGAAGCCCGGGGCGAGCACACGATGGCCCATGGTCTGGTTACCGGATGTGGCACCGGCGTAGCTCACGGGAATCACCGCTTCGTCGAGCATGGCCACGATCCAGCGAATCGGCCGCACGAAGTACTCGCGGTAGCTGGCCCATCGGCAGCTGCGAGGCCATTTGATGGCGGGGATGATGGAAGCCAGCACGTCGGGAAGCAGGTCGATCACCGGCGTGGCGGGAATGCTTTTCACGGCGAAGACGTATTCCGTGCCGTTCACGTCGCGTCGCTGCAGATCTTCCACGCCAAGACCCTTGCCCCGCGCGAAGCCGATTGCGGCCTTCGTGGGGTTGCCCTGCTCGTCGAAGGCTATCTTGGCAGCAGGGCCCTTGTACTCCTCGACCAGCGCTTCGGTGGTATCGGCCAGGCCGTACCCCATCACGATCAGCCGGCGCGGGCTCGAATGGATTTCGATGCGCTCGTAGGGAATGCGGGCGGCATCGAGCAGTTCGGGAACCATCTTCTCGAGCTGCCCGTTGGCGGAATCGAGGTCGAATGCGGGAATTTCTTCCGTGCCTATCTCGAAGGCGAGCGTATGCGTCATGTTATTTCCCCTCCCCTTCATCGGTGAGCTCGAGGCCGACGACGTTTTGCATGTACGAAGCACAGCAGCTTTTCGCCATGGAGCGGACGCGCAGGATGTAGGCCATGCGTTCGGTGGCGGAAATCACCCCGCGGGCGTCGAGCAGGTTGAACGTATGGCAGCACTTCAGCACCCAGTCGTAGGCCGGCAGAGGCAGATTGGCTGCCAGGCATGCCTGCGCTTCCCTTTCGCACTGGTTGAACAGCTCGAAGAGGAATTCCGTGTTGCCGATCTCGAAGTTGTAGGTAGAAAACTCGCGCTCGTTTTCCAGGTAGACGTCGCCATAGGTGAACTCCACGCCATCGTCGCCACGCGCCCAGATGATGTCGAACACCGAGTCGACGCCCTGGATGTACATGGTCAAGCGTTCCAGGCCATAGGCGAGCTCGACGGGAACGGGGCTGCACTCGAAGCCACCCACCTGCTGGAAATAGGTGAACTGCGTCACTTCCATGCCATCGATCCACACTTCCCAGCCCAAGCCCCAGGCACCAAGCGTCGGGCTTTCCCAATCGTCTTCCACGAACCGGACGTCGTGCTCGGTGGGCTCGATGCCCATAGCCCTCAGGCTACCCAGGTAAAGGTCTTGGATATTGTCGGGCGAAGGCTTCATTAATACCTGGAACTGGTAGTAGAACTGCAGGCGGTTGGGGTTTTCGCCATAACGGCCATCGGTGGGACGGCGGCATCCCTGCACGTAAGCGGTACGCCACGTGTCGGGACCCAACGAGCGCAAGGTCGTTGCAGTGTGGTTCGTGCCCGCGCCCACTGCGCCGTCATAAGGCTGCAAGATGACGCAGCCCTGGGCAGCCCAATAATGCTGCAGGCTCATGATGATGTCTTGAAAGCTGGGAACCGGAGCGTTGCCCGGTGCAGCTGCTGGCGTCTGCGTTGCCATGTTTCTCCTCACGTGTCTTGTCGTGTCATACGGTTCGATGTGCTCCCCAGCCGCTAGGACAGGGCGCCCAGACGGGCAAGCGGCCAGTACACGAAAAAGGCATGGCCGGAAACGCTCGATTCCGGCACAGCCCCGAAGTAACGGGAATCCTGCGAGTTTTCGCGGTTGTCGCCCATAACCCAGATGCACCCCTCGGGCACCGTGTAGGGGTATTCGACTTCGACGCCCACAGCAGGCGTGAGCGGGTATGAAAGCCCCTGCGCATACACATCGGCCTGTGGTTCACCGTCGACGTACACCACGCCGTCGGCAAGGTCGACGGTCTGCCCTGCCGTGGCGATGCAGCGCTTGATGAGCGTGCGCGATGCGACCTCGGGATCTTGAAACGTCACGATGTCGCCTGGCCGAACGTCTCCGGAATAGTAGCTGATCTTCTCGGAGAACACCTTGTCTCCTACCATGATGGTGGGTTCCATGGAGCTCGAGGGAATCTCGTAGGGCGCAACAACATAGGTGCGCAGCAAGAAGGCCGCGCCTAACACCACGGCCAACATGATCACGAATTCAACCAGCGAGCGGAAGAAGCCCCCCTCCTGCTGTTCGGCATGCCGACCTGAACTCATCTGCGGGCATCCTTTCACGAGCACACCAAAACGGCGCAACTCACGTCATTTCAATAAATGCGCAGCGCGTCACCGCGGCTTGCGCAGTAGCACATCATAGCGTTTCTTCGCCTCGTGGGACCTGCTCAGATAAACTCTTCAGAAAAGCAGCGTCGGAGGCGTCGAGATTGGCCGAACCCAGCAAATCCGGGCGCATCTTCTGGGTCCGAAGGAGGCTCTGTTGACGACGCCAGGCGCCTATTGCCGCATGGTTGCCAGAACGAAGAACCTCGGGCACGTCCATTCCCCGATACGTCGCGGGACGTGTGTACTGGGGGTATTCGAGCAATCCGTCGTAGAAGCTCTCGTCGACGGCCGAACCCTCGTCGCCAAGCACGCCTGGCAGTTTGCGCACGACGGCATCGATTACCACCATGCTGGCAAGCTCCCCGCTCGTGAGCACGTAATCGCCCAGGGAAATGCAGCGATCGGCCAACGTATAGCAACGCTCGTCGATGCCCTCGTAATGCCCGCACACGAACAGCAGGTGTTCGCGCTCGGCTAGGTCGAGCGCCAGCGCCTCGCCGAAGCGCTCGCCAGTAGGCGTGAGGAAAATGGTATAGGGCTTGCCCGTTGCCGACTGCGCGCAGATCTGGTCGTGGGCTTCGAAGATGGGCTCGCATTTCATGACCAGCCCTTGACCTCCCCCGTACGGCTCGTCATCGGTTGTGCGATGGCGGTCATGCGTCCAATCACGCAGGTCATGCGCGTGGAATTCCAGAACACCCTTCTCCTGCGCGATGCGCATCATCGAAGAGCCCATGACCGAATCGAACATGTGGGGAAACGTGGAAAGCGTCTCGACGATCATGGAGCCCTCCTAATCGGCGTTGAGGCCTATGAGACCAGCCGGTACGTGCACCCAGATGATGCGGTCGTCTTCCGAAAGACCCTCCACGAACTCGTCCACCACGGGAATCATCACCTCGCCGAAGGGGCCTTCCACCACCAGCACGGCCTGGGCCGTTCCGGCGAGCACTTCGACCACCTCTCCCAAGCCTTCCCGCTCGGAGTCGACCACGGAAAATCCGAGCAGCGTCTGCGGCTCCTGCACGTTGGCCATGCCAACCACGTCTTCTTTGGCTGCCAGGCAATAGCATCCGACAATCGCCTCGGCATCGTCGATGGTGTCCACACCCTGAAAACAGACTTCGCAGGAATCATCGCGCACCTGGCGCACATCGGACACTACCGCCGTGCGCGGACCACGCAGCGTGGGCGGCACGAAATGCACGCGCAATCCCGGGAACAGCAGAAAAGGGAGGCCATCTGCGCTCTGCGCGACGACGCTCCCTTCCAGGTTCTTAGGCTTCACGATATGCGCGACCCGTGTGAACTTGCTCATTTAATCGATGAGCTCCACTTCCACGCGCTCCCCCACGCGCGAACCCGCGGCACGGGCAAGCGTGCGGATGGACTTGATAACCCTTCCCTGACGGCCGATGACCTTGCCAGCATCTTCTTCGTTGACGTCGATCTCGACCAGGATTTCACCGAACTCGGTAACCGATTCGGTCACTTCGAGCTCGTCTTTGTATTCGACGATGGGCTCTACGAGCACGCGTACGAGACCCGCAGCGTCAAACGTCTGCGAAGACATGTCTTACGCTTCTTTACGAGCCTGCTCGATGAGACGAGCCACCGTGTCGGTAGGCTGAGCGCCATTGGCGATCCAGCCATCGATCTTCTCGAGGTCGAGCTTGACCATCGCAGGGTCGACGCAGGGATTGTAGCGGCCAACCTCTTCCACTGCACGACCTTCGCGGCGTGCGCGGGAATCGATGACTACGACACGGTAATACGGACGCTTCTTGGCGCCGTGACGAGAAAGACGAATCTTGACTGCCATGAAAATGGACTCCTTAACATCAACGTATACATGCAAGGGGCTCGAACCCCTCTGAAAACAGCGATTGAATATATTAAGGTGAACCGTGTGGTAATGCAAGCGCCGTCGTGAAACGACCACAAGCGGGTGCCGTAGCGCACTGCCCGCCACGCGAGCCCAAGGTGTTTTTCGCACGACGAGCTCTTGGAACAACGCTGCTCAAACGATCTCGTTCGGCTTTTCCCATCGTTTTGTTGAAATGCACGATTTAGCATCCCACATGCAAGATCGCACATGTCGTGATAAAGTCATGCGGATGCAGACGTCACTCGCAACGCAAAGGATTCCATGAAGCTCTACCGCGCACATTACACTTCCCCCCGAGGGGCCGACCCTGTCAACGGGACGTTCGAATTCGAAAGCGGGCACAACGCCGGCTCGAAGGGAAACATGCACGACGCGCGCATCAAGATGCTCGAGCTCTTCGGAAAAGAAGCGGTAGCCTGGAACATCGACAACGTGGAACGCGCCGGCGAAGGGGAAGCATCCGAATATGTGCAGCTGCAACTCGATTTTCGCGAACCGAAAAAGACCCGCAAGCGACACAAGGTAGAACGCGGCAAGATGTGACAGATTCGGCCATTGCTCGTTTGCCGCATTTTCCCTTGACAACAAGAGGGGCATGAGTCACGTGCTCGGGAGACGCCGACTCATGATGAGTAGGCATCCCCCGGGCACGTGACTCAATGCGAAGAAGGGCAGGCGCGATTGCCTGCCCTTCCCTGCCTCGGCATATGTTCGCCACAGACCTCTTATGCGTTCTGGGCGGCGAATTCCTTCATGTAGTCGACCAGGGCATGCACGCCTTCGATGGGCATGGCGTTGTAGATGCTGGCGCGCATGCCACCCACACTGCGATGACCCTTGATGTTCTCGATACCGATTTCCTTGGCACCGGCGACGAACTTCTTGTCGAGCTCGGCGTCACCGGTCACGAAGGGCACGTTCATGATGGAGCGGTCTTCTTTGCGCACGGGCGCCTGGTAGAAGTCGGTGGAATCCAGGTAATCGTAGAGCAGCGCGGCCTTTTCCTGGTTGATCTTCTGCATGCCCGCAAGGCCACCTTGGGCCTTGATCCACTTGAATACCTTGCCGCAGATGTAGATGCCGTAGCACGGGGGCGTGTTGGACATCGACCCGGCATCGGCCTGGGTCTTGTAGCGCATGATGGTAGGAGTGGCTGGATTCACGTCTTCGCGGATCAGGTCTTCGCGGACAATGACGATCACCACGCCGGCGGGACCGACGTTTTTCTGCACGCCACCGTAGATCAGGCCGTATTTGCTCACATCGATGGGCTCGGAAAGGAAGCAGGAGCTCACGTCGGCGACAAGCGGGATATCGCCAGTTTCGGGCAGTTTGTGGTACTTGTTGCCATAGACGGTCTCGTTCTCGCAGATGTAGACATAGTCGGCATCCTCGCGGAACTCCATGCCATCGACCTCGGGTACGTAGGTGAAGTTCTCGTCTTCGGAACTTGCCACCAGGCGGATGTCACCGTAGAGCTTGGCTTCCTTATAGGCCTTCTTCGACCAGCCACCGGACACGATGTAGTCGGCCTTGCCGTTGTTCAGCAGGTTCATTGGGATGGCTGCGAACTGCTGGGTGGCACCACCCTGCAAAAACAGCACCTTGTAGTTCTCGGGGATGCCCATGATCTCGCGCAGGTCTGCCTCGGCTTCGTCGATGATGGCCTGGAAGGCGGCAGAACGATGGCTCATCTCCATAACCGACATGCCGGTGCCGCGGTAGTCGAGCATTTCCTCGGCGGCTTCCTTCAACACCGATTCCGGCAGCACCGCCGGACCAGCCGAAAAGTTGTACACCCTACTCATTCGATCCTCCTCGGTTCTCTGGCTTGCATCTGACATGCTTCGACTGTGAATCATACTCCTGGTTCGCCTCCAATGCATGCACGGACGCGCGATTGCATGGCGAACGCATCCGATGTCGGGCCCCGATGGCACGTCCTCCCTTTTCAACGCCATTTCATAGCCTGCAGATTCGCCACGACCGGCATGAGATTCCGTAAATGCATCTGTATCACTCGGTTTTACTGACATCATCGCAATGAGATAACTTTAGTCTAATGCACTTAGATTACGAGAAGTTTACGGAAGATGACATACAGGCAACTGTTAGCACTCTCACGTTGACTCTGCTAATTGGCAAGACTATAACGAATACCAGCAAAGGAAACGCAAGACACGAAAGCATTGGAGATGATACATATGCTAGTACCCGCACGCAGGAACATGTTCAACGATTTCATGATGAGCCCCTTCGACGCGTTCTTCGACGGCCCGCAAGGCAATGCGAAGACCAACACCGGCCTGATGAAGACCGACATCAGGGAAACCGAAACCGAATTCCAGCTGACCGTTGACCTACCTGGCGTCGCCAAGGAAGATGTCACGTGCCAGATTCACGATGGCCAGCTCGAAATCGCCGCCGAAAGCCATCGCGTCACCGAGGAAAAAGATGGCTCCTGGCTGCGCAAAGAACGCTTCGAGGGCCGCAGCAGCCGCACCTTCTACGTCGGCGACGAGATTGACGAAGAGGCCATCAGCGCCAAGTTCGAAAACGGCACGCTGCAGATCACGGTCCCGAAGCGCACCAAGCCCGAAATCGAAGCCAAGCGCACCATCGCCATCGACTAGCGAACACCCAACTACATAACAAGGGAAAATCCCCTGTTATGGCAAAAGCTCAGGCATCTTTCCCCCATCCTTCTTCCTGAGCAGCAAAGACACAGGGAGGCCCGCCGCTGGACACGGCGGGCCTCCCGCATATTGCGCACTATCGGGCTATTGCTTAAAGCCCGGATCGGCGAAAGACGCATGCAGACGGGGAATCCACGACAAGGGGCAATCCCTCGTTGCGACCGCCGCAGGCACGCCAACGATTAGAACGGATACGTGCTCGATTGCTGTACAGTTCCATCTTGGAGCACCAGATCGACCTGGCAGCCCACGGGCAAACCCGCGACCTGCTGATACGTCGCCGCAGGCACGCCCACCGTAGGCAGGGCATACGTGTCCTCAAGCCCGGGCATATCGGTGTCAAGCTTTACCTGAATGGAAGAAAAGCCCTCGTCGTAGACGACTTCTCCCACATTCGCATACGTCGGGTCGGTTTCCAGGGTGTTGATCGCATCCATCACCTTGTCATAGAGATCCGACACGATGCTGTTGTAGACATCGGGCGGAACCGTAGCGGTACAGCTGCCATCGGCGTTTTCTACCACGTCCGTGCAACCCAGGGCTTCGAGCTGAGCCGCATGGCCATCCGCTTCGGTGAAATAAGCAACTGGAAACGTGACGGTTTGGGCAGTCGAAGCGGATGCAGAAGAGGGGGCAGATTGATCTTGCGCTTCCATCGCGGTGTCATCCGCGTTATCGGTTCCGCTTTCACGCCCGCCACTCGAGCAACCACAAACGACCCAACATGCCAACGTCAGTGCCAGAAACGCCACGATAACGCTCTTCGGCTTCACGGATACGTTCATCACACACCTCGATTCCTTGCTTGCTAGCCTTGGAAGCATACATGATACACCTTAAGCGTAGGAATCGGCGCATTTGCAACTCGTACCGTCAAAGGCCATCTGCCACCCACGATGTCTCCAGCATGGGCCGGGGCTCAGGGTGAGTTCGTTCCAGCAAGGCAAGCGAGCGAAGACCGTGTCACGAAGCGAAACATGATGCCGATACGAAAGCGCCCTCAAACACAGCGAGGGTGAGGTTGCCAGCAGTCTGGTCGAGGTTTCGGCTTGCTTGGCGCTTCTCGGCCAGATAGTGGATAGTGCAGCCTATGCGAGTCGCGGGGACAGGCACCCAACTCGGAGTCCAACCTCTTTATCGATCAGGTAGCAGTGGTGGATCTTCGGGTTGCGCTCGAAATCGTGTGGGATGGTGCTTGCAGTGATATCGCGCACGCGCAAACCCAACCGCGCGAGCGCGTCGACATCGATCTTGAACGTACGCAAGTTGCACGAGAACACGATCTGCCCATCATCGGCGAGCACACGTGACACCTTGCCGAGCAGCTCCACATGGTCGCGCTGCACGCTCCAGGTGCGCTTGCCCATCGCCTTCGAGTTGGAAAACGTGGGAGGGTCGCAAAACGCCAGGTCGTAGGTGCTTTCCCGCTGTGCTTCTTGGTCGAGCCATTCCGAAACGTCGGCACGTTCGAACCGATGGCGCCTACCGAAAAAGCCGTTCGCTTCCATGTTGCGCCGAGCCCACGCCAAATAGGTCTGAGAAAGGTCAACGGTCGTGGTGTTCGCCGCTCCCCCGCCCGCAGCGTGCACCGTAGCAGTACCCGTGTAAGCGAACAGGTTCAAGAAGCGCTTGCCTAAAGCCATCTCTCCCACCATCGACCGCGTCATACGGTGGTCGAGGAAGATTCCCGTGTCCAGGTAACCGTCGAGGTCCACCTCGAACAGGTAGCCTGCCTCGTCCACGTTAACCGTCTTCGACACCTTGCGAGCATCACGGTACTGCCCTCCGCCTTTTTCGCGACGACGGACCTTGGAATACACATGCGCCCGATCCACGCCAAGCACGGCAGCTATGATGGCCAGGGCATCCGCATATCGGCGCGCAGCTCGATCGGGGTCGACCGTTGCCGGCGCCTGATACTCTGCCACCCGCACGTATGATTCGCCCTCGTCGGGTCCAGCACCTTGGTACCAATCCACGGACAGCGAGTAATCGGGCAGGTCGGCATCGTAGATGCGATAGCATGACACCCCGGCTTTGCGGGCCCACTTCGCGCGCTCCCGGGCAACCTTGCGAAGACGGGCCGCGAACTGTTCGCTGTTGCGTTCGGCCACCGCCACCGTACGCTGCTGCCCCGCAAGCGAGGTCACCTGCAGCTCGATGCGCTGCGATGGGGCCACTTCGTAGATACGCACCCCCGTCTCGATCGGACCGTTGAAGCAGGCGATAACCCGCTCCGGAACCCGTCCGAGCGCCGTGTCGATAGAGACATCAGGCGTGATGATTGCCAGCTTCCAACCCGTGGGCAAAGCGTCGACTGCCTTGGCCAGCGCCTCGTAGGTTTCAGGCAGCTGACCCTGCGAGAGCAACCGCTGCCCATAAGGCGGGTTCACCGCCATCAAACCCGAAGCAGAAGCGGTTTTCTCAGTACCTTCAGCGGCTGCGGCATCGCGAGCAGATTCATCGGTGTTCGACTCCGAAACTACACTCGAATGCGAACTCTGGTTCGCCTTTCGGCTTCCTAACCATCCCGCAACATCGAGTTCCTGAGCATCTGCCACCACGAACTCGACGAGCGATTCCACGCCCGCCCGTTTCGCATTCGCCCGAGCTATGTCTATGGACGCCTGATCCACATCGCCAGCCAGGATTCGCACGCCACCGCCCAGACCCCTTTCGAGACGCTCGTCGGCTTCAGCAAGCAATGCACTCCACAGCTCCTCGTCATGCTGAGCCCAGCCTTTGAAGCCCCACTTGGCCCGCAAGATACCAGGCGCCATGTCAGCCGCGATCATGGCCGCCTCGATGGCGAGCGTGCCCGAACCGCACATCGGATCCACGAAAGCCGAACCCGACTTCGCACGCTCGTCCCACTTCGCCGCAAGTAGCATGCCCGCAGCTAGCGTCTCCTTCAGGGGAGCCTCGGTCTGCACGCCATCCTGACGATACCCCCGCCGATGCAGCGAAGCGCCGGAGAAATTCAGGTACAACGTCGCTTTTGCCTGGTGCAAAGACACGTCGATGGCGAAATCGGGGTTCTTCGCATCCACATCGGGCCGCGCACCGCGAATGTGCCTGAGCCTATCGCATACGGCATCTTTCACCTTCAAGGCAGTGAACTGGGTGTTTCGCAGGTTGGCATTGGTACCGTGCGCTTGCACCGCAAGCGTTGCCCCCGTGCTGACGTGTTGCTCCCAGGGAAACGCGCTCGCACCATCGTAGAGGCTGTCGGCGTCTTTTGCCCCCACGCGCCCCAGGACCAACTGGATACGCGTGGCACTCCTGCACCACAGGCAAGCCCGATAGGCTTCCTCTAAGCCGCCTCTAAACGATACGCCGCCCTTGAGAGGGCGCACTTGCCGTGCATGCAAGTCCTTAAGCTCCGTTGCGAGCACATCCTCGAACCCGCTCGCGCATCGCGCAAACCATTCATCGTAATCTCTAGCCAACCGACAACCCATCTCCTGCTAATCCCGAAAGCTTTCCCATTTTACAATGTGGCAGCGTGAAACTACCGACAATGTCGGTTTTCAAGCGTCTTTGAGCTCACATGCGAAGCAAGCACATGAATACCGACTTGCGAATCCAAGAAATCCAAGTTGTGGGTAGATGCATGAAGCAACAGGAAGGGCGTATACGGTCAGACTGCGCAACCCCAGATCAGGCGCACTGTCGCGAAGCTGGCACATGGCATACACGCAAACAGCGCATCCCCTCAACGAGAAGAGCTCGTGGGGATGTCGCGAAGCTGGCGCACGACATACCCACAAATCGGGTTTTCATGACCCACAACTCTGGTTTCCACGCCGTGCGTCACCCGATCCGGCGGTTTCTGCGCAGTTTTCGCAAGTATTGAGTATCGTAATTGAAAGTATTGCGTATTCGAACGTGTATCACATAAGTTACGTACTCACTGAACTGGTGTTATGATCATGGGAGAATCGAAGTCGATGCTTTGGGTACACAATACTCCGCATTCCAATACTCAATACTTTGAATAATCCACTCGATTTGGCGTTTCTGGATGCCGAGACATCGGGAAAAGCGAGTAACGAGCATCGTGATTGAAAATGCTACCGCCACAATCATGATTAAGAACCACTCGCGGCTCAAAAATCAAAACGGTTCAACGCACTTTGTCGCTAGGTTCGCAGCCCCCAAGACCCTCGTACAGCCGAAGCGTTCAATATCGGCGACCCGCACGACCAAGAACGCACGAGAAGGGTCTGCCCCTACTCGTGTGTGCCCCCAGCTGTGGAAACGCCTGCAACAGTCCAACGACGGTTTGCCCATACTAGTATGCAGCACCTCTCGCGCTAAAACGCATCGCGAACCTACTGGAGCAGGTTCGCGATACAAGTGGTCCAATGCAACGAAGAGTTGCCTTCTCAGTCGTCAACGACGATTAGCAGATGTCGCCAAACCAGTTCTCGAAAGATTACGCGTAGTCACCCGTAGAGCCTTCTGTAAAGGCAATCGACGGAATCAGGTTCTCCTCGACGAAATCGATGTCCATGGCGCCCAGATCCTTGGAAGCATTTCCCGGGCCAGAGGAATTGGCGGCTGCATCCATCACTTCGGAGCGCGTGATTGCACCACCAGTCGACAAATCCAAAAACGCATCAACCATTTCCAGTTCCTGTGAGGACCCGCCGTAGTTGGGGTTGCTCGCCCAATAGTCCGCGTAGTATGCCGGCCAGTTATTCGTCCATACTTCCACGCGCTCATCGGAGCCTTCCACGATGCCAGCCCGGTGCGAAACGTAGTCGCCGGCATTGAGGGGGTCGCTCGAAGGACGCAGTTCAATGCGTGCAAGATAGTAGTTATCAGGCGCACTCATCGACGTGATCGGATAGATGGTCACCACAGTACCAGGCTCGTTCGTACGCCACTCAACCCTGTCACGCCAGTACTCGGGAATGTCGAATTCAAATCCACTCGCCGTTACATGATATGCGGGATCAACTTGGGTGTCCTCTTCCGGCTTTTCGGCAACGAGCTCCTGGGCGTCCGTCTCGCCAGATTCTTCAGTTTCGACGGCCTCTGATTCGACGGCCGCCTGGGTGTCAGCTTCATCAGCTTCGATTGCTTCCTGTTCCCGCTCTTCCACAACTGCAGCTTCGGGCTCCTGTGCCGGCTCGTCCTTGTCCTTCGATGGAGCGCACCCCACCGCACCGGCAATCGCAGCGCACACTATCGTGCAGAGGGCGATAGTGGTGATTCTCCTTTTCCTCATGGTGTTCCTTCCTCTTGTGTCTCACAATTCATCCAGCCGCGTGGATGCGTTTCCGCCGCAAGTCGCATGCCGAATCGAACCACGCCGCCGCCACAATGGCTTACGAATCGCATGGCTTTGTAATTCCAGGATAACCTAGCGCGCAGAATCAAGCGTTGTGCAACTTTCGCCCAAATCAAAGGCCCCAACCATAAAGAAGCCTCCCATTTCTTGGACATGAGAAATGGGAGGCTTCTTTATGGTTGGGTCTTGGTTCTGCGACACTGGAGAGCACACCGGCAGAGCAGGAAGGCCAAAATCTGGCCTATCGTCCATCAGCTCTCAACGCCCAAGATCGTCCAACGCCAATAGCCCATCCCAACCGCGCCTAAACTAGGGTCTTTCCGTGGATGCACAACGCATTTGACCCTCTGCGGACTCTGTGCATTAACTCATGTTTAAGCTGGCGTTTTCTCGCGTTTGCTGCCACATGCCGTGCAGTAAAGATCATCTTGCGCCATCGGAGCTCCACATGCCGCAGCACATCAACGAGATGAAGGCGGCGTAGCAAAGCCCACGCCGCCTTCGCTACCATGGATGCACGAAGGAAAATGCAACGACTAACTTGCAGTCTGTTCTTCTTTGTCTTCGTCTATCTCATATCCGATGTCGAAGATATTGATATCATTGCATTCCGATACATATTGGATAGTCGACATGTCGGCGGTCTTGCCCGGAGCAACATGCTCAGCATTCCACGCCTCAATATTCCTTGTACCCGATGAATCAGTTGCCGCGCCGAGAAGAGTCACGTCTTCGAGATAATGGCCCGTGTTGTTTGTGATCGAAACGACCTGAGCGTCCTCATCGATGTCTATCGCGAATTCGTCCCAGACATTCGATGCTGCAGCCTCCTCATCGATCTCGTAAGTCATTCCCAAGAACATGAGGTCCTCACGAGGAACGTTGTTGGCATCTGGAGTGCATTCGAAAGTCTTACCCGGCCAAATCCGCTCGTCATAGGACAAGCCAAAGGATTTGGTAACCGAATACTCGGCTTCTTCCCATGTTCCTTCGCTGTTATCAGGGTTGCCGCCATACTTCCCAAGATAGGCATAGTACAACGTGCAGTTGCTAATCGGGACGTCGAGATTGCTCGTAATCGACGCCTCGCAGCGCTCAAGACCTCTGTTATAGCTCAAGGTGACGTCAAACTCATCATATCCGAACAGCACCGTGCTGCTGTCGGAATCGGCCCCGGAAAGCACTTCGGTGATGGACATGACCGGATCGGTGCAGGGATAGTTGTTATAAAACACAAGAGTGAAAGGCCTCTCCTCACCAGCCTTCATGTCGAAGAACGTGTCGCCGATAACCTTGGGAGTCATGCTGCTCGGAATCGTAGAGCTCACATTCGGCACATCATCACCATAGTCGTCGGTTTCATGCTCCGTGCACGTCAGGTCGAAGATTACACGGCCAGCATCCTTGCTCCCATTGTTTGCAAGCGTGCCCGTTACGGTGTATTCGCTATAGCCCGTTTCCTCTATCTTTAGGTCTTTCACCTCGAAATCACTAGCCATTGGAGTACCTGATGAAGTCATGCTGGAACTGGAATCGCTGGTGCTGTCATTGCTAGCAGCAGGTGCAGCATTGCCAGATGCACTGTCAGCTTTTTCGAAAACGTATTCATCGCCACCTTCAATACTGGTCGAAAGCTTATCGCCATCGAGTGTGAAATCCATGGATTCGCCCTCTGATGTTAAGGTCAAGGTCGTACCATTCGCTTTCCACGTACCCGTAACGGAATCAATTCCAGTCGCCTTGAGCGTGGCAGTTCCATCGGCGGAAACCTCAAAAGTGACATTGTTGTTCATGCCCGATGCTTCAACATCACTATGGCTCACGGTCTCACCACCCGTCGTGAGTTCATAGAGCTTCCAGGTGCCAATGAAGGGCTCCTGGGCTTGCGACTCATTGGGCGTCGCTGCGGCTTCCTGCTCCTGCGGGGCCGCGGCTTCCTGCTCCTGCGGCGCTGCAGCTTCCTGCTCCTGCTCCTGTGTCGCGGCGGCTTCCGGCTCCTGTGCTTGGTCGCCCTCGTCGGCCTTCGGGGCGCAGCCTGATAAGCCGACGACTGCGAAACACATCATCGCGCTGAGGACAACTGCCGTAATCCTCCTTTTCCTCATACTTTCCCTTCCTTTCGTGTTGTGACTTTGACACGTCTTTCTGCAGCTTTCCATTTTCATCATGCCTGATGATAGCCGCAAAGCTGTTTAATAGTTTACATATCAAACAGCTATGGTAACAGTATACCCATACTCCATGCCAAATGTTGCACAACTCTTGACAGAAGACGATTCGAGCTGGAAGAGCAGCTCTTTTGGCTGTCCCCTTGCAAACGTGACATTGATCACAGTCATTGGGTACCAAAATACGGGTTATTGTGCGATGGCCGCGACCGAAGGCCATTTTGCACTGCATAATGCCGGTTCAAATGGTATTTCCATATTATTCTAATATGCGAACAAAGCAGTATCTCGAATCTCACAACCTCGTAGCTCGAAAAAGAGCCGCGAAATAGCAAAGAACCCCGACCGAAATCGGGGTTCTCCTTCATTCACGTTGTCGAATGCCCTCATGGCACAGCCAGTCATTCGAGGCAGTTTAAGCATCTAATCTTCCAGATAGTCCTTCAGCTTCGCGGAGCGGTTGGGGTGGCGAAGTTTCGCCAAGGTCTTGCTCTCGATCTGGCGGATGCGCTCGCGCGTGACCCCGAACTCGCGGCCAACCTCCTCGAGGGTGCGCGGGTGGCCGTCTTCCAGGCCAAAGCGCAGGCTGATTACCTTGCGCTCGCGCTCGGCCAGGCCGTCGAGCACCTTCGAAAGCTGCTCCTGCAGCATCGAAAAACTGGCGGCATCAGGCGGCACCACGGCGGCGTCGTCCTCGATGAAGTCGCCCAGCTGGCTGTCTTCCTCTTCGCCGATGGGTGTCTCCAGGCTCACCGGCTCCTGGCTGATCTTCTGGATCTCGCGCACACGCTCGGGGGTTAAGCCCATTTCCTCGGCTATTTCCTCGGGGGTGGGCTCGCGGCCGAGTTCCTGGAGCAGCTGGCGCTGGATGCGCACGAGCTTGTTGATGGTCTCGACCATGTGCACCGGAATGCGGATGGTGCGCGCCTGGTCGGCGATGGCGCGAGTGATGGCCTGGCGAATCCACCACGTGGCGTAGGTGGAGAATTTGAAG
>JBGUXY010000089.1:0-11273 GCA_045118335.1 Eggerthellaceae bacterium
GGCATGGAAGCCGCTCATCAAGCCCATGTTCGAGATCCGCGAGGAGAAGGCCGTGTGCCGCGAGATCATGGAGCGCATGGGCGCCAACCCCGACGATGCCTATCCGAAGAGCAATTACGATCAGTGGCTGGGCTACTTCCTGGGCATGCGCGAGCTTGCGTCTGACCTGTCCAAGTGGGAGCCGGTCATCACGTGGACGGCGGAAGACAACGAGAAGTACCACGCGAACTATCCTGAGCAGCAAGGTAAGGTGAGCTTCGACGAGTTCATGGCCAACGGCAGCTACGTATGCCAGCGTTCTCCCGAAGACCAGCGCAACTACGTGGGCTACCGCGACGATAAGCTGGGCATCGGCGAAGACGGCGAGTCCGTGGTGGTGGCCGATACCGCCTGGCCGCGCCCGAGCCTGTCCGGCAAGCTCGAAATCTACTGCCAGTTCAAGGCTGACAACGTGAACAAGACGGGCCTGAACGACGAGCCCATCAAGCCGTATGCGAACTACTTCGTGCCGCGTCGCGGTTATCAGGAAACCTGGGTCGACGGCAAGATTGGCGGTGAAAGGGCAGCTTACCCGCTGCAGGCGTATACACCGCACTACATGCGTCGCGCCCATACCTGCTATGACAACATGCCCTGGACGCAGGAGGCCTTCCGCAACCCCGTCTTCATGAACGCAGACGATGCAGCCGAGCGTGGCATCGAGGCAGGTGATACCGTGATGTGCTTCAACGACTTCGGCAAGATGCTGCGCAAGGCTCAGCCTCTGCAGGGTATGATGCCCGGTACGGTTGCCATTCCCCATGGCGTGCATTCGGTGTTCGACGAAAGTGGTGACGAGATCATCGATCGCGGTGGAAGCGAGCAGATGCTCTCCGACGGGATGCAGTCCAACTACTTCAACCAGGTCGATGGCTACAACAGCTTGCTCATCGAGATTCAGAAATACGATGGCGAAGAGCTGGTGGAAGACTTCGAGCGCGAGCCGTTTTTGGCTGCAGGCGTAGATGATGCCAATACGCCGGTATACAACGCCGCTGCCGAAGACATGTACGCTGCCAACTAGAAGGGGGAAGAAATGGCTTTGGGATTCTATTTCAACATGGAAAACTGCATCGGCTGCCGTACGTGCCAGGTGGCGTGCAAGGACCGTCATGATATGCACAGCGTTGGGCCGCGTCCTCGTCGTGTAACCACCTTCGAGTGTGGGACATATCCAGAAGTGGGCATGTTCTCTCACGTGATGAGCTGCAACCACTGCGAAAACCCCGCTTGCGTGGCGGCCTGCCCGGCGGGTGCCTTGCAGAAGGACCCGGATACTGGCATCGTGCTGCATGATGCCGAGGTGTGCATCCGTTGCAAGACCTGCATGGAGATCTGCCCCTACGGGGCGCCGCAATACGACGAGGTGGCGGATCTGATTGTGAAGTGCGACACCTGCCTGGATTTGCGCGCGGCCGACATGAAGCCAAACTGCGTGGCGGCTTGCCCCATGCGCGCGCTCGATTTCGGCGATCTGGATGAGCTTCGCGAAAAATACGGCGATGACCTGGTTAGCGACTTGCCGTTCTTGCCCAGCTCCGAGGAAACGCATCCCAATGTGCTCATCAAGCCTTCGCCTGCTGCTCGGCGCGAGGATTTTGCGGAAATCGTGATGTAGCATTTATCGTGGCAATATCAAGAGGTGCGCCCGGTCGAATCGGACCAGGCGCACCTCGTCCCCGACGAGGAAGGTGAGTGGTTTGTCGTTTGCGCAGATCGATGGGGTTGAGAGCCGGGAACTGGGTGAAGATGCCCTGACCTTGGAAGCGCTACTGATTGCGCGTGCCTATCTGTATCAGCTCTTTCACAAATGCTTTGGCGGCGCTTTGAATGATGCTCTTCTCGAAGTCCTCGTCGATGGGACCACGTTCTCGATAGTCGACGAATATGCCGAAGACAACAAGACGATGAAGGGCTTGCTTGCCTTTCTCCGCGATTTTGCCAAGCAAGATCGCACTTTCCTGCTCGAGCAGGCGAAGGACGAGTACACGCGCGTTTTCGTTGGCCCTTCCAACCTCCCCGCATCTCCCTACGAAGCGCCCTATATCGGCGCGCATGATATGGCATTGTTTCAGGAAAACACGCTGACAGTGCGCCGCATATTTCGCAATCAGGGGCTTCAGGCCAAGAAGGTGCAGCGCGTGCCCGACGATCACGTAGCGCTCATGTGTCACTTCCTTGCGTTGTTGGGCCAGCGTTCACTCGAAGCGTTCGACGCGGGTGATATGACTGCGCTGGCTACAGGTTTGCGCCAGCAGTCTGCGTTCGTCGATGGCCATATGACAAGTTGGCTTGGAATCTATGCGAAAGCAGTGAGAAATTCGAAAGCGGGGGCGCATGCCGTGTTGTATCCGCAGCTGCTCGAGGCCCTTGCTGCCTTCGTGGAAAGCGATGCGGTCTTCCTCAAAGAAGCTGCCTACTGGGCCGAACAGGTTCAGGACTTCGGCTCAACCACCCCTCCCCAGTCGGCGGAATCGTGCGCGAGACTTTTCGCTCCTGCTGTGCATTTCGTCGAGGTTCGCAAAGACCTGGATGCTCTTTGTAGCATTCGCCTGTTCGGCCTGGAGGAAAACGAGCTCGTTGCTGTAGGATAGTGCTCAATCGGAGGGGACATGGAAATTAGGACCTTGCAATACTTTTTGGCCGTTGCCTACGAGGGGAGCATCTCCAATGCTGCCAAGCGTCTGCACGTGACGCAGCCCACGCTCTCGCGGCAGATGGCTTCGCTCGAGGACGAGTTGGGGCGGCAGCTGTACACGCGCAGCCAGAAGGGCATCGAGCTTACCGAGCACGGTGCCATCTTGCAGCGTTATGCCGAATCCATCATCGAGTTGGCGGAACGTGCTGAAGAGGAGATATCTCTGCCCGAGAAAACCGTTTCCGGTACCGTGCATATCGGCGTGGGGGAAACGAAAGCAGTGGGCTTGCTGGCGAAGGCGATGGAGCAGGTGCGCCAAGACTATCCCGGCATCGATTTCGCGTTGTACAGTGGCAATTCGGCCGATTTGATGGACAACTTCAACAGGGGGTTCTATGACATGCTCATGGAGTGCGAAGTAAAGCCCCATGTGAATCTCAATGTTCTACCGTTGCCCGAAGCCGATGTATGGGGGGTTCTGGCTCGGCGCGACAGTCCCTTGGGCAAACTCACGTGCGTGCGCCCCGAGGACTTGGACGGGCACCGGTTCATTACGTCGCTGCAAGGGCACCGGGCGGGAAAGGTCGATGAATGGATCGGGCCCGACCGGGAGCTCGACGTCGTGGCAACCTACAACCTGCCCCACAACATGAAGTTCCTGGTTCGTCAGGGTTTGGGGTGTGCATTCACCTACGAGGGGTTGTTCGATGCGGACGAGGCAAGCGATCTGGCATTCGTCCCGCTCGAGCCCAGGTTGGAATCGAACCACGGCATCTTATGGCGCAAATCCCTGCCCACCAAGCAGGCGCAGGTGTTCCTGGACAAGCTGCAAAAGCTCTGCCAGTAGGCTGGATAGCTGTGCGACTACGGTTTCGAACCGCTCATCTTCGCAGCGGTTCGTTTACAGATGCTGCTTCCAGTTGAAGCTGTGCAACACATTGCAACACATTTCAGAACGCATCAAGTGAAATTTGTCATGCTGACGGTCGGTTGAGGTTTCGAAGAATGCGGCGAATTGTCACTCGCGGTGCCGGCTGGGTCTGCATCTGCGTTCGTCGGTGCAGGCAGCGCCCTACCAGCCAGGTGCAAGGCGTCGGTCCGCTCGCTGTCGGCGAGGGCAAATGTGCCTTCGACTGAATAGTGCATATTTGAAGACTTCGGGAAAATCTCGTCAACAATGCGCACTTGATTTTACGATTGCTGCGGTTTTCGTTATCGACCTCTTTGAGGCGTACCGAGTGTTTGGAGCTTGCACATGGATACAACTGCGCAGATTTGCTCTCTTGCAGCTGAAATCGAGTCGCGCGTCATCGCCGATAGACGGCATCTGCATCACAACCCCGAGCTTTCCCTTCAGGAAACGAAAACGCAGGAGTTCATCTGCAAAAGCTTGGATGAACTGGGAATAGAGTATGTGCTTATGGCGGGCACCGGCGTGGTGGGCACCATTCGCGGCACGGCTTTCGGTGCATACGATGCGTGTGGCAACCCTGCGCATCGCATAGGCTTGCGTGCCGATATGGATGCTCTTCCCATCAAGGAGCTTACGGGGTTCGATTACGCTTCCCGCAATGAAGGCATTATGCATGCCTGCGGCCATGACTGCCATGTGGCCATGTTGCTTGGCGCAGCTCGCATCCTGACGGCCATGCGCGACCAGTTGTGCGGCGAGGTGCGGCTTATCTTTCAGCCGGCAGAAGAGGTGGCCAAAGGGTCGCGTCTGATGATGGCAGAAGGCGTGCTTGACGGGCTCGACACGCTCTTTGGCACGCATATCTGGAGCGAGGTTCCCGCTGGCACGATCAGCTGCGCTGCAGGCCAGCGGATGGCCAATGTCGACTGGTTTCGCATCGACATTTCAGGCGTGAGCGCGCATGGATCGATGCCGCACAAGGGCGTCGATGCCGTGGTGGTGGCAGCCGAGCTGGTAGTTGCCCTGCAGGTGCTGGTCAGCCGTGATGCTTCCCCGTTCGAGCCAACCGTGGTCACCGTTGGCGAAGTGCACGGCGGAACTGCCCGCAACATCATGGCCGGATCGGCGTACCTGACGGGCACCACGCGCACGTGGACGTCTAAATCGCGTGCGGCCATGCGCGGGCACATCGAGAAGATGATGGAGCGCATCGTCAGCGGATTTGGCGCAAAAGCGACTCTTACCTGGGAGGAGGGCAATCGCGGCTTGGTGAACGACCCCGCCTGTGCCGCCCGAGCTGAAGCATGCGTGGTGAAGCTGTTCGGCGAGCAAGCCGTTTCCGATTACAAGGGCACGCTTGCTGGCGAGGACTTTGCCGAATTCCTGACACATGTACCAGGTGTGTTCGTGTTTCTGGGCACGAATAATTCCGAAATCGGAGCCACCTATCCACAGCACAGCTGCTATTACACCGTTGACGAGAGCGTGTTGAAGAACGGGGCCATGCTGGCTGCCCAATACGCCATCGATTATTTGACGGGGGCGTAGCAATGCCTGCGTGAGACTTGCGAGGATTGGGCCGACCTGAGAGAATTGAAAGTCAGGATGATAGTGGAGGTTCGAAATGGCTCATAAGGATTTGCGCAAACTGAAGCGACTCGAGTTGCTGGACATGATGATAGAGCAGGGCAAGCAGCTCGAGCAGCAGATGACTCGCGCCGACGAACTCGAAAAGAAGGTCAAGAAGCTAGAAGTGCAGCTTCAGGCTTCCGAAGACCGTATCGGTCATTTGAAAGAACAGCTCACCGATGCCGCGACAGTCAACGATCGTCTTCGCGCAAAGGAGCGCGCTGCCAGCAAGGACTCCGCCAAGGCAGTGCAAGACGTTAAAGATTTGCGTCGAGAGAACATCGTTTTATCCACGAAGCTCGACGATGCAACCCGGCAATTGCAGCGCATGAGCGTGGCCCAGTTGCCGAGCTTGGAATCCTCGGACCGCGAAGCGCTCACGTCTTTGGCCCAGCGCATGGAATCGGCTTTGGAGCAGTCGCAGGCTGCCGACAAGGAACGCACCGCGCGCCTCGAAGCCATCTTGGTAACCCAACAAGAGCTCATCGAAGACCTGACCGGGCGCAATGCACCCGTGCCGGAAGGAAAGCACGTCGCTTCACGCGAGGTCGAAGCAAAGCCCGTCGAGGCCGAAATCCCAACGGTCGAGCCAGTCGTTCCGGCATTTCGACTTAGAGGGCTGGGAAAGAAGAAAAAGAAGAAGAAGGAAAAGTAGCGGCGGGGTAGACAAGTGGCTGCTGGAACGGAAACGAGACGCGCATGAGCGAACGCGAAGACATATTGAGCGGCCTGCCGGACATCGAGACGTCGGCGTCCGTCGATGCTGCCGACACCATGCCGAGCGAACCGGTCCGCGCAAGCCGAGGCGCGCATGCATCCAAGTCGAAGAAGGATGCAAAGCGTGGTTCCCATGTCAAGGCCAGGGAAGGGGCACGCGACGAAACCGGAGCCGAAGACGACCCCAAGGCAGAAGACAAGACCAAGGCCGATGCTAAAGATGGTGCAGGCGCGCTTTCGTCTTTGCCGACCCTAGCCGAACTCGAAGCGGAGCGAAAACGACAGGGTTCTAAAACGGCGAAGCGCCGTATCGCCACCAGGGTTGGAACCATCGTGGTAGTTGCCGCTGCCCTGACGGCCATCTGCGTGACCTTCTTCACGCCGGTGCTAGGTATCACGGGCGAATCGATGATGCCAACGTTGAAGCAGGGCAATCTGGTGCTCTGCTCGAGGGCAGGCAGCTACGAGCAGGGTGACGTGATAGCCTTCTACCTTGACAACAAGGTATTGGTAAAGCGCGTCATCGCCACCGAAGGCCAATGGGTCGACATCGACAAGCAGGGCAACGTCTACGTAGATGGCAAGATGATTGACGAGCCTTACGTGGACGAGAAGGCGGTGGGCAAATGCAACATCGCCCTGCCGTATCTCGTGGACGAAGACGAGCTGTTCGTCATGGGGGACAACCGCTCGAATTCGATCGATTCCCGATCGTCTTCTGTAGGTTGTGTGGATTCCACCCAGATAATGGGAAAGGTGTTCGTTCGCATCGTACCACCAGGTGGAATCGCCTAGGTGGGGCTGGGTTGAGCCCTGAGCCCAATATATGGTGTATCGGGAACAAAACCTGTTGCCTTTCGCGTTCGGGAGGTGGCACGATTTCGCGCAATGGCGGATAAACGACGCTCAAAATGGCGTCTGTACTGGTAAAATGCTATTTTACGAGTATTCCTGACCCTTCGAAGAAAGCGTGATGTTTTGAACGGTCTAACGAAGCATAGCCATACCACTCTCGCGTTCGCCAGCGTTGCGCTGGCCGTTGTCGTGGCTTTCGCCACGATGGTCGCGCTCAGCATCCCGGCGTTTTCGGAAGAACCCGAAACGTTTTGCGGGCAAGAAGAGCATGAGCACTCCAAGAGCTGCTACACCAAAGAGCTCACGTGCGATCAGGAAGAAAGCGAAGGACACACTCACTCCGACGCATGCTACGAGACCATAGAGACGCAAGTGGAGGTGGGCACCGAATCCGTGCTCATCTGCACCCTCGAGGAAACCCCCGATCAGGAAGCCGTCTACGACGAAGAGGGCAACCTGGTTTCCGAAGCCGTGGAAGGCCACACTCACACAGACGAATGCTACGAAACCCGACCTATCTACGAAACCGACACCAAGACCGAGCTCGTGTGCGGCCAGGAGGAATCAGAGGGCCACAAGCACACCAAGGACTGCTATACCGAAAAGCTCACCTGTGGCAAGAAAGAACACAAGCATGACGAGAGCTGCTATGTCGACAAGACGGCAGATCTCGAGAGTGCAGCCATTTGGGAAGCGACGCTGCCCAGCTCGCTTTCCGGTGTGTGGGCCGACGACGTTATTGCCGTCGCCGAAAGCCAGCTCGGCTACGCGGAAAGCAAGCGGAATTACATGCCCGGTTCTGGTCGTAATCTGGGCTACAGCCGTTATGGCGCCTGGTATGGAAACGCCTACGGTGACTGGTGCGCCATGTACGTGTCCTTCTGCCTGCATTATGCCGGCATCCCCGCCGATGCGTTCCCGCGTGACGCGTCTTGCCCCAACTGGGTTGCCACGCTGAAGGCGAAGCAGATGTACGGCGAAGCCCACGGCAAGAAGGCCTATGTACCCACGAAGGGCGACCTCATCTTCTTCGATTGGGAAGGGGATGGCGTATCCGACCACGTCGGCTTGGTCTTGGAAGTGAAAGACGATGTCGTGAAAACCATCGAGGGCAACTCGGGCGACGTCGTTCAGTACTGCTCTTACAACATAGACTCGGGCGAGATCATGGGCTATGGAAAACTGCCCGTGAACCCCGACGACCCCACGGTGAAGGCTCAAGCCGAGGCCGAAAAGAAGAGCGCCGACGAGGAAAAGGCCAAGGCTGACGAAGAGGCCAAGGCTGACGAAGAGCCAAAGACCGAAGACCAGCCGAAGGCCGATCAGAGTGCAACTGCGGACGAAGAAGATGGGCAGGCCACGGTGTTAGCGCCTTCCAAGCCGAAGGCGAACACGAATGCCCAAAGCGCAACTACCTCTCCGTACGCGCAAGGCGAAGCCGATGCCCAGCAGCGCTATGAAGAGGCTCAAAGGTCTGGGTCAGCGCCTACGGCCGCTTCTGCTTCGAATGCCGAAGAGGTTAAAGCCGATGCCGAACGCATTATGCTAACGGAGTTCGTCGGGGTTGCGTCGAGCTCCGAGTAGGGTTTGCTCACCTTCAAGGCCCTAACTCAAGCGCAATTGCAAATAACAGGTTTTCGCCCTTCGCCATACGCGAAGGGCGACTTGGTTGGGGACGCCCTGCCGCATTGGCAAAATGCAGGTTCACAAGAAACGACGCGAGTTCTATGATGCATCTTGTCATGCAGGTCCGTTTGTCTGAAGGAAAAAGCCATGAGCATAGAGCCCAGGAACCTCGAATTTGCCTTGGAGCTGCGCCACGAACTACATGCGTACCCCGAGCTTTCCCTGCACGAAACGTGGACCAAGCAGCGGCTGCTGCTTTTCCTGCGCGAGAACACGCGCAACCTAAAGATCGTTGACCCGGGCAAGGGGTATTTCTACGCGAAGTACGAGGCGGGCCCAGATTTGCCGACGATTGCCTTCCGTGCCGACTTCGACGCGCTGCCCATAGAAGAGGGCATCGATCTGCCTTGGGCGTCTGTGAATCCCGGGGTGTCGCACAAGTGTGGTCACGACGGCCATTCGTCCACGATGGCGTGCTTCGCTATGGAGGTCGACCAGAAAGGCGCGGCATGCAACGTGGTGTTCCTGTTCCAGGATGCCGAAGAGGTGGGTGCCGGCGCTCCCGTTGCCGTGGAGGTGCTTGCAGCCGAAAACGTGCAGGAGATTTACGGACTGCATAACTGGTCTCAAATGGAACAAGATCACGTGCATCTGATCACAGGTCCCATCATGCCAGCATCGAAGGGCATGACCGTGCACATGGTGGGGTCGCCTGCACATGCCTCCCAGCCCGAAGACGGTGTGAACCCCGCTTACGCATTGGCCGAAATCGTGGGAAAGATTCCTCAGCTTACCGCACCCGAGGGAAAAAAGGGTTACGTGATGTGCACGATCGTGCAGCTCGACGTGGGGGCGAAAAACTTCGGCGTGCAAGCCAGCGAAGGCTCGCTGTCCATGACCCTTCGCGCGCAATACGAAGACGAAATAGACGATCTGCAGCGCGCCATCGAGGTTATGGCGAAGCGTATGGCCTATGACCAGGGAATGTCTGTTGACTTTTCGTTCACAGACGAGTTTCCTGCCGTGATCAACGATGCGGCGTGTGCAGATAAGGTGCGCGCGGCGTGCGAAGCGGTGGGCGTGCCATGGCACAATCTGCCCGAGCCTTCTCCCATCCGCTCGTCTGAGGATTTCGGGAACTACACCAGTGCGGTTCCGGGATGCTTGTTCTATGTCGGCAACGGCATGGAGTATCCACCCATTCACACCACCGAGTTCGACTTTCGCGATGCGAACATCCCCATTGGCGTGAAGGTGTTCAAGGCGCTGGCGGGGGTAGCTGAATAAGACGCATGCTTGGCTTGCGTGTCTTGGCGGAGCTGGAATAAGGCTACGGAGCATCATCGCTGGTGCGGACAATCGAACGAACGCTCGCGTGGAGGTTGGTCGTGCGGGTCGTCGTGCGTTATATCAAGTTCGGAAAACGCTGCAATCTTGCGTGAAGGAACGCTTTACGCTGTTATAGTAGATAGCGGTTATTGTTTGCGTGAAACATTGCTTGAACGCATCGAGCGTTGAAAGGATCATGACGTGGGTATTCTAGCGTGGGGCGTACTGCCGCCCATCCTGCTCCTCATTTACATCTATCGGCTCGATAAGGTGGAAAAAGAACCCGTCAAGCTCGTGGCGAAAGCGCTGCTATTCGGCTGTCTTTCGGTGATTCCGGCTGTCGTGCTCGAAATCGCGGGCGATGCGATTATTTCCTTCATTCCATCGGCGTTCCTCTACAACCTCGTCTACTTTTTCATTGTCGTCGCGGGCGCCGAGGAGTTTTCGAAGCGGCTCGCGATGAAGCTCGCAGTGTGGAACAACCCCGAGTTCAACTACATGTTCGACGCGGTTCTATATTGCGTGGCAGCAGCTCTTGGGTTCGCTCTGGTTGAAAACGTGGAGTACATGGCCATGTACGGTACCGGCATTGCTTTGGGAAGGCTCATCCCCGTCCATACGATTTGCGGCGTGTTCATGGGCCTGTATCTGGGCACGGCCAAGCGAGCGGAATCATTGGGTGACAGAGAAAAGGCCAATCGCTGCAGTATTCTCTCGCTTGCCGTTCCCATACTCATCCATGGTTTCTACGATTTCAGCGTGAGCTCCGAAGTTTCCTTCATGCCTCTTTTGGCCTTGTTGGCTGTAGTCGTCTTGACCGTAGTTGCTTTCACCCAGGTTCATTACATGTCGCAGAACGACCAGCCGTTCTTCCGCCCCCAAGCCATTGCCGCTGGCGTTGCCCCGCAGATGGGGTACCAGGTAGGGCAGATGGGCGCAAATGCGATGCAGCAGCCCGTGGCTGGCCAGGCGGCTGTCCAGCCGCAGCCGTATGCCGGGCAGCAGGTGGCGGGCTATCCTGCGCAGTCGCAGCCGTATGCTGGGCAGCAGGTGGCGGGCTATCCTGGGCAATCTCAACCTGGATATGCTCCACAGGGCCAGCAGTACGGACAGGCGGGGCAGTATCCCGCTCAGCAAGGCCAGCAGTACGGGCAGGCGGGGCTGTATCCTGCTCCCGCTCAGCAAGGCCAGCAGTACGGGCAGGCGGGGCAGTATCCTGCTCCCGCTCAGCAAGGTCAGCAGTACGGGCAGGCGCAGCCTCCCTATGGTCAGTATCCCAACTAGCCCATAACCCCCAGGGCAGTATCCGGCTCGGGGTGCTGGCCAATAGGCGGTGAATTCACGGTAGCCTTTGCGCAGCTCATTTTCGCTAGCGTATTGTCTGGAAATGGGAAACCTGCTACCATATCAATTCGCATTTTGGCCAAATAGGTCAAAGCGCCCTTCGGAGGGGTGGCAGAGTGGTTGAATGCGGCGGTCTCGAAAACCGTTTTACCCGTAACCCGGGTAACGAGGGTTCGAATCCCT
>JBGUXY010000090.1:0-3326 GCA_045118335.1 Eggerthellaceae bacterium
GGGATGTACGAGACTTGAACTCGCGACCTCCGACGTGACAGGCCGGCGCTCTAACCAACTGAGCTAACACCCCGTGCTTCAGCAGCGGAAGCTATTCTAGCGGTAGTTCCACTTTTCGACAAGGGCATATCTGCCTTTTTTTGCAGTTCACAGGTTCACCACGACTCATCACGGAAAGAGAAACGATAGATGGTTCCTGGGTCTTAGCCGGGGAGACATAAGCACTCTTCGTGATTCCGCTCAGTTGGCAGCTACACTTCCAGGTTGTCCAAATCCATATCCATCAAGCGATCGATGGTGAGGATGTAGGTGCGCAACGCCCGGCGAAGCGTTTCCTCGGATACGCCTTCGTCGGCGCCGTGCATGCCACCCACCCAATCCGGATAAGAGTCGTGCGGATCCTCGACGCCGAAGCTTACGGCGCGAGGGAACTCACGTGCATAAGTGCCGCCGCCAACGGTGAAGGGCTCTCCGTCAAGACTCGTGGCATTGCGGTAGCATTCGGCCATGGTCTGTACGATTGCACTGCTCGGATCCATCAGGAACGGTTCGGCTAGGAAGGTGCGCTGATAGGTGCCGGAAACGCTCTGTGCGAGTTCTTCGAAAGCAGCATCGAGCTCTTCAGGGGAAATCGATGTGGGGAAGCGCACGTCAACCGTCATCTTGAAGCGTCGATCGCGCTTATGCATCGTGCCAACGGCGCAAGTTAACGGTCCGAAATGCTCGTCTGAGCTCGCTATGCCCACAAGAGAGCCGTCTGTTACATCCATGGTTTTCTTGATGGCCTTCAGGAAGGGCCGATCCGACTTGGTAATCATATGATGAGCCATCGCGTAATCGACCAGAAGCCCTATGGCATTCACGCCGCTCTCAGGCATCGAGGCGTGCGCGGAAACGCCAGCAGCCTCGAGGGTCACCGTGTCATCATTGTTGTAGGTCACCTTGATGTGGTCGGTATCGGGCAGGTTCTGCTTGCCCGTCTTCACCACCATGCGCGCTGCACCGGCGACGGCGTTTTCGGCTAGATCGCCCGTGGTGAATTCAACGATGGGTGCGTTGGGGAGCGGGGGAGACCACAGCTCGCCACGATACATTCCCTTCTCGCCGTAGCAGACGGGGAAAGTGTTGTCTGGGGTGAACATGAACGCAGGGGCGCCATAGGTATCTAGATAGTACTGCACGTCGCGCATGCAACCCGTCTCTTCGTTGGTGCCGATGATCGTGCGCAGCGTGTAGGGAAGAGCAATCCCGCGGTCGGCAAAGAATTTCATGGCGTAGAGCGCCACTACCAGCGGGCCCTTGTCGTCCAGAACGCCGCGGCCGATCAGGAATCCATCGCGTCGTTGCATGGTCCAGGGGTCTTGCGTCCATCCTGGTCCGGCTGCCACCACATCGGCATGGCACATCATGGCGAGCACGGTGTCGTTTTGGCCGGGCAACGTCGCAAACCCCACCTCGCCTGAGTCATCGATGGCGTCGAAACCCAAGTCGCGGGCTAGCTGTACGGCTGCGCGTAGGCCATCGTGCGCGTCTTCGCCACTGGGGCTAGTGTCTGTTCCCTTCGAAAAGTCCACTACGCTGGGAACTGCAACCAGCTTGCCTATGTCTTGGATCAGCTGCTCCCAATTTCGGTCTATGAATTCATCTGCTTCCTGCAAGATATTCAGGTCTGTCATGCCGTTCCTCCTCATGCCAGCGAAACACGTCTGCTGGAATTCTAGCGCGAATTTCGACGCATTGCCCCTTGCATGCGAAACATGCCGCCCGCTCAGCCTGCAATCTTTTCGGAAATCACCGCTTCGCCCCATCTTGTGCGCGTCGTTCTGGTACGCTTGTAGCATTGCAGGACGCAACTGTTTTCAGGAGGAATGACATGAGCGATATCATCGATGTCTACGGCAGGCAGGTACTGGACTCCCGCGGCAATCCCACGGTCGAGGTCGAGGTAACTTTGGACGACTTCTCGACTGGCCGCGCTATCGTTCCGTCCGGCGCTTCCACTGGCGCATTCGAGGCTGTGGAGCTTCGCGACGGCGATAAGACCAAGTATCTGGGCAAGGGCGTGCTCCAGGCTGTGGATCACGTGAACAACGAGTGCTGCGAGGCGCTGCTGGGCATCGACGCCACCGATCAGCGTCGCATCGACATGACGCTCATCGCTGCCGATGGCACCCCCAACAAGGGTCGTTTCGGTGCGAATGCCATTCTCGGTTGCTCGCTTGCTGCCGCCCGTGCAGCGGCCGAGTCCGCCGGTCTGCCCATCTATTCCTATCTGGGCGGTCCGAATGCTCACACGCTTCCCACGCCCATGATGAACATCATGAACGGTGGCGTTCACGCCGACAACAACGTCGACTTCCAGGAATTCATGATCATGCCCGTTGGCGCCTCCACGTTTGCCGAGGCCCTGCGTTGGTGCGCTGAAATCTACCACACGCTGAAGAAGGTCCTGCACGAGGCTGGCCTGGGTGGCGGCGTTGGCGACGAAGGTGGCTTTGCCCCGAACTTCAAGACCAACGAAGAGCCCCTGCAGTACATCGTGAAGGCGTGCGAAGCTGCTGGCTACAAGCCCGGTGAAGACATCATGTTCGCCATGGATCCCGCGTCCAGCGAATACTACGACGCCGAAAAGCAGAAGTACGTGCTGGCTGGCGAAGGTCGCGAATTCACCAGCGCCGAAATGGTTGACTACTGGGAAGCCCTGGTTGACAAGCACCCCATCATCTCCATCGAAGACGGCATGGCCGAAGAAGACTGGGATGGTTGGAAGATGCTCACCGAGCGCATCGGCAAGAAGGTTCAGCTGGTGGGCGACGACCTGTTCGTCACCAACTCCCAGCGTCTGGCCAAGGGCATCGAACTGGGTTGCGCTAACGCCATTCTCATCAAGGTGAACCAGATCGGCAGCCTCACGGAAACCCTGGAAGCCATCGAGATGGCCAAGGAAGCTGGCTACGCCTGTGTCATGAGCCATCGTTCTGGTGAAACGGAAGACACCACCATCGCCGACCTGTCCGTTGCATGCAACACCGGCCAGATCAAGACAGGTGCTCCCTGCCGCAGCGACCGCGTTGCCAAGTACAACCAGCTGCTCCGCATCGAAGAGCAGCTCGACACGCAGGCTCGTTACGCTGGCATCAACGCCTTCTACAACATCGAGCGCTAAAGATCCCCTGCGCGGTGCTTGCGCTTATGCGCGAGCATGCACATGGGATTAGCAGTCACCTGTTATACTGGGCACCCCGACGGCACGGTCGTCGGGGTGCTTTTGTATATGATGCGGCGGTTGCGCGTTGCGCAATGCGCTGCTTTTGGGGTATCCCCGT
>JBGUXY010000091.1:0-3797 GCA_045118335.1 Eggerthellaceae bacterium
CCCCCCCGCCCCCGCCCCGAACTATCACATGGAGAACAAGGAGCACGTCGAATCCACTATACTTCTCCCTGAGCGTTTAAGGGAGTAGCGAATGATATGTGAATGCTGCGGACACGAGATTTCTGACACTGCTGTTTTCTGTCCCCATTGCGCAACGCAAGTCGAAGGCGCCTTGGAATGCACGGACTACATCTACGAGGCGTTCATCAGCTACCGCCATCAGGATGCGGACCGCGCCGTTGCCAAGCGCCTGCAGCGTTACCTGGAAGGTTTCAGGATTCCCAGGCAGCTGGCGACGGGGCGCACCGACAAACGCCTGGGCAAGCTGTTCCGCGACGAGGACGAGCTTCCCACGTCCAGCTCGCTTACCGCTCAGATCGAGCACGCCTTAGGCCGTTCCCGCTATCTTATCGTCGTGTGCAGCCCGCAGTCACTGGGCAGCCAATGGGTTCAGCGCGAGGTCGAGCTTTTCTGCACGTTGCACGGCAGAAGCCGCGTGTTCCTGGCTCTGGTGTCGGGCGAGCCCGAGGATAGCTTTCCTCCTCTGTTGCTGCATCGTGTAAACGTGGCACCCGACGGGACGCAGGCGATGGTGGATGTGGAGCCACTTGCGGCAGATTTCCGCCAGGACAGCGGCAAGACCTTCAAAGCCGAAGCAGCGCGTATCGCGGCAGGCCTTATAGGGTGCGGCTACGATGACTTGCAGCAACGCCAGCGCGTACGCAGGATACAGACCATGGCCGCAGCCGCTGCAGTGGTTGCGGCGGTTTCGCTCGCCTTCGGCGCTTTTAGCCTATACCAGCAAAACCAGATACGCGAAGAACATCGCAAGGCGCAAATCCATGAATCTGAGATGCTTGCGGTGGAGGCCGAAAGGCTGCTCGAGGCGGGGGACCGATACCAAGCCATCCAGGTTGCCCTGAGCGCGCTTCCGGAAAGTAGCGAAAGCGACGATAGGCCCTATGTGCCCGCTGCCCGGCTCATGCTCGAGCGGGCGATTGGGGCTTATCCCTCCAAAGGGTATTGGACGCCGCGTTTTTCATTGGAGCTCACGTCCGATTGGCCGTTTGCATCCAGCGAGTACGGTGTGTTCGCTACGGTTTCTGGCGATGAAGTCGTGGAAGTCTACGATTTGGGTTTCGGCGACTCGTGGATTTGCGTGAGCGCGGAAAGCCTGCTGGGGGACGAAGCGTCGGTTGGTGCGCCCTATAGCGGCATGGCGTTTAGCGATTCGGGTCTTGCCTGTGCTTTTGGCAACAGCGTGTTCTGCATCGACATGGAGGGCAACACTGTTTGGCGTGTTGATGGGAGCGCGCGGGTGATTGACGTCGTTGCAGGGTACGATGTCGTCTCGGTCGTGTATGAGCCGAGCGAATCGGATGCGACGGCGCAGGGTGACGAAAGTGCCGAAAATGCGCAGGTTGTGATGTATGATGCGTCGAACGGCCAGGTCTTGCAGACGTTTGATGCGGGTGACGTTCGCTTCGGAGATGGGCGCTCCGCCGCCTGCAGCGAAACAGGCGATGTCGTGGCGCTTTCCGCGATATATTCGGGAGAGGTTTACCTGTTCGATACCGAGGGAAATGCGCATCGGATCGCCCTTTCGGGAAAAACGGTAGAACATGTCTGCTTCGGGGAAGACGCTTGGTACATCTTGAGTGGTGACGGCGAGTACGGCGAGGAATACGTCGAGGCGTTCGATTTCTCGGGCGAGAGGATGTGGGTTCACGAGGACAGCGACTCATCTCGCCTTGATCCTGGCAACAACTTCGTCGCTACGAACAACAAGGTGATCGAGGCGCCCGACGGCACGGTTTTGGCGACGTTTTGCACGACGTTGGTAAAGCTCGATGCCAAAACGGGAGAGCAGGTGAATCGCACGATGTTCAGCAACCCGGTGCTCGATTTGGCATACATCGAGCCGGGGTATTTCGCCATCCTTTCAGACGGAGAAATGCTCGAGGGTTCGGACCTGTTTTCCGAATGGGAATGCTACTCGGAGGATGTGACGACCGAGGAGCTGACGGAAGCATGCATCTTGCGCTGGAACGGGGAGGGCGTTTTCGCGCTTGGCAGATCCATCGCGCCTGGAAAGATCACGTCGTTTCGCATAGGCGATGGTTTTCTGGCGGATGCCGCGTGTGAGGATGCGCCGTATCCTGCTTCAGGATCTACGTTGTACTGGGAATATGGGCGTCCTTGCGCGGTAAGCGCAGATGGGGTGAGCTTCCTTGATGGCACCACATTCGAGCCGCTGGCTACTGTAGCGAAGTCCGATTTGGCGCTTATCGACTGGGCAGAAACTCCCGTCGTGTCGTTTTCCGATAATGACGAGGCTTTCGTATGGGGAAGAGCCGCCGACGATGCTGCCGCGATTGCCATCTATCGAACCTCTGCCGATGGTGAAATCCTCCAAGAGGCGGTTTTACCCAATGCCTTGTCGGTTGATAGCAGTTCACCATATAGCGACTACGAAGAAGACGAACTCGCGGTCAACGATGATGGCACGTTGTTGTGGAGCGCCGAACACCGGGCTGTGCTGTTAGATCAAGACACCCTCGCGACAGTGCGGGAATACCCCGCGCAGCCCAATGGGACGGTAGATGCCGCTTACTGCAGCGCTGATACTGTGCTTCTCATGGAACGGGGCTCCTCGTCGGGGACTCGGGGGAACTTGCGCTTGTTCGACCGCGCGACCGGAGAGCAGCTACCGGGGTCTGACCTTGATGAGTATTTTTATTACGCGGCACCTCTTGCGTATTCCAACGCGCGGACGGCGCATTACCGCTTCTTCGTATCGGATGGCCATGCAGCAGCTTTGAGTCCCGATGGGAAAAGGGTGGCCATTTCGTGTGCCGATGGAGCGACGAGGGTATTTCGCATGGACGACGGAAGCATGGTGTGGGAATCGTTCGAGACTCCCGCTCTGGCCACGTTCATGACCTTCGTGCCTGAAACCAACGATATGGTGATGCAGGACGAAAGCGGTAAGTGCTCGCTCGTCTCGGCTGAAGACGGCAAGGTCATCGCATCTACCATGACGCCGCTGCCCGTGATAGAAAAGGTGCTATGGATGGGGGAGCCCGCCATGGGGGATCTTGCCATGCTCGTGCGTTACCGCGATTCGGGTGTGATGGATGTTGGTGGCTTTGCGTTCATCTGCGTGAGCGAAAAGTGCTTCGGTCCTTTCATAGACATGCCCGAAGGCGTTGCCCTGGACGATGATTTCGATTGGCTGCTCGTCAAGGACGGGCATGATTTCTATCGGTATCCCGTGGTGTATTTCTCCGAAGCCATTGAAGTGGCAGAGGGGCTTGCGCAACGCCGTCCTCTTTCCGAGACTGAAGCCGCCTATTACCAAGTTGATCAATAGCTGGCTCGCTTGGCTCCACCGTTCGCCCAACGAGTCTCTTACCTCGGGCTCTGTCAACTAACCCGATGCGTTCGTATTGCGGAATCTGTTGCATTAATCAACAACATGTTCAATACTGACCAAAATGTTGAATAGCTAGATTCGATGGCAACTCGAGAGGAGTGGAAGTGGTGCTTACCGCGAATGTTGCCATAGCGCCGACAGACGATAGCGTGGCGGCAAAGCGCGCCCCGGCCAACGGTTCTTCCGTAGATCGACGGGTGTTGCGGACCCGCGCGGCGCTGCGGCAGGCGCTCATCGAGCTCATCGAAGAGCGCGGGTTCGACGGCTTCACTACAAGCCAGCTCTGCGAGCGGGCGGGCTTGAACCGCGGCACGTTCTACAACCACTGCACGGGCAAGGAAGACCTGATTACCCAGTTCGA
>JBGUXY010000092.1:0-6899 GCA_045118335.1 Eggerthellaceae bacterium
GTCGGCCGGTGTCGCGCTCACATAGATGGTCTGATGGGTCATCTCCTCAAACTCCTCAAAGCGCAGCGGGCGGTTGTCGAGGGCGGCCTCGAGTCTGAAGCCGTAGTGCACGAGGTTGGTTTTGCGCGACTGATCGCCGCCATACATGGCGCGGATCTGCGGCACGGTCACATGGCTCTCGTCGATGATGGTGAGGAAATCGTCGGGGAAGTAGTCGATGAGCGTGTAGGGTGGCTCACCTGGCTCACGCCCGTCAAGATGGCGCGAGTAGTTTTCGATGCCGCTGCAAAAACCCATGGTCTCCATCATCTCGAGGTCGTAGGAGACGCGCATTTCGAGCCTCTGGGCCTCGAGCAGCTTGCCCTCGTCCTTGAACTGCTGCAGACGGTCGCGCAGTTCCTCGCGAATGGTTGTAAGCGCATGGTCCATCTTCGGCTGTGCGGTCACGTAATGGGAGGCCGGCCATATGGGCAGCGCCTCGAAGCTGTTTTGAGTCTCCCCCGTCACGTTGTCGACCTCGAGAATGGATTCGATCTCGTCGCCCCAGAACTCAACCCGAACAGGATTGTCGGCATAGGGCGGAAACACGTCAAGTGCATCGCCGCGAACACGGAACGTCCCACGTTTGAGCTCGTAGTCGTTGCGGTCGTATTGGATGTCGATGAGCTTGTGTATAACCTCGTCGCGCTCGACGAATACCTCTTTGTCCAAAAACACCGCCATCCCCGCGTAATCCATGGGCGACCCTATGCCGTAGATGCAGCTGACGGATGCGACCACCACCACGTCGCGCCGCGAGAGCAGCGCACTCGTAGCTGCATGACGCAGCTTCTCCACCTCCTCGTTGATGGAAGCGTCCTTCTCGATGAAGGTATCGGTACTGGGAACATAGGCCTCGGGCTGGTAGTAATCGTAGTACGACACGAAGTAGACCACCGCGTTGTCGGGGAAGAACTCCTTCAGCTCGGCTGCCAGCTGAGCGGCGAGCGTCTTGTTCGGGGCCAAGACCAACGTGGGCTTCTGCACCGCCTCGATGACCTTCGCCATCGTGAACGTCTTTCCCGAACCGGTAACACCCAGCAGCGTCTGGTAGCGTAAACCACACTGTACGCCATGGGCAATCTGCTCGATGGCCTGAGGCTGGTCTCCGCTAGGCTCGTAGGGTGCCACCACCCGAAACGGCGTGCGCGAAAGGCGCACGTCGGGCAGTTTGCCCTCCATGGGCATGCCCTCGATATTGCTCAGGTGCGACATGCTCCAACCCTCTCTGCACAGACTCCGATACCCACACCTGCAAACACATTGCACGCGAGGAGGCCAGTCTATCACACTAGTAGCTAATCGAACATATGTTTGCTAATAATCCACGGCATCAGGATCAACCGAGGCCATCGTTGACCATGCCGCCTCGACCTGACTGCGAAGATGCTCGACAGAGCCGTCGTTGCGGATCACGATATCAGCCCACGATTCACGTTGCCCATCGGTTGCCTGTCGAGCCATGCGGTTGCGCACATCCGCTTCGCTCAAGCCTCGCTCGACCGCCCGTGATGCGCGCACATCTTCGGGAGCCACCACGGCCAAAATGCCGTCGGCAGCTGATATGAGCGGGTCGAACATGCCACCAGGACCTTCGTAAGCGGAAACCTCCACCACGGCAACCGCGCAACCCCTTTCACGGAGAACTTCGATTGCCTGCATAGCCCGCTCCACGATTCGCGGCTGCGTGATCTTGTTGAGCGCGCGGACCGATAGGGGTGTGGCGAATGCCTGGGCGGCTAACGCACGTCTGTCGATTGATCCATCGGGCGCGAGCACGCCCTCGCCGAACGTCTTGACAAGCTCGAAACGCGCCTGGGGCATCTCCAAAACCTCATGGCCAACCGCATCGAGGTCGATGCATCGGGCTCCCAGCTCGCCCAACATGCGGGAGACGGTGGATTTACCCGAACCGATACCGCCTATGAGAATGAATGTGCGCACCCAAACCTCCGTCTTGCAGACCCGGCATTCCCCTCTAGATTCGTCCACGGATCCAGTATACCCGCTCCCCAGGCGGCCACGCTCGCCACATCGGCTCGTGCGGTTGTCGCTGCCAGTTCAACAGCCCGCAATCGTTCGTTTCCTGGCGCAAACGACCCCTTGGGGACTTCGGTTTCAACCGCAAATCCCACACGCTGATAGTCAACTGGAATTCTCCACTCGACTGTATGAGAAATAGCAATATATCTTGAATTATCACCCTCGCGCGGCGCACCATGTAGTAGGATATCGGATCGGGTCAAATCGTGTTTTCATTGTTCGCAGACCCGGGTTACCAGTCATATAGTTTCGGCCGCAAGGCCGTGGGAATAGGGTTAGTCACGTGGTCTTTTCTAGCCTGCTGTTCATATTCGCCTTCCTGGCCCTGAACCTGATCGTGTATCGGCGGGTTGACGCATCGTTGCGAAACCCGGTCCTGCTGGGGTTCTCGCTGGTGTTCTACGCCTGGGGTGGCCCGAAATTCCTGGTGCTGCTGTTGCTTGACACGCTCGCGAGCTGGTTTTTCGCGCTGGCCATCAACCGCCAGGAAAACCCAGCCGCCCGCAAGGCGTTGCTCGTAGGCGACCTGGTCGTGCTGCTGGGCATTCTCGGGATATTCAAGTACCTGGGCTTCTTCATGAGCAATTGGCAGGCGCTCTTCGGCGTACCCGAGATCGTGCCCACCTTCGTGCTGCCCATCGGCATCTCGTTCTACACCTTCCAGCTCATCTCCTACGTGGTCGACGTCTACCGCGGCCAGGTAGAACCGCAGCCTCGCTTTTGGAAGCTGCTGCTCTACGCAAGCCTGTTCCACCAGTGCATCGCCGGCCCCATCGTACGCTACGAGACCATCGCCGAGGAAATCGACCACCGCAACGTCAGCCGCGAAGACACCTTCGCCGGCATCAGGCGCTTCTGCGTGGGCCTGGCGAAAAAGGCGGTACTCGCCAACTCGTGCGCCGCGGTGGCCGACACGCTGCTGGGCGGCGGCATCGAAGGCTTGGCCGCACAATCCACAGCAGGGCTGTGGCTGGGCATGATCTTCTACACCTTCCACATCTACCTGGACTTCTCGGCGTATTCGGACATGGCGATCGGCATGGGCCGCATGGTGGGCTTCCACTACCTCGAGAACTTCGACCACCCCTACATGGCCAGCTCGGTCCAGCAGTTCTGGCGCAAGTGGCACATATCCCTCTCCTCGTGGTTCCGCGATTACGTGTACTTCCCGCTAGGCGGCAGCCGCTGCTCCACGGCGAAGATCGTGCGCAACAACTTCATCGTCTGGGCCCTCACGGGCTTCTGGCACGGGGCGAGCTGGAACTTCGTGTTCTGGGGTCTATACTATTTCGCCTTCCTGATGCTCGAACGGTTCCTGATCAGAGGCCGAATGCCCAAGGTGGTCGGACACATATACCTTGTTCTCGTGGTCATCTTCGGATGGGTCCTGTTCCGCTTCACGAACAACGCCGAGCTCTTCACGGTTCTAGGCGGCATGTTGGGTTTCGCCGGCGGGGGATTCGTGAACCTGCAGACCCAGACAATCTTCGCATCGAACGTGTTCTTGATGTTGTTCTGCGCCGTCGCCTGCACCGACCTGGGAACGAGGCTGCGCAACTGGTCGCTGTCCAAACCGGCCGCCGGAAGCTTGCTGTTCAAAGCAGCTGCCATCTTCGACACGATCACCCCCATCGTGTTGCTGCTGCTATCGGTGGTGGCGCTCATCGGCAACAGTTACAACCCCTTCATCTATTTCCGGTTCTAGGTACGCAGGTATAGGTTATGAGCGAGTATCGAGACAGAGACGAGTACAATCGCCGCAAGCGCTTCGATGACGAGCGCTTCGAAACCGGACTAGCAGGTGGTTTCGACCGCCAGGCCCACTTGTCTGCCGAAGCGCAAGCACGCGCTTATGCTGCCGGCAACTACGCCGGTCCCAGCCGCACGGCCGCCGGCATGCGCCAGGAAGCAGGACGCCGTCGAAACGACGCTTATGTCGAAGGCCGCCGGCAGCAACGCGACAGCCGTGAAAGCACCAGAAACACCAGCCATCGCGAAGAGCAGACCCCATACGATCTCCAGCAGCAACGCGACGGCCGTGACGGCGGGCAACGTCAACGGCGGCGGCCGGATCGCGACGATCCCCGACAAAGCGCACGGGGGAACCGCCGGCCTGCAACCCGTGATGACGGTCGCCGCAGGCCACAGGCCTCCCAAGAGCAATCGCGTCGGCGCCCGCAAGCTTCAAACGACACCCGCCGCCGTCAGGACCAGGAAGAATCCCGCCGGGGGAAGTCCGCTCTTGACGCTACCCGCGACGGGGCAAGGCGACCTCGTGTGGCTGGTACGGCCAACCAATCCCATAGACCGCGAACCCGCGCAAACGAACCGCGAGCCCGTCGCCAATTCGACGATGAGCAGCGCAAGCAGCACGCGCAGGAAACACAGGCACGCAAGCGCCCCGAAGATGATCCACCCCGCCGCACCCCCGCACGCGATGCGCGATCGGCGCAGACCGACCGCCGCTCCCCCACCCCGGAGGCCGCCGCCTCGGGACGTCAACAGAAGGCTGTGAGGGAAGAAGCCCGCGCGAAGCAAAAGGTCCTCGCTCAAACTGCGGCCGAGACGAAGGCGGCCGGAGAAAGCCAAGTCGCCGACGAGGGGCTTTCCCTGGCCAAGCGCAACTACCTGACGCGCATCCGTGAATTCGCCATACTCGGCTTCAACGGCGTTCTCACCCTGGGACTGGTGCTGGGCCTGTGCTTTTTCTTGCGCCCATCCATCTCGCAGGCCGAGAACCGCGAGCTCACCGCCTTCCCCAGCTTCAGCTTCCAATCGTTCGTCGACGGCGGTTTCACCGACGGCGTCTCCACCTGGTATGCCGACACCTACCCGTTCCGCGACGCGCTCATGGGCATCAACCAGCGCCTGAAGACCTTCTACGGTTATGAAAGCGATACGCAAATGTATGGTGCGGCTGCCAACGCAGACGATATTCCCACCGAAACCGTAGAGGAAGCAACGAAAAAAGACCCGGTTGCACCCGAGGCCTACGACAGCTGGAATCTTGAAGAAGACATCCAGGGCCAGATCATGCAGGGCCTATATGTGAAAGATGGTGCGGTATACGCCACCTACGGTTTCACGCAGGAAGCTGCCAACGATTACGTGAACGCGGTGAACAGCGCTGCCGACAAGCTGGAGGGCACCACGAATGTCTATTCGATCCTCATCCCCAACAACTCCGGCGTCTTGCTCGACGAAGAAGAGCTGGCAGCCTTGGGAGGATCGAACCAGGGCCAGGCCATCCAGTACTACTACGATTCGTATAACGACAAGGTGACCACCGTCGAGACCATGGACACGCTCCTTAAGCACAAAGACGAATACCTGTTCTTCCGCACCGACCACCATTGGACGGCTCTAGCAGCCTACTACATCTACCAGAACTTCTGCGAGGCGAAAGGCATCGAGCCGCACACGATCGACCAGTTCGAGGAGCAGGACTTCTCTCCGTTTTTGGGCTCCTATTACCAGCAGCTGCAATTGGAGAGCTTGGCGGCAAACCCCGATACCGTGCAAGCCTGGATTCCGATGGGCACCAACGACATGGTGTACACCGATATCAATTCCGGAGAGAACATCGAATGGAACGTCATCCGCGACGTGAGCGATTGGGACGATGCCACGAAATACAACTGCTTCGTGGCAGGTGACGAGCCTTGGGCTGAAATCCACAACCCAGCCATCACCGACGGTTCGTCGTGCGTCGTGGTTAAGGAATCGTATGGCAACGCGTTCATCCCGTGGCTCGTTGACCACTACGAGACCGTCTACATCGCCGACTTCCGCTACACGAACGTCAACGTAGCCGATTTCTGCACCGAAAACAACGTAGACGACCTGATCCTGCTGAACAACATCAGCATCATCGGCAGCGTAGATGTAGCCGGCAAGATCGCAAGCATTTTGTAAGCTGCCGTTCGGCAGAACGGCAGCCCCTCGCATGAAGCGCTGCGACGCTGCGGCCAACACTGGCGGATGCATTAGCCCCTCGTTCACTCCGTCACGACCCGAAGGCTGCTCCTCCGTGAGTCGGGGCTACTGCACTCGCCAGTGTTTCCCTCGCAGTTTCACCATGGGCGACCTGGGAGTCATTGCCTAGCATGCGGCACTTGTTCCATTTGAACGAAACGATTGGGCATCTGCAACCCGAGTGGCGGGTGCGGGGTTTCGAGCCAGCGCGCAGCGATACCCCCGAAATCCCGAACCCGCCACTCGGGTGGACGAATCCAGGAATCCCACAGCAACGAAAGAGGGCTGCCCACCTGGGACAGCCCTCCTGCTCATGCGTTTGCGGCACCTGTGTTATTCGGCAGGAGCCTCGGCGGCCTTTTCAGCCTCGGCAGCTGCGGCGCGCTCGGCGTTGCGCTTCGCCTGACGTGCGGCCTTTTCTTCCAGAACCTTCGGATCGGGCTCGGCTACTTCGATTTCGATGCCCAACTCTTCGGCAGCGGCCTTCATGGAAAGGCTGATGCGACGACGCTCTGTGTTGATGTCCATGACCTTCACCTTCACTTCGTCGCCAGCGTGCACGACCTGCGTGGGGGCGTCGATGTGACGGTTTGCCATCTCGGAGATGTGAACCAGGCCTTCCACGTTGGGGCCAAGCTGCACGAAAGCGCCGAACGGAACGGTCTTGGTAACTTTGCCGTCGACGATGGAGCCAGCCGGATAGCTTTCCACGAGCTTGGTCCAGGGATCTTCGGTGGTCTGCTTGAGACCAAGGGAGATGCGCTCACGCTGCAGGTCGACGTCGAGCACTTCCACTTCCACCTCGTCGCCAACCTTGACGACCTCGGAAGGATGGTTGACAT
>JBGUXY010000093.1:0-13348 GCA_045118335.1 Eggerthellaceae bacterium
CTCCAAATGTCTCCCCAGAGTGCCAGCACTCTGGGGAGACATTTGGAGTGTCCCCACTGGCACCCCCACTGGCACCCGCCGGCACCCCCTGGCACCTCTTAGGACTCACTAGATGAAAAGACCTCGTTGACCACGATGGCGGCGGCTATGAGGGTGAATCCGCAAACCATCATGGCGTTTAACGATTCTCCCAACAGCAGGGCGGCGAAAACGACGCCAAAGATGCATTCGGTGGCAAGGAGCAGCGAGCCGGTCATGGTGTTTACCTTGGCCATGGACACGTTTTGCAGCATGAGCGTAACACACGACGCGAACACCACCAAATAAGCCAAGCTCGACAGCACTCCGGGCTCGCTGAAGACCGCCAGGTCGAGAGGGCCTTCTAACACCACCCCGGCTCCCAGTGAAACCAGGCCACACACGAGAAACTGGATGCAGGTGAGCACCAGCATGTCTCGGCCCTTGGCGAAATGGGCCACGAGTGCCAAATGTACCCCCACGGCCAAAGCCGAGCACAGCGTGAGCGCATCCCCTCGGTTGAAGTTCACCACCCCAACCCCATAGGCGAACGTGACCAGTGCCACGCCCGCGATGCACAACGCCGCCGCACAGAAATTGGCGCGTACGGGCCGTCTGCGCATAACCACCCAGATGATAAAGGGCATCATCACGCAGTACGTGTTGGTGTAGAAAACGCTTTTCGATGCCGTGGTGAATAGCAAACCCGTGGAGTTGAGCAGATACGTTAGCGCAAGCGGCACCCCCAGTATCGCGCCCACCACCAACGTATCGCGACTCAGGTTGCGCAAAACGCGCGGGAGCAGCACCAACGTAGATACAACCGCAGCAAGCAGAAAGCGGAAACCCACCAGCCAAAGCGGCGGAAACACGTCGATGGTGTCCTTGATGACCACGGTACCCAAGCCCCATAGCGCCGCCGCCAACAGCAGCATCACGTGATATGCCCACAGGGGCAGCTCACAGTGAGCCGTCTTATGTTCGTTTTCGCTCACGCGTTCGATTCCATTACCTGTTCCGATGCAACCGCTTGCATGCGTTACCAGTTCTGGCGAAGCCACTCGTACATGCAAGCTGTTGCCGACTGCGCCACGTTCAGAGACGCGATTTCGCCCACCTGGGGAAGCGCCACCAAAAAGTCGCATTTCTCGCGCGTGAGACGGGCCAAGCCCTCGCCTTCGTTGCCCATGACCAGGCAGATACGCCCCTGCAGGTTGGCATCCCAGATTTCCTCTCGGGCGTGCTCGCTGGCACCCGCGATCCAGAAACCCTCGTCCTTGAACCGCTCCATGGCCTGGGCAAGATTGGCTACCTGAGCGATCTTGAGCTTCGAGATGGCGCCGGCACTGCTCTTGTACGTGGCCGCCGTCACACGCGCGCTACGTTTGTTGGGAATGATGATGCCGCTAGCACCCACTACCTCGGCAGAACGTGCGATGGCGCCCAGGTTGCCGGCATCGGTGATGTGGTCGAGCATCACGACGAGAGCCCGATCTCTTTCTTCGAACTGCACTGCTGCATCGGCCAAGATCTCACCTACGCTGGAGTATTGGTAGGGCTTGGCCAGGGCCATCACGCCCTGGTGGCTCCCCCGTTCCGATTTCGCATCAAGATCAACACGACGTAGCGTCTTCACGGGCAGCTCGGCAGCATTCGCCTTGCGCAGGATATCCCTTACGAGTCCTTCGCGCTTCAGATTGTCGGCAATAAGAACGCATTCCAACGGAACGCCCATACGCAACGCTTCGATGACAGGACGTTTTCCCTCGATGTATTCTGCCATTTCAAAACCCCGCAACTCCTGGATCCGTTGCCAACTGGACCCGCCTCGGACATGGTCTACGCAGCAAGGCGCCGCACCATGGTAACGCTCTTCTGCCCCCACACGGCCGAGAACCATCTTCTTTGAAAGATAACCAGATGTGACAAGTCTCCAGAACAGGCCAAGCAGCTAAAAGGCACTTGTTCACGCGGGCCCACCGAGACATTTATGCCCCTGGCAAAAGCCCTCGTCAGGCGTGGGTTTGGCTTGGCACATCCCCTTCTGCAGACAAACGGGAGCTCGGCTGGGCATCTTCGTGTCATGACCGCGCGAAGACACGGCAACAATCATAGTCTCAAGCCTGCTTCAGGCAAAAGCGCGAAAGCTAGCCGTGATACAGGTTGGCAAGTACGCCACAGCTGCCAATACTGGCATCCTGAAGACAATAATGATGCAAATCTGAGCTTGAGTCCGCATTATTCGGACAAAATGCAAAAAAAGCGCTATATGGTGTGGATTTTGCGGCGAATAGACTCGGCAAGTTCCAATGCGTCATCGTGCGACCTGGCACAATGCAAATCTCCCGTTCGTCAAGCTACATTTGCTGACTTGAAAATCACACCATATAGCGCTTTTTTTGCATTTTGTCCGAAAAACGCGGACTCAAGCGATCAGAAGCTCACATTTGCTATGAGTATTCGCGATTCTTGGCGCCGACAGCTTCATGTTGGCCTTGCCCCTGGCACGTTCCACCAAAAACGCTCGTCTCGAAGCAACCGCCAAATTCATGCGTTGGGACAGGCCCTTCTTAGAAGTCAAAGCTGCTATAGTCTGTTTTGAGCGAACAAGAGTTGAAAGGTTGCGAGAATGAAGATCGGCGTCATATCGGACATCCACGGACCGCTTTCGGATAGCGCGAAAGAAGCGCTAGAAGGCGTGGACCAGATTCTGTGTGCTGGCGACATCGAGATGCCCCAAACTTTTTGGGATTTACAATCCATTGCACCCGTCATCGCCGTTGCGGGTAACTGCGATACCTACGTGCGGCGCATACTGGATTTGCCATTGGCCGCAAGCCCCCGAATTGGCGGTGTGAGGTTTTACATGGTGCATCGCCCGGAAGACATCGGAACTCCCGCAGATGACGTGCAAATGGTGATTTACGGTCACACCCATATCCCCCGTGACGAAACGCTTGGAGGCATGAGGTATCTAAACCCTGGTAGCGCCCGTCTCCCGCGCCGTGGCAGCGTGCGCAGCTGCGCCATCCTGGAAGTGGAAGACGGCTTGATCCTAGACGCGCGCTTCGTGAACCTGGAACAGAAAAACAACGGCTAACCCGACCGTCCCAGCTTATGAAGATGCGCTGCTGGATTACGAGACGCGCCTCCATATGCCTCGATCATTCCCGCTTCTTCTAGGATGCGCCCCTATCCGCCCGCAACGCATATCCATCGGCAAAAACCCACGTTGACAGTCGTTACCCGCGAATGGCAGCCAGGCTTTCCGTGTAGGGCGGGCGACAGATACCGCGTTCGGTGACGATGGCCGCAATCAAGCTGTGATCGGTGACATCGAAGCTCGGGTTGTAGCATGGCACATCGGCAGGCGCCATGGGACGTTCGTACCACATGGCTTTGATCTCGTCCCCGTCGCGCAGCTCGATGGGAATCTGCTCGCCCGATTCGCACGTGTAATCGATGGTGGATGTGGGACACATGACGTAGAAGGGCACGCCGTAGTGCTTGGCAATGATGGCGAGTCCGCTCGTTCCGATCTTATTGGCCGCATCCCCATTGGCAGCCACCCGGTCACAACCCACCAGACACGCCTGCACCCAACCCTGCTTCATCACGATGCTGGCCATATTGTCGCAAATCAGCGTCACATCCACACCTGCTGCCGCCAATTCGTAAGAGGTCAGGCGCGCGCCCTGCAGAAGCGGACGCGTTTCGTCGGCGTACACTTTAAACTGCATACCCGACTCTGCCCCCAGCAGAATGGGGCCAAGCGCCGTGCCATGACCACACGTCGCGAGCGGACCGGCATTGCAATGTGTGATGATTCCCATGCCATCTTCCAGCAAGCCCAGGCCGAACTCCGAAATACGATCGCAGGTTTCCGCTTCGTGAAGTGCGATGGACTCCGCTTCGCGCTGCAGCTCGTCTAAAGCCGCTTCCAAAGGCTTGCCTTCAAGCTGGCGTGCCGCTTTCATCATGCGGTCAAGCGCCCAGTGGAGGTTGACTGCCGTCGGTCGGCTGCTTTCCAGATAGCCAGCAACCTGCTGAAGTTCAACCAGGAATTCAGGAGAAGCAAAGCCACCGTAGCGCAAGGCGCGATCTCCCGCTTCAAGACGAGAGCCGGAGACGATGTGCTCGTCGCGGCCGCTCTTCTCGGTGGAGCAGAAACCTGCCGCCACTTGAGATGGTGCAACGAAAGAAAACCGCGCCAGCCTCTCAGGCGCATAGGCGCTTTTCCTGCCAGTCGCCATGCCGCGCGCCAGCATGCTGAGCGCGAAGGCCGCGAAAACACCTATGGTCGGAGCCCCCCGCACCAGCAGCCCCGCAATGGCTTCGTGGCATTCAGCAGCTCCAGATAAGTCGCGCAGCACGACATCGCCTGGCAACATAGTCTGGTCCACAATGCGAACAGCCCGCCCACCGTCGGCAAATGCCACGTTAGGAGGCATGGCTTGCTGTGCGCTTTCCATCGTTTCAGCGCTTTCCATCGTTTCAGCTCTTTCCGTCACGCTCGTTCCCTTCCCCGTGCGGATTACGTCGGCGCCTGCGGACGACGCCGCTTATGCTAGCGCCGAGAGGCACCACATGCCATTTGAGCATGGCGCCACGCATGCATCGCTTCATGCATCCATCGTATCAGCATAATGCAGAAAGCGGCCGCAACCTTTCGGTTGCGGCCGCCCAACATTGCAGGAGGATGCTATTTCACCAGCATCACGGGAATGTCTACGTACTGAACTACGGCGTGGCTGACGCTGCCCACTACGCCACGGAAGCCGCCAAGACCGCGGCAACCCATAACGATCAGATCGTAATCGCCCGACTTGCCATAGTCGACGATTGCTTCCTGGGGCTTGCCCGTGACGGCATAATACGTCACGTCGGAGTAATCGCCCACGATATCGGCGGTCTGCTCGATGAGAACGTCTTGCTGCGATGCGTGGAGTTCGTTGAAATCAAACGAATCCACGACGGAAACCACCGTCACCTTCGCACCACATGCTTCCGCGAGCATGACGGCATTGCGTAGCGCGTTTTTCGACTGTGCAGAATTGTCGAACGAAACCAGAATGGACTTATACACGAAAACCACCTCCGATAGTGAAACGCCTTATTACGAACTGTAACACAACGATAACAGCTCGGGGACTCAAAGGCTACTTGCAATGGAACAAACACCTTGGGAAACCGCCCGTCGAGCCCTATCGAGTTTACTTACGGAACATGGGAGCTTATGAATTCGTCAACCTTTTCGGGTTCGATGCCGAAGACCAAGGAAAACTCGTCGCGTATGCGGTCTTGCACGGAACGCAGTATTCCCGCATCGCTCGATGTCGATTTCTTTCCCTGCTCGAGCACGTATTCCCTATGCTTGTAAAAACTCCGACACAACATGAGCAAATCGAATTCGTCCCCATTGGCTAGCACGTCTTTCGCATGCTCTTTGCGAGCTGAGTTATCGTCGATCCACGTAGGCTGCGTCGCCAACGCCTCGCGAATGCTCGCCTCGACCTGATCGGCTGGAGGGATGGGGCGCATACGCGATACGAGCATTTCGTTGTCTACGGGCACCATGAGTGTGGTGCGGTCTTTGTGCACCGGTGTGAGAATGTAGTAAACACCCTGCTCGCGCTCTTCGATGGCTTTGACGCGGCAGGCACCGTTTAGTCCATACAGGACTATGTCTCCCTCTGAATACTGCATGAAATCCCCCCTCGAGCTGCAGCAAAAGTGTACATGCTCGACGCGGAAAACGTTCAAGAAAAACTCAAATCCCCAGGTAATAAACGTATTCGAATGGAAGAATCCCCTATTCGACACACCATTTCAGGTCTTGGGAAATGCCGCCTGGATGGTTTGGCTGCTAGAACAACAGCGCCTTCAGGCCGATGAGCACCAGTATCGCCCCACCCACGATCTGCGCACGTTCGCCAAGCAGGGCTCCCACTTTGCGCCCCACCACCAGCATGAGCAGACAAAGCACGAATGTGCACAGAGCGATAATGGCGCCATGGAAGAAAATCGCATGGGAACGCGACACGAACGAGACACCCACGGCAAACGCATCGATGCTCGTGGCGATGGCCTGCATGAAAAGCGCAGCCCAGCCAAGCTTCCCGCTTGCCTCGACCTCGCCTGTCGCCCTCACGCCATCGCGAATCATCTTCCCCCCGATGAAGCTCAAGATGGCGAATGCAACCAGCCCCGCATAAGCCTCGATGATGCTAGCGGCCAATGACCCGGCGAAGTAGCCGATTACCGGCATCAAGCCCTGGAACAGGCCGAACGCAACGGGCATGGCAATAGCCCACCGGCGCTCCATGTGCGGGTTCGCAATCAAGTTGCATATGGTAACGCTCATCGCATCCGCGGAAAGCGCAATGCCGATGAGCACGACTTCGACGATGCTCGTACGACTCCCCTTCTCGTCAGGCGCCCATTCGGGTTCCTGCGCCAGATTATATCCAAGCAAGATCGTCTTGACCATGCGCGAAAACACATGTCATCCCTGCGATCCAGCGGCGTGCTTGCCTCCTTCGCAGGTTGCCCACGATGAGTCGACGGAGCCGATTTCGACGCGTGTGACAGCCGCGATAACCCTGGCCGTTGCCCGAAGGCGGCTCTGGCCAAAAACGGCCAAACTGCATCCCAGATGCCCAAAATGACCAATTCTATAGGGAATTACAGGGAGATAAAGAGGGCGTCTCACCTGCGTTTACTCGTGAGACGCCCGAAAGCTTCTGGTGGGCGATGAGGGATTTGAACCCCCGACCCACTGCTTGTAAGGCAGTTGCGCTCCCGCTGCGCCAATCGCCCGAAGGTTGATACATTGTGCCACAGGTTGCAACCGTGTGCAAGAACCGAGAAGAGAGCTTATGCTATCTGCCGCGAAGCCCCGTCGTAGCCTTCTTTCGCCATTTGCTTTGCACGCAGGTCTTGGATGTGCGACCTCCATGTGTCCATTACAGTTTGGTTTGCCTAACCTATTTGCGGCAAGTTTGCAATATCATGCTTCACAAACCCTTCAAAAAGGGTATAATAAGCGCTTGAAATTGAAGCGTCGCTTCAATGTGAAGGCCTGCAAGGAGGGCTTTCTTTCTTCCAGGAGGGATGCCGCATCGGCGGCTAGCGCCTTCGGCTTGTTCGGGGAGGGGCAGGCTGGGGGCGCTCTCTCATTTTTCCACCGTCTACGAACGACGAGACGCGCAAGAGAGGCTGCAACCCTAGCGGAAATAGGGGACGTAGAGCTTGTCGTAGCTTACGGCCTCGTCGGGGTAGAGGAAGTTGAACAGGTCGACTAGGTACTCATCGGTCATCGAGGCGATGTAGTCCACCACCACGTCATTGGGATCTTCGTCTGCATATGCATTGTTGCCTTTGAGCATCCAGGCGTTTATATGGTGCCGGAAGATGAAAGAGCTTTCATCGCCTGCCTTCATGTCTTCGAGCAGTCGGTCGTACAGACGCGCCATCATGTCCCTGATATATTTGTCGAACGTGACATGAGCCTGATCGGAAAGATAGATGGTCCTCGCGTTCAGGTCCTTGATGTCCATGATCGCGGCGAACACTTCCTCATCCATGGCCAGATACGGCTTGCCGATGCTGTTCTTGATGATGTTGGCCGTGGTGTTGCGGATGAAATCCCTGTTCGCATGGCCCAAAACGCTGTGCTCGATTTCGTAATCGTCTTGCGAGATGACTCGCAACCGCAAGGCATCTTGGCGGTCTTTGCCCAGGTAAGCGAGGATGTCGCAGATGCGCACCACGCAGCCTTCCAGCGTCGAGGGGCGCAAGAACTGGCTTGCGCCCGCTGTGGTGTAGCAACGCTGCATCATGGCGTCGAGTTGTTGGAACGTGTCGCACGGGTTGGGCGTGTAGCGGTCGAACGCCTTTTCGCCACAGTGGCACAGGATACCGTTGAGAGTCTGCAGGGAAAGGTTGCGGCCAGCCACGGTGCGCAGCAACCGCACGCCATGCACGTTGTGGTTGAAGTACCGGCCGCCCTCGCCGTGGTCATCGGCGGTATGAGCATGGTAGATGTCGGAGAGCACATGCTCGCCGCAATGCCCAAATGGCGTATGGCCAAGATCGTGACCAAGTGCAATTGCCTCGATAAGACGCGTGTTCAAGCGCAACGCAGCGCCAAGCTTTCGCGCGTTCTGGGAAACGAGCTGCAAATGATACGAGCGACGCGTCAGATCGTCGTTGCGATAGAAGGGAAAGACCTGCGTCTTGTCCATGCAACGGTTGTAGAACGCGTTGTTCAGAATACGGTCGACATCGCGTGTGAAAGCGGGGCGCACAAGCTCGTCATCGACATTCTGGCGGTCGGGGTGTTCGTAGATGGCGTCTGCATCAAGGGTGGCGAAAGGCGAAAGCGTCCCCTCCTGGGCTTTCAGCCCTTCGTGCAAGAAGGCCCGCTCATCTTCGGTGAAGGCGAACAGGGATTCCTTTGTTTTAGAAGCCATTTTCCCTCCTATGGGAAACGCAACATCAAAGCTGGCTTGCGTTGCTTGCAATCCTGCAATCTACGCCTGATAAACGTGCCGACGCGAGTCGTTCGAATTGGTGCACATGCACCCATCTTGCCCAGGTATACCACCTGCTCAGGTTTTCACGACGCGAGTTCGTATGCGCTAATTGCCAACCAGCCGAAGCTACACCCCCAACAGATGCAACTCCAGCCGGAACAACGTTGCAGCCTATGATATCAGCCGACGGCTTTCGATGGCACGTCCGAGCGTGACCTCGTCGGCATATTCCAAATCGCCACCGACCGGAAGGCCGCTTGCCAGCCGTGTAACCTTCAGGCCCAGGGGGGCAATAATCCGCGCCAGATAACTTGCCGTGGTCTCGCCCTCTACGTTGGGATTCGTGGCTAAAATGACCTCTTCCACCCGAGACGACGATAACCTGCTCATGAGCTGGCCAATATGCAAGTCGTCGGGACCCACGCCTTCCAGCGGCGACAGCACGCCTCCCAAAACATGATACAAACCGTCGAACGCGCCGGTTCTTTCGATTGGGGGGATGTCACGCGGTTCGGAAACCACGCAAATGACGCTACGATCGCGCACGTCTGACGTGCAAACCTGGCAAAGGTCGCCTTCGGCGTAATTGAAGCACTGTGGGCAAAAGTGCACTGCATCCTTCACTTCGGTGATAGCTTCGGCCAGCCGTACGGCAGAAGCCCTATCGGAATTAAGTATCCAATACACGATGCGCTGAGCCGACTTGGGGCCGATGCCCGGAAGCCGTTCGAGCTCATCTACCAGTCGCTGTATCGCCGGTGCTGCGTACATGATGCCGTGGAGCAGAAGCTAGAACAAACCGGGAATGCTCATGCCGCCCGTCACGGAGTTCATGCGCATGTTGCTCATCTCGGAAATGCCGCGCAGCGCTTCGTTCACGGCAGCAAGGACCATGTCCTGGAGCATCTCCACGTCTTCGGGATCGACGGCATCGGGGTCGATGGTGATGGAATCGATGCACATCGAGCCATTCGCCACCGCTTTCACCATGCCACCGCCGGCTGATGCCTCGAACGTCATGTCCTTGATCTCTTCTTGGGCCTTTTCCATCTCGGCTTGCATCTTCTGAGCCTGCATCATCATCTTCTGCATGTTCATCTGACCGCCGCCGCGTGGCATGCCGCCCTGATATCCTCTGCCTTTAGCCATTACTCATCAACCTCTTCAAAGATCACGTCGACTCCCATACTGCCGGAAATCATTTTACTCAAATCGTCTGCGTTTGCCGCGGGCTCTTCGACAGGCCCCGCCGATTCCACAGGTGCAACAGGTTCTGCCGAGGTGAAGGCCACCGATGGCTCGAGACGAGCCGGGGAATCGGCTTGCGCAGACGGCTGCGGTGCAGTCGTGAGGCGATTTGCGGATTGGGCAGATATCGCAGCGTCTTTAGACTGTCCCATGCGTTCGTCTGGCGCGTTGCGCTGGCCAGAAGCGGGCGCATAGTTGTCATAGCCGAAATCCTCCTCGTATGAAGGCGCCATGCCGTCGTAAACGTCGAGCGGGACCTCGTCGTATGGAGCAGGTGACATCTGAAGGCGACGAGCCCTATCCCCTGGTACCCCAGACATGTTGTTAGCCGTTTGAGCAGATTGCGATACCATGGGTTGAGGCTTTTCGGCCTGCTCCCGATCGAAGCGAGCCTGAGCGGGATGCGACTGTTTTTCTGAAGTCCGACTCTCCCGGGTGCTCGGCATGCCAATCGGGGCGCAAGACGCATCGCTTTGGGCTGACACGGATGGAGCCTGCGAAAGCGGAATTGCCGCCGAAGGGGCAGCCGGGGTGGGCTCGGCTAGCGCCTGTGCACAGCGAAACGGTACGTGCACGCCTGCAACCTGGTCAAACGCCTTTGACATAACATCTTGCACATCGGGTTTCTGCGCCATGGCGAACGCGAAGGGGTTATCGGCGGGAAACTCCACGACCACACCGCTGCCATCCGCTTCGGCTCGGGCACGCACGTTCACGAACAGCACGCCATAGGAAACGCGTTCTTTCTTCACCGCCGAGACCACGGAACGCCAAACGCGCTGCAACGCTGCAGGATTCGCCACGATCGAAGCCAACGCCGAATTCGGCTGCTTTGCCGCATGCCCCGCCGTATGCTGGCCATCTTGAGCCCCCTGCGAATCGGGGACCACCAGCGATGGACTGTTTTGCACCTGGATTCCCTCATCAGGGGCAATGCCAGACGCAGCAGAAGAAGCAGACCGGGATTTTGCCTGTTCCTGGGTTTTCTGCGCGGTCACATGAACCGCCGAAGCCTGAACGGGAGCTGCAACTGCAGCCTGAGCTGCTGGCGAGAACCCTGCGTCTGCAGCAGCGCGGATCGTGGAAGTGGGAGCAGACGGTATCGTGACAGGCAGATCTCGCGAGGAAACCGACCCGGATTGCGGTGCATGTGCCGATGCGCTTTCGGGTACGTACATCGCCACCGCGCTCTTCCCAGCCTCCAGGGCTTCCACGCGCTCGGCAAGCGATTCGAGCGTGAGGTCGGAATCGGGGCGCACCATGCGCGTAAGTGCGATCTCGAAGCAAAGACGAGGGTTGCCAGCTGTGCGCAGCTCGAATATCAAATCGCCCAGCAGTGCCAATATGCGCGTCAGGCGATCGGGGCCGAACAGCTGCAGTTCTTCGGCGATCTCGCGGCGTTCGGCGTCGGGGATTTCCAAAGCCACATCTGCGCCCACCAGGCTCATCACGTACATGTTGCGGATGCGCTGTGCCAAATCCCGAGCGAACTGCGCTAGGTCGGCACCCGACTCCACGTAATTCGCCGTCCAGTTGAAGCACGCAGCAACATCACGACGACCCACGGCACGCACGATTTCGGCCATGTCGCTGGAGTCGAGCGAGCCGAGCAGGTCTTCGGCGCCCCGCACCGTCACCGTGCCATTGCCAAACGCGATGAGCTGTTCCAGCGAAGTGAGCGCGTTGCGCATCCCGCCGTCCGCGCGATGCGCCACTATAGCCAGCGCATCCCCTTCGAACTCGACGCCCTCGCCCATGCACACCGCACCCAGGCGGCTGACGATCTCGTCGGTGCCCAGGCGATGGAAATCGAACCGCTGGCACCGCGAATGGATCGTCGCGGGAACCTTTTGGGGGTCGGTGGTGCATAGAACGAACACGACATGCGACGGTGGCTCTTCGAGCGTCTTCAGCAGCGCGTTGAACGCTGCAGTGGAAAGCATGTGAACCTCATCGATGATGTAGATCTTCTTCTTGCCACGCGTCGGAGCGAAGTTCACGCGCCCGATGATTTCCTCGCGTACGTTCTCGACGCCTGTGCGGCTTGCCGCATCAAGTTCGTAGACGTCGGGATGCGTGCCCTCTGCCACTTCCTCGCAGTCGCGGCACGTGCCATCAGGCGATGACGTGGGACCGTTTTCACACAGCAGCGCCTTGGCCAGCAGGCGGGCCGTGGTGGTCTTTCCCGTGCCTCGAGGCCCGCAGAACAGGTATGCATGGCTTACCTTGTCCTGGTCGATGGCGTTTTTCAGCGTTCGTTCGATGTGCTCTTGGCCCACCATGTCCTCGAAGACCTGGGGGCGGTACTTCCTGTACAGTGCTTCTGCCATGAGCCGCTCTTTCGTGATGGGATTTTTGCTATCTTCGGCTTTTCACCACGTCATGATAGCGCAAGTGCAAGAACGCAAACCGCCCAAGCCCGAGTGCACGTGCTTTCGACACAGCATCCGAAGCCGTCATGGGAGCATAAATACCCAGTTTTGCAAGCAAATGGGCTTCCAATTGTCAATTATTTCAATTTATGATACCCATTTAGCCAATTATTCGTCGAGGGGCCATTACGCGATTCCGCCGACCTGGACATTTTTCTTCCCTCGCCCTCAATGCGGGCACATTTCCGCGATTAAACTTCGCATAAATTGAAATTTCTGACATCTGGATAGCAAATAGGCGGAATTTGCAAGACGATTGCAGCAACTCCCCCGTCCTTGGCGCTATTTTGCGTGGGCGCCCCTGCCCTTGCCCTTGCCGCCTTTCAAGGCAGCCCTGACGGCTCCGATGAAAGCAGGAGCCACCGACACCGCCACGATACCCAGCACGATGACTTCGAAGTGCTCCTGAACGAATGGAATGCCGCCGAAGAAATACCCTACCAGCACGAACAGGCTCACCCAAGAAACGCCGCCGATGGCGTTGAAGAACGTGAACTTGCCGAAGTTCATGTGACCCGTGCCTGCGATAAACGGTGCGAACGTGCGGAAAAACGGCATGAAACGCGTGATGACGATGGTAAGACCGCCGTACTTTGCGAAGAATTCGTCGAGCTTGGCCATGCGCTCGGGCGTAAGAGCCTTGACCTTGCCCGAGTCGATGATGCGGCTACCGAAAAAGCGCGCGATCCAGTAGTTCGACGTGTTGCCCAGAATCGCCGCAACATAGAACACGATGAGCGTGGCGAAGATGTTGAGTCCGCCCCCATCGGCCGAAAACACGCCCGCCGCGAACAGCAGCGAATCACCAGGAAGAAACGGGAAGAACACGAGCCCCGTCTCGATGAAGACGATCATGAACAAAGGGGTATACACCCAAATGGGCCCTAATGCGATAATCCACCCCGCGATGGCGGCACGTGGATCGTGCAATAAGTTCAATATGAATTCGACGAACCTCATGTTCCCTTTCTGCCAGCTCCGTTCGCGGCATCGCATGGCCGCAGATGCCCTTCAAGCGAACATGGTAAATGCCCCGGATAGGCAAGGGCGCTCGTCAGCGGTCCCTTATGGCTGCTTCCTCCCGGACCTGACCAGGTTCGGAACTTGGCGCCG
>JBGUXY010000094.1:0-5202 GCA_045118335.1 Eggerthellaceae bacterium
CCCGTCGACAAGATTGCTCTAATCGGATTGCGTTCAGTTTATCAAAAACGCGTGTCGGTGGTTCTGCTCTCTCCCGTGCAGAAGGGCTAAAACGAAGTTACTGGGAAGCATGGATGCAAGACGGAAAGCGGCCTTGGCATTATGCCTGGAAAGACGGTTGCCGATTCTCGCCCAGGTTCAAAGATTCCCAGTAACTCGAAAATGCACCTTATTTCATCATTTCACGATTGAATCAAGTCCTGTTTTCTCATTTTTGCTTCTACCACCGTATACCACTTTCCCATAGAGACATTCATACCGTGGGCCTCTCATCTGGGGAAACGCTTCTACCACTTCGGTAGTAGCCCAATTTCATACTCGATTGGTATGGCGTTTTAGCCAGAGACCCTGTTAATACGAGCACATATGGTCGTCCGGCAGCTTGTTCGGAGAGCATGGCGAGCCTTTTGCTTTGCCCTGCGCGTCGGATTGGGTTGCCGGCGTCGGAAGTCAACCTGATGTAAGGAGGCAACCGTGTCACAATACGATGTCGTTATCGCTGGCGCTGGCCAAAACGGCCTTTCCACCGCAGCCTACCTGGCCAAAGCGGGCCTGAAGGTGTGCGTGCTCGAGAGCAGGGATATCCTGGGTGGTGGCGTTATCAGCTTCAAGGACGAGCTGGGTGTTATCCATGACGGTGCGGCCACCGTGCACACGCTTATCCAGCTGAACCCGATGATCGCCAACGACGAGTTGGGTCTGCTTTCCAAGTATGGTCTCGACTATGTGTATCCCGAGGCTTCCACCACGGAAATCTTCAACAACAAGAACATGGCCATCACGCTCTACTTCGACATCGATCGCTGCTGCGCCGAGATCGAGGAAAAGCTCGGCAAGGAAGAAGCGGAAGCGTATCGCGAGTTCCACGACTTCACCCAGGCCATTGGCCCCATGCTCACGCTGGGCATGTTCGCGCCTCCGGTAGATGCCGAAACCATGGTCTCCGTGCTTGCGGGCTTTGGTCCCATTGGCGAGCGTCTCATCCACTATCTGGGCATGAGCGCCTATGAGATCGTGTGCGAGGTCTTCAAGACCGACGAGCTGCGCGAGGTCACGACCCGCTTCGTGTCCGAGTCGATGGTAAGCCCGTTCGACCCGGCAACCGGCGGCACGTTCCTGGCCGTCATGTATATGATGCACGCGCCCAGCAAGTACCGCATGCCGCACTGCGTGGGCGGATCCCAGAAGCTCACCGACGCTATGGCCGCCATGATTCGCGACTACGGTGGAGAGATTCGCACGGGCGCCAAGATTGCCAAGGTTAAAGTTGAGGATGGCGCCTGCACCGCATTCGTGCTCGAGAATGGCGAAGAAGTAACCGCCAAGAAGTTCGTGAGCACCCTCAACATCAAGCAGCTCTTTGGCAGCAATGGCATGGTCGATCCGGCGCTTGTGCCCGAGTGGCTCACTGAAAAGGTCGACAATCTGCGTCCGAGCTACTATGTGGGCTTCCTGCAGAACATCACCCTGAAGGAAGCGCCGCGTTACAAGGCCCTCGGCGACAAGCCCACCCCGGGTCTGATCACCGAGCAGAGCCATGGCCACGAGCACTACAAGAAGGTCTTTGAGGACCTGAAGGCCGGTCAGCACAGCCCCTACGATTCCTCGGCTACGTGCAACTCCACGCTCATCGACCCGTCGCGTGGTGGAGAGAACGGGTACCACACGCTGTACCTGTACAACTACGAGCCCTATGCCCTGTATGGCGACCCGGCCAACTGGGACAAGTACGGTCAGGAAATCGCTGACAAGAACTGGGAGGCATGGTGCGAGATGACCACCAACATCACGCCCGCCGATGCCCTGACCCGCACCGTGCACAACCCGCTCGACTATGCTCGCTGGAACGACGCATGGCTGTGCGGTGACTTCTGCCACATCAGCCAGGAAGCCGACCAAGGCAGCTCGAATCGTCCGTTCCCCGAGATGGCACGCTTCGCTACCCCGATCCAGAACCTGTACCTGGGCGGTGCCTCCGCATGGCCCGGACCCACGGTTTCCGGTGGCGGCCGCGCGGTTGCGCAGGTGCTGTTCGAAGACATGGACATCGACTTCGACGCCGTCATCAACGGCTAGGGGAAATGAGTATCGGGCCTGCCGCGGCTTGCGGCAGGCCTCTGGAGCGCGGCCACTGCGCGTGAAGTGGCTTGGTGCCGGCTGTTTCGGTACCTATGAGGAAAGGACAGGTAATGGCTGGCAAGCTTGTACTCGACATCATCAACGCGCAGGGCACCAAGCTCATGACCGCGAAGAAGATCTACATACGCGACGGCAAGATCGCCATGGACGGCAACATCATGGGCACGATGCCTGGCCAGTTCTACATCACGCCTCTCGACCTGTACAAGGCCACGAAGATGATCGACTTCAGCTTCGTGAAGGGCGCCGTGGGTCTGCTGTGGCAGGGTCGCAAGGAATACAAGGCCCTCGAGGCAGAGGAAAAGGCCAAGGAGCAGGCGGCGGCGCAACAGGCGGTTGCGCAGGCGTAACGGCAAGCGGAGAACGCTCGATGAGATGACCGGGGGTTTCGGAAGACCGGGCCCCCGGTTGCCGCAAAGTATGACGGAAGGCGGGGCTGCGTCACATTGAAAGAGGTAGACGTGGCCCCGCTTCCCGCTGCCAGCTCTCAAGCTGATAAACTTTGGAAGAATCTGACGTTCATAACGGTTCTGCACGAGCTAAACGTCGATTGCGAGCAAAATGTGCATCATAGAATGCTTTTACGTAGCTAAAACGCTACGTTTGCGTGATCGGGGCATTCTTTATCGTGATTAGCTCGTGCAGAACCGTCATGAACGTCAGGTTTTCCCGAAACGATCTAGACGCCAGTACATCTGACGCATGGATCCGGCCTTTTTCGCGCAGCGAAGATGAGTCCACGCCGCCGATGAGGCAAGGCCGCCTGCGCGTATGTCGGATCGATGCATGCAGAAAGCGAGGAAAAACTCATGGCGCTGAATGAAGATGTCAAGTTGCTGTTGGAGGCGCTGGTCATCGACGGTGACCCCGACAAGGCGCGCCATGCGGCATATCGGGTTGCCTCGCACGAGGCTATGTCTGCTGAAGGGGCCGGCAAGGCGTTCTGCAATGAAGTCATCCGCGCATATCGCATTGGAAACGGTACCGCCACCGACGAGACCATTCCCGAAGAGGTTTCTCAGCTCGTGTTCATGGAGCACCCGGAAGAGACGTTCGACATCTCGCGTTACTACATCACCGATCAGGCGAAACGCGTTGCCGAGCAGGTGCATTCCATGCGTGTGAGCGCTCCGCGGCTGCGCTCCTTGGGCTTGCCGGCGCGCAATACCACGCTGCTGTGGGGGCCTCCCGGTACGGGCAAGACCGAGATGGCGCGTTGGATCGCCTATCGCGAAGGCTTGCCTCTCATGTACGTGAACATGTCCAATACGGTGGACAGCCTGATGGGCCGCACGGCGAAGAACATCTCGACGGTGTTTCGTCATGCGCATCGGGGCGCGTGCGTGCTCATGATCGACGAGCTCGATTGCGTGGCGAACACGCGCGCTTCTGGCGTGCGCGCCGCCGACGGAGAGCTCAACCGCACGACCGTGACCTTCATGCAGGAAATCGACCGTTTGCCTCCGGGCGTGATCATGCTGGCAGCCACCAACCGATACGACATGCTCGACCCGGCGCTCCTGCGCAGGTTCGCGTTGGTGGAGCAGGTGGAACGCCTTCCGATCGAGGCGGCACGCGCGTTGCTTGCCGACTGGGCGAAAAGCATGCAGGAGCAGTCGTCGCACGGGGTGGTGTTTTCGCCGCAGGAGCTGGAGGAGTGCCTTGAGGGCTACGACGCAGACGAAGAGGTGACGCAGGCCATCGCTGTGCAGCGCGCGACGTCGCTGCTTGCCCGCAAGCTGGTGGAAATGCCCGAACTGCAGGTGGCGTCTGCCCGCAAGCCGTTGCGCGCTTTTCGCGTCATCGATCCGGATGACGGCGTGGACGTAACGCGGGATGTGGGCCGCATGCGCGAATACGCCGAACGCGAGGGGTGGGCGCAGCCCGTGCGGTATTCGGGTGACCCCGATGGGTTCCTGCTCGACGATGCAGGCATCTTGCGCCTGCAGGCCCGCAACACGTTTGCCGTCGTGCCACAAGATCGCTTCGAGGTGGTCTTTTCCCGCTTCAGCGAAAATGAATAATCTCACCCGCAGGCGTTGCAGTTGGTGATTTCGGCATTCGGAACCGTCGGTTGCTCGGATATTTCCTGGTGTTGAGGCGGTGGAAAACCGTTGCCACTCGCTTCGTGGGATAATCCATGCCGTGCTTTCGAGAGAAGGAGAACGCATGAAGGTACTCATGATCAATGGCAGCCCGCGCAAGGAAAGCAATACGGCTATTGCGCTGGCTGAAATGGAGAAGATTTTCGCCGAAGAAGGCATCGAGGTCGAAACCGTGCAGGTGGGCAACCAGGCTATTCGCGGGTGCATGGCATGTGGCGGCTGCGCCAAGAAGGGCAAATGCGTCTTTGACGACATCGTGAACGAATGTGCCCCCAAGTTGGCCGAATGCGACGGCCTGGTGGTGGGCACGCCCGTGTACTACGCGAGTGCGAACGCGACCGTGGTGGCGTTCATGGACCGCCTGTTCTACAGCACGGGTGGCATCAACAAGACCATGAAGGTCGGTGCCTCGGTGACCGTAGCACGCCGCGGCGGACTGAGCGCCACGTACGACGAGATGAACAAGTACTTCGGCATTGCCGGCATGCCCATCGCTTCGGGGCAGTATTGGAACGGCTTGCATGGCCGAGCGGTTGGCGAAGCGAGCCAGGACTTGGAAGGCATGCAGCAGATGCGCACCCTGGCACGCAACATGGCCTTCCTCATGAAGAGCATTGCATTGGGCAAGGAGCAGTACGGCATTCCCGAAAAAGAGCCTTTCCAGATGATGAATCTGGTCCGCTAGCCAGCGTGGGGCGGGGCGCGAGGATAGTTCGGCATCGAAAAGACCAGTGCGTTGTCGCTGAGCCATCGCGTGACGAGAGGCGAAAAGGGCATATGCGCTGAAGAGCGGATGGCCGTCTCGCCTCCAACGAGCTAGCTGGATCTACACGCAGGTTTACATGGGCAATTCTGATGTGCGGTAGATGGGATCTCTCATCTACCGCATGCATTTTCGTGTGGCATGCGCTCGTTTTTC